>NZ_CP010536.1:3876613-4522716 GCF_000832305.1 Cupriavidus basilensis
GACAGCGCCAATCGACAAGGTGGGATGGGTATGCGGCAGGTAGGCCGCGCCGCTGTCGCTGGCGCAGCGGCTCTCGACATATGGCATGGCGGGATCGAACCAGTAGCGTGCCTGCCCTGCGGTGCTGCCGGCGCGCATCAGTCGGTCCGGTACGGGCGTTCGCGCAGCCACTTGGTGGCAATCCATTTCTCGCCCGCTTCAACGGGCAGGCCGGCATGCAGGGTGCGCTCGTCCAGCGTGCCGTCAGACTTGCGATAGCTGAAATAGACCGCGTTGCCCTTGACCGGCGCCACCTCCAGGCCAAGCTTGGGAAAGGCCGTGGCGCCACCCGCCGGCGGGCTGTTCAGGTAGATCACCAGGGTGGCGACGCGTTGCCCGCCGACCTTGAGCTGGCGCGCCTCGCCGGGGCGCTGCGGGTTAAAGAAATCGTAGTGCGGCTGGTACTCGCCGCCGGGCTTGTAGTTGAGGATCTGCAGGCCTTCGCCACGGTCCGCGGCAATCCCGGTCACGGCAGCGATGCAGTCCTCGATGCGCTCGATCAGCGCATGCTCGCCGACCTGGAACATCGCGCCCAGGCTGGTGCGCGCCTCGATCAGGTTCTCGTCGCCGGTGTCGGGGTTGATCACGGGTGAGCGCACCAGGCGGCCGCGCGCCAGCTCTACCAGTGCGTCGCACTCGGCATCGGTCAGCAGTTGCTGGTACAGGGTCACGCGCGGCGCCGCGAGCGTGAACAGGACGGGAATCTCGCGGCCGGCGAAATGCGCCGCGTTACGGTTGCCTTGCGCGCCGGTTTCGCCACGGCCACCAGCCTGGTCCCCTGCGCGCCCGGCCGGCTTGCCGATGCCCAGCTCCGCGGCATTGTCCGGCGCCGTCCCCCGCACCGCTGCCCGTGCCGCCGCGGACAGCGCCGCGGCCACGGTGGCTTGCGCGAAGGCCTGCTCGTAGCCGGACTGGCACATCGACTGCACCAGCGCCTCGGCGCCAAAGCCCTGCCCGATATGACGCCGCAGCCAGCGCTCCAGGTCCGCCGAGGAACTGGTGTAGCCCGCCTTGCCGGCGGTGTCGCCAGTGGCGCCGGTGTTGCTCATGAGGGATTGGCCAGCCGCTGCGGCGAGAACGGGTTGCGCGCCGGCGCTTCGGGCGGCACCACACGGCTGCGGATGCCCGTGCCGGATTCGGGGTCGCCGGCGACGGTGACCGTGGCTTCGGAGTACTGCCAGCGCTTCCACGCTGCCAGCACCGCATTGGGATAGTCGGGGCGGCCACGGCTGCCGTTGTACCGGCCCAGCGCCAGGAACAGGTCGCCTTGCTCGCGGTCCAGGTAGTAGCGCAGGATGGTGCAGCCGTAGCGCAGGTTGCTCTGCAGGTGAAACAGCTTGCGGCTGTCGCTGTCGCCAATGCTGCGCACCCAGAAGGGCATTACCTGCATCAGCCCGCGAGCACCGGCCGAGCTGATCGCGTATTTGCGGAAATTACTCTCGACCTGCACCAGCCCCAGCACCAGCGCCGGTTCCAGCCCCGCGCGCTTGGCCTCGTAGTAAGCGGTCTCGATCAGTTCGATGCGCACCTGCGGCTCGGGGATGCGCCCCGCGAGCCGGTGCGACATTTCTTCCAGCCACTTGAGATACGCCAGTTGCTCGCCGCCGGTGGCAAAGGCCGGGCGCAGCGGGCGGCTGTCGGCAATGGCCGCAGCCAGCGCGCCGCGCACCGAGTCGGCCAGGTCTTCTTCCTTCTGGGCCCCGGCGTGGGCGGCGGCGCTGAGCACCAGCAACAAGCCGGCGCCGACCCGCGCCACGCCCGAACGGCCCGGGAGCCGGCCCGGCAGACGCAGCGGGTCCAGGAGGCGCATGGCGCTCAGGCGGACAACAGCCCGCGCACGTGGGCGACCACGTCCGCGACCGGCAGCTGGGTGGCTTCGGCGTCGCGCCGTCCCTGGTACTCCACGCGGCCTTCCTTCAGGCCACGGTCGCCCACCACCACGCGGTGCGGCACGCCAATCAGCTCCCAGTCGGCAAACATGGCGCCGGGGCGCTCGCCGCGGTTGTCCAGGATCACATCGACGCCGGCTGCCAGCAGCTCAGCATGGATACGGTCGGCCTCGGCCTTGACGGCCTCGGATCGGTCGTAGCCAACCGGGCAGACCACCACCGCGAACGGGGCGATCGAAGCGGGCCAGATGATGCCGCGCTCGTCGAAGTTCTGCTCGATGGCGGCCCCCAGGATGCGGGTCACGCCGATGCCGTAGCAGCCCATCTGCATGGGCTGGGTCTTGCCGTTCTCGTCCAGGAAGGTAGCGCCCATCGATTCCGAATACCGCGTGCCGAGCATGAACACGTGGCCAACTTCGATGCCGCGGCAGATGGCGAGCGTGCCCTTGCCATCCGGCGAAACGTCGCCCTCCACCACATTGCGCAGGTCGGCCACCACGGGCTCGGGCAGGTCGCGGCCCCAGTTCACGCCGGTCAGGTGGTAGTCGCGCTCGTTGGCGCCGCAGACGAAATCGCTCATGTTGGCGACCGTGCGGTCCGCCACCACGTTGACAGGCTTCTTGGCACCGATGGGACCCAGGTAGCCGGGCGGCGTGCCGAACGTCTCGACGATCTCGGACTCGGTCGCGAAGCGGAACTCGGCCAGGCCGGCCACCTTGGACGCCTTGATCTCGTTGAGCTCATGGTCGCCACGCAGCAGCAGCAGCCAGATCTGCACGCCGGCCTCGCCTTCGGTGGCCAGCACGATCGACTTGACCGTGCGCGCAAGCGGGATGCCAAGCAGCTCGGCCACTTGCTCGCACTTGGCCTTGCCCGGGGTGGGCGTGTTGACCATGGCTTCGGCCGGCGCGGCACGCTGGGCCAGCAGCGGCAGGGCCTCGGCCGCTTCCATGTTGGCGGCGTAGTCCGAGTCGGGGCAGTAGACGATAGCGTCTTCGCCGGTCTCGGCGATCACGTGGAACTCGTGCGAGCCGGAGCCGCCGATGGCGCCGTTGTCGGCCGCGACGGCACGGAACTCCAGGCCGAAACGCTGGAAGATGCGCACGTAGGCGTCGAACATCTTGTCGTAGGACACCTTCAGGCCAGCAGCGTCACGATCGAAGGAGTAAGCGTCCTTCATGGTGAACTCGCGCCCGCGCATGATGCCAAAACGCGGCCGGCGCTCGTCGCGGAACTTGGTCTGGATCTGGTAGAAATTGATCGGCAGTTGCTTGTAGCTGCGGATTTCGCTGCGGGCGATGTCCGTCACCACCTCTTCGGAGGTGGGCTGCACCGCAAAGTCGCGCTCGTGGCGGTCCTTCAGGCGCAGCAGCTCGGGGCCCATCTTGTCCCAGCGGCCGGTTTCCTGCCACAGCTCGGCAGGCTGAATCACCGGCATCGACAGCTCGACCGCGCCAGCGCGGTTCATTTCCTCGCGCACAATGGCTTCCACCTTGCGAATCACCCGCAGGCCGACCGGCATGTAGTTATAGATGCCGGCGCCAAGCTTCTTGATCATGCCGGCTCGCATCATCAATTTGTGCGACACGATTTCCGCGTCGGAAGGGGCTTCCTTTTGGGTGGAAATGAAGAATTGCGAGGCTTTCATCCGTTGCTTTCTCGTGAGGCCATGCCGCCCTGGCAGGTTCCGTGGGCGGCATGGCGCGAATCCGTGGTGCGCGCGTGCATTATGCAGCGCTTTTTGCTCGGGGAAAACCAGCACCCCGTTGCACAAAGCCCCATTACGCGCTTCCTTTATAATCAACCTAATTCTAAAGGATTCGAGGTGCAGTCATGCTCGATCGTGAAGGCTTTCGCCCGAACGTCGGCATCATCCTCATCAACGCACGGAACGAGGTGTTCTGGGGCAAGCGCATCGGCGAACATTCGTGGCAGTTTCCTCAAGGCGGCATCAAATACGGCGAAACGCCGGAACAGGCGATGTACCGCGAGCTACATGAAGAAGTCGGTCTGCTGCCCGAGCATGTCAGGATTGTCGGTCGCACACGCGACTGGCTGCGTTATGAGGTGCCGGACAAGTTCATCCGCCGCGAAATCCGCGGCCATTACAGGGGACAGAAGCAGATTTGGTTCCTGTTGCGCATGGCGGGCCGCGATTGCGACATCCGCCTGCGCGCCACCGACCACCCGGAGTTCGATGCCTGGCGCTGGAGCCATTACTGGGTCCCGCTAGACGCTGTCATCGAGTTCAAGCGCGATGTCTACCAACTCGCGCTGACCGAGTTGTCCCGCTTCCTGCAGCGCAATACCCGCGCGCCGCTGAGCCCCTACGGCACCCACGGCCGGCACGGTTCGGTGCGCGCAGGTTATGCTCGCGCGGGGCTGGACGAGCATCCCGACAGCGTTCCGGACCTGGTGCATCAGGACCTGGCCCACGATCCGGGCCCAATATCGCCGGCCCAGCCGGCGTCCACAGAACGGAGTACCGATGATTGATTTTGCCGGCCGCGGCTTGCGCCCGAGCCTGCCCGCCGCCTGCTTGCTGGCGGTAACCCTTTGCCTCGGCCTGGCCGGCTGCGGCAGCGCGTCCAAGCCGCAACACGTCCCCATGCCGGACGAGTCAGAGGATTACACGCCAAAGAAGGAGTTCAGCATCCTCGACCCGTTCGCCGCGAAGGAATTCAGGGAAGTGGAGACAGCGCTGCCTGCGCCGCCGCGGGATGCGGACCTGATCCCGTTCGAAGTCAGCCCCGCCGGCAACTTCACCTTCGCCGTCGACGGCAAGTCCGTTGCCGTGGGTGCGGACGGCGCGGTGCGTTATACGGTGGTCATCACCGGTGCCAGCGGCATGCGCAACGTGAGCTTCGAGGCCGTGCGCTGCGACACCTTCGAGCGCAAGATGTACGCTACCTTGCCCAGGGGCGCGACCGAGTGGGTCCGCAACCGCACCGACGACCGCGATGGCTGGGTCCAGCTGGCAGGCATCGCGCGCAACAACTATGGTGCGGCGCTGGCCAAAGATTTCCTGTGCGAGGGCCGCTCAGCGGCTGGCAATGCGAAGGACATCGTCAAGGACTTGCGTGGCGAAGCGCCGCGCAAGAGCGCGATCACGCGTTGATGGCGGCAACGGCGCGGTAGTACGGCGCCGGAACAGGCAAAAAAAAGCCCGCGATCGCTCGCGGGCTTTTTTGCGTCGCTCAGACCAGTACCAGGTTGTCCCGGTGGATCAGCTCGTGCTCGTTCTGGTGGCCAAGCACCCGCTCGATCTCGGACGAGGGCTTGCGCGCGATCAGCTTGGCTTCCGAGCTGGCGTAGTTGGTGATGCCGCGCGCCACCTCATGGCCCGCCGCGTCGATGCAGGCAATGACCTCGCCACGCGCGAACTCGCCCTGCACTTCCACCACGCCGATCGGCAGCAGCGACTTGCCGCCGCTGGTGAGCTTGTCCGCCGCGCCGGCATCGATCACCACCCGCCCGCGCAACTGCAGGTGGTCGGCCATCCATTGCTTACGCGCGGTCAGGCGGCCGGTGGGGGCCAGCAGTTGCGTGCCGATGCCTTCGCCCCCGGCCAGCCGCTCCAGCACATTGGCTTCGCGCCCGGATGCGATCACGGTATGCGCGCCCGACTTGGCGGCGCGCTTGGCTGCCAGAATCTTGGTCAGCATGCCGCCGCGGCCGATCGACGTGCCGGCGCCGCCGGCCATGGCCTCGAGCTCTACCGCGCCAGCCAGCGCCTCGTCCACGAACTCGGCCTGCGGGTTGCTGCGGGGATCGGCGGTATAGAGGCCCCGCTGGTCGGTCAGGATCACCAGCGCGTCGCCTTCAATCAGGTTGGTGACGAGCGCACCCAGGGTGTCGTTGTCGCCAAACTTGATTTCGTCGGTGACCACGGTGTCGTTCTCGTTGATGATGGGCACGACACCCAGCGACAGCAGGGTCAGCAGGGTCGAGCGCGCATTGAGGTAGCGCTCGCGGTCAGCCAGGTCGGCGTGGGTCAGCAACACCTGGGCGGTACGGATGCCGTAGCGGCCGAACTGGCTTTCGTAGACCTGGGCCAGGCCCATCTGGCCCACTGCCGCCGCGGCCTGCAGTTCGTGGATTTCCTTGGGGCGGCGCACCCAGCCGAGGCGCTGCATGCCCTCGGCGATAGCGCCGGAGCTGACCAGCACGACTTCCTTGCCGGCCATGCGCAGCTTGGCGATCTGTGCCGCCCAACGGGCGATGGCCTCGTGATCGAGGCCCTTGCCGTCGTTGGTCACCAGGCTGGACCCAACCTTCACGACGATACGTTTTGCCTGGGCGATGACCGATTGCATGGTGGGAATCCTGTCTGCTGGGTACTGCTGTTCTTGTAGTTAGTTCTGCTCGCTGCCGGACTGGTCGACGTTGTGCAGGCGGTCATCCAGGCGAATGTCCGGCTCCGCCAGCGCGGCGACTTCCTCGGCCTTGATCGCGGCCAGGTGATCCTTGATCGCGTAGATCAGTTCGCGGCAGCCTTCGCCGGTCAGGGCGGAGATGCGGAACACCGGGCCCTTCCACTTGTAGCGCTTGACGAAGTCCTTGACGCGCGCATCGCGCTCTTCCTCGGGCACCACGTCCAACTTGTTCAATACCAGCCAGCGCGGCTTTTCGTACAGGCTTTCGTCGTACTTCTTCAGCTCGTTGACGATGGCGCGGGCTTCCGCCACCGGGTCCACGGCTTCATCGAACGGCGCCAGGTCGACGATATGCAGCAACAGACCCGTGCGCTGCAAGTGGCGCAGGAACTGGTGGCCCAGCCCGGCGCCTTCCGCGGCGCCTTCGATCAGGCCGGGGATGTCGGCCACCACGAAGGACTGCTCGTGATCGACCCGCACCACGCCCAGGTTGGGATGCAGCGTGGTGAAGGGGTAGTCGGCCACCTTCGGGCGCGCATTGGAAATGTGGGAGATAAAGGTCGACTTGCCAGCGTTTGGCATGCCCAGCAGGCCCACGTCGGCCAGCACCTTGAGCTCCAGCTTGATCATGCGGCGCTCGCCCGGCTTGCCGTCCACCTGCTGGCGGGGCGCGCGGTTGGTACTGGACTTGAAGTGCAGGTTACCCCAGCCGCCCAGGCCACCCTCGGCCAGGCAAACGGTCTGGCCATGCTCGGTCAGGTCGGCGATCAGTTCGCCGGAATCCATGTCGAGGATCTGCGTGCCGACCGGCATGCGCAGGTTCACATCTTCGCCGCCCGCGCCATAGCAATCAGCGCCCCGGCCATTCTCGCCGTTGCGCGCCACGTGCTTCTTGGCGTAGCGGAAGTCGATGAGCGTGTTGATGTTGCGGTCGGCCACCGCGTAGACGCTGCCGCCGCTGCCGCCGTCGCCACCGTCGGGGCCACCGAAGGGCACAAATTTCTCGCGCCGCATCGATGCGCTGCCATTGCCGCCGTTGCCGGCGATGACTTCAATTCTGGCTTCGTCGATGAACTTCATGATGACCTTCCGTGGTGTAGCGACCGCAAAGCGCGTGCCCGGCCGGGATGGCAAGGCCGCGGGCGCGGCGAATGGCGACAATGACATTGTCGCCAGAAAAGAAAAAGCCCCGCAAGTACTGCGGGGCCTTCATGCTGCAAAGGCTGTGATCAGACTGCCGGAACGACGCTGACCTGCTGCTTCTTGGCAGCGCCCTTGACGGCGAACTGCACGTGGCCGTCGACGAGAGCAAAGAGGGTGTGATCCTTGCCAATGCCAACGTTATCGCCCGGGTGCACGCGGGTACCGCGCTGACGCACGATGATGCTGCCGGCGTTGATGGCTTGACCACCAAACACCTTGACGCCCAGACGCTTCGATTCGGAATCGCGGCCGTTCCGTGTGGAACCGCCGCCCTTTTTCTGTGCCATGACTAACTCCTGTCGCTTTACTTTACCTAGTTACGCTTGAATTCGATTCGATAAGGACTGAGCGCTGGCTCAGCCAATGATCTCTTCGATGCGCAGCTCGGTGTAATTTTGACGATGGCCTTGACGCTTTTGATAGTGCTTGCGACGGCGCATCTTGAAGATCTTCACCTTATCGTGACGACCTTGGGAGATAACGGTAGCCTTGACGGAAGCCCCGCTAACCAGCGGCGTACCAAACTTGAGTTGGTCGCCTGCGCCCACTGCGAGCACCTGGTCGAGCGTGATTTCTGCGCCAATGTCTGCCGGTATCTGTTCTACTTTAAGTTTTTCGCCAGCAGCAACCTTATATTGCTTGCCGCCGGTTTTTACGACCGCGTACATTGTCGAACCTCTCGATGTGAAATAAAACGCCGAAAGCCAACGCCGGCGCGCCCTTGCGTCCGTTTCATCCCGATCCAGGCAACGACCAGGAAAGGGAAAACAGACAAGCCGGACGGCCCAATTGGCCCGGTTATCTCCCACCAGCGCATCTGCAGACAACACAAAGCGGCCGGAGGAAACCCACGATTCTATACCAAAGCCGGGAAAAGTACAAAGAAAACAGGCACATAGCCTGCCCGGCGCCGCGTGGCGCCGCCTGAAGCACTTCCCCGCCCACCCGGGTCAGGTCAGGTCCGCGAGCAGGAAACCCGCCAGGGCGGCGAAAGCTGCCCACAGCGCGGTGCGCCGGAGCTGGCGGCGCGAGGAGGAAGGTGGCTGGGTCATGGCGGCATTATAGGTGCACGGGACCACCATGCCCGCTTTGCTCGCGCCGTGCCAGCACGCCTTGTCGCACCCCCCGTTCAGGGGACATACATACACCCGCATCGCTTATAATCGACGGGTTTTGCGTAACGGTGAACATCTTGTCCCAGTCTTCCGCCACTGCCTTGCTTGCCCCGGTCGCTGCCGACATGCGCGCCGTTGATTCGGTTATCCGCCAGCGCCTCGCCTCGGAAGTGCCCCTGATCGAGCAGATCGGCGAGTACATCATCAGCGCGGGCGGCAAGCGCCTGCGTCCGGTGATCCTGCTGCTGTCCGCACGGGCCTTCGGATACGACGGCAACCGGCACCACGAACTGGCCGCGGTGGTCGAGTTCATCCATACCGCCACGCTGCTGCACGACGACGTCGTCGACGAGTCGGAGCTGCGCCGCGGCCGCCAGACCGCCAACGCGGTCTTCGGCAACGCCGCGAGCGTGCTGGTAGGCGACTTCCTCTATTCCCGCGCCTTCCAGATGATGGTCGACGCCGGCAGCATGCGCATTATGGAGATCCTCTCCAATGCCACCAATGTGATCGCCGAAGGTGAAGTGCTGCAGTTGCTGAACATGCACGACCCCGACGTCACGGTGGAGCGCTACCTGCAGGTGATCCGCTACAAGACCGCCAAGCTCTTCGAAGCCTCGGCCCAGTTAGGCGCCGTGCTGGCCGGCGCCGATGCCGCCACCGAAGAAGCTGCCGCGGAGTACGGACGGCGCATCGGCACCGCGTTCCAGCTGATCGACGACATGCTGGACTACACCGCCAGCGCCGAGCAGATGGGCAAGAATGCCGGCGACGACCTGCGTGAAGGCAAGCCCACCCTGCCGCTGCTGCACCTGCTCGAGCACGGCACCGCGGAGCAACGCACACTGGCTCGCGAAGCCATCGTGCAAGGCGGCACCGAGCATTTCGATGCGGTGTTCGCCGCGATCCACGCCAGCGGCGCGCTCGAGGTCACCTTCCAGGCAGCCCAGCGCGAAGCCGAAGCCGCGGAGATAGCCGCCCAGCGGTTCCCCGACTCCCCACTGAAGCAAACGCTGATCGACCTGTGCGCGTTCTCGCTGCAACGGCAGTCCTGACGTCAAAGCGCCCCGTGTCGGTGGCCTCTTCCATTCCGGAAAAAAGGCTGCTACACTTGTGTGCTTTCGCGCTGCAGCAGTAATTAGCAGGCAACGCAGAGAAAAACAAACGGGGTGTAGCTTAGCCTGGTAGAGCGCTACGTTCGGGACGTAGAGGCCGGAGGTTCGAATCCTCTCACCCCGACCAGATTTTCCTTGTTCAACAAGGCAAGGACATAAAGCCCAGCAATCGCTGGGCTTTATGCTTTGTGGCCATCATCTGTGTGTGGCAAGCCTGTGCCACGACGACGCCGTGAAGACCAAGCCCGGGCGCCGAGGCTCGCTGCGCGAGGCTGGGCCAGCCGGGCGCCTCCAGCTCCAGCCAATCGGGCCATCGGGACCGGCCAGAGGCCAAGCTCAGGCGAGTTTTTCCTTCAGGAACGCCACGAGATACGGGGTAGCGGCGGCGGCCACCGTCGATGCGGTGGACGGGTCGATGCCCATTCTCCCCGCCAGCGACTCAGCCACCCGGCCGCTCAGGATACCTTCCCCACCTTCCGTCAGCGACTTGAAAAAACCGTCGCCCCGCACCAGGCCTGCTGCGAAGGCCGCAAAAAAGCTCCGGCCCGCATGCTCGCCCATCAGACCGCCACTCTGCTCTTCAACGTGGGCGTGCGCGGTTTCTGCGGCCTGGCTCAGCATTTGCTGCGCATCCTCCGCACCGATGCCCTGAGCCGCCAGCGCTTGGGTGGCCTGGCTCCCGTGCTCGGAGGCCAGAAATTCAGAAACGAGTTGCTGTACATCCATGGAACACCTTCCTGCAGAAGTTACGATTTAGAGTCCCGAACGCGGGGTTGAGGCGACTGACCTGCGGAAGCCACCTCATCATGTTATCAACCCTACGTGAAGCCTGACCGCGACGCCATACCGTCCACTATGGAAGCCCGATAAGCAAACGCATCGGCGTCGAGAAGGTTCTCAGCACTCGATAGGAATTTGAGCAGATTCGGTCTGAACGGGCACAATCTTCTCAAAGCCCGACAATCCTATCATTCAGATGATAAGATTTTGATAAATTTATCAACGGTGAGAACTCATGTCGGGCAAACCGCTGCCGGAGACCATCCTCGAGTACGTCAGGCGCGAACAGCAGGCCGGTTCGGCGGGGGTTTCAGCCGGAGCCATTCAGGCCCACTGCGCCCGCTCAAGGCCAACCGTCAACCGCGCGTTGGCCCATCTGGTAGCAACAGGTGCCCTTGAGCGGCAAGGGGCTGGCCGGTCCGTGAGCTATCGTGTCTGCGCATCGACCCCTATCTCGGAGACCCGCCCGGCCCCGCCGGTCGCCGGTCGCGAAGCACATGCTTCTCCACCCTGGAGTGGCGCTGGGCACACGCTCATCAGCGCGCTATCGGCGCCGCTGGGTGCGCGCCATCCGGTCTCTTACCAGCGCTCCTTCGTCGCCGGCTATCAACCCAACGCTTCCAGCCTGCTTCCCGCCACGCTGGCCACGCAGCTTTACGAGATGGGCAGGTCGAAGGACCAGCAGCCCGCCGGCACCTATGCGCGCAAGGTGCTCGAGCAACTGCTCATCGACCTGTCCTGGTATTCGTCCCGGCTCGAAGGCAACCGCAAGAGTCTGCTCGACACGCGCGCCCTGTTCGAAAAAGGCCGCTCCGAGAGTGATGACCGGGACGCCACGATGCTGCTCAATCACAAGGACGCCATCGAATTCATGGTCGACGCGGTGCCCACCGAAGGCATCACCGTGCCCGTGGCACGCAACCTGCAAAGTCTGCTCATGCGCGACCTGCTGCCAGACCCGGCCGACCTCGGGGCCATCCGGCAGAAAATCGTCAATATCCAGGACACGGTCTATGTACCGAGCCAGGTCCCCAGCCTGCTCGAAGAGACGCTGCACGACATCGTCGACAAGGCGAGGCTCATCCGCAACCCCGTCGAAGCCGCGTTTTTCCTGTGGGTCAACCTCGCCTACCTGCAGCCCTTCGTCGATGGCAACAAGCGCACCAGCCGGCTGGCCGCCAACATGCCGCTCATGCTGGCAAATTGTTCGCCGCTGTCCTTCCTCGACGTCGGACAGAGCGACTACGCGCTGGCGATGCTGGGCGTCTACGAACGGCTCGATGTGACACTTGCGGCCGAACTGTTCGACTGGACCTACCGCCGCTCCATCGCCAAGTACCAAGCGGTCGTCGAGGCCATGGGCGGACCGGACCCGCTGCGGGTGCGTTACCGCGAACCGCTCGGCGAGGCGATTCGGCAGATTGTCTTCGTCGGGGCGAGCTTCGCGCAGGCCGTGGAAGGGGCTGGCGTCGCGCAAGCGGATGCAGCCGCGTTTCGCGCGATGCTGAACACGGAACTCGAGCACCTGGAGGCCTACAACTGTGCCCGCTACCGCCTGCCCATCAGCAAGACGCAAGAGTGGATTGACCTGGGACGCCCACACTAGCCCTGAAATACAAAACGCCCGATGAGGTTCATCGGGCGTCTATTACCTTGGAGCGCTAGGCGCCCACGGCGCCACAAAACCTGTCAACCTATGTCAGGACCTGACAGCGGCCCTGGCTTGCCAATCCCGATTCCCACCCCTTCCCCATCCCCCCGCGCAAGTAGGGTTGCGCCCGTGTCGTGCAAACGGCAACACCCCATCCGGTGCGCCTTTACAAAAAGTGACCCCGGCGGCAAACTGCCCCGATTCGGGGTCCTCGGCTGCTTGCGGCCAATCGTTTTTTGCCATGACACTTGGTCTAGCTCTTGCACAGAGCCGGCGTATCGCGCCGGCCCTGCTCGCCCAGCTTGAACAGTCGGCACGAGAAAAAAAGTCGCAGCTGATCGACGAGATCATTGCCAGCGGCACCATGACTGCACATGATGTGGCGATCTTCGCGGCTGATAAGTATCAGCTGCCGCTGATCGATCTGAATCAGTACAACCTCAACAAGGTGCCGCCGGCGCTGGCGGGCAATCGCGAGTTCCACGCGCACCGCCTGCTGCCACTGGGCCGGCGCGAGAACCGCCTGGTGCTGGCGTTGTCCGACCCGGGCAACCAGGCCGGGCTGGACGCCATCAAGCAGAAATACAACGTGCCGGTGGAACCCGTCGTGGTCGAGCACGACAAGCTGATGCAATATGTGCGCTCGGCTTCCGACGACAGCAGCGGCTCGATCAAGTCGATCGGTCCCGGCCATGTCGAGCGCAAGATGATCGACTACGACCCGGTGGCGTCCGCCGGGGCGCTGCGCAACAAGACCGCGGCCGACATCGACGACGCGCCAGTGGTTCGCTTCCTGCACAAGCTGCTGACGGAAGCCTTCCATCGCGGCGCCTCCGATCTTCACTTCGAGCCGTTCGAGACCTTCTACCGCATCCGCTTCCGGGTGGATGGCGTGTTGCAGGAAGTGGCACGGCCGCCAGTGGACATCCGCGACAAGATCTCCACCCGGATCAAGGTGCTGTCGCGCCTGGACATCTCGGAAAAGCGCGTGCCGCAAGATGGCCGCATGAAGCTGCTGATCGCGCTGCCCAAGGAAAAGGGCGGCGACAAAGACGGCAAGGACAGCAAGGAGCCCAAGGAAACCGTGGAGAAGGCGATCGACTTCCGCGTCTCCACGCTGCCGACGCTGTTCGGCGAGAAGATCGTGATCCGGATCCTGGAGTCATCGTCCGACAAGCTCGACATCGACCAGCTCGGCTACGAGCCGGCGCAAAAGGCGCTGCTGCTGGACGTGATCAAGCGCCCCTACGGCATGGTGCTGGTGACCGGCCCCACCGGCAGCGGCAAGACGGTGTCGCTGTACACCTTCCTGAACCGGCTGAACCAGGGCGACATCAATATCTCGACCGCCGAGGATCCGGCGGAAATCCAGTTGCCCGGCATCAACCAGGTCAACGTCAACGAAAAAGCCGGCCTGACTTTCTCCGCCGCGCTGCGCTCCTTCCTGCGCCAGGATCCCGACATCATCATGGTCGGCGAAATCCGCGACCTGGAGACCGCCGACATCTCGATCAAGGCTGCACAGACTGGCCACCTGGTGTTCTCGACGCTGCACACCAACGACGCGCCGACCACGCTCACGCGCCTGATGAACATGGGTGTCGCGCCGTTCAATATCGCGTCGAGCGTGCTGATGATCACCGCGCAGCGGCTTGCGCGGCGGCTGTGCACCTGCAAGCGCCCCGGCGAGCTGGCGCGCGAGGTGCTGGCCGACGCCGGCTTCCAGGACGAGGACCTCGACGGCAGCTGGCAGCCTTACCACCCGGTCGGGTGCGAGCGCTGCAACGGCAGCGGCTACAAGGGCCGCTGCGGCATCTACCAGGTGATGCCGATCACCGAGCCGATGCAGCAGATCATCCTCGCGCATGGCACGGCGCTGGAAATCGCCGAACAAGCGCGTAAAGATGGCGTGCTATCGTTGCGCGAAGCTGGCCTGGCCAAGGTGAAGCAGGGTCTCACCTCGCTCGAAGAAGTGCTGGCCACAACAAATATGTAAAACAACAAAAGATGTCATTAGGGGTCAATCATGGCGACACGCGCACCGGCCGCAGCCGCTCGCAAGGCGGCCGCGCCCACGGGGAAACCAGGGCGCAAGGCACCCACGCAGTACCTGTTCGAGTGGGAAGGCAAGGACCGCAAGGGCAAGGCGTTCTCGGGCGAGCTGCGCGCGGAGAGTCAGGCCGAGGTCAATGCCACGCTGCGAAAGCAGGGGCTGACGGTCGTCAAGCTGAAAAAGCGGCGGGCCGCGCGCGGGAAGAAGATTACCCAGAAGGACATCGCGTACTTCACGCGCCAGCTGTCCACCATGCTCAAGGCGGGCATCCCGTTGCTGCAATCGATCGACATCATCGCGCGCGGGCATGCCAACCCCAACTTCACCCAGTTGCTGTCCGAGATCCGCTTTGACATCGAATCCGGCAGCAGCATGGCGCAGGCCTTCCGCCGCCATCCGCGCTACTTCGACACGCTTTACTGCAACCTGATCGATGCCGGCGAGCAGGGCGGTATCCTGGACGCCCTGCTGGAGCGCTTGTCGCTCTATATGGAAAAGACCATCGCGCTGAAGAGCCAGATCAAGTCAGCCATGATCTACCCGATCGCCGTGCTGAGCGTGGCCTTCGCGGTGACGGTCATCCTGATGATCTTCGTGATCCCGGCGTTCAAGGGCGTGTTCTCCAGCTTCGGCGCCAACCTGCCGGCGCCGACCCTGGTAGTGATCGCCATGTCGGACTTCTTCGTCGACAATTGGTACCTGATCATCGGCGCGCCGATCATCGGCATCACGATGTACATACGCGGGCTAAAACGCTCGGAGAAGGTCCAGCGCGCCAGTGACCGCCTGTTGCTCAAGCTGCCGATCTTCGGCTCGCTGTTCCGCAAAGCGGTGATCGCCCGCTGGACTCGCACGCTTGCCACCATGTTCGCCGCCGGCACGCCGCTGGTGGAATCGATGGAGTCGGTCGCCGGCGCCGCCGGCAACTGGGTCTACTACGACGCCACCAAGGAAATCGAGCAATCGGTACGCATCGGTACCAGCCTGACCAACGCCATGCAGGCAACCCATGTCTTCGATAGCATGGTGTTGCAGATGACGCAGATCGGCGAGGAATCCGGCGCGCTGGATAACATGCTGCTGAAGGTGGCGGAGTTCTACGAGCGCGAGGTCGATGACGCTGTCGCCGCCATCTCCAGCCTGATCGAGCCGCTGATCATCGTGGTCCTGGGCGTGCTGATTGGCGGCATGGTGGTGGCAATGTATCTTCCGATCTTCAAACTGGGACAGGTGGTGTAAGGCATGTGGCTGTTTTCCGCGGATGGCGCCAGTGGCGCGATTTCTTCACTGGCTGCCCCCGCGCAGACCATTGCCGAGCTGGCGGCGCTGCCGCCCTGGTTCCTGGTCGCCGCCGCCGCGCTGATCGGCTTGCTGGTCGGCAGCTTCCTCAACGTGGTGGTGCACCGCCTGCCGCGCATGATGGAGCATGACGAAGCCAACTATATCGCGTCGCTGCGCGACGACCCGATCCCCCACCCCGAGCCCTACAACCTGATGGTGCCGCGCTCGGCGTGCCCACACTGCGGACACGCCATTGGCGCCCTGGAGAACATTCCGGTACTGAGCTACCTGTTCCTGCGCGGGCGCTGCTCATCGTGCGCCGCGCCCATCGGCGCGCGCTATCCCCTGGTGGAGGCGGGCACCGCGCTGCTCACCGCGCTGGCCACCGCGCACTTCGGCCCGACCTGGCAGGCTCTCGCTGCCATCGCCCTGATCTGGGCCCTGATCGCCCTCACCCTGATCGACGCCGACACGCAGCTACTGCCCGACCAGATCACGCTGCCGCTGGTATGGCTGGGCCTGCTGCTCAATCTCGGCGGGCTGTTCGCACCGCTGGCGGATGCCGTGATCGGCGCGGCCGCCGGCTACCTGCTGCTGTGGACGGTGTACTGGATCTTCAAGCTGGTGCGGGGCAAGGAAGGCATGGGCTATGGCGACTTCAAGCTGATGGGCGCGCTGGGCGCCTGGTTCGGCTGGCAGGCCCTGCCGGCGCTGGTGCTGCTCTCCTCCGTGGTGGGGCTGGTTTTCGCGCTTGCCAATATCGCGCTGCGCCGTCAGGATCGCGATACGCACTTCGCCTTCGGCCCTTATATCGCCGGAGCCGGGCTGCTTGTGCTGTTCTTTGGGCCCAACGTGCTGCCGCTGGGCATTGTGGGCTGAACGGGCGCCGGCCGCCGCAAGGCAGCCCCTATCACACCCACAGCGAGCTTCGAGACCTACATGCTGCAAATCGGACTGACCGGAGGCATCGGCTCTGGCAAGACCCGCGTGGCGGACCTTTTTGCCGCGCGCGGCGCCGCCCTGATCGATACCGACCTGCTCGCGCACGAGATCACCGCGCCGGGCGGGCTGGCCATCCCTGCCCTGCTGGAAGCCTTTGGCCCCGCCTGCCTGCGCGCCGACGGCGCCATGGACCGCAATGCCATGCGCGAGCTGGTGTTCTCGGACCCGGCGGCCAAGGCCCGGCTGGAGGGCATCACCCACCCCCTGATCCGCCAGTTGACCGAGGCGCGCGCCGCCGCGATCCGCGCTGGCGGACTGCATCCTTACCTGATCTACGTGGTCCCGCTGCTGGTCGAGTCGGGCTCATGGCGTGCACGGGTGGACCGGGTGCTGGTGGTGGATTGCAGCGAGGCCACGCAAGTTGCACGGGTCATGGCGCGCAACGGTTTTTCCCAGGGCCAGGTCGAGGCCATCATGGCCAGGCAGGCCAGGCGCAGCGAACGCCTGGCCGCCGCAGATGATGTGGTCGACAACGAGGGCCCGCCGGAAGCCCTGCCCGCCCAGGTGGATCGCCTGGACCAGATGTACCGCACCCTGGCTGGCGCCTAGGCAGTCACAGGCAGGGTGACTGGCAGCATCCTTGTGTGGTGCTGCATGCGACACCCCAAGTCGGCTGTTTCATTGTCCTGTTTGGCGGTCTCGCATAGAATGCGCTGGAATCACGAGGGAAATGGCCGCATACTGCCGATGTTGCGGGCCCAGGCCGATTCACATCGCGCGGGCCCGGATACACCGTGAGCCTCGCCGCTCCGGCAATGCCGCCCGGGTCAGATTGCCCACCCGCCAACCCGCCATGTTGCACGGATACACCCATTGATTCTGTACGAATATCCTTTTAACGAACGCATCAGGACTCTCCTGCGCCTGGAAGACCTGTTCGATCGGCTGGATTATTTTCTCGGCCAGGATCACGCCCTGCAGCATCACGTGGCGTTGACAACGCTGTTCGAGATCATCGACGTCGCCGGCCGCGCGGACCTGAAGACCGACCTGCTCAAGGAACTGGAACGCCAGCGCCAGGCGCTTGCCGCGCTGCGCGCCAATCCGCAGATCGACCAGGGCGCGCTGGATGGCGTCATCAGCGAGATCGAGCAGGCCATGGCCCAGCTCAACCAGACGGTTGGCAAGGCCGGCCAGTTGCTGACCGATAACGAGTGGCTGACCAGCATCCGCAGCCGCGCCATCATCCCGGGCGGCACCTGCGAGTTCGACCTGCCGGCCTACTACGCCTGGCAGCACCGCCCCGTCGAAGACCGCCGCGCGGACATCCTCAAGTGGGTGCGCCCGCTGGTGCCGCTGCGCCTTGGCACCAACACCGTGTTGCGCCTGCTGCGCGAGTCCGGCCAGAGCGGCAAGGTCATCGCCACCGGCGGCAGTTACCAGCAGATGCTGTCCGGTCGCAGCTACCAGCTGATGCAGGTGCTGCTGGATGAATCGCTGCTGGCCTTCATCCCCGAGATGAGCGCCAACAAGTACATGCTGTGGGTCCGTTTCACGCAGCAGGATGGCGATCTGCGTCCCCGTTCGGTCGACGCCGACATCCCCTTCCTGCTCAAGCTCTGCAATTTCTGAAGCAATGACAACCGTAGTCAAATGCCCCACCTGCGGCACGGACGTGGCCTGGGTACCCGAGAGTAAATTCCGTCCCTTCTGCTCGAACCGCTGCAAGCAGATCGACCTGGGCGCGTGGGCGTCCGAAAAATACGTGATTGGCGGCAAACCCGGCGAGGAACCCTCGCCGGACGAGCAAGACGAGGACTAAGCACCGCGCGACCGTTGCGGCCGCGACGCTTCAGGCAGTTCAGGCGCTACCGCTCTCGGCAGCCAGCCAGTCCACCACGGGGATGGTAGCGGGCAGCAAGGGGCCTACATCCACCGGCGCCGATTGCCACGAGAAGGCCTGGCCCTCGCGGCCGACCAGCTCGCCCGTCCACGCAGTGACCTTGCAGAAATGCAGGCGCACATAGGCATGCGGGTAATCATGCTCCAGCACATGCCAGCGCACGCTGGCGCCCACCTCGATGCCGAGCTCCTCATGCAGCTCGCGCGCCAGCGCCTCTTCCACCGATTCGCCCGGCTCCAGCTTGCCGCCCGGGAACTCCCAGTAGCCTTCATAGGGCTTGCCCGCCGGCCGCTGGGCCAGCAGGAAGCGCCCGTCGGGCCGCACCAGCACGCCAACGGCGACCTCGGTCACCTTACGCACCGGCGCCGCCGCATCGGTCACCTGCGATGCCTCGCTCATGCCTGGCCGTCCTGCGCCGAGGCCATGTAAGGCTTGCCATGCTTGCCGCCCCAATCTCGGGCGAACTGCCAGGCCACCCGCCCCGAGCGCGAGCCGCGCTCCAGCGCCCACACCAGCGCATCGCCACGCGCGGCGGCGATGTCTTCGGCGCTGCAGCCAAAGTGCCCGAGCCAGTGGCCGACGATGGCCAGGTACTCGTCCTGCTTGGGCGGGTAGAACGACAGCCACAGCCCGAAGCGCTCGGACAGCGAGATCTTTTCCTCCACCACTTCGCCGGGATGGATCTCGCCATCGTCGGTGTGCCGGTAGGTCTCGTTGTCCTTCATGTACTCGGGCAGCAGATGGCGGCGGTTGGAGGTGGCGTAGATCAGCACATTGTCCGACTGCGCGGCCACCGAGCCGTCCAGCGCCGACTTCAGCGACTTGTAGCCCGACTCGCCTTCTTCGAACGACAGGTCGTCGCAGAAAATGGCAAAACGCTCGGGACGCCCCGACAACTGCTCGACGATATCGCCGAGGTCGCCCAGGTCATCCTTGTCCACTTCCACCAGGCGCAGGCCGTCCTTGACGAAGGCATTGAGGCAGGCCTTGATCAGCGAGGACTTGCCGGTGCCGCGCGCGCCCGTCAGCAACACGTTGTTGGCCGGCAAGTGCTGCACGAACTGGCGCGTATTGGCCACGATGGCATCCTTCTGCCGCTCGATGTTCTTCAGGTCGTCGAGATGGATCGGCGGCAGCTGGCGGATCGCCTGCAGGTAGCCGATGTTGCCGAACAGGCTCTGCCGCTTGCGCCAGCGGAAGGCGACGGCCTGCTCCCAGTCAGCGTCGGTCAGCTGGGGCGGAAGCCATTGTTCAAGGCGGGCGAGGAAACTATTGAGGCGGGCAGCAAGGTCTGACATGGCGGCTTGGGGGAAAAGCGGATCGTTGGCAGGGGAGCGAGGGGCTGGCGTGCCGTGCCCGCGCTGGCGGGAGCGGCACGCATTGCGTGCCTGGCCGGTGCTTACGAACGATAGTCCGCGTTGATCGAAACGTAGTCGTGCGACAGGTCGCAGGTCCAGACCGTGGCGGCGGCATCGCCACGGCCCAGCGCGATGCGCACGGTGATTTCGGCCTGCTTCATCACACGCTGGCCGTCTTCCTCACGATACTCGGGGTTGCGGCCACCGTCGCGCGCGACCAGGACATCGTCCAGCCACAAATTGACACGCTCCACGTCGAGATCGTCCACGCCGGCATAGCCCACCGCGGCCAGGATGCGGCCCAGGTTGGGGTCCGAGGCGTAGAAGGCGGTCTTGACCAGCGGCGAATGCGCCACCGCGTAGGCGATCAGGCGGCATTCGGCCACGTCCTTGCCGCCCTCGACCTGGATGGTCATCAGCTTGGTGGCACCTTCGCCATCGCGCACGATCATCTGCGCCAGTTCCTGCGACAGGTCGGTCAGCGCGGCACGCAGGGCCTCGAAATCCGCACCCTCGGCACGCTCGATGGCCGGCGCGCCGGCCTTGCCGCTAGCGATCAGCACGAAGGAGTCATTGGTCGACGTGTCGCCATCGATGGTGATGCTGTTGAAGGAGTGATCCGCCGCGTACGACACCAGCGCCTGCAGCACATCCTGCGACACGGTGGCATCGGTGGCGACGAAGCCGAGCATGGTGGCCATATTGGGACGGATCATGCCCGCACCCTTGCTGATGCCGGACAGCGTCACGGTCTTGCCGCCGATCTGCACGGTGCGCGAGGCGGC
This sequence comes from Cupriavidus basilensis, assembly GCF_000832305.1. Taxonomy (NCBI): domain Bacteria; kingdom Pseudomonadati; phylum Pseudomonadota; class Betaproteobacteria; order Burkholderiales; family Burkholderiaceae; genus Cupriavidus; species Cupriavidus basilensis. The sequence continues at coordinate 3,897,104 of NZ_CP010536.1, forward strand.
CTTGGGCTGGGTGTCGGTGGTCATGATCGACTCCGCCGCGGCCAGCCAGTTGTCGGGCTTGGCATTGGCGATGGCGGCGGGCAACGCGGCGGTGATGCGGTCCACCGGCAGCGGCTCGAGAATCACGCCGGTCGAGAACGGTAGCACTTGCTCGGGTGCAATGCCGAGCTGCGCGGCCAGCGCATCGCAGGTGGCGCGCGCATTGGCCAGGCCCGGCTCGCCGGTGCCGGCATTGGCATTGCCGGTGTTGACCACGATCGCGCGGATGCCCTTGCCGGCGGCCAGGTGTTCGCGGCAGACCTGCACCGGTGCGGCGCAGAAGCGGTTGCGGGTGAACACGCCCGCCACGGTGCTGCCTTGGGCAACGCGCACCACCAGCACGTCCTTGCGGTTGGCCTTGCGGACACCCGCTTCGGCCCAGCCGAGCTCGACTCCGGCGACAGGTTTCAGGTTTTCTGCCAGCGGCAGGGGCAGGTTGACGGCCATGTGCGTTCCTCTATGCGTTCGACGTTGCTGGTTTTGCTCGTGCCAGACGGCTGCGCTCTCAACTGAATGCACCGCCCCTGACGAACATGCCCGCTTGCGCGGGCATGTTTGCTGACTTCACGGTGCGCGGCTTAGCTGAGCTTGCCGTGGCACTGCTTGAACTTCTTGCCGGAGCCGCATGGGCAGGGATCGTTGCGCCCCACCTTGGCCATGTCCGCGGCTTGCGCCGCAGCGGCGTAGGCAATGCCGGCGCGCTCGGGTGCGCTGCTGCCCACGCTCTCCGCGCCCTGCGTGGCCTCGTCGAACTCCTCGTGCTTGTACTGCACGTTGGCGAGGTGCGACAGGCCTTCCTCGATCTGCTCCGAGGCCTGCTCGAGCTCCTCCGGCGACTGGATCTGCACGTTGAAGATCACGCGGGTGACTTCCACCTTGATCACGTCCAGCAGACTGGCGAACAGCTCGAACGACTCGCGCTTGTATTCCTGCTTGGGATCCTTCTGCGCATAGCCGCGCAGGTGGATGCCCTGGCGCAGGTGATCCAGCGCGGCCAGGTGCTCGCGCCAGTGCGTGTCGATGCTTTGCAGCATTACCGAACGTTCGAAGCCGGCAAACGATTCGCGGCCAACCTGGTTGACCTTGGCATCGTAGCGCTCGTCGGCGGCACGCATGATCTTGTCCAGCAGCACCTCGTCCTCGATGCTCTGGGCGGCCTCGATGGTCGCGGCCAGCGGCAGGTCCAGGGACCATTCCTCGCGCAGCTTGGTCTCCAGGCCCTTGATGTCCCACTGCTCTTCCATGGTGTCGGCCGGCACGTGGTCGCGGAACATCTCGACCAGCACGCTCTGGCGCAGGTTCTTCACCATCTCGCCAACGTCTTGCGACTCGAGCACCTCGTTGCGCAGCTTGTAGATTTCCTTGCGCTGGTCGTTGGCCACGTCGTCGTACTGCAGCAACTGCTTGCGGATATCGAAGTTGCGGCCTTCCACCTTGCGCTGGGCGGACTCGATCGAGCGCGTGACGATGCCCGCTTCGATCGGCTCGCCTTCCGGCATCTTCAGGCGCTCCATGATGGCGCGCACGCGGTCGCCGGCAAAAATGCGCAGCAACTGGTCGTCCAGCGACAGGTAGAAGCGGGACGAGCCCGGATCGCCCTGGCGGCCGGCACGGCCGCGCAGCTGGTTGTCGATACGGCGCGACTCATGGCGCTCGGTGCCCACGATATGCAGGCCGCCGGCGGCCTTGACCTGCTCGTGCAGCGACTGCCACTCGCCTTCCAGATGGGCGATGCGCGCAGCCTTGTCGGCCTCGGAGAGGCTTTCATCGGCCTCGATGAAGCCAGCCTGCTTCTCCACGTTGCCGCCCAGCACGATGTCGGTGCCACGGCCCGCCATGTTGGTGGCGATGGTGATCATCTTGGGGCGGCCCGCCTGCGCCACGATCTCGGCTTCGCGCTCGTGCTGCTTGGCGTTGAGCACCTGGTGCGGCAACTTGGCCTTGTCGAGCAGCCCGGACAGGTATTCCGAGGTCTCGATCGAGGTGGTGCCCACCAGCACGGGCTGGCCGCGCTCGTAGCAATCGCGGATATCGCGCACCACGGCGTCGTAGCGTTCGTTCGAGGTCTTGTAAATCTGGTCCTGGAAGTCCTTGCGCTGGGCGCCACGGTTGGTGGGGATGACCACCACTTCCAGGCCGTAGATCTCCTGGAATTCGTAGGCTTCCGTATCGGCCGTGCCGGTCATGCCGGACAGCTTCTCGTACATGCGGAAGTAGTTCTGGAAGGTGATCGTCGCCAGCGTCTGGTTTTCCTGCTGGATCGTCACGCCTTCCTTGGCTTCCACGGCCTGGTGCAGGCCGTCGGACCAGCGCCGTCCGGTCATCAGGCGGCCGGTGAACTCGTCGACGATAACGACTTCGTCGTTCTGCACCACATAATGCTGGTCGCGATGGAACAGGCTCTGCGCGCGCAGCGCGGCGTAGAGGTGATGCATCAGCGTGATGTTCTGCGGCGCGTAGAGCGATTCGCCCTCGCCGATCAGGCCTTGCTGCATCAGGATCTCTTCGGCCTTCTCGTGGCCCGCCTCGGTCAGGTAGACCTGGTGGCCCTTTTCGTCGACGAAATAGTCGCCCGGCTTCTCGACGCCGGTGCCGTCGGCTTTTTCCTCGCCGATCTGGCGCACCAGCAGCTTGGGCACGCCGTTCATGCGCTGGTACAGGTCGGTCTGGTTCTCCGCCTGGCCCGAGATGATCAGCGGAGTGCGCGCTTCGTCGATCAGGATCGAATCCACCTCGTCGACGATGGCGTAGTTCAGCGGACGTTGCACGCGCTGGCCAGGGTCGTAGACCATGTTGTCGCGCAGGTAGTCGAAACCGAACTCGTTGTTGGTGCCGTACGTGATGTCGGACGCATAGGCAGCGGCCTTCTGGTCGTGCGGCATCTGCGACAGGTTCACGCCGACCGACAGGCCGAGGAAGTTGTACAGGCGCCCCATCCACTCGGCGTCACGCTGGGCCAGGTAGTCGTTGACCGTGACAACGTGCACACCGCGGCCGGTAATGGCATTGAGGTACACCGGCAGCGTCGCGGTAAGGGTCTTGCCCTCGCCGGTGCGCATTTCAGCGATCTTGTTGTCGTTGAGCACCATGCCGCCGATCAGCTGGACGTCAAAGTGGCGCATCTTCATGATCCGCTTGCTGGCCTCGCGGCACACCGCGAAGGCCTCGGGCAGCAACGCCTCGAGCGACTCCCCGGCGGCGTGGCGCTGCCGGAAAATCTCGGTCATGCCACGCAGGTCGTCATCCGAAAGTGCCTCGAACTTCGGTTCCAGCGCATTGATCTGCGCGACGGTCCTGCCATATTGTTTGATCAGCCGTTCATTACGGCTGCCGAAGACTTTCTTGAGAAGGCCCGTGATCATCGATTGCTTTCACCTACGCGAGTGGTACGCCGCCGTGGTACGCACTAGGGCGGCCTAGCCGCCGGCTTGGCCGGCTGCCCAGGGCGGACCGCGCGAGGAAATAGGAAGATTGGCGCAAAACGCCGAGTTTATCACGCGCGCGGGTCACGACCGGAACCAAGCGGCAGGTGAAACGCTGCGCAAACCACACCACGCATCCCCCACCACTTGACGGCCCGGACACAACCCGCGCATCCAATCCTTCCGACATCGGGGCGACGCCCCGGTTCTTCAACGGACGAGATTGCGATCGGTGGGGTCCGGCGCCTGGGCAACCTGGGCTGGCGCTGGCTTGGCGATGGCCAGGAAGCGATTCGGGTTTTGCGGCACACCGTCCACATGCACCTCGAAATGCAGGTGCGCGCCGGTGGAGCGCCCGGTGGAGCCCACCAGGGCGATCTGCTGGCCAGGCTTGACGAGGTCGCCGGCCTTCACCTGCAGCTTGGACGCGTGCGCATAGCGGGTCTTCAGGCCGTTGCCGTGGTCGATGTCGATCAGGTTGCCATATTCCGGATGCCATTCCGCCGCGACCACCACGCCGCCGGCCGCCGCCACGATCGGGGTGCCCGTGGGTGCCGAAAAATCCACACCATCGTGCGGGGTACGGCGCCCGGTGAACGGATCGAAGCGCCAGCCAAAGCCGGATGCGTCGTAGCCGCTAGCCACCGGCAGCATGCGCGGGACACGGCGGCTCTCGCTCTGGCGATCCAGCAAGGTACTTGCCACCGCGTCGAAATAGTCCGCGTGCTGCTCGGCCTGATCCGACAGGCGTGCCAGCGCAAGCTGCAACTCGGGCAGGCTCGAGGTGCGCGATTGCGCTGATGCGGCCAGGCCGCCGCGCCCGGGCGGATGCTGGAAGTTGAATTCCTTGGGCGCGATGCCGGCCAGTCCCGAGACCCGCTCGCCAAGCGCGTCCAGCCGCACCATCCGGGCCTGGATCTCGCCCACGCGGGTCGCGAGCACATTGAGGTTGGCCCGCAGGTAGGCGTCGTCGCCCGGTACCCGGGCCGGCGCGGCGATGCCCGAGCGGGCCACGACCCAGGTCAGGGCCGACGACAGCAGCGCGACGACCAGGCACAGCAATGCGATGCCGGCAAGGACCTTGCCCCGCGACAGGGTGAAATGGCGAACACGCGGTAGGCGTGGGTGAAGCACGATGATCTGCATGGCGCAACTCCTTCTCATGCCTGGCCGGCGCAGGCCGGGCAGCCGCGACGCATAAGCCGCCGCACTGACGCGAACGGCACGCTAGAATGCGCGCATGCGCATGTTTACCCATTACGCCCTCCAGACGCCCGCCGCCAAGCCGCTTAACGACTGGCTGGACAAGGCTGGCCCCGTCTCGGCCCTGATGCAGACGGCACGGGAACTGGCGGTACTGGAGGCTGAGGTGCTATCGCTCCTGCCACGCGGACTGCAGGATGGCATCGCTGTAGCCGGCGTCAAGCAAGACGCCCGCGGCATCGGGCAAGGCCAGTCGGAGCGAACTTTGCTGTTGCTTGCCGCCCATGGGGCCGCAGCGGCACGCGTCCGACAAGTGGTCCCCACACTACTTTCCAGGCTACAGCAGCGGGGATCGCAGATTACCGCAATCCGGGTGAGGGTACAACCGGAGGTCGGGCGGCAGGGCGATTGGGACACCGGGCCGGTGGTGAAGCCCAAGGTGGCGCGGATGTCGGCGACCGGCTTGTCCAGCCTGACACAGTTGGCCCAGGAACTCCCCGCGTCGCCGTTGCGCGATGCGCTGAATACGCTGTTGTCGCACCATCGGTGAAGGCGTCGGCGGGCGCTGATACATGAAGCGCAAGCCTGTTCGACGCCCAAACGTGAAAAAGCCGGCCTGGAGGCCGGCTTTTACATAGGACCGTGCAGCGGCCCTGAATTCCCTTCCCGCGCTACGCGAACGCCGGTGCCAACTGCGGCAGGAACGCTAGCGGCGCATCCTCGACGCGCTCGAACGTCACCATCTCGTAGGCTTCCTGATCGGCCAGCAACGCGCGCAACAGCTGGTTGTTGAGCCCGTGCCCGGACTTGTTGGCGATATACGCGCCAATCAGCGGATGCCCGACCACGTAGAGGTCGCCAATCGCATCCAGGATCTTGTGGCGCACGAACTCGTCGCCGTAGCGCAGTTCTTCGTTGTTCAACATGCGGTGCTCGTCGAGCACGATCGCGTTGTCCAGGCTGCCGCCGCGCGCCAGGCCCATCTCGCGCAGGGCTTCCACTTCATGGGCGAAGCCGAAGGTGCGGGCACGGGCGATTTCGCGCACATAGCTGGTGTCGGCGAAGTCGATGGCGAAGGTCTGGCCGGTCTTGTCCACCGCGGGATGACGGAAATCGATGGTGAACGCCAGCTTGAAGCCAAAGAAAGGCTCCAGGCGCGCCAGCTTGTCGCCTTCGCGCACTTCCACGGCTTTCTTCACGCGGATGAAACGCTTGGGCGCCGATTGCTGCTCGATCTCGGCCGACTGCAGCAGGAAGACGAAAGACGCGGCACTGCCGTCCATGATGGGGATTTCTTCGGCGTCGACATCCACATACAGGTTGTCGATGCCAAGGCCCGCGCAGGCGGACATCAAATGCTCCACGGTCGAGACGCGTGCGCCGTCCTTCTGCAGGACCGACGCCAGGCGCGTGTCGCCAATGGCTGACGCGCTCGCGACGATTTCGACAGCTTCGGGCAGGTCGACGCGGGTGAATACGATGCCGGTATCCACCGGGGCCGGGCGCAGCGTCAGCGTCACTTTACGGCCCGAGTGCAAACCAATGCCAACGGTCTTGACCAGGGATTTGATGGTGCGCTGTTTTAGCATGACAGTCCCAGCTATTATTAAAATCTATCAAATACACTTTCTAATACAACGATTTTACCATCGCTTCGTTTGCTGCGCTGCGTCACTTTGTTTCGGTGTGTTAGCAAGAAGAAATAAATCACAATAAATGCACAAAAAATCACTTTAGTGACGTGTGCTGACACACTCGCGTATTACGCGCGCAACGCAGCCAGCACGGCTTCGGCGCTGCTGACCTTGAACTCGCCGGGCGCTTCAAGCCACAGATGGGACACCACGCCATCGTCAAGCACCATGGCATAGCGCTTGGAGCGTATGCCCATGCCGCGTGCGGTCAGGTCTTGCTCCAGGCCCAGCCGGCGGGTCCATTCGGCACTGCCGTCGGCCATCATGCGCACACGGCCGCCAGTCTGCTGCTCCCGGCCCCAGGCGCCCATGACAAAGGCGTCGTTGACCGACACACACCAGATCTCGTCCACGCCGGCGGCGCGCAGCGCGTCCGCCTGCGCGACGAAGCCCGGCACATGCTTGGCGGAACAGGTCGGCGTAAAGGCGCCGGGCAGGCCGAACACCACGATCTTGCGGCCACGCGCGAGTTCCAACGCGGAGAAGGAATTGGGCCCAAGGGCGCAACCGCCGGTTTCGACCTCAAAGAACTCATTCAGCGTGGCGTCCGGCACACGCGCTCCAATAGCGATCATGCTGTGTCTTCCTGTCTCGGTAAAAACCCTGCTTAGCATCATAGTGCGCCCGCCGCGGGTGCCCAAGGCGGTTCACCGCCCGTTACTTCGTCGGAATCCTCCGACAAGGCGGTACCCAGGCACTCACGCAGGGAACATCGGGGGGCTCGCGCCACGTGGCGCACGACGATTACATCACTTGAAGGCGGCCTTTCATGCTGCGGGCCACGCTGCTCTTGAAATAAATCCGCGCGCCGATCTTGCGATCAACGCGCGGACGACGGCACATCCCGGCCGGGAGGGGCGGGAGACCAGTCCGGGGAGGCGGCCGGAGGCACGCCTGTCCCGGCGACGGGATGCAGCCTGAGCGTCAGCGAAAGGGCAGCCAGGCAGGTTGCCGCTCAGTCCGAGACCACCGGGCGGAACACGAGCGTAGGGAGCGCTTGCGTGTTTCGCTGGTCCGGGGTCGCGGCCTGATGGCAACCGGCCGTGCCGGCACCTTGCCGAGCCAACTCAGTCCGCCTGCTTGCGCAGGAAGGCCGGGATGTCGTACGTATCCACACCCTTTTCCTGCAGCGCAGCCACGTGGGCGGACGCGGACTCGCGCGAACTGCGCCATACCGCCGGCGTGTCCAGATTGCTGTAGTCCGGCGCGCTGCTGTGGCTTACGCCAACGTTGCTGGCCATGTTGCCCATCATCTGTACCGGCATGTTGTCGGTACCGGTCTTGAGCAAGGTCATCGGCTGTTGCTTCTTGGCCGAACGGCCCAGGCCCGTCGCCACCACGGTCACGCGCAGTGCGTCGCCCATGGCGTCGTCGTACACCGTGCCAAAGATCACGGTGGCATCTTCCGCGGCGTAGCTGCGGATGGTGTTCATGACTTCCTTGGTTTCCGACAGCTTGAGCGAACGGCTGGCCGTGATGTTGACCAGCACGCCGCGTGCGCCCGACAGGTCCACGCCTTCCAGCAGCGGGCTGGCGACAGCCTGCTCGGCAGCCAGGCGGGCGCGGTCAACGCCCGACACGGTGGCCGTGCCCATCATGGCCTTGCCCTGCTCGCCCATGACCGTCTTCACGTCTTCGAAGTCGACGTTCACCAGGCCATCGACATTGATGATCTCGGCAATGCCGGCAACCGCGTTGTGCAGCACGTCGTCGGCGCACTGGAAGCACTTGTCCATCTCGGCGTCATCGCCCATCACTTCGAACAGCTTTTCGTTGAGCACAACGATCAGCGAATCGACGCAGGACTCCAGCTCGCCCGAGCCAGCTTCCGCCACCTTGGCGCGGCGCGCACCCTCGAACTCGAAGGGCTTGCTGACCACGCCCACGGTCAGGATGCCCATTTCCTTGGCAACCTGGGCCACGACCGGGGCAGCGCCGGTACCGGTGCCGCCGCCCATGCCGGCAGTGATGAAGACCATGTGCGCACCACGCAGCGAGTCGGCGATCTGCTCGCGCGCCTGATCTGCACAGTTGCGGCCGACCTCCGGCTTGGCACCGGCCCCCAGGCCGGTGTTGCCAAGCTGCAGCACGCGCGAAGCGCTGGAGCGCTTGAGCGCCTGCGCATCGGTGTTCATGCAGATAAATTCAACGCCTTGCACGCCACGGCTGATCATGTGCTGCACAGCGTTACCGCCCGCACCGCCCACGCCGATCACCTTGATGATGGTGCCGTCCTGCAATTCCGTTTCGATCATGTCAAAGTCCATCACTGCCTCCAAGAAGAATCAGCCGCCAAACGCTGCAGCCTCCCCGCCGCAACCCTTGGTTACTGAACAAGAAACCATCAAAAAACTGCGTGTTCAACGGCCTGCCCGCCGTTCGGTGGACAGCCCCGCCATTCAATCCAGTGCAATCCGATCGCCTGCAACGTTCAGAAGTTGCCGACGAACCATTCCTTCATGCGGGTCCACACCTGCTTGACCGAGCCGCTCTGCACTGCCACCTTGCGCCCGCGCATGCGCTGCACGCGGCCTTCGAGCAGTAGTCCCATTACGGTCGAATAGCGCGGACTCTTTACCACTTCGTGCAAATTTCCGCGATATTCCGGCACGCCGACCCGAACCGGCTTAAGGAAGATGTCCTCGCCCAGTTCCACCATGCCCGGCATCATCGCGGTGCCGCCGGTGATGACGACCCCCGACGACAGCAATTCTTCGTAGCCCGATTCGCGCACCACCTGGTGCACCAGCGAGTACAACTCCTCGATACGCGGCTCGATCACGGCCGCCAGCGCCTGGCGCGACAGCGAACGCGTACCGCGGTCGCCAACGCCAGGGACCTCGATCATGTCTTCCGGATCGGCGATGGCCTGCTTGGCGATGCCGTACTGGATCTTGACGTCCTCGGCATCGGGCGTGGGCGTGCGCAGCGCCATAGCGATGTCGTTGGTGATCTGGTCGCCGGCGATGGGGATCACGGCCGTATGCCGGATCGCGCCTTCGCTGAAGATGGCGATATCGGTGGTGCCGCCACCGATATCGACGAGCACCACGCCGAGCTCCTTCTCGTCCTCGGTCAGCACCGCCAGGCTGGAAGCCAGCGGCTGCAGGATCAGGTCGTGCACCTCCAGGCCGCAGCGGCGCACGCACTTGACGATGTTCTGCGCCGCGCTAACCGCGCCGGTGACGATATGCACCTTCACTTCCAGGCGAATGCCGCTCATGCCGATCGGCTCGCGCACGTCCTCCTGGCCGTCGATGATGAATTCCTGCGTGAGGATGTGCAGGATCTGCTGGTCGGTCGGGATATTGACCGCCTTGGCGGTCTCGATCACCCGGGCCACATCGGTCTGGGTGACCTCCTTGTCCTTGATCGCCACCATGCCGCTGGAATTGAAGCTGCGGATATGGCTGCCGGCAATGCCGGTAAACACCTCGGAGATCTTGCAGTCGGCCATCAGTTCAGCCTCCTCCAGCGCACGCTGGATGGACTGCACGGTGGCCTCGATATTGACCACGACCCCTTTCTTCAGACCCTTGGACTCTGACTGGCCCATCCCGATCACTTCGTAGCTGCCGTCGGGGCGCAACTCGGCCACCACCGCGGCCACTTTGGAAGTGCCGATATCGAGACCGACCAGTAGGTCCTTGTATTCCTTGCTCATCGGTTTTTCTCCGCGTTCTTGCTCTTGAGTCGCGTCGGATTGTTGTTTGGATTGGTGCTGGCGTTCGTATTCGTATTCGTATTCGTGCTCGTGCTGGAACCAGTTGCCCTCGCCTTGGCCGCAGCCGCTGCCTGCGCATCGGTCAGGAAGCGCACGTTAGCCGCGCGAATCGCAAACCCGTTGGGGTATCGCAGGTCCGCGTACTCGATCTGCTTGCCCCACTGCTCCGTGACCTGGGGCCAGGCCACCACGAACCGCTTGACGCGCTGGTCCATGGCGTCGCGCTCCTCGTCGTTCTGTTCACGGCCAAGCTCCACCACCATGCCGTTGGAAAGCTTGGCGCGCCAGGCGTAGCGGGAAGACAGCGTGACCGCCAGCGGCTCCACCTTCAGCGGCTTGAACCACTCGCGCATGACTTCGAGCTTGTCCACCACATCGCTCTCGCTGTCCGGCGGGCCATCGAGGGCGAGCAACTGGGCATCTTCCTCGGCTTCGGCCGGATTGGCGACGAAAACTTCGCCATAAGTGTTGATCAGGCGGCCACTGTCGGCATTGCCCCACGTACCGAGGGCTTCGTGCTCCTCGACCTCGACCGCCAGCCCGTTGGGCCATTCGCGCCGCACACTGGCACGGCGCACCCAGGGCACCGACTCGAAGATCTGGCGCGCCTCGTTCAGGTCGAGCGTGAAAAAGCTCCCCGACAGCTTGCCCAGGGCGTTGGCGCGCACGCTCGGCGCATTGACATGGCGCAGGGTGCCGCCTTCCATCGACACCAGCTCGACGTGGGTAATGGCAAACACCGGCCGCTGCGCCAGCCATAGCAAGCCGGCAGCGAACGCCATCATCGCCACCAGCGCATAGAGCGTGGAGGCGATCAGGTTAAGCAGGCGAGTGTTGTGCCACATGGCGTTGCGTTGTCCCGGTTCCGGTCAGTCAGGGTTCAGTGTTGGCTCGGTCTATGCTCAATCGGGCTTCCAGGCCGCGCTGGGATGCAGGTCCAGCGTGGCCGCGGCAATCACCTGCATGACGAAGTCCTCGTAGCTGATGCCCACCGCGCGCGCCGCCATCGGCACCAGCGAATGGCCGGTCATGCCGGGCGAGGTATTCATCTCGAGCAGGTAAGGCTTGTTGTCGGCGCTGAGCATCACGTCGGCACGCGCCCAGCCGCGGCAACCCAGCACGCGGAAGGATTGCACCGCCAGGCGCCGGACTTCGGCTTCCACGTCGGCCGGCAGGCCCGACGGGCACAGATACTGGGTATCGTCAGTAAAGTACTTGTTTTGATAGTCGTAGTTCGCACCGGGAGCGACGATGCGGATCACCGGCAGCGCTTCGGCGGTGGCGCCCTCCCCCACGATCGGGCAGGTCAGCTCCGCGCCGTCAATGAAGGTTTCGGCGATCACGTCGTTGTCCAGCGCCGCGGCCTTCTCGAAGGCGGCACGCATCTGGCCGGCTTCGGTCACCTTGGTCAGACCGATGGACGAGCCCTCGCGCGCCGGCTTGACGATCAGGGGCAGGCCCAGGTCGGCCACAACAGCGTCGAAATCGGTATCGGCCTGCAGCATGGCGAAGCGCGGCGTGGGCAGGCCGTGCGTGGTCCACAAGCGCTTGGTGGCCTGCTTGTCCATGGCCAGCGCAGAGGCCAGCACGCCGCTGCCGGTATAGGGCACGCCGAGCTGCTCGAGCAGGCCCTGGATGGTGCCGTCCTCGCCGTAGCGGCCGTGCAGGGCAATAAAGACGCGGTCAAAGCCAGCCGTGGCCAGCTCGGCCACCGACTGCAGGCCGGGATCGAAGGCATGGGCATCGACGCCGCGCAAGCGCAACGCCGCCAGCACGCCGTTGCCCGACAGCAGCGATATCTCGCGCTCGGCCGAGCGGCCGCCAAGCAGCACGCCAACCTTGCCCAGCGCCTTGGGATCGATATTGGGATGGGCGACGAAGCTCATGCCTGGCCCCCTGCTTGCTGAGAAACCAGTTGTCCGGGCACGATACCGATCGTGCCCGCGCCCATCGTCACCACCACATCGCCGGGACGCACGGCGTTCAGGATAGCCTGCGGCATTTCGTCGATCTGCTCCACAAAAACGGGTTCAACCTTGCCTGCCACGCGCAGCGCGCGTGTCAACGCGCGGCCATCGGCGGCCACGATCGGGGCTTCCCCGGCGGCATAGACCTCGGCCAGCAGCAGCGCATCCACGGTGCCCAGCACCTTGACGAAGTCCTCGAAGCAGTCGCGTGTGCGGGTATAGCGGTGCGGCTGGAACGCCAGCACCAGCCGGCGCCCCGGGAACGCACCGCGCGCGGCGGCCAGCGTCGCGGCCATCTCGACCGGATGGTGGCCGTAGTCGTCCACCAGCGTGAAGGTGCCCGCGCTCTTGGCCTCGCCCTGCTCGTTAGTGCCGACGCAAGCCACTTCGCCATAGCGCTGGAAGCGGCGTCCCACCCCGTGGAACTCGCGCAGCGCCTTGACGATGGCGGCGTCCGGCACCTCCAGCTCGGTCGCGATGGCAATCGCCGCCAGCGCGTTCTGGATGTTGTGCATGCCCGGCAAATTCAGCACCACCTCCAGCGGCGCCTCGGCGTGTCCGTTCAACTGGCGCAGCACGGTGAAATGCATCTGGCCGTCGACGGCGCGGGCATTGACCGCACGCACCTGCGCATCTTCGGCAAAGCCGTAGCGCACGATTGGCTTGGACACGAACGGCATGATCTCGCGCACGTTGGGGTCGTCCACGCACAGCACGGCGATGCCATAGAACGGCAGGCGCTGGGTGAACTCCACGAACGCCTGCTTGAGCCGGGCAAAGTCATGCCCGTAGGTGTCCATGTGGTCGGCGTCGATGTTGGTGATGACCTCGATCACCGGGAACAGGTTCAGGAACGAGGCATCCGACTCGTCGGCCTCGGCCACGATGAAGTCGCCCGTGCCCAGGCGCGCATTGGCGCCCGCCGAGTTGAGCCGGCCGCCGATCACGAAGGTGGGATCAAGTCCGCCTTCAGCCAGCACCGACGCCACCAAGCTGGTGGTGGTGGTCTTGCCATGCGTGCCGGCGATGGCCACGCCCTGCTTCAGGCGCATCAACTCGGCCAGCATCACCGCGCGCGGCACCACCGGGATGCGCTTGGCGCGCGCGGCCAGCACCTCGGGGTTGTCGTTGGTCACGGCGGTGGACACCACCACCGCATTGGCGCCGTTGACGTGGGCGGCATCATGCCCGTGCATCACGGTCGCGCCGAGCGACGCGAGGCGCCGCGTGGCGGCATTGCTGCCCACGTCGGACCCTGAGACCTTGTAGCCCAGGTTCAATAGGACCTCGGCGATGCCGCTCATGCCGGCGCCGCCGATGCCTACGAAATGGATGTTCTTGACGATGTGCTTCATGAATCCGTTGGTTCAATCCCTGGCCATCTGGCTGCAGATCTCCGCCACGCGCCGGGTTGCTTCGGGCTTGGCGAGACCGCGCGCCTGATGCGCCATCTCTCTGAGTCGGGGCCGCGACAGCGAGGCCAGCGTCTGCGCCAGCCCGCTCGCGGTCAGTTCGTTCTGTTGGACCAGCAAGGCGGCATCCTGGGTCGAGAGGAATTCCGCATTGGTGGTCTGGTGGTCATCGACCGCATGCGGGAACGGCACGAACAGTGCCGCCACGCCTGCTGCCGCCACCTCCGACACGGTCATTGCGCCCGCGCGGCAGATCACCAGATCCGCCTCTGCGTATGCCGCCGCCATGTCGTCGATAAAGGGCAAGGCTTGCGCCGCCACGCCCGCGGCCTGATAGTTGGCTCGCAGCCTGTCGATCTGCTTGGCGCCGGCCTGGTGCTTGACCAGCGGGCGCTCGCCCGGCGGCAGCAGTGCCAGCGCCTTGGGCACGACCTCGTTGAGCGCCGCCGCACCCAGGCTGCCGCCCACCACCAGCAGCCGCAACGGGCCGGTGCGGCCGTCGTAGCGCGCCTCGGGCGCCGGCATGTGCGCCACTTCATCGCGCACCGGGTTGCCGGTCCACTCGCTGTCCGGCAGGGCATTCGGAAAGGCGCACAGCACCCGGTCCGCGACCTTGGCCAGCACCTTGTTGGCCAGCCCGGCAATCGAGTTCTGCTCGTGCAGCACCAGCGGGCGCCCCAGCAGCGAGGCCATCATGCCGGCGGGGAACGTAATATAGCCGCCCATGCCCAGCACCACGTTGGGCCGCACCCGGCGCAACGCCTGCAGACTTTGCCAGAAGGCGCGCAACAGGTTCAGCGGCAGCATCAGCTTGGTCAGCGGGCCCTTGCCGCGCAGGCCACCAAACTGGATGAACTCCATCGGGATGTCGTACTTGGGCACCAGCGTGGCTTCCATGCCGTTGCGGTTGCCCAGCCATACCACCCGCCAGCCCTGCTCACGCAGCGCGCGCGCAACCGCCAGCCCGGGGAAGACATGCCCCCCGGTGCCGCCAGCCATCACGAGCAAGGTGCGCGGTGCGGTCATACCTTGCCTCCGCGCATCATTGAATGGTTGTGGCTACGGCCGCTGCGCTTAACTTCCTGCTTGCGCAGGAAATTAGCCTCCGCCGGAACCAAGTGATGCTGCGCTACGGTCATACCTTCCCTCCGCGCATCATCACCCGGTTCTCGTAGTCGATACGCAGCAGGATCGCCAGCGCCACGCAGTTCATCAAAATGCCCGAGCCGCCGTAGCTCACCAGCGGCAAGGTCAGCCCTTTGGTCGGCAGCAGGCCAAGGTTCACGCCCATATTGATAAAGGTCTGCCAGCCAACCCAGATGCCGATGCCCTTGGCCACCAGGCCGGCAAAGGTGCGGTCGAGCTGCAGGGCGGTACGGCCGATCTCGAAGGCGCGGCGCACCATCCAGTAGAACAGCACGATCACCACCAGCACGCCCACGAAGCCGAACTCCTCGCCAATCACGGCGAGGATGAAGTCGGTATGCGCCTCGGGCAGGTAGTGCAGTTTCTCGATGCTGCCGCCCAGCCCCACCCCGGTCCACTCGCCGCGGCCGAAGGCGATCAGCGAATGGGTGAGCTGGTAAGCCTTGCCCAGCGCGTTGGCTTCTTCCCACGGGTTGAGATATGCGAAGATCCGCTCGCGCCGCCAGGGCGAGGCCGTGATCAGCAGCGCGAAGGCGCCCACCGCCACGCCAACCAGGCCGGCGAACAGCTTGCCGTTGATGCCGCCGAGGAAGAGGATGCCCATGGCGACGGTAGCCACCACCAAGAAGGCGCCCATGTCCGGCTCCAGCAGCAGCAGCATGCCGACCACCACCACGGCCACGCCCATCGGCAGGAAGCCCTTGCCCACGTTCTGCATCCACTCCTGCTTGCGCACGGTGTAGTTGGCGGTGTACAGCACCACCGCCAGCTTCATGAGCTCGGACGGCTGGAAGTTCATGATGCCCAGCGGAATCCAGCGCCGCGCGCCATTCACGCCCTTGCCCACGAACGGCACCAGCACGATGATCAGCATCACCAGCGCGATCACGAACAGCTTGGGCGCGTACTTATCCCAGAACTTGACCGGGATCTGGAAAGCCAGCAGTCCCATGGACAGCCCGATGAACAGCGCGAACGCGTGGCGCGCGAGGAAGTGGCTCTCGCGGTAGTTGGCATAGCGCGGCGAGTCAGGCAGCGCGATCGAGGCCGAATAGACCATCACCAGGCCAAGCGCGAGCAGCACGATCGCCACCCACAGCAGTGGCTGGTCGTATTCCATCATGCGCGAGCGCGTCGGCTTGACGCCGGACACCGCATCGCGCAAGCCGCCCCAGGCGTTGCCGATGGTGGCCCCGATAAAGCCGCTACGCTTGACCTGTGCGTCGCTCATGGCACGATCCCCCTGGACATCGCCAGTTCTTCCACCGCGGCGCAAAAGACTTCGGCACGGTGCACATAATTACGGAACATGTCGAGGCTGGCGCACGCCGGCGACAGCAGCACGGCGTCGCCGCCCTGCGCTGCACTGGCAGCCAGCGTGACCGCCTGCTCCAGCGTGGCGGCATCGGCCAGCGTGACGCCGGTGTCCTGGAGCGCGCGACGCAGCTCGCCGGCATCCTTGCCGATCAGCACCACGGCGCGCGCGTACTGCGCCACCGGCGCGGCCAGCGGCGAAAAATCCTGCCCCTTGCCTTCCCCGCCGGCAATCAGCACCACCCGCTTGTCCAGGCCGGACAACGCGGCGACGGTGGCGCCCACATTGGTGCCCTTGCTGTCATCGAAGAACTCGACATCATCCACCGTGGCGACCCATTCCACGCGGTGCGGCTCGCCGCGGTACTCGCGCAGGCCATGCAGCAACGCGTTCATCGGCAGGTCGATGGCGCGGCACAGCGCCAGCGCGGCCATGGCGTTGGTGGCGTTGTGCATGCCACGGATATGCAGCGCGTCGGCCGGCATCAGGCGCTTGTGACGCACCGGCACGGCTTCCACGCTCTCGGCGGCCGCAGCCTTGCGGCGGCGCGGCTTGTTCTCGCCTTCGGCTTCGCTATCGGGCTCGGCCACCACCAGCCAGGGCATGCCGCCCTCGCGCTGGATGCCGAAGCAGCCCGGCAATTCGGGCAGATCGTTGCCGAAGGTCACCAGTGCGCTGGCCGGGCGGGCCATATCCAGGCTGAGACGGTCGTTGCGGTTCAGGATCTGCAGGCAGCCGGCTTCGCCGGGCGCCGGCGCCGGGCCGAAGATCCGAGCCTTGGCGGCGGCATAGGCTTGCATGCTGCCATGCCAGTCCAGATGGTCCTGGGTGATATTGAGGACGGTGGCCGCGTGCGGCGCCAGCGTATGCGTGGTCTCCAGCTGGAAGCTCGACAGTTCCAGCACCCAGACCTCGGGCAGCGTGGCCGAGGCAATGCAGGCGGCCAGCTTGTCCAGCGCCGACGGACTGATATTTCCCGCCACCGCTACGCTCTTGCCGGCGCGCTCCACCAGGCGGCCGGTCAGCGCGGTAGTGGTGGTCTTGCCATTGGTGCCGGTGATGGCCAGCAGCTTCGGCGCGTAGCCCGACTCTGCCCGCAGATGCGCGAGCGCGCGCGCGAACAGTTCGATTTCGCCCCAGACTGGAATGCCACGCTCGCGCGCCGCTGCCAGCAGCGCGGCGGTATCGCTCTCCAGCGGCGACAGGCCGGGGCTGATCGTCACCAGTTCGATGCCGTCCAGCAGCGCTTCGGCCAGGGCGCCGCCATGAAACTCGGCCGAGGGCAACTCGGCCTGCAGGAAGACAAGGTTGGCGGGAGCCTCGCGCGTGTCGGCAACGCGCACGGGGGCACCATACAGGCCGCACCAGCGCGCCATCGCCAGCCCCGATTCGCCGAGGCCCAGCACCAGCACATGAGGTTTTTGCAACTCGCCAAACACTTCGATTCCCGCCTTTCTTGCGTTACTGCGTTAGTAGATATGCGCTGGCTTCAGCGCAACTTGAGCGACGACAGCCCGATCAGCACCAACAACATGGTGATGATCCAGAAGCGCACCGTCACCTGCGTTTCCTTCCAGCCCGACAATTCAAAGTGGTGGTGCAGCGGCGCCATCTTGAACAACCGCCTGCCCTCGCCGTAGCGCCGCTTGGTGATCTTGAACCACCCCACCTGCAGCATCACCGACAGCGTTTCCACCACGAAGATGCCGCCCATCACGAACAGCACGATCTCCTGGCGCACGATCACTGCCACCGTGCCCAGCGCGCCGCCCAGCGCCAGCGCGCCGACGTCGCCCATGAACACCTGGGCCGGGTGGGCGTTGAACCAGAGGAAGGCCAGCCCCGCCCCCGCCAGCGCTGAACAAAAGATCAGCAGTTCGCCGGCCCCGGGAATATGGGGGAACAGCAGGTACTTGCTGTAGACCGAACTGCCCATCACGTAGGCAAACACGCCCAGCCCGCTGCCGACCAGCACCACCGGCATGATCACCAGGCCGTCCAGCCCATCGGTCAGGTTCACCGCATTGCTCGAACCCACGATCACCAGATAGGTCAGCACGATGAAGCCGGCCACGCCCAGCGGATAGCTCACTTCCTTGAAGAAAGGCACGATCAGGTTGGACTTGTAAGGCATGTCGAGCGACAAACCGCCTTCGACCCAGCCCAGGAACAGGTCCCACACCCGCACATTGCTGCTTTCCGATACCGAGAACGCCAGGTAGACCGCGGCCACCAGGCCGATCAGGGTCTGCCAGAAAAATTTCTCGCGGCTCGACATGCCGCGCGGATCGCGATAAACCACCTTGCGGTAGTCATCCACCCAGCCGATCGCGCCGTAGCCCAGGGTCACCAGCATCACGACCCAGATAAAGCGGTTGCCCCAGTCGCACCACAGCAACGTGGAGATGGCGATCGACACCAGCACCAGCACGCCACCCATGGTGGGCGTGCCGGCCTTGACCAGGTGCGACTGCGGGCCGATGGTGCGCACCGCCTGGCCGATCTTGAGTTCGGTCAGCTTGCGGATCACCCACGGCCCGAGGCCGAGCCCGATCAAAAGCGCGGTGAGGTTAGCCATCACCGCGCGGAAGGTCAGGTAGTTGAAGACCCGCAGGAAGCTGTAGTCGTTTTGCAGCCACTGGGCCAGAGCCAATAACATCGTGTGTCCGTATTCCTTTCGACAACCACCCAGCGGCGCCGGGCTATCTGATTGATTGCGTAAATAACTGTTGATGACGATTAATGCGCGGGAGTGTTTGCGACCAGCGCATCGACCATCCGTTCCATCCGCATGAACCGAGATCCCTTCACCAGTACCGCGCTTGCCGCCGCCACGGTACCGTCCTTGTCTTGCGCCAACACCTGGGCGAGGTCCTCGGCCCGTTCGAAATACCGGGCTGCGGCGCCAAACGCCTGCACCGCGTGCACCATGGCCGCGCCCGTCGCCCACAGCGACTCGATGCCATGCGCGCGCGCGTAGGCGCCGATCTCCGTGTGAAAGGCCGGCCCCTGGTCGCCCACTTCACCCATGTCGCCCAGCACCAGCAAACGCGGCGCGGCAAACCCGGCCAGCACGTCGATGGCCGCCCGTACCGAATCGGGATTGGCGTTGTAGCTGTCATCGATCACCAGCGTGCCGCCGGTGGCATGCTTGACCTGCAGCCGGCCCTTGACCGCGGCAAACCCGGCCAGCCCTGCCTGGATCGCCTCGATGCCGACGCCCGCGCCCAGCGCGCAGGCGATCGCCGCCAGCGCGTTGCGCACGTTGTGGGTGCCAAGCACCGACAGGCGGACCTCGAACGCAGCACCAGGCGCGCTGACCTGCATCACTTGCACGCCGTCGTCCAGAGCCACATCGGCGCGGACATCGGCGCTGGCATCCAGGCCAAACGACAGCACGCGGCGCGCACCGGCTGCCTGGCGCCAGATGCCGGCATGCGCGCCGCCGCCTTCGGCGTCGAGCGGGAACACCGCCACGCCGTCCGCGGGCAACGCCGCGATCGCCGCGGCGTGTTCATGCGCCACGGCCTCCACGTTCACCATGAACTCCTGGTGCTCGCGCTGCGCGTTGGTCACTACCGCCACGGTAGGCTGGGCGATGCTGGCCAGGTAGACGGTCTCACCCGGGTGGTTCATGCCGAGCTCGAGCACGGCGAGCCGGTGCGCAGCGGACAGGCGCAGCACAGTCAGCGGCAGGCCGATATCGTTGTTCAGGTTGCCGCCCGTTGCCAGGCGCGCGCCCTCCCCTACCGCCGCCGCGAAGATCGCGGCGATCATTTCCTTGACGGTGGTCTTGCCGTTGCTGCCCGTCACCGCGACCGCGGGCAAGCTGAAACGGCGGCGCCAGCCGGCGGCCAGCTGGCCTAGCGCCAGGCGGGTATCGGGCACCACGATGGCGGGTATACCAAGCGCGGCATCGGGCTCGCGGTCCACCAGCACCGCGGCGGCGCCACGCGCCACCACGTCTGCCAGGAAATCGTGCGCGTCGAAGCGCTCGCCCTTGAGCGCGACGAACAGGTCGCCGGGCTGGACCGTGCGGCTGTCGGTCAGCACGCGCGAGAACCCCCGGCTGCCTGCGCCATCGGGCCCGGAAAGACGCGCGCCGGCGATCCAGCCGGCGGCTTGCTGCAAATCGGTCATGGTGTATTGCGTCATGCTGACACCCCACGCGTGCCCAGCGTCAGCCGGACATGCTCGCGGTCGGAGAAAGGCCGCTTGCGGCCCTGCACCTCCTGGGTGGCTTCGTGCCCCTTGCCCGCCACCAGCACCACATCGGCTACGGTGGCGTGCTTGATGGCATACAGGATGGCGGCTGCGCGGTCCTCGATCAGGTGCGCGCGGCTACGATCGGCCAGGCCGTCGGCAATGGCGTTCAGGATGTCTTGCGGGTCTTCGCTGCGCGGGTTGTCGCTGGTCAGCACCACCTCGTCGGCAAGCCGCTCGGCCACTTCGCCCATCAGCGGGCGCTTGATCGGGTCGCGGTCGCCGCCACAGCCGAACACGCACCACAGCCGGCCCTTGCGGGCCTGGGCCACGGGGCGCAGCGCGTCCAGCGTCTTTTCCAGCGCATCCGGGGTGTGGGCGTAGTCGACCACTGCCAGCGGCCCGTCCTGGCCGCCATGGCTGCCGCCGAACAGCTCCATGCGGCCATCGACCGGCTTGAGCGTGCGCAGCGCGTCGAGGGCTGCGTCCCAGGCAATGCCGTTGGCCAGCGTGGCGCCGAGCACGGCGAGCAGGTTGCTGACATTGAAGGCGCCGATCATCGGCGTGCTGACATCGGCGCTGCCGAAGCTGCCATCCACATGGAAGGCCGTGCCGGCAGCGGTGGCGCGCACGTTGGTCGCGCGCAGCCACTGTCCTGCCTTGCGGGTCGGGCCGGCCGCGCCATCGATGCCGTACTCGATCACCTGCGCGGCGAGCGCGGGGTTGGCCAGCAGGCGACCACCCATGGCATCGTCGCGGTTGATCACGGCGGCACGCAGGCCTGGCCATTGGAACAGCAGGGCCTTGGCGGCCTCGTATTCGGCCATGGTGCCGTGGTAGTCGAGATGGTCCTGGGTCAGGTTGGTCAGCACCGCCACCGCAAAGTGCGTGCCGGCCACGCGGCCTTGCTCCAGGCCGTGCGAGGACACTTCCATGGCGACCGCGCGCGCGCCGGCGCCGTGCAGCGCAGCCAGGCTATCCTGCAACTGGACGGCGTCGGGCGTGGTGAAGCCGGTCGCCGTGATCGCGTCAGGAAAACCGGTGCCAAGCGTGCCGATGGTGGCGCAGCGCTTGCCCGCGGCCTGCAGCACGCGCGCCAGCCACTGGCAGCACGACGTCTTGCCATTGGTGCCGGTGATGCCGGTCACGGCGAGATCGCGCGCGGCGTTGTCATACCAGCCGGCGGCAATCGGGCCGGCGAGCTGGTGCAGGCCCGACACGCCAAGATGCGGCACGCCTTCGCCATGCGGCCAGGCGAAACCATCGGCCTCAAAGACCACGGCACTGGCGCCACGGGCGATCGCCTGGGCGATATGGGGGCGCCCGTCGGTCGACAGGCGCGCGTTGCCCAGCACATAGGCAAAGAACACATCGCCCTGGGCCAGACGGCGCGTGTCGCCCGTCAGCTTGGCGCCGGCGGGGGCGTGCTGGCGCAGCCAGGCCAAGGCATCGCCAGCCTGCGCGGCCACTTCGAGGGGGAGCAGCGGCTGGCTCATTGCGTCGCGCTCCACGGTTCGCTTTCCTGCACCTTGTCGCTCACGACCAACTGCCGGATCGGCGAGTCCGGTTGCACATTGAGCGCGCGCAGCGCGCCGCCGGTAATCGCGGAAAAGGCCGGGCCCGCCGCGGCGCCACCGTAGTGGCTGCCGGAGGTAGGCTCATCCACGCTCACGGCCACGATCACGCGCGGGTTGGACATCGGCGCCAGGCCGATGAAGGAAGCCCGGTACTTGCTGCGGTCGTAGCCGCGGCCAACGTGCTTGTACGCCGTGCCCGTCTTGCCGCCAACCCGGTAGCCCATCACCTGGGCTTCGGGCGCAGTGCCGCCAGGCGCCGTCACCGTCTCCAGCATGGCACGCACCTGGCGCGCCACCTCGGGCGACAGCACGCGCTCGCCAGTGACCGGGCCCTGGTTCCGGAACATGGTGACCGGGATCAGTTCGCCATCATGGGCGAAGATCGTGTAAGCGTGGGCGATCTGGAACAACGACACCGACAGGCCGTAGCCATAGGACATGGTCGCCTGCTCGATGGGCCGCCAGCTCTTGTACGGGCGCACCCGTCCGGCCACGGCGCCGGGGAAGCCGATCTTGGGCGCCTGGCCCAGGCCCACGCTCATATACATATCCCACATTTCCTGCGGCTTGAGCAGCATCGAAATCTTGGTCGTGCCGATGTTGCTGGACTTCTGGATGATGCCGGCCACGGTCAGCGCCCCGTAGTTGTGCGTGTCGCTGATGGTGGCGCCTTCGTAGTTGAACTTGCCGGTCGTGGCAAATACCGTCGACGGCGTGACGCGCTTGAGCTGCAGCGCCAGGCCGATCGTGATCGGCTTCATCATCGAGCCCGGCTCGAAGGTGTCGGTCAGGACCCGGTTGCGCAGTTGCTCGCCCGACAGGCGGGTGCGGTCGTTGGGGTTGTAGGTCGGCCAGTTGGCCAGCGCCAGCACCTCACCGGTCTGCGCGTCGAGCACCACGGCGCTGGCCGCCTTGGCCTTGCTGCGCTCGACGATGGCCTTGACCTCGTTGTAGGCCAGGTACTGGATCTTGGCGTCGATGGAGAGCTGCTGGTCCTCGCCGTCGCGCGGCGTCTTGAGGATGCCCACATCCTCCACCACGCGGCCAAGGCGGTCCTTGATCACCTGGCGCGCGCCGGACTTGCCGGCCAGCACGCCCTCGCGCGCCAGCTCCACGCCTTCCTGGCCGCGGTCTTCGACATTGGTAAAGCCGACGATGTGCGCCATCGCCTCGCCTTCCGGATAGAAGCGCTTGTATTCGCGGGTCTGGTGAATGCCGTCGATCTTGAGCGCGGCGATCTTGTCCGCGACGTCCGGCAGCACCTGGCGCTTCAGGTAGACAAAGCTCTTGTCTTCCGTGAATTTGCGGCGCAGTTCCTTGTCGCTCATGTCGAGCAGCTTGCTCAACTGGCGGATCTTGTCAGCGTCGATCTCGTCGGGCACGTCCTCCGGGACCGCCCAGATGGCCTTCACGGGCAAGCTGGTCGCCAGCACCAGCCCATTGCGGTCGAGGATCTTGCCGCGCGTTGCGGGCAGCTCGAGCGTGCGCTGGAAGCGCTTCTTGCCTTCGGCCTCGTAGAACTGGTTGCCCGGGCCCTGGATCCAAAGCGCGCGCCCAGCCAGGGCGACGAAGGCGGCGAACATCATGAACACCACCAGCTTCGAGCGCCACATCGGCAGGCGCAGGCCAAGCACGGGGCTAGCGGCGAACTGGCCGGTGCGCGGGCGCGAAGGGTTGCCGCGCTGGGCGTTTTGCGAGGGCCGGGCGATGGTCATGGCTTACTCCCCTCGGGTGCTGCGGCCGCGGGCGCGCTGGCGGGCGGCGCGTCCAGCACCACGCCGGCCAGGTACTGGGTCCTGCCGGGAAGCACCGGCGTCATCTTCAGCTGTGTCCGGGCTGCGTCCGCGATGCGCGCGCTCTTGCCGAGCGAGCTCTGCTGGTACTGCAAGCGGGACCAGTCGATGTCGAGCTGCTTTTCTTCCGCCTGCGCTCGCTCGTGGGCAACGAACAGGGTGCGGGCCTGGTGCTGCGCGCTCACCAGCGAGAGCGCGCACAGCATCAGGGCAGCCAGCAGGAAGAAAGTCAGGCGGTTCATGGGTGGCCCGCCTTCTGGGTGGAGGCGGACGAAGGGGACGCCGGGGACGGCAGCTTCTCGGCCACGCGCATCACCGCGGAGCGGGCACGCGGATTGGCGGCAACCTCTTCGGCGCCCGGCTTGACCCGGCCGAGCAGCTTCAGCGTGGGCTGCGGCAGCTGGTCCGCGCGCAGGGGCGCGCGGCGCATGGCGGGATCGGCATTCTGCTGCGGACGGGCGTGCGCCTGCATGAACCGCTTGACGATGCGGTCCTCAAGCGAATGAAAACTGATGACCACCAGCCGCCCGCCTTCCTGCAACAAGTCGTAAGCGGCGCTCAGGCCGCTTTCGAGGTCCGCAAGCTCTTGATTGACGTGAATCCGTAGAGCCTGAAAGGTGCGGGTCGCAGGGTCCTGACCCTTCTCGCGTGTTTTGACGGCTTTCGCCACGAGCGCGGCAAGCTCGGCAGTAGTGGTAAGCGGTCCGCCATGGCCGGGTTCGCTCCGGCGAGCAACAACCGCCTTTGCAATCTGTACAGCAAACCGTTCTTCCCCATAGTCCCGTACCACCCTTGCGATGTCTTGCTCATCCGCTTGCGCCAGCCACTGCGCGGCGGTAATGCCGCGCGTGGTGTCCATGCGCATATCCAGCGGTCCCTCGAAGCGAAAGGAAAACCCCCGCTCCGCGTCGTCGATCTGGGGTGAGCTGATGCCCAGGTCGAGCAATATCCCGGCGACCTTTCCCCGGCCCGCCAGCGCCGCCGGCATCTCGGCGAAGCTGGTGTGCTCAATGGAGAAGCGGGCATCCTTGATGGTGCCCGCCTCTGCGATTGCTGCCGGATCCTTGTCGAAGGCCACCAGTGCCCCGGCCGGGCCCAGCCGGGCCAGAATTGCCCGGCTGTGCCCCCCTCTGCCGAAGGTGCCGTCCACATAGACGCCATCGGGCCGCCAGACCAGGGCTTCGACAGCCTCGTCCAGCAACACGGTGCGATGGCGCAGGGCGGTGGTCCCCGGCGTTTGGGTTGAGCTCATGACCTCGTCAGAAAGAGAAATTCTTCAATGCGTCCGGCATGCCCTGCGCCATCGCCTGCTGTTCCTTGGCGGCGTAGGTCGCGGCATCCCAGACTTCGAAATGGCTGCCCATACCGAGCAGCATGACTTCCTTGTCGAGCAAGGCGGCGCTACGCAGCTCGGGCGCGATCAGCACCCGGCCCGCGCCGTCCATGTCGACGTCGGCGGCATTGCCCAGGAAGATGCGCTTCCACCAGTGCGCGTCCATCGGCAAAGCCGCAATGCGACCACGGAAGTTTTCCCATTCAGGGCGTGGAAACAGCAGCAGGCAGCCGTCCGGGTGCTTGGTCAGCGTTACCCGGCCCTCGGCCTGCTGTTGTAGCGCTTCACGGTGCCGCGCCGGAATCGACATCCGGCCCTTGGCATCCAGTGACAGCGCCGATGCGCCCTGAAACAAGCTAGCTCCCCGGTCCGCGCCGGCATGCTTGCCACCGGCTGGCGCGTGAATCCTTTAAATCCGACGTTGGGCGATGATCCCATAGCCAGACTGCGTTTTCACACAAAAACACACTTCCTCACACTATTTCCCACTTTAGAGGAAGCGATTTCACGGGTCAAGGCTCGTTATGGGGCAACAATCCGGGTTTTTTTAATTAGAACAATGACTTAGCGCGCACACCTCGCGCACCGAAAAAGTGAATTCCCAATGAAATGAAGATCTTATGGAAGAAAACAGAGAAACCACCTGAGAACAACCGAGGAAGGAACTGCCTGCAGCAGGAAAATCGGCCGAGCCGGAACGATGGAAGGATACAACGTTTTCGCGTCTACCCCGCGTGCGGGGGGCCTGGCTTGCCGGCGCGCGAAGCGACAGGGCGGGGCGTCCCGCTCCGGCGCCGTCCCTCAGATCCGATACGCGGCGGTGGTCATCACCTTGGAAGCCGCCCGCATCATCGCGCGCACCGGCGAGGGCAGCGGCATGCCGCCCGCCTCGCGCGCGGCGGCGCCGTGCCTCACCTCGTCATCGCGCATCTGCTCCAGGATCGCGCGCGACCGGTCGTCGGCAACGGGGATCTGCTCGAGATGGCCATTGAGGTGCTGCTCGACCTGGTACTCGGTCTCGGAGACGAATCCCAGGCTGACGCGGTCGCCGGCTCGCCCCGCCGCCCAGCCAATGGCAAACGCGCCTGCGTACCAGAGCGGGTTGAGCAGGCTGGGACGCGAGCCGAGCTCGCGCAGGCGTTCGGCGCACCAGCCTAGGTGGTCTTCTTCCTCGCGGGCAGCCTCATCCATCTGCGCGCGGACCTGCGGCGTGCGCGCGGTCAGCTTCTGGGCCTGGTAAAGGGCCTGCGCGCAGACCTCGCCCACGTGGTTGATGCGCATGAGCCCGGCCACGTGGCGGCGTTGCGTCTCGTCGAGGCTCTGCGCATCGGGCGCAAGCGCATCGGCGGGGTTGGCGCGGCTGGCGCGGGTGACGCCTGCGATCGCACGCAAGGCCACATCGAATTCGCGAATCAAGGTATCCATGGATGCATGCGCTGGTGGTTGCTCGAAGCGATTCCGCGCCCCACTCCCTGGCTGAAGCGGGAGATGGACCGATGAATACGCCCTCGGGATTTCCCGCATTGTACCGTGGCCGGCTTGCCGGGCTTCTCCCGCCTGGCCCGCGCCGACAAGGGCCAGATACTCCAAAACCCTGAGTTGTGAAAAGCTGACAAGGGCAGTGAACCCGATTGTGAATCGAAGGCGGTTTGTTACAGTAGTTGGCAGCTTCTGACGAAGTTGGGTAAGCGGAAAATGGAGACTCAGGAGGTTTCTCCGCTGGCCACCAATAATTCTTACACGGAGATCATCGAGCATGAAAAAATCGCTTCTCGCGCTGGCTGCGTTGGGTGCATTCGCGGGTGCCGCACAGGCCCAGTCCAGCGTGACGCTTTATGGCGTGGCGGACATGAACATTGAATACGTCTCACACATGTCCAGCAGCGGCACCAGCGGCCCCTCGGGCAACGTGACGCGGATGAGCTCGGGTGGCCTGTCCGGCTCGCGCTGGGGTCTGCGCGGCGTGGAAGACCTGGGCAGCGGAATGAAAGCCCTGTTCGTGCTCGAAAGCGGCTTCAGCCTGGATACCGGCTCTTCGCAGCAAGGCAGCCGCCTGTTCGGTCGTCAAGCTTATGTCGGTCTGGAAAGCGCCCAGTTTGGCCGCATTACCCTCGGCCGCCAGTACACCACGCTGTTTGACCTGCTCGCCAACTTCTCGCCCAGCGGCTACGCTACTCAGTATGAACCGGTGGTCGCCCAGCTCGGGGTGAACTTCCGCTCCGACAACACTGTCAAGTACACCGGTGTGTTTGGTCCGGTGACCGCGATCGCCCACTGGTCGTTCGGCGCCGGTGCGCCGGGTGGTGGTGAGGTCCCGGGCCAATTCCGCCGTGACACCGCGTACGGTGCCGGCTTCGGCTATGCTGCCGGCCCCTTCGGCGCCACGATCGCCTACGACCAGTTCAACCCCACCGAGAGCGCTGCCGCGGGCACCAGTGCCACCTACAAGAAAGCCGCCGTGGCCGGCAGCTACGCCTTTGGCCCGGCAAAGGTCATGGCCGGTTATCGCTGGGGTCAGGCCAAGAGCTCCGCGGGCGCCAGCCTGCTGCGCGACGACTACTACTGGATTGGCGCCAACTACCAGGTCACGGCACCGCTGGGCCTGACGCTGCAGTACAACTACGACAACGTCAAGAGCATGAACGGCGTCAATGTCCCGAATCCGTGGCAAGTCTCGTTCATCGCCGACTACAGCCTTTCCAAGCGTACCGACGTCTACCTGACGACCGCGTATGCCAAGAATGCGGGCCTGAACCTCGACACCGCGGCAATCGGCTTCGCCAATGGCTATCCGCTGGGCGCCGGCAAAACCAATATGTTCGGCGCTGGCGTCGGTATCCGCCACAAGTTCTGAGCAATTCCGCCCTGCTTGCAAAGGCACCTTCGGGTGCCTTTTTTGGTTTGGCAACCTGTGCCGCTGCCGCCCCATCAGGAGACCGCCCATGCACCGCAACCGTCGCCGCGCAACCCGCCTGCTACTCGCAACGCTCGCCAGCACATGCGTTGGCACGCTGACCGTACCCGCGCCCGCGCAAGCCGCAGACCCCTACCCCAACAAGCCGATCCGCCTGGTGGTGCCGTTCCCCGCCGGCGGCACGACCGACATCATGGCGCGCGCAGTGGCCGCCGAGCTGTCGAAGCTCCAGGGCTGGAACGTAGTCGTCGACAACCGGCCGGGCGCGGGCGGCAACATCGGCACCGACATGGTCGCCAAGGCCGCGCCGGACGGCTACACGCTGCTGATGGGCACGGTGGGCACGCATGGCATCAACCAGTCGCTGTACGGCAAGCTGCCGTTCGACCCGGTCAAGGACTTCACCCCCATCACCGAGGTGGCCTCTGTGCCCAATGTGCTGGTGGTCAACCCCGCCTTCGCGCAGCAAAACCGCATCAACAGCGTCACCGACCTGATCGCCCATGCGCGCGCCAACCCCGGCAAGCTCAACATGGCGTCGAGCGGCAACGGTACCTCGATCCACCTGGCAGGCGAGCTGTTCAAGACCCAGACCCGTACCTTCATGGTGCACTTTCCCTACAAGGGCAGCGGCCCGGCCCTGACCGACCTGGCCGGCGGCACCATGCAGCTCATGTTCGACAACCTGCCCTCGTCGATGGCGCTGATCAAGAGCGGCAAGCTCAAGGCGCTGGCTGTCACCAGCGCCAAACCGTCACCGGCGCTGCCGGGCGTGCCAACGGTGGCAGAGGCGGCCCGCCTGCCGGGCTTCGAGGCCAGTTCCTGGTTCGGCTTGCTGGCGCCCGCCGGCACGCCGCATGAGATCGTCGCGCGCGTCCAGCAGGAAGTCGCGCGCGCGCTGGGCACGCCGGCCATGCGGGAAAAGATGCTGGCCCAGGGCGCCGACCCGGTCGGCAACACGCCGGAACAGTTCGCCGCCTTTATCCGCGCCGAGCTCACCAAGTGGGCCAAGGTGGTCAAGGACTCGGGCGCCAAGGTGGATTGAGGCGCGCGCCGGCCCGTGGCTGCGTGCAAGCGCATATACTTGAGGCATCAAACAACCAGCGTGCCGCGATGCCCACCTCACCTGCCGCCGAGGCCCCGCCCAAGGCCGGCGCCGAAGAAGCGCCGGTCGATCTCGAAACCAGCGCCGACGATAACGCCCACGACGCCCTGCGCCTGTGGCTGCGCCTGCTGACCTGCACCAATCTGGTCGAGGCCGACATCCGCTCCCGGTTGCGCCAGGATTTCGCCTGCACCCTGCCGCGCTTTGACCTGATGTCCCAGCTCGACCGCCATCCGGAAGGCCTGAAGATGGGCGAGCTGTCGCGCCGCATGATGGTCACCGGCGGTAACGTCACCGGCATCACTGACCAGCTCCAGCAAGAAGGCCTGGTCTCGCGCGAGGCTTTGCCAAGCGATCGCCGCGCTTACCTGATCCGGCTCACGCCGGCCGGGCGCATCGCGTTTTCCAAGATGGCGCGCGCACACGAAGACTGGATCGAGCAATTGTTCGGCGGCCTGCCCCAGACCGACCGGCGCGCCCTGTTCCGCTTGCTGGGCCGGCTCAAGACCGGGCTGGTGAGCGCATGAACGCAGCCCGCTCGGGACCGGGCACGCTTTGCGCCGCGCTGCTGACGCTACTCCTGGCGGCCTGCCAGAGCATGCCGCCAGGACCCGAAGTGTCACCGCTCAACGTCACCATCAGGCTTGGGCGCATCGGCGCGAAGACGCTGGTGGGCCAGGTCGACATGCCGGACAACGGTGCGGTGAGCACCGCCGCGGGCGTTGGCGGCGGCGCATGGAGCGGCGGTGGCTGGAGCGGCGGTGGCGTTGGCTTTTCCGTCGACCTGAACTCGTTGTTACGCCCGCGGCCGCGGCCGCGCATGGACCTGTTCCAGTACACGGTGGCACCGCTGGATGGCGGGGGCGGCAACGTCATCGTCAATGGCCCTGCGGCGCCTGGTCTGGAGCCCGGCGCCTGCGTGCGGATGATCTATCCCGACGGCGCCCCCGAGCCGCTGCTCGTGCCCTCGCGGGAATGCTGACGCGCCCCGCTGAATGAAGAACGGCCTCGCTGGCGGGAGGCCGTTCTTGCTGCGGCGTGCGTAGCTGGCTTGCGCTCTTCGCTCAGGCCGCCTTGCGGCTGTCGCGCAGCTCGCGGCGCAGGATCTTGCCCACATTGGTCTTGGGCAACTCGCTGCGGAACTCCACGAACTTGGGCCGCTTGTAGCCGGTCAGGCGCTCCTTGCAGAAGGCGATCAGTTCGGCTTCTGTCAGCGCGGGATCCTTGCGGACCACGTACAGTTTGACCACTTCGCCCGAATGCTCGTCGGGCACACCCACCGCTGCCACCTCCAGCACGCCCGGGCACTCTGCGGCCACGCCTTCGACCTCGTTCGGGTACACGTTGAAGCCGGACACCAGGATCATGTCCTTCTTGCGGTCGACGATCTTGGTGTAGCCACGCGCGTCCATCACACCAATGTCGCCGGACTTGAAGAAGCCGTCGGCCGTCATGACCTTGGCGGTCTCGTCCGGGCGGTTCCAGTAGCCGGCCATCACCTGCGGGCCGCGGATGCAGATCTCGCCAGCCTGGCCGAGCGGCACGTCCGCACCGTCGTCGTCGCGAATGGCGATGTCGGTCGACGGCAGCGGCAGGCCGATGGTGCCGGAGAACGCGTCGGAATCAGTCGGGTTGCAGGTCGCCGAAGGCGAGGTCTCCGACAGGCCGTAGCCTTCGATGATCGGGCAGCCCGTCCTGGCCAGCCACTTCTTGGCCACCGCTTCCTGCACCGCCATGCCCCCGCCGTTTGCCACGCGCAAGCCAGAGAAGTCGACCTTGTCGATATCCGGGCTGTTGATCAGCGCGTTGTACAGCGTATTGACCGCCGGGAACATGTTGAACTTGTACTTCTGCAGCTCCTTGATGAAACCGGGGATATCGCGCGGATTGGGGATCAGCACGCTCAGGCCGCCGCTGCGCATGCCCAGCAGGCAGCAGACCGTCAGCGCGAAGATGTGGTACAGCGGCAGCGCCGTGATGGTGATCACCTGGTCGATCGGTGCGCCCTTGGCCAGCGCCGGCTGCATCCAGGCCTCGGACTGCAGCACGTTGGAGACGATGTTCCGGTGCAGCAGCACGGCGCCCTTGGACACGCCAGTGGTGCCACCGGTGTATTGCAGGAAGGCAACGTCGTCCGGGCCCGTGGTGGCGGGCTGCAACTGCATGCCGCGCCCCTCTGCCAGCACTGCGTTGAAGCGCACGCAGTTGGGCAGCTCCCACGCCGGCACCATCTTCTTGACGTTGCGCACAACGAAATTGACGATCGCGCCCTTGAGGCCGCCCAGCAGGTCGCCCATGCTGGCCACCACCACGTGCTTGACCGGCGTGGCGGGCAGCACTTGCTGCAGCGTGGTGGCGAAGTTCTCGAGGATGACGATGGCCTCGGCGCCGCTGTCCTTGAGTTGATGCTCGAGTTCGCGCGGGGTGTAGAGCGGATTGACGTTGACGACGACAAAGCCGGCACGCAGCACCGCGGCCAGCACCACCGGATACTGCAGCACGTTGGGCATCATGATGGCCACGCGCGCGCCCGGCTTGAGCCCGCGCGACTGCAGCCACGCCGCGAATTGCCGCGACATGCGGTCGAGTTCGCCGTAGGTGATCGACTTGTCCATGCACACAAAGGCACGGCGATCAGCATAGGTGCGGAAGGACGCCTCGAGCAATTCGGCCAGCGAGTGGAACTGACTGCTATCAATCTCGGCAGGTACGCCGGCCGGGTAATGCTTCAGCCACAGTCTTTCCATGCACCGTCTCCTGATTTTCTGAATGGTCGTTCGATTTTCGACAGATGCTAAACGCGCGACCAGGTTAAGACAACACGTTAGATGAAGTCCTCTGGACATTGCTCATCGTCTGACGTGAAGTTTAGCGCACAGTTCAACCCGGACTGGGGAATTCCCCTAGCGGCTTGCGCCAGGCAGCAACGAAAAGCCTTGCCGAAGTCAGGCGTTCACCGGCAACACCATCTTCATCATGCTCGTGGCCAGCTCTTCCGCCAGCGCCTGCGCCCCCATGCGTTCAGGCTGGTGCCAGGTGTACATGAAGCCCACCACGCTGCCAATCGCATGCGCGGTCACGCGCGCGTCGCCATAGCTGAACACGCCCGTGCGCTTGCCTTCCTCCAGCAGCGCATAGAGGTCGCGATAGAAGGCCCGCGCCATATTGCCCAGCCACGTCACCGTTTCCGGCCGCAGGTACTGGTTGTCGCGAAAGCTGAGCGTGGCGGGCACGTAGCAGGCAATGCAACGCCGCGCCATTTCCAGCAGGCAGGTATGCAGGCGCTCGCGCACCGGCAGGGCCGGGTCGGCGGTCTCGCGGATGACCGGCAGGCAGGTCTGCGCGGACTCGCGGCACAAGATGTCGAAGATCTCGTACTTGTCGGTGAAGTAGTAGTACACCGCCGGCTTGGTCACGCCCAGCGCGCGGCACAGGTCGTTCATCGTCATGCCGGGATAGCCCTTGGTATAGAACAGCTGGGCAGCGGCATCGAGGATCTGGCGGCGGCGCGCTTCCTGCCGCTCGGCGATATGCGAGCGGGCGGGTACGGCGTCCAGAGCGATTTCCGGAGCGGCCTCGGCGGCGGGAGCGGTTTTCTGTGCAGTCGGCATGACGCGATTCTCGCATGGCGCCGCGGCTGGAAGGCCCGGCAGTCCGTTTTGGCGTTGACCCGCTCCCCCCTGAACCGTGGCTTCACGCGGGGGCGGCACCTGGCTTGACGCATGACGGCAATGCCAATACGATCATACCCAAGGGTAAATAAATATACCAAAGAGTAAATTTCGCCAACCCAAGCCGGCTTGGCGGCCCATCAGCAAGGAGACACCGCCAATGGACGAAACGACCTACCTGGCCGACATGCATGCGCGCTGGCAGCGCGCATGGCCCGAGCGCACCCCGCGCACGCCGCAATATCCGCTGGGGCGCCAGCCGCTCACGGATATGCTGCGCCACTGGAGCCGCACCCGGCCAGACCGCCCCGCAGTGATCTTCTACGGCCACGAAACCACCTACGCGGAGCTGGACGCGCAGAGCGACCGCTGCGCCGCGCTGCTGGCAGCACACGGCGTCGGCGCCGGTGACCGCGTGGCGGTGCTGATGCCAAACTGCCCGCAGTTCCACATCGTGTTCTTCGGCATCCTCAAGCTGGGCGCCGTGTACGTGCCGATCAGCCCGCTGTCGCAGCGCGCCGAGTTGCAGCACGCGCTCACCGACAGCACGCCGCACGCACTGATCGCGCTGGACCAACTGGTGCCGCTGGTACGCGAAACGCGCGCCGCGCTGGGCGCGCAGGATCCGCTCGCCCTGCTGTTTTCGACCAGCTTTGCCGATGCGATTCCCGCCGAGCCCACACTGCCGCTGCCGCCCATGGTGCAGGCCCCGCGCCATGACTGCGAAGCGGACGGCTACGCCATCGACCTGCTGCGCGCGATGGCGGCGTGCACGCACGCAGCCCCTGCCACACCAGCCTCGCTCGATGCCGCGGCCGCGCTTAACTACACCGGCGGCACCACCGGCCTGCCCAAGGGCTGCATCCACACCCAGGGCGATATGGTGGACATGGCGGCCGCGTTCGGCGCGGTCTCGCTCGACATCGCCGACGACAGCGTCATGCTGGGCTTCTTCCCCGAGTTCTGGATCGCGGGCGAGAACCTCTGCCTGATCTTCCCCGCCTTCTTCGGCATCCCGCTGGTGCTGCTGGCGCGCTGGGATCCCGAGACCTTCATGGCGGCGGTGCAGCGCTACCAAGTCACCAACGCGTCGATGCTGGTGGACAACGCGGTGGAGGTGATGGAGCACCCGCGCGCGGCGCAGTACGCATTGCGCTCGCTGCGCTACGTGGGCGTATCGTCCTTCGTCAAAAAGCTCAACCTGCCTTATCGCCGCGCGTGGCAGGCGCTGACCGGCTCGGTCATTGCCGAGACCGCCTGGGGCATGACCGAGACGCAAACCTGCAACACCTTTGCCTATGGCATGCAGGACGATGACCTGGACCTGCGCGCCCAGCCCATCTTTGTCGGCCTGCCCGTGCCCGGCACAGAGTTCAAGATCTGCGACTTCGCCAGCGGCGAGCTGCTTGCGCCGGGCGCCGAGGGCGAGCTGTGCGTGCGCACGCCGACCCTGCTCAAAGGCTACTGGAACAAACCCGACGCCACGCGCGAATCGCTGCGCAACGGCTGGTTCCACACCGGCGACATCGGCCTGATCGACGAGCACGGCTATCTGCACTACCTGGGCCGGCGCAAGGAGATGCTCAAGGTCAACGGCATGAGCGTGTTCCCGGCCGAGATCGAGGCGCTGCTGGGCCAGCATCCGGCCATTCTCGGCTCGGCGGTGCTGGGCCGTGCGGATGAGGACCGGGGCCAGTTGCCGGTGGCCTTTGTCATGCTCAAGCCCGAAGCCATCGGCACGGTGGACAACGCCGCGCTGGTGCAATGGTGCCGCGCCAACATGGCCGTCTACAAGGTGCCGCTCGTGCATATTGTCGACGCTCTGCCGCTGACCGCCACGGGCAAGGTGCGCAAGCAGGACCTGGCGCCGCTGGCCGAGCAGCTTGGCTGATCCCGCAATGCCCCTCCCTATGAACTCCGCCACACTCACCTTCTTCGCATCATGACGTTCCGCAAGCTACTGATCGCCAATCGCGGTGAAATCGCCATCCGCATCGCCCGCGCCGCCGCCGCAATGGACCTGCAAAGCATGGCGCTTTATAGCGAGGACGATCGCGACGCCCTCCACGTGCGCAAGGCCGATGGCGCGGTGGCGCTGCCCGGCACCGGCCCGCGCGCCTACCTCGATATCGCGCAGGTAGTGGACGCCGCGCGCCGCAGTGGCTGCGACGTGATCCACCCGGGTTACGGCCTGCTGTCCGAGAACGCGGAGTTTGCCCAGGCCTGCCTGGATGCCGGCCTGGCCTTCGTCGGCCCCGCACCCGATGTGCTGCGCCTGTTCGGCGACAAGGCGCGCGCGCGCGCGCTGGCCCGCGAGTGCGACGTGCCGGTGGTGCCGGGCTCCACCGGGCCGACGACGCTGGCAGCGACGCATGCGTTCTTTGCCTCGCTGCAAGCGCCAGGCAAGGCGGCCGGCATGATGATCAAGGCCCTGGCCGGCGGCGGCGGGCGCGGCATGCGCGCGGTGCACGCGGCGGCGGACATCGACGAGGCTTATGCCCGCTGCGTCTCCGAAGCCACGGCTGCGTTCGGCAATGGCGCCGTCTACGTGGAGCGCATCGTGCATGCTCCGCGCCATATCGAGATCCAGGTGGTGGCGGATGCGGCCGGCGGCGTGATCGCCCTGGGCGAGCGCGAATGCAGCCTGCAGCGCAGGCACCAGAAGCTGGTTGAAGTGGCACCCAGCCCTTCGCTCGATGCAGGCATGCGTGCGCGCCTGGCCCAGGCCGCGATCACGCTGGCGCGCGCCAGCGCCTATCGTGGCATCGGGACCTTCGAGTTCCTGCTGGGTGCGGATGGTGCGGATGGTGCGGATGGCGAGTTCTGGTTCATGGAGGCCAACCCGCGCCTGCAGGTGGAGCACACCGTCACGGAAATGGTGACCGGCGTGGACCTGGTCCAGGTGCAGCTGGCCATTGCCGCCGGGCAGGATCTCGGCCACCTCGGGCTGGCGCAAGCGCCCGCGCCGCGCGGCATCGCGGTGCAGTTGCGCATCAACGCCGAGCACCTCGACGCGCAGGGCCAGTTGCGCCCCGCCAGCGGCCGCATCGATGCCTACGAGCCGCCCAGCGGCCCCGGCGTGCGCGTCGATGGTGCGGGCCATGCCGGTATGACGGTCAACCCGCGTTTCGACTCGCTGCTGGCCAAGCTGATCGTGCATGAGCCCGGCGGCGACTACGCGCGCGCGCTGGCCCAGGCCTATCGCGCGCTGTGCGAGTTCCGCATCGAGGGCATCGACACCAACCGCAGGCTGCTGCAGGACCTGCTGCTGCGCGACGATGTGCGGCGCAACGCAGTTCACACGCAGTACCTGGACGCGGCGCTACCGGCTCTCGCTGCGCAGTCGCAGGGCGGCGATCCCGGCCATCCGGCGCTGCATGCGGTGGCCGCGGCCAGCAGCACGCAAGCGCTCGCATCCACGCTGCCGGACGACCTGCCCGACGATGCCGCACTGCTCAGCGCGCCCATGGACGGCGCGTTGGCCGCGGTGCAGGTGCGGCCCGGCGACCGCGTGCGGCGCGGCCAATCGCTGGCCATCATCGAAGCCATGAAGATGGAGCACCCGCTGGAAGCGCCGGGCGCGGGCGAAGTGCTGCGCGTGCTGGCCGCGCCCGGCGACGTGCTGCGCGCGGGCGCGCCGGTGATCGTGCTGTCGCTGGATGAAGGCGGCCATCATGGGGCGCAGGCCGGCGCCGCCGTGGATCCCGCCCATATCCGCGCGGACCTGCGCGACGCCCTGGCCCGCCACGCGCTCACGCAGGACGCGGCCCGCCCGCAGGCGGTGGACAAGCACCACGCCCGGGGCGGGCGCACCGCACGCGAGAACATCGCCCAGCTGTGCGATGCAGGCTCGTTCATCGAGTACGGCGCGCTCGCCATCGCCGCGCAGCGCCAGCGCCGCAGCGTGGAAGACCTGGAGCGCGCGACGCCGGCCGACGGCATCGTCACCGGCATTGGCACCGTCAATGCCGAGCGCTTCCCGGCAACGGATGCGCGCTGCATGGTGCTGGCGTACGACTACACGGTGCTGGCCGGCACTCAGGGCTTCTACGGCCACAAGAAGCTGGACCGCATGCTGGCGCTGGCGCGCCAGTGGCGCCTGCCGGTGGTGCTGTTCGCCGAAGGCGGTGGCGGGCGGCCAGGAGACACGGACACCCCGGTGGTGGCCGGGCTGGATTGCACGTCCTTCATCCAGTTCGCGCGGCTGTCCGGCCAGGTGCCGCTGGTGGGCATCGTCTCCGGGCGCTGCTTTGCCGGCAATGCCGCGCTGCTAGGCTGCGCCGACGTGATCATCGCCACGCGCAACGCCACCATCGGCATGGGTGGCCCGGCCATGATCGAAGGTGGCGGGCTCGGCGTGTTCGCTGCGGAGGAAGTCGGCCCGGTGAGCGTGCAAGCACCCAATGGCGTGATCGACGTGCTGGTCGACGACGAGATCGCGGCGGTGGAGACGGCGCGCCGCTACCTGTCTTATTTCCAGGGCGACCTGCCCGACTGGGAGGCCGGCGATGCGCGCGCGCTGCGCCACCTGATTCCTGAGAACCGGCTGCGCAGCTACGACATGCGCGGCGTGCTCGCGGCGCTGGCCGATCACGACTCCGTGCTGGAGCTGCGCGCCGCCTTTGGCGCGGGCATCATCACCGCGCTGATCCGCATCGAGGGCCGCGCCTTCGGCTGCATCGCCAACAACCCGCGGCACCTGGGCGGCGCCATTGATGCCGACGCCGCCGACAAGGCCGCGCGCTTCATGCAGTTGTGCGATGCGCACGGCTTGCCCATCGTCTCGCTGTGCGACACGCCTGGCTTCATGGTGGGACCGGAGGCGGAGAAGACCGCCACGGTGCGCCATGTCTCGCGCCTGTTCGTCACCGCCGGCGCGCTGCGCGTGCCCTTCTTCACCGTGGTGCTGCGCAAGGGCTATGGCCTGGGCGCGCAAGCCATGGCGGGCGGCAGCTTCAGCGCGCCGTTCTTTACCGCAGCCTGGCCCAGCGGCGAGTTCGGCGCGATGGGCATCGAGGGCTCGATCCGGCTGGGCTTTCGCAAGGAACTGGAAGCCGTGGCTGACCCGGACGAGCGCGAAGCCTTGTTTGCGCGCATGATCGAGGGCGCCTACCGGCGCGGCCGAGCGCTTAATATGGCTAGCCACCTGGAAATCGACGCCGTCATCGACCCGGCCGACACACGCCACTGGCTGCTGCGCGGGCTGGCCTCGGCGCTCCCGGCGTCGGCCGCGCGCGATACGCCGGCGGCCGGATCGCGCCGTTTCATCGACACGTGGTGACAAGCAGAAGGAGAGGATCGATGTCCCATGACTTGAGGCGCGCTGCAAGCGCCACCGCCAGGGTCGCCGCGCTGGCGCGTGGCGTGTTCATGCGCAGCGTCGCCGTTGCCGCGCTCGCGCTGGTCGGCGCGCTGCCGCTACAGGCCCAGGAAAAAGCGCAGGAAAAAACGCAGGACGCCGCAGCCGCGCCCATCAAGGTGGCGTTTATCGACCAGTTGTCCGGGCCGCTGGCCAACGTGGGCCAGATCTTCCAGGCCAACCTGAAGTTCGCGCTCGACGACGCCAACGCCCAAGGCGGCGTGCTCGGGCGCAACTACGCGCTGGTGAGCTACGACAACAAGCTCTCCGCGCAGGAAAGCCTCATCGCGCTGCAAAGCGCGATCGACGCTGGCGTGCACGTGGTGTTCACCGGCGCATCTGGCTCGCCGGTGGTCACGGCGCTGGTGGAGGCCGTCAACCGGCACAACGAGCGCAACCCCGGGCAGCGCGTGCTGATCATGAACTACGCTTCGCTCGACCCCGACCTGACGGGCACGCGCTGCAGCTTCTGGCACTTCGCCACCGAGGCGAACACGGCGATGAAAATGCGCGCGCTGGCCAATTTCGCGCGTGAGCAAAAGGGCATGCACAAGGTCTACCTGCTAAACCAGGATTACACCCAGGGCCGCATCTGGGCAGCACTGGGCCGGCAGATGATCGCGGGAGCGCGGCCCGACGTGCAGTTCGTCGGCGAGGCGCTGCACCCGCTGGCGCGAGTCAAGGACTTCGCGCCGTACATGAGCCGGATCAAGGAAAGCGGCGCCGATACCGTGGTCACGGGCAACTGGGGCCAGGAACTCGGCCTGCTGATCAAGGCCGGCGGCGAGGCCGGCTACGAACTGAACTACCTGAACCATAGCGGCGGCGGCGCGCCCGGCACCGTGCTGGCCGTGTCGCAGGCAAAGAACGCCCACCTGACCTGGGTCGCCGAGTACCTGCCCAACGGCGACGATCCGGTGCTGGCTGCGCTGGCGGCGCGGGTCAGGCAAACCCCGGCGGGCGAGTACTTCGCCCCGCGCGTGCTGATTGCCGTGCAGATGCTCAGCGCGGCGATGCGCCACGCGAACTCCGACGACCCGACCCGCATCGCATTCGCGCTCGAGGGCATGCAGTACCGCTCGCCCGTTGGCGACGTGCTGATGCGCAAGAGCGATCACCAGTTGCTGCTGCCGCAGGTGGTCTCGACCATCGCGCCAGTGGACGGCAAGACCGTCAAGGTTGGCGTGGAAGGCACGCAGTACGGCTTCCGCCTCGACAGCACGACGGCAGGGGCAGACCTGAACCTGCCGTCGGTCTGCCGGATGAAGCGCCCAGCGGGCACCTAGTCAGTCCATCAAGGCTTGGCGCTAGCCGCAGTCGCGGATGGCGTGTCGGGCGCGCCGCTGGCGCGTGCCGCGCCGAGCGCGGCCCCTACCGCGGTCTCGCTCTCGCCGGCGCTCAGCGCGTCGCCGCCACTGGCCGGCGGCGCCAGCTGGCGCAGGCGGGCATCGCGATCGGCACGCGGCAGCTCGCCGATGCGCCGGACCTCGGCATAGAACGCGGTCCAGTCGCCACCGTTTTGCGCCAGGAGCACCGTGAAAGCCGGCACCCATTGCTGGTAGGTCGCCACCGCGGCAAGCTGCGCATTGGTCAGCGGCCGCTCGAACCAGCGATCGTAGCCGCTGTAGCCGCCCCACTCTTCCTTGAGCTTCGCATAGCGCACACGCAGGCCGGCGAAGATTTCCGCCTTGC
Organism: Cupriavidus basilensis; assembly: GCF_000832305.1. Lineage (NCBI taxonomy): Bacteria > Pseudomonadati > Pseudomonadota > Betaproteobacteria > Burkholderiales > Burkholderiaceae > Cupriavidus > Cupriavidus basilensis. The sequence continues at coordinate 3,936,673 of NZ_CP010536.1, forward strand.
CCGCCCGCTTGGCATCGTCTGACAGTGGCGAGTGATAGAGCGTATCGAGCCGGTCGCGCGTGTCCAGCAGCATCGCGCGGAATTGCTGGCGGCGCAGGTCGTACTGGCGGTAGCTGGCGCGGGCGTCGGGCGATGCCGCCAGCGCCAGCCAGCGCTCCACCCCGGCCGTTTCCACCGCGGTGGCAAAAGACTCGTTGAAGGTAGTGTCATCGCGCACATAGACCACCTGGTGCGCCAGTTCGTGGAAGATCAGCCGTGCCAGCTCGCCTTCGGGCTGGTAAACGAAGGTATTGAGCAACGGGTCGTCGAAATAGCCCAGCGTGGAATACGCCGGGATGCCGGCGACATACGGCTCCAGGCCCTCCTTGCGCAGGCCCTGCGCATAGCCGTCGGCATCCGCCTGCGCGTAGTAGCCGCGGTAGCTGATGCAGCCCACCACCAGGAAGCACCACTTGTGCAGTTCCATCGACAGCTCGGAGGTGGCGAACACGCTCCACACCACATACGACCGGTGCAGGTTAGCGTAGCGCCGGTAGCTGCCGTTGTCCGGCAGCTTCAGCTCATGCGAGGCAAAGTCGCGGATGGTGCCGGCCAGAGCCAGGCGCTGAGCCAGCCGGGTGTCCTTGGCTTGCTGCGCCGCGGCGATGGCGTCGGGCAATGGCCGGGAATCCGCCATCACCCCAAGGTGGCCGCCGATCGATTGCGCATAGTAGCCAACCGTGTCACAGCCGGACAACAGCGCGGCAAGCCCAAGTGCAGCCAGGGCTTGAAGCGTGCGTGCCGGGCGCAGGTTCATGGTGGCTAGGGGGTGGCGGTGGCGGACGCCGCTTCCACTTGCACCAGGCAATCGTAGAACACCGGCGCACGGCCCAGGTCGGTCAGCCGCTGGCTGGTGAGCTCGTTGGCGTTCTTGCCATCCGGCGCCAGCTTCTTCCACCAGATCGACAGCCCCACCACCAGCCCGCGCCGGGCCCGGTCGGTCACGCGGGCCCGCGCCAGCATGCTGCCGCGGTCGTTGAAGGCACGCACCATGCTGCCGCTGGCGATGCCACGCGGGGCGGCGTCCTCAGGATGGATGTCCAGGTGCGGCTCGCCTTCGGTGGCGCGCAGGCTGTCGACGTTGACGAACGAGCTGTTGAGGAAATTGCGCGCCGGCGGCGAGATCATCGCCAGCGGATAGCGCGCGGCCAGTTCCGGCGCGGTCGCGGGGGTCTCGTACGGGGGCACGTAGTCGGGCAAGGGATCGAGGCCGTCGCGGCGCATGATCTCCGAATAGAACTCGCACTTGCCGGACGCCGTGGCAAAGCCGCCCTCGGCGAGCGGCGCCACCGGCAGGTTGAGCTTTTGCCAGCCCTGTGCCTTGAGGGACTCCCAACTGATGCCTGCCGCGCGCGGGTCCGTGGCCACGATGGCCTGGGCGGCGATATCCTCGTCGCTATCGGCAAAGCACGGCTCGGCAAAGCCCATGCGCTGGGCCAGGCGGCGGAAGATCTCGGTGTTAGGCACGGCCTCGCCCAGCGGCGCGATGGCCTGGTTGTTGGCCAGGAAATACGTATGGCCGTAGGCCTTGTGCACATCCACGTGCTCGAGTTGGGTGGTGGCCGGCAGCAGGATGTCGGCATAGTCAGCCGTATCGGTGCGGAACTGCTCCAGCACCACGGTGAACAGGTCCTCACGCGCGAAGCCTTCGGCCACCTTGGTCGACTGCGGCGCCACCGCCACCGGGTTGCTGTTGTAGACCACCAGCGCCTCGATCTTCGGGTTGCCCGCGCCGTCACCGGCATCCAGCAGCGCGTCGCCGATGGTGCTCATGTTGACCGTGCGTGGCAGCGCCGGCAGGCCCGGCAGCAGGTCCGGGCGCTGCAGCGCCAGGTTGTCCACCGGGAAGAATCCCGACGTGGACAGCTGCAGGCCCCCGGCCGCGTGGCGCCAGGCCCCCACGAGCGACGGCAGGCAGGCCACCGCGCGCACCGCCTGGCCGCCGCCGTGCGAACGCTGCATGCCATAGTTCAGGCGGATCGCCACCGGCTGGCGCTCGCGCACCGCGAGTTGCCCGTAGAGGCCGGCGAGCCATTCGATGTCGTCCACGCTGACGCCGCAAATCTCGGCCGCGCGCTGCGGGGTGTAGGCCAGGGCACGCTCGCGCAGTGCCTCGAAGCCCACCGTGTGGCTCGCGATGTACTCAAAGTCGAGCAGGTCATCGCGCATCAGCACGTGCATCATCGCCAGCGCCAGCGCGCCGTCGGTGCCGGGCATCAAGGCGATGTGGCGATGGCATTTCTCGGCGGTCAGCGAGCGATACGGGTCGATCGCCACCAGGGTGGCGCCGCGCCGCTTGGCTTGCTGCACCCGCGTCCAGAAATGCAGGTTGGAGGCAATGGGGTTTCCGCCCCAGATGATGATGAGCTTGGCATCGGGCACATGCTCGATATCCATGCCGATGCTGGCTCCATAGGTATAGCGCAGCGCGGTGGCACCGGCGCTGGCGCAGATCGTGCGGTCAAGCAGCGAGGCGCCCAGCTTGTGAAAGAAGCGCGCCGCCATGCTCTCGCCCTGCACCAGCCCCATGGTGCCGGCATAGCTGTACGGCAGGATGGCCTGCGGGTCACGCGCGGCGATGGCGGACAAGCGGGTGGCCACGGTGTCCAGCGCCTCGTCCCAGGAAATCGGCTCGAACTTGCCTTCGCCCTTGCGGCCGACCCGCTTCATCGGCGTCAGCAGGCGGTCGGGGTGGTAAGTGCGGTCCGTGTAGCGCGAAACCTTGGTGCACAGCACGCCCTGGGTGCCGGGATGGTCGGGATCTCCCGCCACCTTGGTCGCGCGGCCGTCTTCGACGGTGACGAGCAAGGCACAGGTATCAGGACAATCGTGCGGGCAAGCGGCACGGACGATGCGGGAAGCCATGGATTCTCCTGGCAAGCGATTGGGGACGGGCGGCGCGACTGCCATGGGGCAGCAGCATTGGGGCGGCTGAGCGGCCACACGCGGCGGGACCTGGTCACCGTGCAGGAAAGGCCGTTGCCGGACTAGCCTGGTGGCATCGCGTGTTGTATGCCGGCGTCGCCCCGACGGGCGCCGCCGGGGGAAATTGTTAGGCTCCGATTGTATTCGATTATGATAGCCCGACGCTGCGCCAGGGGATGGCGCCAGGACAGCGCCGGCACAGACCGGCAAGGCATTCACGGGTAAAGAAAACACCGTTTCTCACGGGGAAACCATGCAAGTGCATTCTGGGGTCAGGGGCTGGCGCATTGCCGGCCTGCTGGTGGCATGCGCCATCGGCTCATTCGTTGCCAATGCCAGCGCCGAGAACGGCGTCAGCGCGGACACTATCCTGCTGGGCCAGTCGGCCGCGCTCACCGGGCCTACCGCCATGCTAGGCAAGCAGCTCAATTCTGGCGCGCGGCTCTACTTCGACTACATCAACCAGCACGGCGGCATCTACGGCCGCAAGATCGAGCTCAAGGTGCTGGACGATTTCAACGAGCCGGAATCCGCCGCCAAGAATACCCGCGCGCTGATCGACGAGGACCGTGCCTTCGCGCTGTTCGGCTACGTCGGCACGGAGACCGGCGAGGCCTCGTTGCCGCTGGCCACCCAGGCCAAGGTGCCGTTCTTCGCCCCCTACAGCGGCGCCCAGTCGCTGCGCGAGCCGCTCAACCGCTATGCCTTCCACGTGCGCGCCGGTTTCAACGAGGAAGCCGAGGCCATCCTGCGCCAGGTCCGCGTCACCGGCCTCAAGCGGGTCGCCGTGGTCTACAACGAGGACGCCTACGGCAAGGCCGGCCTGGAAGCGCTCGAGCGCGCCCTCAAGGCCGCGCCCGACAGCGGCGTGCAGATCGTCGCCCGCGAGGGCGTGGTGCGTAATACGGTGGAGATCGGTGACGCCATGCAGGGCTCCATGAAGTCCAAGCCCGACGCGGTGGTGATGATCAACGCGTACCGGACCACTGGTGCCTTCGTGAAGGAAGCGCTGCGCCGCGGCTTCAATGGCCAGTTCTATAACGTCTCGTTCGTCGGCACCCAGGCACTCGCCAAGGAAGTCGGCGCCAAGGGCAGCGGCGTGATCATCTCGCAAGTCATGCCTCACCCTGGCAACGCCACGCTGCCGGTGGTGCGCGAATACCTGCGCCTGCTGCAGGCGGCGGGCAAGCCCAACGAGTTCGACTACGCCAGCATCGAAGGCTTCATCGCCGCCAAGGCCTTTGTCGAAGGCACGCGCCGTGCCGGCAAGGACCTCACCCGCGAAAAGCTGATCACCGCGCTGGAAAGCATGAGAAACGTCGACCTCGGCGGCTACATCATCAACTTCAGCCCGGACAGCCACGTCGGCTCGAAATTTGTCGAGATGACCATCATCAACTCGCGGGGGCAGGTCATCCGCTGATGGGCACATGGCCCGTCTCGCGCACGCGTGAGACGGGCCCGATGCCGACAGCACCTACGCCATGTCGTTCAGGTGGCAAGCCGAAAACCGCATCGGCGCGATTTCCTTCAACAGTGGCTGTTCCTCCCGGCAACGCGGCATCGCATGCGGGCAGCGCGGATGGAAATGGCAACCCGGTGGCGGGTTCAGCGGCGAGGGAATCTCGCCTTTGATCGCCACGAAGGTCTTCTTGCCCACCTCCAGCTTCGGGGCCTCAGCCAGCAGCGCCTGCGTGTAGGGATGGTTGGGGCTGGCGAAGACATCTTCCGCCGGCGCCGACTCCACCACCCGCCCCAGATACATGATCACCACCCGGTCGCTGATGTGCTTGACCACGCCCAGGTCATGGCTGATGAACAGGTAGGTCAGGTTCAGGTCCTGCCGCAAGCGCATGAAGAGATTCAGCACCTGCGCCTGGATCGAGACATCCAGCGCCGCCACCGACTCATCGCACACCAGGAATTCCGGCTTGACCGCCAGCGCGCGCGCAATGCCGATGCGCGCGCGTTGCCCGCCCGAGAACTGGTGCGGAAAGCGGCGCAGCACGGTGGGGTCCATGCCCACGCGCACCAGCATGTCTTCCACGTAGCGCTTCTGCTCGCTGGCCGGCACCATGCCGTGCACGACCGGCGCCTCGCCAACGATATCCATCACGCGCAGGCGCGGATTCAGCGATGCATACGGATCCTGGAAGATCATCTGGATCGCCAGCTGCTTCTCGCGCTTCTTTTCCGGCGGCAGGCGGTCCAGGTCAACGCCCCGCCACAGGCGTGAGCCTTCGGTCAGCGAATGCAGGCCCACCGCCATGCGGCCCAGCGTGGACTTGCCACAGCCGGATTCTCCGACGAGGCCCACCACCTCGCCCGCGCGAATGGACAGGTCGACACGGTCGACCGCATGCACCACCTCCTCCTTCGCGCCTGCGCCGAAGAGGTTGGCGATCTTGGCTGCGGCATCGAGCGATTTGACAAAGCGCTTGGACACGCCCTGCAATTCGAGGATGGGCGCGTTGGGCGTGGGTTCGGCGCTGGAATCGGTCGTCATGGCGGCGAGGGCGGGATCAACAACGGCGGCGCTCATGCGGCCTCCTGCTGGGAGAGAACCGGATGAAAGCAGCGCAGGCGGCGCCCGTCTGCCGCAGTGTCGAGCGGCGGCGCGGTCTTGCATACATCGGTGGCGTAGGTGCAGCGCTCACGGAAGGCACAACCAGCCGGCAGGTTCAGCAACGATGGCGTCATGCCGGGAATCTGCCGCAGCGGCGCGCCACGCGGGTTACGCGACGGCGCGGAGCTGATCAGGCCGTGCGTGTAGGGATGCTCGGGCCGCTCCAGCACCTGGCGCACATCGCCGGCTTCGACGATCTTGCCGGCGTACATCACACACACGGTATCGGCCAGGCCGGCCACCACGGACAGGTCGTGGGTGATCCAGATCAGCGCGGTGCCGGACTCGCGGCACAGCTTCTGCATCTCGTACAGGATCTGGCCCTGGATGGTTACGTCCAGCGCGGTGGTGGGCTCATCGGCGATGATCAGGTCGGGCTTGTTGAGCAGCGCGATGGCAATCGCCACGCGCTGGCGCATGCCGCCCGAGAACTGGTGGGGATAGGCGCGCAGGCGCTCGTCCGGCGAAGGAATGCCGACGCGGGCCAGCGCATTGCGGGAGCGCTCGCGCGCCACCGCCTTGTCGACTTTTTCATGCGCCAGCACGGCCTCGATCATCTGCGTGTCGATGCGCAGGACCGGGTTCAGCGTCATCATCGGGTCCTGGAAGATCATCGCGATGCGGTTGCCGCGCACATCGCGCATCTGCGCCGGCGTGAGGTTGCGCAGGTCGCGCGTGACGCCGTCGCGGCTGGTCAGCTCGATGCGGCCATCCACCACTTTGCCGGGCGGATCGATCAGTCCCATAATCGAGTAGCCAGTCATCGATTTGCCCGATCCGGACTCGCCCACCAGGCCCATGATCTCACCGCGGCCAACCGAGAACGAGACATCGTCGACCGCGCGCGCGACGCCGCCGCGCGTGAAAAACTGGGTTTTGAGGCCTTCCACCACAAGGGTCGGTTTGCTCATGTTCGCTCCTGTCGTGCTGCGTTACTGCGTTTGCAGGCGCGGATTGAGTACATCGCGAAGCTGGTCGGCGACCAGGTTCATGGCCACGATGGTGACCACCAGCGCGATACCCGGGAAGAAGCTGATCCAGTACTTGCCGGACAACATGTATTGCTGTCCGTTGGCGATCAGCGAGCCCAGCGACGGCTCGGTAATGGGCACGCCCAGGCCGAGGAAGGACAACGTGGCCTCCAGCGTGATGGCGGACGCCACCTGCAGCGCCGCGATCACGATCAGTGGCGGCAGGCAGTTGGGCAGCAGGTGGCGGAACATGATCCGCCCCGGCGGCAGGCCCAGGCAGGTGGCGGCCTCGATATATTCCTTGCGCCGCTCCACCAGCGCCGCGCTGCGGGTGGTGCGGGCGTAGTAAGCCCACTGCACCGCTACCAGCGCGATCACGATATTGCCGATGCCGGGCCGCAGGAACGCCAGCAGGATCAACGCCAGCAGGATGGGCGGGAACGACAGCTGCAGGTCGGCCACGCGCATGATGATGGCCTCGACGCGGCCGCCCAGGAAACCGGCGATCAGGCCGAGCGTGGCACCCAGCAGCAGCGCGATCACGGTGCTGACCACGCCCACGCCAATGCTGATGCGCAGGCCGTACATCACGGCCGAGAGAATGTCGCGGCCCTGCTCGTCCGAGCCAAGCAGGAATGTCATGCCACTGCCGGACTGCTCGCCCGGGGCCATGCGTGCATCGAGCACATCGAGCGTAGCAAGGTCATACGGGTTCTGCGGCGACAGCCAGGGCGCCAACAGCGCGATCAGCAAGATGACGATCAGCAAGGTCAGTCCGGTCACGGCGATCTTGCTCGACAAGAACTGGCTGGCGAAGCGCCGCAGCGGGGTCTGCTCGGCTAGCGGCGGGGCCGCAGTGGTTTCGGTTGCGGTTGTCATGAGCTCAGCCCTTGTTGTCGGCGATACGCACGCGCGGATCGAGCACGCTATAGATGATGTCCACCAGCAGGTTGATCAGGATGAACAACGTCACGATCACCATCAGGTAGGCCACGATGACCGGCCGGTCGAGCAACTGGATGGAATCGATGATCAGCTTGCCCATGCCGGGCCAGGCGAAGATCGATTCGGTCACGATGGCAAAGGCGATGATCGAGCCGAACTGCAGGGCAATCACCGTGACGATGGGGATCATGATGTTCTTGAGCACATGCACGCCCACGATGCGCGTATTCGACAGGCCCTTGGCCCGCGCGAACTTTACGTAGTCCATCAGCATCGCTTCCTGCGTGCCGGCCCGCGTGAGACGGATCACCATGGCGATGTTGAGCAGCGACAGCGTCACCGCCGGCAGCAGCAAGTGGCGCAGGCCGTCCACCGTCAGGAAGCTGACGGGGATGCCTAGCAGCGAGGTGGTTTCACCGCGCCCGTTGGACGGCAGCCAGCCCAGTTGCACCGCGAACACCATGATCAGCATCAGCCCGACCCAGAAGGTGGGCAGCGAGAAGCCGAGGATGGAGACACCCATGATGGTCTTGCCAGCCACGCCGCCAGGACGCAGGCCCGCCCACAGCCCGAGCGGGATGCCGAGCAGCACGGCCAGCAGGATGGCGCACACGGCCAGCTCCATGGTGGCCGGCATGCGCTCGAAGATCAGCTTGAGCGCGGGCGTGCCGTGCGCGAACGAGGTGCCGAGGTCCCCGTGCAGCGCGTTGCGCAGGAAGATCCAGTATTGCTCCCAGAGGGGCTTGTCGAGTCCGAGCGCCGCGATGGTGCGCTTGATGTCTTCCTGGTCGGCCTGAGGATTGATCAGGATATCGACCGGGTTGCCGATGGCAAAGACGCCCAGGAAAACCAATAGCGACATGACGAAGAGCACGACTACGCTCTGCATCAAGCGCCGGATAATGAAAACCAGCATGTTCGGAAGCTTTCCTTCGCCGATGACAGGCCACGGCGCCTGTGGGCGCCGCCTGGCTGCACCGGCAGTCGGCTCGTGGCTAGGCCCGGCTACCGTCCGGGGATGATTCGCCGGGAAGCGGCCACCCAGACCGCGGACGCTTCCCGCCTTTACCTGCAGATGATCTTGTGTCCGGGGAGCGCGACATGGTGGTCGCGCTCCCCGGCCTCACCGCTAACCTCTACCCGCTACTGCTCAGGCCTTTACTTCACTGCGGCTTGAAATTGTGCGCGTACGTGCGTTCGTCGGTACGCGGCACATATGTGATGCCCTTCTGGGTGGCCCAGGTGGTCACCTGCTGGTGGATCGGGATGATACCGCCATCGTTGATGGCGATCGCGGTAGCTTCCTGCAGCAGCTTGGAACGCTCGCCGTCATCCACGGTGGCCAGCGCCTTTTCCAGCACCACGTCCATCTTCGGATTGCAGTACTCGCCCCAGTTGGTCGTGCCAAAGCCCTTCTTCGGATCCTCGCACGCCAGCAGCGCGCGCAGCGGCGAGCTCACTTCGCCGGTTTGCGCGCCCCAGCCCAGCAAGCCGAACGAGAATTCGTGCTTGATACCCTTGGAAGAATAGGTCGCCATCGGCATGCCCTCGACCTTGGTCGCAATGCCGATGCGGGTCAGGTTCTGTGCAATGGTCTGGGCGATCTTCTCGTCGTTGACGTAGCGGTTGTTAGGCGTGTGCAGGGTGATGCCGAAACCGTTCGGGTAACCCGCCTCGGCCAGCAGCTTCTTGGCGCCTTCCGGGTCGTACTTGACCGTCTTCAGGTTCGGGTTGTAGCCGAACAGCGTGGGCGGCACCAGGTTGTTGGTCGGCTCGGCGAGGCCTTCCATCAGGCGGTCCTTGATGCCTTGGCGGTTGATGGCCATGCTGATGGCATTGCGCACGCGCGCATCCTTCAGCGGGTTCTTGTCCATTGGCGCGCCTTCCTTGGTGGTGACAAAAGGCGACTTGTCTTTCTTGTCATCGGTGTACAGGTAGATCACGCGATGCGAGATCTTGGAGAAGAAGGACAGCTTCGGATCCTTGCGCACCTGCGGCAAGTCCGGCGTCGGCACGTTCTCGATCGCCTGCACGTCGCCGGACAGCAGCGCTGCCATGCGGGTCGCCGGGTTCGGGATGAAGCGCAGCGTCACCTTGTCCCAGGCGGGCTTGGGCCCCCAGTAGTCGGGGTTCTTCACCAGTTCGACCCGGTCGTCGCGCGCGTAGCTGACGAACTTGAAGGGGCCGGTGCCGATCATGCCCTTGCCTTGCGCAAAGTCGTCCGAGGTCAGGCCCTGCGTGGCCTTCTTCTGCACGATGAAGATCGACGTCAGGTCGTTCAGCATCAGCGGATACGGCGTGTTGGTGGTGAGCTGGATGGTGTACTTGTCGATCACCTTCTTGTTGATGATCGCCTTGGTGTAGACGTCGAACTTGCCCGGGCTGTTCTGGATAGTGGACGGACGCTCGAGCGACCAGACGATATCGTCGGTGGTGAGCTCCGAGCCGTCGTGGAATTTCACGCCCTTGCGGATCTTGAATTCCCAGGTCAGGTTGTTCACCAGCTTCCAGGACTCGGCCAGGCCGGGAATGATCTTGCTGTCCGCATCCATCTTCACCAGGCACTCGAACATGTGCTCGGAGACGTTGATGTTGGAGAACAGGTTGTAGAAGTGCGGATCCATCGAGGTCGGGGGCGAACTCATGGCCAGCTTGAAATCGACCGCGTGGGCCTGGCTGGCAAAACCGAAGCTCATGGCCGCGGTTACCACCATGGCACCGAATGCCTTCTTGCATGTGCGAAGGGACATCGCGCAACTCTCCCGGGAAGAAATGTGGCAAATGACTACTAAGGGCAGCGCAGGCATATCGCGCCAGGCGCCGCATTTTGGTGCGGCTACGGACGCGACAAGCGGCAACGTTGCCAGGCAAGCACATCAAGCATGAACTGTTCCAGCACTGCACCATGCGGGGCAATGCGGGGAAACCCCCGCGCTGATTGGCGATGATGCGCTGCGCAAGCGCTGGTGAAAGTGGCGGAAGTGTCCTGCCGGGCGCCTGCTTTGGCGCTTTGGACTAAGGCATCGTATGATCGGGGTATCCTTCGCCCTCAACTGGCATCATGACACTCATCCCCGAAATTCTTCAGGCGCAGCCTGAAATCCGCAGCATCCGACGTGACATCCATGCCCATCCGGAGCTTTGCTTCAAGGAGGAACGGACCTCCGACGTGGTGGCGCAGAACCTCGCTGCCTGGGGCATCGAGGTCCATCGCGGCCTAGGCACCACTGGCCTGGTCGGCGTGATTCGCAACGGCAGCAGCAAGCGCAGCATCGGCCTGCGCGCCGACATGGATGCCCTGCCGCTGCAGGAGGCCAACACCTTCGGCCACCGCTCGCAGCACGACGGCCGCATGCATGCCTGCGGCCATGACGGCCACACGGCAATGCTGCTGGGTGCGGCACGCTATCTGGCCGAGCACCGGAATTTCGATGGCACCATCAACCTGATCTTCCAGCCGGCAGAAGAAGGCGGAGGCGGCGCGCGCGAGATGATCAAGGATGGCCTGTTCGAGCGCTTCCCGTGCGACGCCGTGTTTGGCATGCACAACTGGCCCGGCATGCCAGCTGGCAGCTTCGGCACCACCGCCGGCCCGTTGATGGCGTCGAGCAATGAATTCCGCATCGTCGTGCGCGGCAAGGGCGCGCATGCTGCGTTGCCGCACAACGGCAACGACCCGGTTTTCACCGGTGCGCAGATCGTGTCCGCGCTGCAGGGCATCATTACGCGCAACAAGCGCCCGATCGATGCCGCCGTGATCTCGGTCACGCAGTTCCATGGCGGCGATGCCACCAATATCGTGCCGGACCAGGTCTGGATCGGCGGCACGGTGCGCACTTTCACGCTGCCGGTGCTCGACCTGATCGAGCGCCGCATGGAGGAAGTCTCCAAGGCGGTTGCCAGCGCCTTCGATTGCACCGTTGAATTTGAGTTTCACCGCAACTATCCGCCCACCGTCAACAGCGCAACAGAAACCGCGTTCGCCGTCGAAGTGGCGAGCGAGCTGGTGGGCGCAGGCAATGTCGACGGCAATATCGAGCCGACCATGGGCGCCGAGGACTTCTCCTTCATGCTGCTGGAAAAGCCCGGGTGCTACCTGTTCATCGGCAATGGCGAAGGCGTACACCGCGAAGCCGGCCATGGCCTTGGTCCCTGCATGCTGCACAACCCCAGCTACGACTTCAACGACGAGATCCTGCCGGTCGGCTCGACCTTCTTCGTGAAGCTGGCGGAGAAGTGGCTCGCGCCGGCTTGAGCGCGCGTCAGTCCAGCGCGATGTCGCCGTACCAGCTTTCGGCGCGGCTCCTGGTGTTGTCGGTATCGGTCATGAGGCCGATCGCCACCACCTTGCCCGGATCTGCCCCGAAGACCTTGCGGTAGTCGGCGCGCAGGTCGCGCCGGTGGCAACGCCATTCGCCGGTATGCCGGGTACCGGAGTCGACCACGATCATCCGCACACGCTCAGTGTGCGGATTCGACACCACGGATCCTTCAGGCTTGCGCCCGCCCCAGATGTACATCAGCGTGGCATAAGGCATCTCCCGCCCCGTTGTCAGCCGCGCCATTTCGTACATCAGCTGATCCTTTAACGAGAGGCTGCCTTTGTCGCCATCGAAGGCGACGAAGATGCGCAGCGGCGAGTCCTCGCGCGGGGCCAGTGAGTTGTCAGCGCTACGGATGACGTCGCGCGTCTTCCACGTCCAGTTCAGCATGCCCGGGTCGCGCCCGACCAGTGGTACGTACAGGCCGGATGCAGAACTGTCGGCTTCGGCATGCAACACCATGCGTTGGTCGACTTCTGTCAGGGTATAGCGCGTGGGAATTTTGTTGCGATTGACGGTCCAGGGCTGCCAGCCTGCCGGCTTGCCAAGCCCGCTTGGTGTCGCGGAGAACAAAGGCAGGCGCTTCAGCGTAGGATGCTCTTCCGGCTCGTTGGACTCGCCATGATCGGCTTCGGCGGGGTCTTGGCTCGTTGCGATCAGGCCCGCTGTCGCGCGCTCGGCGGAAATCGGCGTCTGCGCCGGTTCGGCTAGCCTGAGCTGCTCAATGTGCGCGGCAAAACTGCTGCAGTCGTTCGACGAGAGCGCAGCCATGGCGCCAGGCCCCGACAGCGGGATCGGTCCCTGCGGTGCGGACCCCGTTCCGAGTGTGCCGCAACCCGTCAAAACAAGCGCACCTACCACGCTGGTCAGTACCAACAGGCAAAATCTGGCCGCCATTCATCCCCCAAACCTGGATGCCACCGCCTAGTCACGCCTGTTGGCGCTCACCGGCCCGGACTTGTTTCAATCTTTCGAACTGCATTTCGAACTGCATCAATGCGTCGAACCGCGTCACGCCGGACCAAGCCGGAGCTTGAGGCAAACGGTAGCAGAAGGATATGGACGAAGGAAGGCTCGGGTACCCTGATGCGGGGATTCCTGGTGTAGCGACAGCGCTATTTCAAATGCTATTTTCGATCGCACGAAATTGCAGCCACTTTTGCGGCCACTTTCGATCGCACAAAAGCAAAACCCCCCAGTACTTTCGTACTGGGGGGTTTCAAGGGAGAGCCTGGCGATTACCTACTTTCACACGGGTATCCGCACTATCATCGGCGTGGAGTCGTTTCACGGTCCTGTTCGGGATGGGAAGGGGTGGTTCCAACTCGCTATGGTCACCAGGCATAAACGGTGGCCGCGCTGAGGGTTGCTCAACGCAGCGAATAGGGATGTAGTAAGGGGTTGTGCGTATCGGCCAAGCTGCTGCGCAGCGGCACGCGACACTCACACCAGGTAGAAACACACTGGTTATAGGATCAAGCCTTACGGGCAATTAGTACTGGTTAGCTTAACGCATTACTGCGCTTCCACACCCAGCCTATCAACGTCCTGGTCTCGAACGACCCTTCAAGGAGCTCAAGGCTCCAGGGAATCCTCATCTTCAGGCGAGTTTCCCGCTTAGATGCTTTCAGCGGTTATCTCTTCCGTACATAGCTACCCTGCGATGCCTCTGGCGAGACAACAGGTACACCAGCGGTACGTCCACTCCGGTCCTCTCGTACTAGGAGCAGCCCCCGTCAAGATTCCAACGCCCACGGCAGATAGGGACCAAACTGTCTCACGACGTTTTAAACCCAGCTCACGTACCTCTTTAAATGGCGAACAGCCATACCCTTGGGACCGGCTACAGCCCCAGGATGAGATGAGCCGACATCGAGGTGCCAAACACCGCCGTCGATATGAACTCTTGGGCGGTATCAGCCTGTTATCCCCAGAGTACCTTTTATCCGTTGAGCGATGGCCCTTCCATTCAGAACCACCGGATCACTATGTCCTGCTTTCGCACCTGCTCGACTTGTCGGTCTCGCAGTTAAGCACGCTTTTGCCATTGCACTTTAGGTACGATGTCCGACCGTACCAAGCGTACCTTCGAACTCCTCCGTTACACTTTGGGAGGAGACCGCCCCAGTCAAACTGCCTACCATGCACTGTCCCCGATCCGGATTCACGGACCAAGGTTAGAACCTCAAACAAACCAGGGTGGTATTTCAAGGACGGCTCCACGCAGACTAGCGTCCACGCTTCAAAGCCTCCCACCTATCCTACACAGATCGGTTCAAAGTCCAATGCAAAGCTACAGTAAAGGTTCATGGGGTCTTTCCGTCTAGCCGCGGGGAGATTGCATCATCACAAACACTTCAACTTCGCTGAGTCTCGGGAGGAGACAGTGTGGCCATCGTTACGCCATTCGTGCAGGTCGGAACTTACCCGACAAGGAATTTCGCTACCTTAGGACCGTTATAGTTACGGCCGCCGTTTACCGGGACTTCAATCAAGAGCTTGCACCCCATCATTTAATCTTCCGGCACCGGGCAGGCGTCACACCCTATACGTCCACTTTCGTGTTTGCAGAGTGCTGTGTTTTTATTAAACAGTCGCAGCCACCATTTTATTGCAACCCCTTCACCCTCCTGGCGCAGGCCAGTCAAGCTACAAGGGCGTACCTTATCCCGAAGTTACGGTACCAATTTGCCGAGTTCCTTCTCCCGAGTTCTCTCAAGCGCCTTAGAATACTCATCTCGCCCACCTGTGTCGGTTTGCGGTACGGTCTCGTATGACTGAAGCTTAGAGGCTTTTCTTGGAACCACTTCCAATTGCTTCGCAGCACTAGGCCGCTCGCCCCGCATCCTTGAATTCCGCGCCCGGATTTGCCTAAGCGCCTTCTCCAATGCAGGGACCGGGACTTCCAACACCCGGACAACCTTCCGCGATCCGTCCCCCCATCGCATCATACGACGGTGCAGGAATATTAACCTGCTTCCCATCAGCTACGCATCTCTGCCTCGCCTTAGGGGCCGACTCACCCTACGCCGATGAACGTTGCGTAGGAAACCTTGGGCTTACGGCGAGGGGGCTTTTCACCCCCTTTATCGCTACTCATGTCAGCATTCGCACTTCTGATACCTCCAGCATCCTTTACAAGACACCTTCACAGGCTTACAGAACGCTCTCCTACCATGCACTTACGTGCATCCGCAGCTTCGGTGACTGGCTTAGCCCCGTTACATCTTCCGCGCAGGACGACTCGATCAGTGAGCTATTACGCTTTCTTTAAAGGATGGCTGCTTCTAAGCCAACCTCCTGACTGTTTTAGCCTTCCCACTTCGTTTCCCACTTAGCCAATCTTAGGGACCTTAGCTGGCGGTCTGGGTTGTTTCCCTCTTGACACCGGACGTTAGCACCCGATGTCTGTCTCCCGTGATTGCACTCTTCGGTATTCGGAGTTTGCTATGGCGGGGTAATCAGCAATAGACCCCCCAACCATGACAGTGCTCTACCCCCGAAGGTGAGACACGAGGCACTACCTAAATAGTTTTCGGAGAGAACCAGCTATTTCCAGACTTGTTTAGCCTTTCACCCCTATCCACAGCTCATCCCCTAACTTTTCAACGTTAGTGGGTTCGGTCCTCCAGTACGTGTTACCGCACCTTCAACCTGGCCATGGATAGATCGTCTGGTTTCGGGTCTACACCCAGCGACTGAACGCCCTATTCGGACTCGCTTTCGCTACGCCTTCCCTAATCGGTTAAGCTTGCCACTGAATGTAAGTCGCTGACCCATTATACAAAAGGTACGCCGTCACCCGTTTCCAGGCTCCGACTGTTTGTATGCATGCGGTTTCAGGATCTATTTCACTCCCCTCCCGGGGTTCTTTTCGCCTTTCCCTCACGGTACTGGTTCACTATCGGTCGATCACGAGTATTTAGCCTTGGAGGATGGTCCCCCCATCTTCAGACAGGATTTCACGTGTCCCGCCCTACTTGTCGTACACCTAGTTCCACAACGCTGTTTTCGCATACAGGGCTATCACCTGCTATGGCCGGGCTTTCCATCCCGTTCTGCTAACAATGCTGCTAAAGAGTACAAGGCTCTTCCCATTTCGTTCGCCACTACTCTGGGAATCTCGGTTGATTTCTGTTCCTGCAGCTACTTAGATGTTTCAGTTCGCCGCGTTCGCTTCCCTGACCTATGTATTCAGTCAGGGATGACCCATAAGGGCCGGGTTTCCCCATTCGGACATCTCCGGATCAAAGCTTGTTTGCCAGCTCCCCGAAGCTTTTCGCAGGCTACCGCGTCCTTCATCGCCTGTGATCGCCAAGGCATCCACCACATGCACTTGTTCGCTTGACCCTATAACGAGTGTGTCTCAAACTTGCGTTCAAGCCGTGCTCGCTACAGGATGAGTTCTCGCATTTGTGCCGTATTCCAAGTCATCTTTCGATCACTTAAATACATTTCGGTTGATACAATCACAACCCGGTATCGTGTTTTACTACAGCGTCTCATCAACGCTCACGACACCTTTACTACATCCCATATTGTTAAAGAACAGCCGTGCGAAACTTCGTCTCGCAACGTCTTGGCCAAGGCCAAAGGCAAACGCTCAATCCTAAGCGCTTGCCTTTGACGACCAATCCAAGGTACCAGGTAATTGGTGGAGGATGACGGGATCGAACCGACGACCCCCTGCTTGCAAAGCAGGTGCTCTCCCAGCTGAGCTAATCCCCCAAATACTACTGACGCCGGAAGCTCAACATCGAACCACCGTCTATAACTTGGTGGGTCTGGTAGGACTTGAACCTACGACCCCCGCCTTATCAAGACGGTGCTCTAACCACCTGAGCTACAGACCCTTGGCTGTAACAGCAAACAAACCGATAAGTGTGAACGCTCGACTTAAGATGCACGCTCTTGAAAGGAGGTGATCCAGCCGCACCTTCCGATACGGCTACCTTGTTACGACTTCACCCCAGTCATGAACCCTGCCGTGGTAATCGCCCCCCTTGCGGTTAGGCTAACTACTTCTGGCAAAACCCACTCCCATGGTGTGACGGGCGGTGTGTACAAGACCCGGGAACGTATTCACCGCGGCATGCTGATCCGCGATTACTAGCGATTCCAGCTTCACGTAGTCGAGTTGCAGACTACGATCCGGACTACGATGCGTTTTCTGGGATTAGCTCCCCCTCGCGGGTTGGCAACCCTCTGTACGCACCATTGTATGACGTGTGAAGCCCTACCCATAAGGGCCATGAGGACTTGACGTCATCCCCACCTTCCTCCGGTTTGTCACCGGCAGTCTCTCTAGAGTGCTCTTGCGTAGCAACTAAAGACAAGGGTTGCGCTCGTTGCGGGACTTAACCCAACATCTCACGACACGAGCTGACGACAGCCATGCAGCACCTGTGTCCACTTTCCCTTTCGGGCACCTAATGCATCTCTGCTTCGTTAGTGGCATGTCAAGGGTAGGTAAGGTTTTTCGCGTTGCATCGAATTAATCCACATCATCCACCGCTTGTGCGGGTCCCCGTCAATTCCTTTGAGTTTTAATCTTGCGACCGTACTCCCCAGGCGGTCAACTTCACGCGTTAGCTACGTTACTGAAGAAATGAATCCCCAACAACTAGTTGACATCGTTTAGGGCGTGGACTACCAGGGTATCTAATCCTGTTTGCTCCCCACGCTTTCGTGCATGAGCGTCAGTGACGTCCCAGGGGGCTGCCTTCGCCATCGGTATTCCTCCACATCTCTACGCATTTCACTGCTACACGTGGAATTCTACCCCCCTCTGACATACTCTAGCCTTGCAGTCACAAGCGCCATTCCCAAGTTGAGCTCGGGGATTTCACGCCTGTCTTACAAAACCGCCTGCGCACGCTTTACGCCCAGTAATTCCGATTAACGCTCGCACCCTACGTATTACCGCGGCTGCTGGCACGTAGTTAGCCGGTGCTTATTCTTCCGGTACCGTCATCCCCCCGCTGTATTAGAGCAAGGGATTTCTTTCCGGACAAAAGTGCTTTACAACCCGAAGGCCTTCTTCACACACGCGGCATTGCTGGATCAGGGTTGCCCCCATTGTCCAAAATTCCCCACTGCTGCCTCCCGTAGGAGTCTGGGCCGTGTCTCAGTCCCAGTGTGGCTGATCGTCCTCTCAGACCAGCTACTGATCGTCGCCTTGGTGGGCCTTTACCCCACCAACTAGCTAATCAGACATCGGCCGCTCCTATCGCGCGAGGCCTTACGGTCCCCCGCTTTCACCCTCAGGTCGTATGCGGTATTAGCTAATCTTTCGACTAGTTATCCCCCACGACAGGGCACGTTCCGATGTATTACTCACCCGTTCGCCACTCGCCACCAGGATTGCTCCCGTGCTGCCGTTCGACTTGCATGTGTAAGGCATGCCGCCAGCGTTCAATCTGAGCCAGGATCAAACTCTTCAGTTTAATACCTGTGTGGTTCCGAAGAACCTCGCTCTTTCGAGCGGTCGCTCACTCTCAGAAAACTGACTGGTTACATCCGAAGACATAACCAACATGTTTTACTGTGCGAGCACTTTATAACTTGCAAGCTAAAAGACCGAAGTCTTCCGCATCCGCTATCAAGCGCCCACACTTATCGGTTGTTTGTTTGTTAAAGAACTTGCCGCGGTTCGCTTTGCTTACCGCGTCGCTGCGTTTGCTGCAGCAGAGAAACGAGATTATGAAGCGTGATCGTCGTTTCGTCAACAGGTTTTTTACTTCAGCTCGCTGCGCCGTTCGCGCCGCCAACCACCCCGCCAACCCCGCAACCCTTGTCCCGTCTGCTTTGCAGCGGCGTTTCGTGTTGCGAGGGGGCGAATCATAGGGGACCCCCTCGGCCTTGGCAATCGTTTTGTCACATGAGTATGCGATGCATGCCGAAGGCACGGGAATAACCCATTGATCTATAAAGAAAATGCAGCTCGCTTACGCCGCACCGAAAGGTGAGTACCCGATGAAACTGCTCGGGTATTCACCTATCAAGTTTTAGCGATGCTTGAAATCGGGCGCCCTCTTCTCCACAAAAGCGGCCATCCCTTCCTTCTGGTCTTCCGTCGCAAAGGTGGAGTGGAACAAACGGCGCTCCAGGTGCACACCCTCGGAAAGGCTGGTCTCGTAAGCCGCGTTGATCGACTCCTTGATCATCATCACCACCGGCAACGAGAAACCGGCAATGGTCTCGGCGGCGGCCAGCGCATCGTCGAGCAGCTTGTCGGCGGCAACCACGCGCGACACGAGGCCGGCGCGTTCGGCTTCCGCCGCGTCCATCATGCGCGAAGTCAGGCACAGGTCCATGGCTTTGGCCTTGGAGACCGCGCGGGGCAGGCGCTGGGTGCCGCCGGCGCCGGGCATCGTGCCCAGCTTGACCTCGGGCTGGCCGAAGCGGGCGGTATCGGCGGCAATGATGATGTCGCACATCATCGCCAGTTCGCAACCGCCGCCGAGCGCGTAGCCGGCCACAGCCGCGATCACCGGCTTGCGGATGCGGCGGATCGTTTCCCAGTTGCGCGTGATGTAGTCGCCCTTGTACACATCCATATAGGAGTACTTGGCCATCATGCCGATATCGGCGCCTGCGGCAAAAGCGCGTTCGCTGCCGGTGATCACGATGCTGCCGATGGCTTCATCGGCGTCGAAGGCGAGCAGCGCCACGCCCAACTCATCCATCAGCGCGTCGTTAAGCGCGTTCAGGGCCTTGGGGCGATTCAGCGTCACCAGGCCAACGCGCCCGCGCGTTTCGACCAGAATGTTCTCGTACGGCATGTGTTCTCCTCTTGGAATGGGAAGTCGGAAAGCGGAAAGTGGATCGATTCGTTACCCTGCGAGACGATACTCGCGTGCGGAAATTAGTGCTACCATTTGCCGACCGACTGGTCGGTTAATTTAAACGGCGATCCGGATCCTCTTATATATAAGTGACCGCGTGCCGCCGGACATAGCCTCCACTGACATGGCAGGAGACGAAAGATGCCAGACACGCCCCCACAAGCCAGCCTGACTTCCGGCCCGATACTGCTCGCCTGGCATGGCCAGGTTGCGGTCATCACGCTGAATCGCCCCGACAAGCTCAATAGCTTTACCCGCGAAATGCACGCCGTGCTACAGCAGGCACTCGACCATGTGGAGGCCGGCGGCGCCCGCGCCCTGCTGCTGACCGGTGCCGGGCGCGGCTTCTGCGCGGGGCAGGACCTGGCCGACCTGGATTTCACGCCCGGCGCCATGACCGACCTGGGTGAGTTGATCGATGTGTGGTTCAACCGGCTGATCCGGCGCCTGCAAAAGCTGCCGCTGCCGGTGATTGCCGCCGTCAACGGCACGGCGGCCGGCGCGGGAGCCAACCTGGCGCTGGCTTGCGACATGGTGCTGGCGGCGCGCTCGGCCAGCTTCATCCAGGCCTTCGTCAAGATCGGGCTGGTGCCGGATTCTGGCGGCACCTGGCTGCTGCCCAAGCGCATCGGCATGGCCCGCGCCATGGGCTTGGCCATGACGGGCGACAAGCTCAGCGCCGACGAGGCCGAAAAGTGGGGGCTGATCTGGGAGGCAATGGACGATCCGTTGTTGCCCGAGCAGGCGCTGGCGCTGGCCACGCACCTGGCGGCCCAGCCGACGCGCGCCCTGGCCGCCATCAAGCAAGCCATGTACGCCGGCGCGAGCCAGGGGCTCGATGCCCAGCTCGACCTGGAACGCGACCTGCAACGTGAGCTGGGCGCGTCGCCCGACTATGCCGAGGGCGTGAACGCCTTCCTGGAAAAACGCGCGCCGCGCTTCACCGGGCGATAGGATCGCCAATACCGCAGCCCGCAGCGCTGCGCAGCCAACAGCCCCAACAGGAGACCAGCTTGACCCACAATCCCCAGGCCCTCGCGGAAAGCGCCGCCGCCAGCATGTACGAAGCCGACACCTGCAGCCGCTGGCTGGGCATCAGCGTCGAGGCCGTGCGGCCCGGCTACGCGCGCTTGTCCATGCCGGTGCGCCGGGAGTTCCTCAACGGCCACGGCATCTGCCACGGTGGCCTGATGTTCACGCTGGCCGACTCGGCCTTTGCCTTCGCCTGCAACAGCCACAATATCAATACGGTGGCGGCAGGCTGCAGCATCGAGTTCCTCAAACCCGTGCAAGGCGGCGACGTGCTGACGGCAGAAGCCACGGAGCAGGTCCTGTCGGGCCGGCATGGCATCTACGATATCCGGGTGACCAACCGCGCCGGCGAGCCGGTGGCAATGTTCCGCGGCAAGTCCGCGCAGATCAAGGGGCATGTGGTCACCCCGCCGGACGCGGCGCAGTGATGCCTGGCCCGGACACATACAAATACAAGCAAACATAAGCCCCGCGCAGGAGACACCATGACGCGCCTGACAGATCTGCCGCTCGAGCCGATCGAGACCGCCAGCCGCGACGCATTGCAGGCGTTGCAACTGGAACGCCTGCAATGGTCGCTCAACCACGCCTATCAGAACTCGCCGGTCTACCGCCGCAAGTTCGATGCCGCCGGCGTCCACCCGAACCAGATCCGCACGCTGGCCGACCTCGCCCGCTTTCCGTTCACCACCAAGCAGGACTTGCGCGATAGCTACCCATTCGGGATGTTCGCCGTGCCGCAGGACCGCGTGGCGCGCATCCATGCCTCGTCGGGCACAACCGGCAAGCCCACGGTGGTGGGCTACACCTTGAAGGACATCGACACCTGGGCCACGGTGGTGGCGCGCTCGATCCGCGCGGCCGGCGCGCGGCGCGGCGACAAGGTGCATATCAGCTACGGCTATGGGCTCTTTACAGGCGGACTCGGCGCGCACTATGGCGTGGAAAAGGCAGGGCTCACCGCGATCCCGTTCGGTGGCGGCCAGACCGAGCGGCAGGTGCAGCTGATTCAGGACTTCAAGCCGGAAGTGATCATGGTCACGCCCAGCTACATGCTGGCCATCGCCGACGAGTTCGAGCGCCAGGGCATCGACCCGACCGCCAGCTCCCTCAAGGTCGGCATCTTCGGCGCGGAACCGTGGACGCCCGAGATGCGCCTGGCCATCGAGAAGCGCATGGGCATCTCGGCTGTGGATATTTACGGGCTGTCGGAAGTCATGGGGCCGGGCGTGGCCAGCGAGTGCGCACAGACCAAGGATGGCCCGACCATCTGGGAGGATCATTTCTACCCGGAGGTGATCGATCCCCTCACCGGCGAGGTGCTGCCCGACGGCGAATTCGGCGAGCTGGTTTTTACGTCGCTGTCCAAGGAGGCCCTGCCGATCGTCCGTTACAGGACCCGGGATCTCACGCGGCTGCTGCCCGGCAGCGCCCGCGGCGCCTTCCGCCGCATGGAGAAAGTGACTGGCCGCACCGACGACATGATGATCATCCGGGGCGTCAACGTGTTCCCCTCGCAGATCGAGGAGTTGATCCTCAAGCACGCCGAACTGGCGCCGCACTACCAATGCGTGCTGACCAAGGATGGCCATCTCGATGTGCTGACCGTGCGCGTGGAATGCGCACATGGCGTCGACCCGGCGGCCACGCATCAGGCCAGTGCCCAGCTGACCTACGACATCAAGGCCTTTATCGGCGTCACCGTTGGCATCGAGATCCTGCCTAGCGGCGGCGTGGAGCGCTCGGTGGGCAAGGCGCGGCGCATCGTCGACCAGCGCCCGCGCTGAAGCGCTGAACGTGCAGAGGCAGCAAGGGCCGGCCAAGGAATGGCCGGCCCTTGCTTTCATGCCCTAGCTGCGCGGCATCAGCACCCACATGCGCCCGCCCTGCTTCATCCGTCCGGCGGCCTCGCCTGCCGCATCGCCAGCCCCCCAGAAGAAGTCGGCCCGCACCCCGCCCTTGATGGCGGAGCCCGTATCCTGCGCGAACATCAAGCGCTGGATCGGCTCGGACGACAGCGGCCGCGTGGTCGAGAGGAAGACCGGCACGCCCAGCGGGATGGTGGCGGGATCGACCGCGATGGAGCGCTCGGCTGTCAGCGGCACGCCCAGCGCGCCGACCGGGCCGTCGTTATTAGGCGGCAGTTCGCGGAAGAACACGAAGCGCGGGTTCACATTGAGCATTTCATCCACGCGCCCCGGGTTGGCCCGCGCCCAGGCCTTGATGCCTTGCATGGTGGCCTGCGCCGGCGTGATCTCGCCGCGGTCGAGCAACCACTTGCCGAAGGAGCGGAACGGCTGGTCGTTGGTGCCGCCGAAGCCCACCCGCATGACGCTGCCGTCCTGCAGGCGGATCCGGCCGGAGCCCTGGATCTGCAGGAACGCGGCTTCCACGGGATCATCGACCCAGACCAGTTCCTGGCCGCGCAGGGCCGGGTTCTGCAGCAGTTCGCCGCGTGCCGGCAGCGCCCGGTTGCCCCATTGGGGCGGCTTGCGATACAGCGGGACCTGGTACTGTCCCTGGCGCGTGCGTGCGCCGTGCAGGATCGGCTCGTAGTAGCCGGTGATCAGCCCGCTATCGGTGCCGTCGCCGTTGACGACGCGAAAGGGCTGGAAGTTGGATTCGAAGTAGGCGCGCATTGCGCCCAGGTCGCCGGCATCGACCATCAGGCCGAGCGCGCAGACGCGGTTCCACTCGGCGCGCTTCTTCAGGGCCTGGCAACTGGCCTGCAGCGCCGGCCAGGCGGCGCGCATGTCGTCCTGGCTCCAGCCGCCGATCTCGCCCCAGCTGGCGGCTTGCAGCACGCCCTTCTGGGTGGAACCGGTCGGCGGCGCCACGGGCCGGGTGCCCGGGCCTTCGATGCGGGGCGGCGGGCCGCTCATGCAGCCGGCCAGCAGCGTGGCGGCGGCGGCAAGCCCGAGCCAGCCGAGCCGGCGGCCGCTGGCAGCGGGACTTGCCCGTCCCGACGCGATGCGGGAAGACGAAAAAGGAAGTCGGAAAAGGGAATGCAGGTATGCCATCTTGATTGGGTGAAAACTCAGCGTATCGCGGCCGGACGCATCTGCCGATGGCCTACAATGCCCACCGTCGCCTCCACGTAGCCCTGTCATGAGCAAGTTCTTCGAAGCCCATCCCATGCTGCTCTTCGCCCTCGAGGCCGGACTGGCGCTCTTCCTGCTGATCTTCATCGTGGTCTGGACCATGGGCACGGCCAAGAAGAACCCGCGCCCCAGCCGCGCGCCGGACGATCATCCGTCGCGCGCGGGCCATGGAGGAAATGCGGGACAAGGCACGGCGCGTACCCAACAGGATCAGGACAGCGCTTCGGGCCAATAGGTTCCGCCGCGTTCAGTACAACGTCTCAGTGCAACATGCGCGGCAGGACCAGCGCAAACTCGGGAATCGGCACCTCGAAGCGATGGCCATCCTCGGCCACGCAGAAATACTCTCCCTTCATCGAGCCCACCGGGGTCGAGATCGTGGCCCAGCTGGTGTACTCGAAATGCTCGCCCGGCTTGAGCAGGGGCTGGTGCCCGACCACGCCAAGGCCAGCCACTTCCTGGGTGCCGTTGTCGCTATCGGTGATGACCCAGTGCCGGGAGATCAGCTGCGCAGCCACCTCGCCGGTATTGTGGATCGTGATGGTGTAGGCGAAGGCATGGCGCCCGCGCTCAGGGTCGGACTGGTCGGCCAGGTACTGGGTACGTACGGCCACGGAAAACGCGTATTCGCTCATTGTCGACACATAAGAGGCGGGATCAGGGTAGCCGCATTGTGCGGCATGGCTCCGGGGGCGGCAAGCTAAGCCGCCGCAAGCTGCCTGTCCGGTGGCAGCGGCGCCCCGCGCTGGGAGGGTAAAATACCGGCTTCCCCCTTGAAGCACCCTCCTTTCGAGCCCCGCCATGAGCACGCCCACCTACCGCATCGCCCCGTCCATCCTGTCCGCCGACTTTGCCCGCCTGGGCGAGGAAGTGCGGCGCGTGACCGCGGACGGCGCCGACTGGATCCATTTCGACGTGATGGACAACCATTACGTGCCGAACCTGACCGTGGGCCCGCTGGTGTGCGAGGCGATCCGCCCCCACGTGACCGCCCCGATCGACGTGCACCTGATGGTGCGCCCGGTGGACCGCATCATTCCGGACTTCGCCAAGGCAGGCGCCAATATCATCACCTTCCACCCGGAAGCCAGCGAGCATATCGACCGCTCCCTGGCGCTGATCCGCGAACACGGCTGCCAGGCCGGCCTGGTGTTCAACCCGGCCACGCCGCTGCACCACCTGGACCACGTGATGGACCGCATCGACGTGATCCTGCTGATGTCGGTCAACCCCGGCTTCGGCGGCCAGTCCTTCATTCCCGAGACGCTCAACAAGCTGCGCGCAGCCCGCAAGCGCATCGACGCGTACGCCGAGCGCACCGGACGCCGCATCCTGCTGGAAGTGGACGGTGGCGTGAAGATCGACAACATCGCCGAGATCGCCGCGGCGGGGGCCGACACGTTTGTCGCCGGTTCCGCCGTGTTCAGCAAGCCGGACGCCGACGGCGGCTACAAGGGCGTGCTGTCGGCCATGCGCAGCGAGCTGGCCAAGGTCGGCAAGGCAGGCCAATGAGCTCGGCGCAGATGAAGCGCACCGACTGGCGCGGCATCCGCGGTGTCATCGTGGACCTGGACGGCACCATGGTGGACACTGCCGGCGACTTCCACGCGGCGGTCAATGCCATGCTCAAGGCGCTGGTCCACCTGCATCCGCAGCTTGGCAACACCGCGCCGATGAGCAAGGAAGAGATCGTCAGCTTCGTCGGCAAGGGCTCGGAGAACCTGATCCGGCGCGTGCTGGATGCGCGCTTCCCGCCGGCCCACGCCAACGGCATGTTTGCCGATGCGCTGGCGCTGTACGACCGCGAATACCTGCGCATCAACGGTCAGTTCTCGCAGGTCTACCCCGGCGTCGCCGAAGGCCTGGCGGCCCTGAAGGCAGTTGGCCTTCGGATGGCCTGCGTGACCAACAAGCCGCATGGCTTCACCGAGCCGCTGCTGGCCAAGACCGGCCTGGGCCGGTTCTTCGAGCTGGTCTATGGCGGCGACGCCTTCGCCCTGCGCAAGCCGGATCCCCTGCCCCTGCTCAAGGTAGCCGAGGCATTCCGCCTGGAGCCGGCCGAAATGGCCGCGATCGGCGACTCGGAAAACGATGCGCAGGCAGCCCGCGCGGCGGGCATGGGGGTGCTGCTTGTGCCCTACGGCTACAACCACGGCAATCCTGTACAAGGCGTTGACGCCGATGGTATAGTCGATTCCATTGTTCGCGTTGCCGAGCTGTTGGCGGCACACCGGGCATGACCCCGGCGGCCGCAAGGCCGCCGAAGCCCAAAGCACCACCCGACATCCAAACCATAAATCGCTGAACACGATTTCATGTTTCTGAACCGCAAACGCATCTCTTCTGGCAGTGATCGGCAGGCCTGGCCCTGGCGTCGCTGGCGCGCCTCCCAACAGGCGTAAAGTGCGTTCGCGAGTCTCCTGACCGCCCCTTTCCCGCATCCCCGCGATGCATCCGCACCAGGATGGGGCCGGCCAGACCGGCAGGTTGCCGGACCTTCTCTGATTTTCCAGCCGCCCGACATCCAGCCCTTGTGCCGGTGTCATCCGAACGCGCTGCACGCCCACCCCGGCCGTGCGTGGACATTCGTCCGCGCCATGGTCTCTCCGGGGCGGGTCTGACGACCTTCCAGCCCCAAGTTGCCGACATCGCGACGTGCGCCATACTGAAACGGCAGGCGCCGCTGCACAAGAGGATCGACATGACCGAACTGGAATTCAAATCGCTGGCCGAGCAGGGCTACAACCGTATCCCCCTGATCACCGAAGCCTTCGCCGACCTGGAAACGCCGCTGTCGCTGTACCTGAAGCTGGCGCAATCGCAAACGCGCGGGGTCAACACCTTCTTGCTGGAATCCGTGGTGGGCGGCGAGCGCTTCGGACGCTACTCGTTCATCGGCCTGCACGCCCGTACGCTGCTGCGCGCCTCGGGCATGCGCACCGAAGTGGTCACCGATGGCCGCGTGGTGGAAACCCACGAAGGCAACCCGCTCGACTTCATCGCCGACTTCGAGAAGCGCTTCAAGGTGGCGCTGCGCCCCGGCCTGCCGCGCTTTTGCGGCGGCCTGGCCGGCTACTTCGGCTACGACACGGTGCGTTATATCGAGAAGAAGCTCGCCAACACGCAAAAGCCGGACGACCTGAACCTGCCCGACATCCAGCTGCTGCTGTGCGAAGAGCTGGCCGTGATCGACAACCTGTCCGGCAAGCTTTACCTGATCGTCTACGCCGACCCGACCACGCCGGAAGCCTACGCCCGCGCCCGCCAGCGCCTGCGCGAGCTGCGCATGAAGCTGCGCCAGCCGGTGGACGTGCCCATCACCAGCCCCTCGGTGCAAACCGACGTCTACCGCGAATTCGAGAAGGCCGACTACCTCGCCGCCGTGCACAAGGCCAAGGAATACATCATGGCTGGCGACATGATGCAGGTACAGATCGGCCAGCGCCTGGTCAAGCCGTACCGCGACTCCCCGCTGACCCTGTACCGCGCGCTGCGCTCGCTGAACCCGTCGCCTTACATGTACTTCTACAACTTCGGCGACTTCCAGATCGTGGGGGCCTCGCCCGAGATCCTGGTGCGCCAGGAAACTCGCCGCGTGGGCAGCAACGGCGACCAGCGCGAGGATCACATCGTCACCATCCGCCCGCTGGCCGGTACCCGTGCGCGCGGCAACACGCCGGAGAAGGACGCGCAACTGGCCACCGAGCTGCTCAACGATCCCAAGGAAATCGCCGAGCACGTGATGCTGATCGACCTGGCGCGCAACGACATTGGCCGCATCGCCGAGATCGGCTCGGTCAAGGTCACCGACCAGATGGTGATCGAGAAATACTCCCACGTGCAGCACATCGTCAGCTCGGTGGAAGGCACGCTCAAGCCCGGCATGAGCAATCTCGACGTGCTGCGCGCCACCTTCCCGGCCGGCACGCTGTCGGGCGCGCCCAAGGTGCACGCGATGGAGATCATCGACGAACTGGAGCCGCGCAAGCGCGGCATCTACGGCGGCGCGGTGGGCTACCTGTCCTTCGGCGGCGAGATGGACCTGGCCATCGCGATCCGTACCGGCATCGTCAAGGACGGCAATCTCTATGTGCAGGCCGCCGCCGGCATCGTGGCGGACTCGGACCCCGAAGCCGAATGGAGGGAAACCGAAGCCAAGGCGCGTGCCGTGATCCGCGCCGCCGAGCAGGTCCAGGACGGCCTGGACTCGGATATCTAAGGTAAAGGGAACAGGGGAACCGCCATGCTGCTGATGATCGACAACTACGATTCGTTTACCTACAACATCGTGCAATATTTCGGCGAACTCGGCGCCGACGTGCGCACCTACCGCAACGACGAAATCACGCTGGAAGAGATCGAGGCGCTCAAGCCCAACCATATCTGCGTCTCGCCCGGCCCGTGCAGCCCGCGTGAAGCCGGCATTTCCGTGGCAGTGCTGCAGCACTTTGCCGGCCGCATCCCGATGCTGGGCGTGTGCCTGGGCCACCAGGCCATCGGCGAAGCCTTCGGCGGCAAGGTGATCCGCGCCAAGCAGGTCATGCACGGCAAGGTCAGCCGCATCGAGACCACGCAGGAAGGCGTGTTCGCCGGCCTGCCCAAGCACTTCGACGTGACGCGCTATCATTCGCTGGCGATCGAGCGCGAGACCTTGCCGGATTGCCTGGAAGTGACGGCCTGGACACCGGATGGCGAAATCATGGGCGTGCGCCACAAGACGCTCGCCATCGAGGGGGTGCAGTTCCACCCCGAGTCCATCCTGTCAGAGCATGGCCATGCGCTGCTGGCCAACTTCGTCAAGGCGCCCCGATGAGACTGCTCGATACGCCGAACGCGCCGGTCCCTGGCGCGGCCCACACCAACGCAAAGACCGAGACCGCCATGTCCATCACGCCCCAGGAAGCCCTCACCCGCTGCATCGAACACCGCGAGATCTTCCATGACGAGATGCTGCACCTGATGCGGCAGATCATGCAGGGCCAGATGTCGCCGGTGATGGCCGCGGCCATCCTGACCGGCCTGCGGGTCAAGAAGGAGACCATCGGCGAGATCTCGGCGGCGGCGCAGGTGATGCGCGAGTTCGCCAACAAGGTGCCCGTCAAGGACCGCGAGAACTTCGTCGACATCGTCGGCACCGGCGGCGACGGCTCGCACACGTTCAATATTTCCACCGCGTCGATGTTCGTGGCGTCCGCTGCCGGCGCGCGCATTGCCAAGCACGGCAACCGTGGCGTGAGCTCCAAGTCGGGCAGCGCCGACGTGCTGGAAGCGCTGGGCGTGAACATCATGCTGACGCCAGAGCAGGTCGGGCAATGCATCGAGCAGACCGGCATCGGCTTCATGTTCGCCCCTACCCATCACCCGGCCATGAAGAACGTCGCCCCGATCCGCAAGGAAATGGGCGTGCGCACCATCTTCAATATCCTGGGCCCGCTGACCAACCCGGCCGACGCGCCCAATATCCTGATGGGCGTGTTCCACCCCGACCTGGTCGGCATCCAGGTACGCGTGATGCAGCGCCTGGGCGCGCGCCATGCGCTGGTGGTCTACGGCAAGGACGGCATGGATGAGGTCTCGCTGGGCGCCGCCACGCTGGTGGGCGAACTCAAGGACGGCGAAGTGCGCGAGTACGAAGTCCACCCCGAGGATTTCGGCCTGCAGATGATCTCGAACCGCGGCTTGAAGGTGGCCGATGCCACCGAGTCCAAGGAAATGCTGCTGGAAGCGCTCACCGATGTGCCTGGCACCCCGCGCGAGATCGTCACGCTCAACGCCGGCACGGCGCTGTACGCGGCCAATGTGGCCAGCTCGATCGAGGACGGCATCCAGCGCGCGCGCGAGGCCATCGCCAGCGGCGCGGCGCGCGAGAAGCTCGACCAGTTCGTGCGCGCCACGCAGCAGTTCAAGTAAGCCAGAGCCATCCAGCCCCGCGAGAGAATTACCGCATGTCCGATATCCTGCAGAAAATCCTGGCCGTGAAGGCCGACGAAGTGAACGCGGCGCGCAAGAAGCGCGACCTGCCCAGCCTGCGCGCCGAGGCCGAGAGCCTGCGCGCCGAGCCGGGCCTGGCGCCGCGTGGCTTCGAACGCGCGCTGCGCGAGAAGATCGCCGCCGGCAACGCCGGGGTGATCGCCGAGGTGAAGAAAGCCTCGCCCTCCAAGGGCGTGCTGCGCGCGAACTTCGTGCCGGAGGCCATTGCCGAGAGCTACGCCACGCATGGCGCGGCCTGCCTTTCCGTCCTGACGGACGTGAACTTCTTCCAGGGCCACGCCGAATTCCTCAAGCGCGCCCGCGGCGCCTGCCCGTTGCCGGCCTTGCGCAAGGACTTCATGATTGATCTGTACCAGGTCTATGAAGCGCGCTGCTGGGGCGCCGACGCCATCCTGCTGATCGTGTCCGCGCTGGACCCGGGCCTGATGGCCGAACTGGAAGCCTGCGCGCATGAGCTGGGCATGGACGTGCTGGTGGAAGTGCACGGCGGCGAAGAGCTCGACGCCGCGCTGCGCCTGAAAACGCCGCTGCTGGGCGTAAACAACCGCAACCTGCGGACCTTCGAGGTATCGCTCGACAACACGCTGGACCTGCTGCCGCGCATTCCCGACGACCGCCTGGTGGTGACCGAATCCGGCATCATCGGCCCGGACGACGTGCACCGCATGCGTGACGCCAATGTGCACGCCTTCCTGGTGGGCGAGGCCTTCATGCGCGCGCCCGACCCGGGTGTCGAGCTGGCTCGCCTGTTCGCCTGAGCGGGAAACATAAAACCACAATCACAATGGCCCAGGAAATCGAACTCAAGCTGGCGGTGCCGGACGGTGCCATGCCGGCGCTGGCGGCCTGGCTGGATGCACAGGGACAGCCGCGCGGCGAGCATACGCTGCTCAACGTCTACCTTGACACGCCCGCGCGCGACCTCGCCAGCGCACGCGCCGCCCTGCGGCTGCGCCGCCGCGGCGAGCAATGGCTGCAGACACTGAAGACGGCCGGCAAGAGCGAAGCCGGGCTGGCCGCCCGCCACGAGTGGGAAACCAGGGTGGCTGCCGAAGCCATCGAGCTGGACGCCTTCCCGCCCGAGGCGCGCGCCCTGCTGGCGCCACTGGCCGCAACCCTGGCACCGGTATTCCGCACCGATTTCGCGCGGCGCACCTGGCTGGTGGAGCAGGACGGGGTGCGCATCGAGGCCGCGCTCGACGCCGGGACGATTTCAGCGCCGGGAAGCGCCGAGCAAGAGACGATCCAGGAACTGGAGCTCGAGTGGCTGCCTGGCGCCGCCGGCCAGGCTCCCACGCAAGCACAGGCCGAAGCCGCGCTGCGTGCGCTGGCGCTGCGCCTGCAGCACGTTGCGCCCCTCAAGCCGTCCGACCAGAGCAAGGCCGCGCGCGGCTATCGGCTCGCCGCCGGTGCCGGCCGCGCCTGAGCTGGCACGCCTGCGCCCTCTCGCCCCTCCAAAAAAACCAGGTACTCCTCCAGCATGACCAAGCACAACAGCGCACAGGCCGACCTGTTCGCGGCCCCGGCCGTTGCCGCAGCCGAAACCGAAAACGCCACCGCGCCTGCCCCGGCCGCCGCCAGCCTGCTGGAGCAAGCCGCCGCGCTGCCTGCGGCCTGGCGCGCATTGCTGGCCCCCTGCATGAACACCGCCGGCTGGCAGGAGCTGGCCGCCTTCGTCGACGGCGAGCGCGCCAGCGGCAAGCCGGTCTTTCCGCATGACGTGTTCCACGCCTTGCACCTGACGCCGCCCGAGACCGTCAAGGTGGTCATCCTTGGCCAGGACCCGTATCACGGCACCGGCGTGGTCAACGGCAGCGAGATTCCGCAGGCGCATGGCCTGGCCTTCTCGGTGCCGGACGGCGTGCGCGTGCCGCCCAGCCTGCGCAACATCTTCAAGGAAATCGCCGCGGAGTATGAAGGCGGCGCCGTGCCAGCCTCCGGCAATCTCGAAGGCTGGGCGCGCCAGGGCGTGCTGCTGCTCAACACCGTGCTGACGGTGGAGCAAGGCCAGGCCGCCAGCCACGCCAGGCGCGGCTGGGAAGCGGTGACCGACTGCCTGATCCAGGCCTTGTCCGCCGCGCGCCCGCACCTGGTCTTCCTGTTGTGGGGCAGCCACGCGCAAGCCAAGAAGCCCTTGCTGGCCGGCACGCACTGCGTGCTGGAAGCGCCGCATCCGTCACCGTTGTCGGCACACCGGGGTTTCCTGGGCTGCGGGCACTTCCGGCTGGCCAACGATTGGCTGCAACGGCACGGCGCCGCGCCGGTGGACTGGCGCGCCACCTGAGCCGCCGGGCAGCCGCCTGCCTGCCGGACACGCCTCAAGCGGTCGGCAGGCAGTCGAAGTCCTCGAACTCTCCCGCGCCGGGCAACGCCACCAGCGCGTTGACCTGCGCATCGGGCGGCCCGCGCCGCATCCAGTTGCAAAAGGCCTCCAGCCGATCCGGTGGCCCATAGGCCATGACCTCGACCGAGCCATCGTGCCGGTTGCGCACCCAGCCGTTGATGCCGAGCGCCCCGGCCTGCCCCGCGCAGGCCACACGGTAGCCCACGCCCTGCACCCTCCCCTTGACCACGATGTGCCATGTTTCCATCTGGCTTCCCCTTGCCGCGCGCGAGCGCCGAAACATCCGTTGAAACGGTTACGACACGCATAACAGGTAAACTAGACCGCCATGCAAAGCGTTACCAGTAAGGGCAGGCCCATGCAGGTAACGTCCGCAGCACAACGACGCGCAAGGCGCGCCCTGTCGACAACCCGAAAACCCTGTTCATGACCTGAGCCAGCGTAGCGCAAGGCGCCCACGCGCTGGCTGGCACCACTGATCCGATCCATCCAGGCCCGCGGACCGCCCGGCCCCACCCGGCCCATACGGCCCATACGGCAACCGCAGCCAACGTTTCCACTGCCAAGATAATGCAGCAAGCCGAACACGACCAGGCCAGCTCGGTCACTTCCCGTGGCTACGCCAGCCAGCTGCTGACCGCGCCGCCGAACCGCTTCGACCTGGCGCTGCTGCCCATCATCCTGGCGGTGATCGTGCTGGTGGCCTTTGCCGCCCGCCAGATGAACGTGCCCTACCAGCCCGGTGAGCCGCTGGATGTGCACCTGGACATCGCCTACCTGCCCTACTACCTCATGCGCACCAGCATCCGCATGATGATTGCGCTGGGCGCCTCGCTGCTGTTCTCCTTCGCCTTCGCGGCGCTCGCCTCCAAGAACCGCACCGCCGAGAAAGTGATGGTGCCGGCGCTGGACATCCTGCAGTCGATCCCGGTGCTGGGCTTCCTGTCGATCACCGTGACCGGCTTCATCGCGCTGTTCCCCGGGAGCCTGGTCGGGGTGGAATGCGCCGCCATCTTCGCCATCTTCACCTCGCAGGCCTGGAACATGGCGTTCAGCCTCTACCAGTCGATCCGCACCATCCCGACCGACCTGGTGGAAGCGGCAGCCATGTTCCGGCTCTCTCCGTGGCAGAAGTTCTGGCGCCTCGAAGTGCCTTTCGCCATGCCGGGCCTGCTGTGGAACATGATGATGTCGATGTCCGGCGGCTGGTTCTTCGTGGTGGCGTCGGAAGCCATCTCGGTGTCTGGCAACGACATCCGCCTGCCGGGTATCGGCTCCTACATCTCGCTGGCGATCCAGCAGCAGAACCTGGCGGCGATCGGCTGGGCCATCCTGGCCATGCTGATCGGCATCATCCTCTATGACCAGTTGCTGTTCCGGCCGTTGATTGCCTGGGCCGACCGCTTCCGCTTCGAGACCATGGCGCAGGAGACCGAACCGCAATCGTGGCTGCTCAACCTGCTGCGCCGCTCGGAATGGGTACGCGTGCTGCTGGGCCGCACGGCGGCGCTGGCCGAACGCACGCTGGCCTGGGGATCCGGGCGCAAGGCGGTGGCGCCGAAGGCCAACGATGGCCGGCGCGCCATGTGGATCGAACGCGCCGGCAACGTCATCATCATCGTGATTGCCATGCTGGCGCTGTATCGCGTGATGCACTTCGTGCGCACCGAGGTGGGCTGGGCCGAAGTGGGCCATGTGCTGTGGCTGGGCACGCTGACCATGGTGCGGGTGATCGTGCTGATCGCGCTGGCCGCGGTGATCTGGGTACCGATTGGCATCCGCATCGGCCTGAACCCCAAGGTGGCGCGCGTCGCCCAGCCGGTGGCGCAGTTCCTGGCCGCCTTCCCGGCCAACCTGATGTTCCCGCTGGTGGTGATGCTGATCGTGCGCTTCGGGCTGAACCCGGAGATCTGGCTCAGCCCGCTGATGATTTTCGGCACGCAGTGGTACATCCTGTTCAATGTGATTGCCGGCGCGTCCGGCATCCCCACCGAACTCAAGCTGGCCGCGCGCAACTTTGGCCTGCGCGGCTGGCTGCTGTGGAAGCGCTTTCTGGTCCCTGCGGTGTTTCCCAGCCTGCTGACCGGCCTGGTGACCGCCGCCGGCGGCTCGTGGAATGCGAGTATCGTGTCCGAATACGTCACCTGGGGCGACCGCACGCTGGTCGCCACCGGGCTGGGCAGCTATATCGCGGAGATGACCTCCAAGGGCGACTTCCCCCGCATCGCGCTGGGCATCGGCGTGATGGCGATCTTCGTGGTGGGCTTCAACCGCCTGCTGTGGAACCGCCTCTACCTGCTGGCGCAGGAACGCACGCGTCTTTGAGCCGCCCTATGCCGCCCCATGCGGCCATACGCACCCAATACGCCACCCATTTGAAGCCCTGAATCTGAACGGAACTCCATCATGGCAAGCCCCACCGCAGACGCAAGCGAATCCGTAGTAGAGCTGCGCGGCGTCTCGAAAATCTTCCGCACCGCGGACCGCTCGGACCGCGCCGTGCTCGAAGGCGTGGACCTGACCCTCAAGCGAGGCGAGATCGTCGCCATGCTGGGCAAGTCCGGCTCGGGCAAGTCCACCCTGCTGCGCATCATGGCCGGACTGGTCGGCGCCGATCGCGGCGAGGTGCGCTTTCGCGGCCAGCCGCTGCGTGGCACCGCCGAAGGCATCGCCATGGTGTTCCAGTCGTTCGCGCTGTTTCCCTGGCTCACCGTGCAGCAAAACGTGGAGCTCGGGCTGGAAGCCCAGGGCGTGCACAAGGAAGAACGCGCGCGCCGGGCCGAGGCGGCGATCGACATGATCGGGCTGTCGGGCTTCAACAGCGCGCTGCCGCGCGAGCTCTCCGGCGGCATGCGCCAGCGCGTGGGCATTGCCCGTGCGCTGGTGACCGAACCCGACCTGCTGCTGATGGACGAGGCCTTCTCCGCGCTCGACGTGCTGACCGGCGAGACCCTGCGCGACGAAATGCTCGACTTGTGGGAAGACGGCCGCACCAATATCAAGTGCATCCTGATCGTCTCGCACAATATCGAAGAGGCGGTGATGATGGCCGACCGCATCGTGATCCTGTCGAGCGACCCGGGCCGTATCCGCGCCGAGGTGAAGATCCCGTTCCCACGCCCGCGCAACCGCGACTCTTCCCAGGTGCGCGGGCTGATCGACGAGGTCTACACACTGATGACGTCGCCCGCGGCGATGGGTCCGCGCGTCACCGCGCTCGCAGCCGCGCGCGATATCGGCTACCGCTTGCCGGACGCCGACATCAGCCAGATGGAGGCCATTCTCGACCTGCTGTGCGAAGCACCCTTTTTCGGCAGGGCCGACCTGCCGCACCTGGCAGAGGAAGCCGGGCTCACCGACGATGACCTGCTCCCGGCCTGCGAAGCGCTGCACCTGCTGCAACTGGCCACCATCGAGCGAGGCGACATCAGCGCCACCGGCCTGGGCCGCGCGTACTACGAGACGGAGCCGCCCGAGCGCAAGGTGTTGTTCGGCAAGCAGTTGCTGCAGCACGTGGCACTGGCCGCGCATATCCGCCGCGAACTGGAGCAGTCCGAGGACGGCGAGATCCGCGAAGAGCATGTGCTGCGCGAGCTCGAAGCGTTCCTCAAGCCGGACGAGGCCGAGCGCGTGCTGACGCTGGCCATCGAATGGGGCCGCTATGGCGAGGTGTACGAATACAGCTACAACAGCGGCATGCTGACGCTGCCCCGCGAGGAGCAGCCGGCGCCGGGCGCGGGCACGCAGGCCTGATTGGCGCGGCCCGGCCTCTCAG
Organism: Cupriavidus basilensis; assembly: GCF_000832305.1. Lineage (NCBI taxonomy): Bacteria > Pseudomonadati > Pseudomonadota > Betaproteobacteria > Burkholderiales > Burkholderiaceae > Cupriavidus > Cupriavidus basilensis. Next base: position 3,972,591 of record NZ_CP010536.1, read on the forward strand.
GTTCCTAGCGCTCGCGCATGGCCCTGCCGATCGCGCCGGTGCGCAGGGCGATCTTGGCGGTGTCCTCGCGCAGCGCGCGCAGGCGGCGCTCCAGGATGGCATTGGCGGTGCGTCCGGTGGAGCTCGCCGTGCTGACGATGCTGCCGGCTTCGCTGGCAGCCCGGCTCAACTCGCCCGAGGCCGCGGCCTGCACCAGCACATCGGCGCGGCGGCGGTCGGCCGAATCGGCCAGGCGGGCGCGACGCTCGCTGGCGTCTTCGGCAGCGGGCTGCGCGGTGAGCGCTTCCGTGGCGATGGCAGCATCGGCGGCGCGCACGGCCTGGGCATCGGACACCGCCGCAACGTCGGCGCCACCGGCACCATGGGCAGCACCATCGGCAGCACCATGGACAACACCAACGGCGACCGCCACGTTGGCACCAACACGATCGTTCACCAGCCCTGCCGTCTCCGCGGCTTTCACCGGCGCCTTCGCCTTGGCCGGGTCCTTCACCGTGCGAATGAAACCCGCGCCCCGCCCGCCGGCACGATCATCCTCGGCCAGCCTTTCGCTGGCCAGTTGCAGGCTATTGGCTGCGGCGTCGGTGGCCTGGCGGATGGCGGCTTCTGCGGCCGGCAGGTCCAGCTCGCCGTAGTGCTCGCGCACCTGGATGCGCGCCGCCGCCACGTGCGCCGCCACCAGGTAGTTCTGCACGATGAAACGGTTCAGGTTGTCCACCGCGCGATGCCGGCTCTTAGGCTCGTCGAGCATGCGCTGGAACGACCCGATCAGCGCGGACAGGCTGTCCATGAACTGCTTGCGCTGCACCCGGTAGGCAAAGTCGTCCTTGGCCACGCGCAGCAGCAGGTCGCGTGTGGCGGCAATATAGCGGCGGTTGGCCTGCAGCACGTTTTCCACCAGCGCGGGCAGCGCGCGGTATTCCCAGCTGGGCAGCACAAAGCTGAACACCGTGGCGATCACGCCGCCGATCACGGTATCGATCAGCCGCTCGCCCGCGACCGTGGCGCTGCCCGGCACCAGCAGGTTGATCTGGATCAGCACCTGCACGCAGGCGGCAACAGCCGTGTAGCGGTACTTGATCGTGGAGAACGCCGTGCCGGCCACCAGCGCCAGGAACAGCACGCCCAGCAGGATCAGCGGCTGGTGCACGACCTTGAGCACGCCCACCGCAATCACGCAGCCGATCAGCGTGCCGATCAGGCGGTCGTTGTAGCGCTGCTTGGTCATGCTGAAATTGGGCTTCAGGATGACGATGATGGTCAGCAGGATCCAGTAGCTGTGCGACACATACGGCAGGTGCTCCGCAATCCACAGCCCGGCGCCCACCGCCATGGTAATGCGCAGCGCAAAGCGGAACGCCGGCGACTTCCAGTTCAGGTTGTCGCGCAGCACCTTGAGCTCGTAGCGCTGGCGCGTCAGGAACGGTGTCATGTCCGGCCCGGGCAGCACCTTGCTAGGCTCCACCGGCGTGCGCGATGCCTCGTGCAGCTGCTCCACCAGCACGATGGCACCCTTGATCATGTCGAGCGTTTCCGCCGCCGCCGTCATCGCCGCCGGGTTGATGTGGTGGTAGCGCAATTGCGCGATCTCGTGCGCGACGGCGCGCAACTCTTCCCGGTAGTCCACCGAAGCGTAGGAAGGCCGGCCGCGCGTGATGTCGTAGGCGATGCCCTCCACGTCCTTGCACATCAACTGCACCAGCCGGCGCAAGTGATCGAGTACCGGCGTGCTGCCAAAGGTCTGGCGCAGCAGCGGGTAATCGGTATTGGTGGAGAGGATGTACTCGTACAGGTCCAGCATGCGCATGTGGACCTGCACCAGCAGCCCGTCATGCGTAGTGCGGTTGCCGCGCAGCACCAGGTCGCGCGCGGCCTGCTGGCGCTCCGCCACCACGATCTGCTGGCGCACCAGCTGGTTGAACAGCACCTCGTAGTCGCTGCCAGCGTCGTAGAAACCCGCCTTGATCTCGAGGTACCCGGCCATCTCGTACAGCGACTCGGCCAGCACCTGCTGCTTGGTGCGCCGCTGCGTAGCCCAGCTCACCGCCATCGCATACGCCATATAGGCCACCGCGCCGATGCCGAACAGCAAGGAATGCTCGAGCGCGCGCCGCACCACGAAGTCCTCGTTGATGGTGAGCGTCATGACGAACAAGGCCGAGAACTGCAATGGCAAGGTCTTGTTGCCATACGCCGTCATCATGCCGGCCATGAAGGTCACCAGCACCAGCACCAGCGGCATCACGCGCGGGAACGGCGTGGCCATGGCCACCAGCAATGTCACCGCCGTGCACAACAGCACGCTGGCCAGCATCTCGTTGAACTTGTGGTTGAACGGGCTGGGCAGATCCATCAGGCTGGTGCACAGCGCGCCCATCGACACCACCATGGCGGTGGGCAGATCCGCGAACTGCAAGGCGATCAGCGTGGCGCCGATCACCCCGGTCGCGGAGCGCAGCCCGCGATACACGTAATGCGAATAAACGAAGGTGCGGGCGTCGTGCGCGTATTGCATGTGGCGGCGATCGGGGCGTTGGTGGCTATTCGGCCTACAGGCCCAGCCAGCGCGCGCGCATGGCCTGGCGGCCGCCTTCGGCCGTCACGGTGTACTGCGCCGCCGGCTCGCGCGCGAAGGTCAGTGGCAGCACATGCAGCTCATCGCGGCGGAACACGTGGCACTCGGCGCTATCGCCGTCGCGATACCGTGCCAGCAGCTTGTCGAGCTGGCCAGGGGCGACACGCAGGCCGTCCACCGCGGCCAGCAGGTCGCCCGCCGAGATCCCGGCCGCCTGGGCCGCGCCGCCGTCGAGCACCTGGGTCACGCGCACCCAGCCATCCTCGGTCTTGGTCTTGATGCCGAGCGCGGCGTTGCGCTCGGGCTTGGTCGGCACCGCCTTGATGCCGAAGGGCTTGAGGAGCGCAGCGAGTTGCATCTCGCCGGTGCCTTCGGTGAGCGAGCGCAGCAGCGCGCCCAGGCGCAGGCCGCTGACCTCATCGAACAAGGCGTGCACCTCGGCCTCGGTCACGCCGCGCTGCTGCGCGCCTGGCGCATAGAAGCCGCTGCCGTAGCGCCGCCACAGCGCGCGCATGATGTCGTCGAGCGAGCGGCGGTTGCGGGTCTTGGTGCGGATGGTGAGATCCAGCGCCAGGGCAACGAGCGAGCCCTTGGTGTAATAACTGACGATGGAGTTGGGCGCGTTTTCGTCCTGGCGGTAGTACTTGGTCCAGGCATCGAACGAGCTATCGGCCACGCTCTGCTTGGTGCGGCCGTTGCCGCGCAGCACGCCGTTCCAGGTCTTGGCCAGCAGCTCCACGTACTGCTTCTCGGTGATGCGCCCGCTGCGCACCAGCATCAGGTCATCGTAATAGCTGGTGAAACCCTCGAACAGCCACAGCAGCGGCGTGTAGGTTTCCTCGCGCAGCCGGTAGGGCACGAACGCCGCGGGCTTGATGCGCTTGACGTTCCAGGTATGGAAATACTCGTGGCTGCACAACCCGAGGAAGGTGCGGTAGCCCTCGGTGGCTTCTTGCTTGCCGCGCGCCGGCAGGTCGGCGCGCGCGCACATCAGCGCGGTGCTGGCGCGATGCTCCAGGCCGCCGTAGCCGTCCGTCGTGACCATGGTCATGAACACGTAGCGGTGGTTGCTGTCGAGGAATGGCGCAGCCTCGGTCTCGGGCTCGAACAGGCGGATCTGCGCTTCGCAGATCTGCTTCAGGTCGCGGCAGACGCGCTCGAGATCGAGCTGCGGCACGCGGCCCGTGAACACCACGTCGTGCTGGGCGCCGCAGGCGCGGAAGCTGCCCATGGTGAAGTTGCCCATCTCAACCGGGTGATCGACCAGTTCGTCGTAGTCGGCCACCTGGTAGCGGCCGAAGCCGTAGCGCTTGGCGCCACCGCGCCCGGGCGCCTCGCGCATGGCCGTGGCGACCCGCCAGCCGGCATAGGCCTCGCCGGCGGGCGCATGGATATCGACCGTGCAGGGCAGGTCTGCCTGCCCTTCGGCGCAGAGGAAGACCGAGCTGCCGTTGAAGAAGCCGTGCGTGGCGTCCAGGTGCGCTGCGCGCACCGACAAGTCCCAGGCGTAGACCTCATAGCTGAGCGTAAGCGGCCCGTCCACCGGGGCCGCCTGCCAGCTCTGCTTGTCCAGCTTGGTCAGCGCCACCGGCTTGCCGCCGGCCTGCGCGCGGATGCGCACGATATTGCGTGCGAAGTCACGGATCATGTAGCTGCCGGGAATCCACGCCGGCAGGTAGAACTGCTGGCCGGCGGGATGGGGGGCGTCTACCGTGACGGTGACGGCGAACAGGTGCGCTTCCGGTTGAAGCGGGGCAATGGCGTAATGGATCGGCTTCATGAGCGTGATTGTAGCGCCATGCCCGCCCCGGACTACGCGCCGGACTACGCGCCAGATCAGGCGTTGACGTTCACCACCACGCGGCCGCGCATGCCACCGTCGACGATCTTGCGCCCGGCCTCGATCGCCTCCGACAAGCCGATCTCGCGGGTGATCGCGCGCAGGCGATCCGGCTCCAGGTCCTGCGACAGCCGCTGCCAGGCCTGCTCGCGCAAGGCCATCGGGGCCATCACGCTATCGATGCCGTAGAGCGTGATGCCGCGCAAGATGAAGGGTGCCACCGAAGCCGGGAAATCCAGCCCCTGCGCCAGCCCGCACGCGGTGACCGCGCCGCCGTAGCGCACCTGCGCGCAAGCATTGACCAGCGTGTGCGAGCCCACCGAATCCACCACCGCCGCCCAGCGCTCCTTCTGCATCGGCTTGTTGGGCTTGCCCAGCTCCGCTCGGTCGATCACCTCGGCCGCGCCCAGCGCCTTGAGGAAATCCGCTTCGGCCGTCTTGCCGGTGGAGGCCACCACGCGATAACCCAGCTTCGACAGGATGGCGATGGCCACCGAGCCCACGCCGCCCGAGGCGCCGGTCACCAGCACCTCGCCATCGCCCGGCTTGATGCCAGCGCGCTCCAGCGCCAGCACCGACAGCATGGCGGTATAACCGGCCGTGCCGATGGCCATGGCCTGCCGGGTGTTGAAGGCAGGCGGCAGCGCCACCAGCCAGTCGCCCTTGAGGCGGGCGCGCTGCGCCAGGCAACCCCAATGCGTCTCGCCCACGCCATAGCCATTGAGCACAACCTTGTCGCCGGCCTTCCAGCGTGCATGCGTGGATTCCAGCACCGTGCCGGCACCATCGATGCCCGCCACCATCGGCCACTTGCGCACCACCGGCGAGCGGCCGGTAATGGCCAGCCCGTCCTTGAAATTGATGGTGGAGTAGTCGATGGCCACCAGCACGTCGCCCTCGGCGGGCAGGCTGGATTCGTCGAGCGCGGTAACGGCGGCGTGGGTCACGCCGTCGGCCTGGGTCAGCAGCAATGCCTGGAACGTCATGGGGTCTCCTTCGGGTTCTTGATTTTCAACCAATGGCGACCGGTCGGCTCCGGCACGGCGGCGCCGGGAAAGCCGCCGGCGCAACGTGCTTACTTCTTGAGGCTGGCGAGCTTGCGCTCGAGCGTGGCGGCGTCGGCTGCGCCGGGAATGCGGGTGCCGTCCATGAAGAATACGGCCGGGGTGCCGGTGATGTTCAGGCTCTGGCCGAGCGCCAGGTTGTCATCGACCGGCGTCTTGCAGTTGCCGTTGCCGGCCAGCGCCACGTGGCTCAGCATCCAGTCGCGCCAGGCCTTGGTGCGGTCAGCCGAGCACCAGACCTGCTTGGCTTTTACCGACGAATCCGGCGACAGCACCGGGTACAGGAAGGTGTAGACAGTGATGTTGTCCATCTGCTGGAACGTCTGCTCGATGCGCTTGCAGTAACCGCAGTTGGGGTCGGAGAACACCGCCACCTGGCGGCTGCCATCGCCCTTGCTCCACTTGATCGCGCGCGCCAGCGGCAGGTCCGACCACTTGATGCGGTTGATATCGGCCAGCCGTTCCTCGGTCAGGTTGGTGCCGGTCTTGGAGTCCACCATCTCGCCGTTGATGATGTAGCGGCCGGTGGCATCGGTGTAGACCACCTGGCCACCGATGTTGACCTCGAACAAGCCGGGCACGGGCGTCTTGGCCACGCTCTTCACTTCAGCGCGCCCGCCCAGCATCTTTTGCACCGATTCCTTGATGCGGTCGGTGCCGGGCTCGCCCGCCGCCATGGCGTGCAGCGCGAAGCCGGCAGCCGCGATGCCGCCAACGATGGTGGCGCACAGGGCGGGACGGCGGCGCAGGAAATGCAACATGATGACTCCAGTAATTCGATGATTCGGTTCGCGCGAGCGAGCTCAGGATTCAGGTTTCAAGGGGCGGGCGCTCAGCCCAGCGCGCGGCCGATAAGAAAACGCTTGAGCAGCGACTGGCTACCCACGACCCGCATGCCGGCATTGCGCACCGTGCGCGCCACGCCGCCAGGCAGGGAAAACAGCCGATGCAGGCCATCGGTAGCCGCCGTCAGCGACAACAAATCGGTGGCGCGCGCGCGCTCGTAGCGGCGCAGCAAGCGCAAGTCGCCTTCTGCGCGGAAAGACTCTTTGGCGGCCATCACGCGGCCAAGTTCCGCCACATCACGCAAACCCAGGTTCATGCCCTGCCCCGCCAACGGGTGCACCACGTGGGCGGCGTCGCCCACCAGTGCCACGTGCGGCTGCACAAACTGATCGGCGCGCTGCAGCACCAGGGGGAAGCCCTGCGCCGGCGTCACGCAGCGCAGCGCGCCAAACTGGCGTCCCACTGCGCCGCTGGCGGCCTGCATCACGGTATCGGCCAGCGCCTCGGGCGACAGCGCCAGCAACTCGCTCGCATGGGCATCGTCGGCCGACCACACCATCGACACGCGCTGTCCCGGCAACGGCAGCAACGCCAGGATCTCGCCGTTGGCCGGCTCCTCGTCCGCCATCAGCTTGGGCGGCGTGCCCAGGAACCACTGCCAGGCCGTGTCCTGGTGCGGCAGCTCACATTCGAAATTCGCCACGACGCCAAGCTGGCGATAGTGGCGCTTGGTGACCGGAATGTGGCATTGCTCGCGCACCCACGAGCGCGCGCCATCGGCGCCCACCACGCAAGCCGCGCGCACCTTGCCGCCGCCGGCCAGGGTCAGCGTCACGCCATCATGGTCGCGCGCGAACGCCGCAGCCGTATCGTCATGCCAGTGCACCTGGTGCTGGAAGCGCAGCGCGGTATCGAGCACGCGCTCCACATGGCCGGATTCGATGATCCACGCCAGTTGCGCAACGGTGGCCGCGTAGGCCGAGAAATGGAGATCACCGGCAGCCGAGGCATTCGCCTGCGCCGCGCTCGCATCGCCGAACACGCGCATGTCGCACACCGGCTGCATCCGCGCCGGGTCCAGCGCCTCCCACACGCGCAACTGCTCCAGCAGGGCTTGCGAGCTCGCCGAGAAGGCGTAGATGCGGCTGTCCCACTGGCCAGGATCCGCTGTAGCGGCGGAAGCTGCGGAAGCGGGAGAGCGCGGCGCAACCAGCGCCACCTGCATGCCCTGCTGGGCCAGCAGCAACGCACAAGCCTTGCCGACGATGCCGCCGCCAACCACGGCAACCTGGAAACGGGAGGGAGATGGACGAGTCATGCATGGATTATAGCCACCCCGGCACGACGGCTTTGGTGCGCCCTCGCGCGCATGAAGCGCCGCCCAGGCGCCTGCGGCAAAGGGGCGCACGCCCGCGAGGCGCGCAAATTCAGCAGGCAGCAGGCGTGGCCAGCCGGTTCAGCGCAACGTCCGGCGAGGTTACAATAGCCATCTTTCTGATGGCACCCCAGCACAAAACCGGTGAGCAACGCCCCGCTTTGGCTGTGTTGTCTCGTGCTGAACCCTCCCCTCTGCGTCCCCATCGCTGCGCCATTCCAGTGCGCCGGACGCACCCAGGGTGAACCGCAACCCATTGATTTTTAAAGGTTTACCATGAGCCTCAAATGCGGCATCGTCGGCCTGCCCAACGTCGGCAAGTCCACGCTGTTCAACGCCCTGACCAAGGCCGGCATCGCCGCCGAGAACTATCCGTTCTGCACCATCGAGCCCAATGTGGGCGTGGTGGAAGTGCCGGATACGAGGCTCGCCAAGCTGGCCGAGATCGTCAAGCCCGAGCGCATCCTGCCGGCCGTGGTCGAATTCGTCGACATTGCCGGCCTGGTGGCCGGCGCGTCCAAGGGTGAAGGCCTGGGCAACCAGTTCCTGGCCAACATCCGCGAAACCGACGCCATCACCCACGTGGTGCGCTGCTTCGAAGACGACAACGTGATCCACGTGGCCGGCCGGGTCGATCCGCTGTCCGACATCGAAGTGATCAACACCGAACTGGCGCTGGCCGACCTCTCCACCGTCGAAAAAGCCCACGCACGCTACATCAAGCCCGCGCGCGCCGGCGACAAGGAAGCGCTGCGCCTGGTGGCCGTGCTGGAAAAAGCCCAGGCCGTGCTCAACGAGGCCAAGGCCGTGCGCACGCTCGACCTGTCCGATGAAGAATGGGCCGCCATCAAGCCGCTGTGCCTGATCACCGCCAAGCCCACCATGTACGTGGCCAACGTGCGTGAAGACGGCTTCGAGAACAACCCGCACCTGGACGCCGTGCGCGCCCACGCCGCCAAGACCAAGTCGCCGGTGGTAGCCGTGTGCGCCGCCATCGAAGCCGAGATCGCCGACCTCGACGATGCGGACAAGGCCGAGTTCCTGGCCGACCTCGGCATGGAAGAACCCGGCCTGGATCGCGTGATCCGCGCCGGCTTCACCCTGCTCGGCCTGCAGACCTACTTCACCGCCGGCGTGAAGGAAGTGCGCGCGTGGACGATCCATGTGGGCGACACTGCTCCACAGGCGGCCGGCGTGATCCACACCGACTTCGAACGCGGCTTCATCCGCGCCCAGACCATCGCCTATGAGGACTTCATTACCTACAAGGGTGAGCAAGGCGCGAAGGAAGCCGGCAAGATGCGCGCGGAGGGCAAGGAATATGTGGTGAAGGATGGCGACGTGATGAACTTCTTGTTCAACGTCTAAGCCGGACGGTTCATTTCAGACCATCCCACGGTATCCCAAAAAGCCCCGTAAAGCCTTGTGCCTACGGGGTTTTTTGTTTCCTGTCATATCACATCACTTCTTGTCATCCCGAAGAAAACCGGGTACAAGACCGGGTACAACACCACGAGACAGCTCCGAATCCCGGATTTTCATACCCGGTTTTCGCCGGAGACTTGCCACAAACCCGCACCGGGACTGGAAATGCTGACCGATACCCAATGCCGCAACGCCAAGCCCAAGGATAAGCCGTACAAGCTGACCGATGGCAAGGGCCTGTATCTGGAGGTGAAACCGAACGGCGCGAAGGCCTGGCGCTATCGCTTCGAGCTGGCAGTGGATGGTAAGCACAAGGAAAGCCTATTTGCACTCGGCGACTACGCCACCGCACCGGCCGCGGAAACCCCGGCGCAGACGAAGGCAAGGCAAGCGGGAGGACGCTTTACCCTGGCCGAAGCGCGTGAGGCGCGCACCAAGGCGCGGTCACTGGTCAAACAGGGCGTGAACCCAGCACACCACCGGCAGCTCGAACGCATCCAGCGCAGCCAGCAGAATGCCGCCACCTTCGAGGCAGTGGCAAAGGAGTGGCTGGGCCTAAAGGACTGGACCGAAACTACCAGGGCCAGGCGCCTGGACATGCTAGCGCGCGTCGTTTTCCCCAAGGTCGGAAAGTTGCCAGTGGACACGATCAAGCCGGCCCATGTGCTGGACGTACTGCAGGCCGCCGCCCAGAAGAACGGGCCGACCGTGGCCGCCGAGGCCAAGCGCACCATGTCCGCGGTATTCGAACTGGCGATATCGACCTTGCGCGCCGAGGTCGATCCGGTCTATCCGGTGCGAAAGGCTCTGCCGGCAAACAAGACCCAGCACAAACGCCCGCTCTCGTCAGACGAAATCGGACGGCTGCTGCGCGACTTGGGCGGCTACGAGCGCAACTTCCAGACAGTGGCCGTGTTCCGCCTCATGTGGATGACCTTGTGCCGGCCCAGCGAGGCCGCGGGCGCGCGCTGGGAAGAATTCGATCTGGACGCGGGGCTCTGGCGCATCCCTGCTGAACGCATGAAGAAGCGGAAGGAGCACACTGCCCCCTTGCCGCGGCAGGCGACCGAGTTGCTGCGCGCGCAATACTCCCTGACCGGCCGGCACGCGCACGTCTTCCCCAACCGAGACGACCGCACCAAGCCCATGACGGATGCCACGCTGCGCCAGGCTCTCAAGTACCTAGGCTGGTCGGGCACCTACAGCCCGCACGCAACGCGCACCACCGGCAGCACGCGCCTCAACGAACTGGGCTACCCGACTGACTGGATCGAACGGCAGTTGGCGCACGCCGAGCCCAACGCGGTGCGGCGCACCTACAACCACGCGGACCACTTAGCGGACAGGGCAAAGATGATGCAGCAGTGGGCGGACATGCTGGACACATGGAAGGCAGGCGCAACGGTGCTGCCGATCAACGGCAAGGTTGCCTGACATTTGCGAGCCGCGCCTAGATCGACGGATCGAAAGCCGGGTCCCCTACTCGGCCGGCGCAGCTCTCCAAGATAGATGCAAAAAAGGAGCGTATGGACGAGCTTGATCTGTGCAGGATTGCGGACACCCTTCCGCTGACGGCAGTTGCCGCGCTTCTCGCCGGCTCAAGGCCCAGCCGAGTGCAGGCGCCAGACAAATCCGGGGTGAACCGATACCACCTCCTACGACTGGACAGACCGGGCGGCGACGAGATTGGAGAAACGCCCGAAGTCTTCGACACCGCGCTGCAGATGCTGATGCATGCAGCGGGGCGGGGCACGCTCAAAGCGGACAAGGTCTACACCGGTGTATGGACCCTCCTCCGCTCCCGCGACGGATCCATACCAAGACCTCACCACTGCGAAGCGGTGGGGGCACTCGACCCGCACGCGACCACCGTTGCCGTAGACGACCTGACGCAATGGCTCGCCCGCCGCGGCGTGCGGTCGTGCTTCTTCTTTCCTGAGGACGCACGCACACTGGACTACCTAGAGCCTACCCACGAACGCCATTCGCCGAGACTCGCCGCTGCGGTGAAGGCTTGGCAGGCTATGGAGGACGAGAACCTGAGGCGGAGGAAGTCACCAAAGGTCGCGATGGAGCAATGGCTTGAGTCCAACTACAAGGTGCTTGGACTGGTTCACAAGCGAGACAGCCGCAAGCACGGCTACAAAGAGGGCGACATGAACAAATCGGCAGTTGCAGAAGCAGCGAAGGTCGCGAACTGGGTAGATGGTGGCGGAGCACCTCGGACACCTGTCGAATAACCCACCCCACCCCTAGAGCCGCGCCAGCGCTAGGTTTGAAGGCTGCCCCGCCTCTTAGTCAGCCAGCAACCCACCCACCCCATGTTGCTCTCGACGGGTGGGTTTTCCGAACCCACCCGGCTATTCGAGGTATCGCCTGGTCTATTTAATTCGTGTCGCACCACTTCTTTTCACGAGGTCCGCGACATGGAAGAATCCACCTATTTTCCGACCGGCCCGAAGCCGGCCCCCATCAAACCCCGCAGCAATCCCGCGGGCACCCTGCCCGAGACGGGCTACGTCCGCCAGTCCCATCTGATCCCAGCCATCCTGCCGTTCTCGGGCACCACCCTCTGGCGCAAGGTCAAGGACGGCACCTTCCCCGCCCCCGTCAAGCTCTCCCCGCGCGTCACTGCTTGGCCGGTTGACGCCATCCGCGAATACCTGGCCGACCCCGAAAGCTACGGCACCACGCGCGCTGGCACGGAGGACTGACTAATGCCGGCCACCCTGCAAAAGCAAAATCGCCGCGCCCCCGTCAATCCGATGCCCGCCAGCCCCCCCAATGGCAGAGTACTGCCGGCGCTGGTGCACCTGCACCGCGGTGTGCCTGTCACCGATTCCCAGTCGATCGCGCGTGAGTTCGGGCGCCGGCATGACAACGTGATGCAGTCGATCGGTAGCCTTATCGCAGACGACACGATCAACCGCCTTGATTTCAAGGAGGTTGAGTACACCGATGCCAAGGGCGAGCGGCGCCGCGCCATCGAATTGACCGAGCGGGGCGCCCTGATCGCCATGCCCTTCATTGGTGGCCGCAACTCTCGCGCAGGCCAGGCCCGCTTGGTGGATGCGTTCATGAGCATGCGCGTGCAGTTGGCGGAACGCATTACCACCGGCTGGGCCGAGGCCCGCCGCGAAGTTGCAGCAAACTATGCCGTAGTAGCAGAGATGCTGGCCATGCGCCGCGAAGCCGAGGGCAAGGAGACGAAGGCCCACCACTACACAAACGAGGTGCGCTTGATTAATTTTGCCTTCGCCGGCAAGTTCGGTCCGCTCGACCGCGGCAGCCTGAGCCACTCCGAATTGCACATTTTGAACCGCTTGCAAATCCGCGATTCCGCCTTGATCGGCGTGGGCAAGCCCTACGACGAGCGTAAGGTCGCCTTGGTGACCTATGCGGCCGAGCTACGAGCCGCGCAGCCCCGCCGCCTGTCGCGGGGAGGTTCCCAATTGAAAGCCCGCAACTCTGTCGGAGCCCAGCGCGCCCGCCTGCCGAACGACGAATCGCAAGCCCCAACAAGCGCGGGTGAGGCATGAGCGCAAAGAAACGGCCGCAGGAGGCCGTCTCTGGCTCATACACACCGATCCCGCACGCAGTGCTGGACAGCGTGGCATTCGTTGGTGCGTCCATTCGGGCGAAAGCCATGCTCTTCGAACTCCTGCGACAGCATAGCGGGCGCAATAACGGCCGCCTGCAGCTTTCGGAACGGTGGCTGAAGGCGCGTGGCTGGAATTCATCCGACCAAGTGCAGAAGGCAAAGGCTGAGCTGACGGAGCGCGGTCTCGCCCTGAAAACCCGGCAGGGCGGCAGGTCCATCGGGCCCGACTGGTTCGCCCTCACCTGGGTCCCGATTTCCAACTATGCCGACCTGGACATCAAGCCAGGAAGTTTCTACCCAGGACACTGGCGGATGATGGATACCGCCCCGATTGTGAAAGATGCCCGTTTCGGTGTAGCTCAGCAGAGCGGGGGGGAAACGTGAGACCTACACCACCTTACGGTGTAGATCCACACCGCCCCACGGTGCAGAGGGATCGTCTGCTACACCGCCCCACGGTGTAGCAAAAGGGGTTTGCGGTGATTTCAGTACACCGCCACACGGTGCGAATGAATGTTGCCAGTTGCCACCCACTGAAGACCATTCCCGAGTTGAGGAAAAAAAGGGCGTGGCGAGGTGGACGGCCTATTGAGGTCGGTCACCAAAGATGGAGATGGAGAGCAAGCCATGGGAGGCGTCAGACGCGAATAGGCAAATCGGTGCGCAGCTGAGTGAAAGAGGGCAAGCTGCCCATTATCCAACCATAGGACTGGTAGGCTTAGAGCCAGCCCCGCGAGAGTGCCAATGCCGCGCATCAGACGGCCAGCTTTGGCCCCAGCGGCCAGTTGTCAGCGGTTAATTGGCGCGGCTAGCAGCTAATCCGACCGGCAACGATACGGTCCACCCTTCGCGGTACGCGGCCAATATGCCCTTCATAAAAGTTATCTTTCTGCTTGAACGTGGCAACCAAAGAGTGTTGCGGTTGCCGGCCCGCGCGGCTGGCTTTGACCGCGTGAGAAGTGCCGCCGAGGTGGAGACGACTGGCCTTGGAGAGATTACAAAGCCGTCGCCGTCCACTACACTCGAATCCGAGGAATCTCTAATGGAGAGGACGATGCTAGGGCTACAGTACGTTGGGCTGGCGCTGAATCACTGGAAGAAGTGGCGCCCGAAGGAATACAAGGAAATGCAGAAGGACGGAACGCTCAACGAGAGGGCGCAGACGGCCAGCAAGGAGGCGGCGAAGCAGGTGGCGAGCCTGATGGCCGGGGGGTATCAGAAGCACGAGGCAGAGGAGGCAGTACTCCCCGAACTGATTCTGCTGCGGCCAGAAAGGTAAAGGGGCCGCGCAAGCCGCGCCCCAAGAAGCCCACGGGCGAGGCCTTCACAGTGAAACCAACCTGCGCGACATCCTCGACAAGGTGCACGAGACCAAGCGCAAGCTGGCGGACGAATGCGACCTGTGGGCCATCGTCAGCCTGCCGGGTGGCAGTGTTCTCCACCGCTGGGGCCGGTGTGAAGACCAACTTGCTGTTTTTCACCAAGGGCAAGAAATCCGCGACGCTCTGCTAAGACCGTCGCGCTCTTGCATGTTCGCAACACCCCTCCGCCGTGGGGCAGAGGAAGCGAGCCAATATGCGGCAGAGTAGAGCAATTAAATTCACACTGCAGATCATGCCTAGGCGCCGAAATTGCCCAACGATGCAACAGCTTCAGACCCGATTCGTCTGGGCATCGGTGCGGTGGTGGCTATGGGCCCTCATTGCATTCATCGCCGCCTACGCTATCAATACCGTCCCGTGCATGGTACCGGGCATCCTCCCAGGCGCCGCTGCCGTCTGCGAGCCTGCGCTCCCCGTCGCCTATGTCGTCTGGCCCGTGCTTACGCTCATTGGCTGCGCGATGGGAGGGTGGCGCTTCTACCGTGATTACTACTGCGGCGATATAGCGCGAGACTTCTATGAGTAGGCCCTCGCACAACTCAGCAGTAGCCCCCCGAAGCCACTCGGATATGCCCCGTCTTGTCGCGACGCACCTTGGGAAGGCGGCGCCTACTGGCCACGTCCTCGCGATAGATCGATCTCTCGAATCCATTTCTCCGCGTTGGGTAAGCTCATCGAACTCCGCAACTCCGTCATATCGGCAGCGAACGCTAGTGCCTTCTCCCGAACCGGCGCAAGCTCCTCTGAAGCTCGATAGGGCGCGCCGTCGAATAGGGCTAAGAACCGTGATGGATAGTCGTCCAGCTCAAACTGATGGATTCTTCCAAGGCGCTCCAGATATGCGTGCCCCTGATTGATCTCAGTAGTGAGCCTCAGAAACTCAGGGTCATTCGGGCTCAATGGCTTCGGAAGAGCGCTTCTAATCTCATCCAGCGCACGAATCTTTTCCGAAGTGAAACTGTGCATGGGGTCGGCAAATGCGCGAGCCAGATCGTGGCATATTACCTTTGCCCACGAGCGGAGAGCCCTAGAAGTTGTCGTGGGATCAGAACCCATAGCTTGCATGGTAGAGCGAACCCGCTGTGCTAGCTCGTAGCTCTCCCTGGGGCTCGGTGCGGAATCCCACCTTCCCATCTTGCTATGAAGATCGACAAGTGTCTCGCCGGTAATCTCGGCAAGCTGTCGCAGTTTGCGGAGAGCCTCATCGGCCTGCTCGATCTTCTCGTCCAACTTCCTCGTCTTTGCCTCGATGCCCAGGCCCTTGATGGATTCAAAGCGGTCAATCGTTGCGGCAAAAAGGAGAGCGAGCCCGGCTGCGAGTGATGTCGCTGCGATTGACGTATTACTGTGTGCGACATGCCAGGTGCCGACAGCCAGATTCACTACGCCGGCTGCAAACAAACTCCAGTTTGTCAGCCCATAAAGTAACTGGCGATACCAGGGGAGAAGATTTTTGCCGTCGGAGACCATAGCTTAGGGAAGTAGTATTTCGAGCGTCCTTCAGATACTCATCGGCCCGGTGTCATATGATCCTATGCATCGTAGCCAAGCATCGATGCACGCCCGAGCGCTCTGCTGTGCGGACTCTCGCGCCGCACGTCGCCCTTATCCTTGTAGCCGCCGCTCAATGGCGCTCGGAAGATTGAGGAACTTGCCGACCACGGTCGTTTTGAGAGGGAGCTTTGCTTCGGATATCGTATTCGCCATGAAGCCATCAGCCCGAAAAATGTCTACGTGCGGTACGTACACGGTATGTAAGATATCGCCAAAATCGCTTGCAAGTGGCTTACGATGCCGCTGTGGTAGCAGTGCTGACCGGCGTCCTAGGTGACACATGACGTTAGCAACTGTCATCAGAGTCGGAGCATTCTCCCATGAACAATCGAATGCGTCGCCCACTGTGATTCCCTGAGCCGCTGCAAGCCTCCGTACGAGAGATCTAGGCTGATTCCGCAATAGCGATGTGAAAACGTCGCGTAGCCCAGTCGCGACTGCGTCGGAAGGTTCACCAGCATTAGCAAGCCCCTCGCAAAGTCCGCTAACTTCTTGGGCGAGAGCAAGTAGCGACTCCATCAAACTCTCCCCGATCTCCCGAATGCACAACGATACCGGCGCGACACGCTCCCACTGCTTTGCATACCAGTCTGCAAAGCACTCCAGGTCCGCCATCGAATCCCTAATCCCCTTGATGGCCGTCTCCCTGGATCCAATGCCGAGCGAGTACTGAATAACATCACGCAATGCAGCCGGTGTCATCGGAAATTGATCTGCTGCGTGCTGTTCAGCGGTGAGAGCGAGGCTGCGAAGGCGCTTGTACGCAGAGCTGCGCAAGCCGCCCCGGCTGTCGAAAAACTCCTGCTCGTGCTTCCGTCTCGATTTTCGATTGAGGTGCATCGAGTCTAGCTCTTCGCGGAGCAAAACAGCGGGGGAAGTCGGCTCAATAAGCGCGTCGTCGAAGCTTGGCATCCAGTGCCCATCAGACCTAGAGACTTCAGGAGCGCTGACACCTTGATGCGGCGCTCTCGTTGCAAGAAGCTCCGATTCCATTATGGCGAAGGGATCCAGCAAGCACGCCCTACCGCAAAGGCGGGAGATATGCCTGAGGCGCATCTTCGCGGCATCTAAGCTCGATGCGTCCACTGGGGCGACCTCAATGACGTGAGCGTAGCTATATCGGAGCTGGATCAGGCCTTCTTCTTGCCAAGACAAGAGAGTTCTTTCGGTATCGGAATGAGCTTCTGTGCGGGCACTAGGGTTAGCCAGCGTCGAGAAGTCGCTACTATCCAGATACACTTGGAGGGGGCGCTTAGCTGTCACTGAAACCATTTGGATCTACAGCTCCGCATGAGGAACGCTCGTGGTCACTGCGAGCACGTTTTGGTCGACTTGCTGACTGTTCCGTCCTTGCAGACAAACTTGCTGCCGCTGCAATGCGAAACCCCGCCCTTGCTGCCCGAACATAGCTGGCGCCCCCGAGCATCTGCAGCCTGGCTCACCGCCAAGAGACCCAGAACAACCGGCGCCCCAATGTGACGCATATGCCATCCCGTTAGAATGGGAAGTGTCGCCGGCGGGGCTGCGCAGGGGAACCCTTCCGAAGCCGGGGCCCTCTGCCGAGCCCCCCAACCCGATCGGCTGCTGGGTAGCCGACGCGTTTACTGGTGGAGAGCATAGCAATACCTACTATCCGCCACAACTTCCACTGCAGCCGGGGGGCGCAGGAAATCCTTCCGAGGTGTGGAGCAGAGGGTAGCTGACCGGTAGTGGCGGGCCTCTGTTTGCATTACCATTGCGCCGATTGACCAAACAACAATGAGCTAACCAAATTGGCCGGTCCCGTTCTCTATTCAACGAATTGTTGGTACGCACATCAGATCGCAGTAAAGTACAGGGGAGGTCGTCACTTCGTGTGGTGCAGTGAGCACTACGATCCGACGAGCGCACCTGCGGGATCTGCTGGGGCCGCTATTGCCCCCAGTTCCAGTCCCAAAGGAATCTACGATCAGCTCCACGGAGATTGTGACCGAGAAGACACACACAGCGCGCTTATTAAGGGGTACTCAAAGACGTTTCGCCGACTTGCAACGCAGTGGCTCAGCACGTCCGAGATCACGAAGGACCAGCATGACGAGATCGTCAGCGCGATCACATCTAAGAGCTGGAAAATATGGCGTCCAGTACTCTTTGTGATTCCGCGGCATCCAATTGAAAGCTCCGGCCGATTGCTCACCGTGCCTCACAAGCGTCGAGCGGCATACGGACCAGAGCTGCAAATTCTCGATTTGGCTGCGGCCGAATTCGACATGATCGAGAGGTGAAAAATTGATCACAACTCTGTCGCGGTTCGATAAGGTTACAGCAGCCGGGATTCTTGCGCGTGCCGCAGTCGCTTTAGACGATGATGCAAATCCGGTAGCTCACCAGTTTCGCGTGCCCAGCGAACTGGAGTTGCGCACCGCCATATTAGAAGAAATCCGAGCCAAGCTTGGAATAGCAGTAACTGACTGTACTCGTGAGTCGCTCGAGCGATTGGAAGATGTGCTTGATGACGAGATGGAAGCTCTGGTTGGCCCCACGGACACACAGAAAGCACTTGCCAACTTGTCCGCACAGGGCGACCTCCCCTCCGATCTTTTCGAGGTTGTCGCTATTCCAAATATCATTCAGTTCTACGGAAAGCGATTCGACCAGGAAGAGAAAATAATCCGAGAAACGGTGAGTAAAGCCGATCAAGAGCAGCACTTCGGACCGCCAGTAGCCATCGGCGAGCCCTTCCTCATTTCGTTGTTTACAAAGCACTACCCGAATAAGTTTCCTCTGCGTAGTTTTACGATGTTGGTGGCCGGTCAGCGTACAGGGCTCGTGCTGACAGTACAGCAAGCCTGGCGAGTATATGCTGACCTGGTGGATACGGTGAGCGCGAAGACTCTCGTCGATTTGCTGCGCAATTTTTCCAATGCGTTCAAGGCTGAATTGTTGGTCAATGGAAAGAAAGGCAATTTCTTCCTTTCTGAGAATATCCGGGACGATCATCCCAGCGGCACGGAAATTACTATTCTGCACCCCACCGACAAGCACGGAAACCCGGCCAAAGGAACACATACGCAGACCGTTAGCTGTTTCGAACAGAAGGATCCGATTTCGCGAGGTACGCGGGTCTCCCTGATCGTTGGTGTGAATCTGACAAAATACAAGGCTGTTTTAGAAGAGCGTGCCTGGTAGATGGCGACGCCAGTCATCCGGGGGAGTCGTCAGCTGCTCGTGCACCGTAAAAGCGCGATGGGTGCTAGTAACGACAACGAAACCGGGTATGAAACCGGGTACGAAATGGGAGCCCCTCGCCATAGACCCATCAACTACGCGGATTTCAGGTCGATATGTCGGTTTAACGTCTAAGCAGACTGCACCACTGTCCGCCGGCTGGACTCGGCGGGCGACAAAAAATGAGCCCCGCAAGGCATGCGTGCCTGCGGGGCTTTTTGCTTCAGGTGGCGGCCCCTCTCTTGTGCCGAGCCACCACAAGATCATCCATCGCGCGTCCCCTCCAAGTCCCGCAGGACCGCGAGTTCGCTCAACACCAGCGCTTCGTTAGCGAGTGTCGCCGCCAGCGAAAGCAGATGGCCCTGGGTCTCCTCCGTCAAGTTGGCAAGGGTGCCCCCGGCAGCGTTCTCGATGGCGACCGACAGCAGCGCATTGAGTTGCGCAGCCTTTTCAGCGGCGAGGCTAAGCGGGCTTTCGGCTGCAGCGTGCGCGGTCACGAAGATATCGCGGCCTGTCTGTTCGGCGCTGATGTTGTAGTGGGGGTGCTTACACATTGGATGCACTCCCGATTTGGGAGCGCATGCGCTTTGGAATTACGGGGACTTTGGGATAAGCCGAATGCCAGGTACAGGCAATTCGGACAAACAAGGACTGGGGCATGTGCGCCTCCTCTTGACCAATTCAAAGGAACCGCCTTGCGGCGGCTGTCTTCCCACGTAGTCGAGACGCCAATCCCGGTCGCTGTGGTTGCAGCGACTCGTCTAGTATAGCGCTGGCAGCAATGATCGTGCGCACTCCCGAGGCATCGGCTGCTGACTCCACGAAGACGCGCATACAGAGCTTTGGGCTCCTTCGCGAAAGACTTACGCTGGTCATCGCACAGATGAAAGCGCCTGTACGGATGAGCAGGCGCGGCGCAGACGCCCTCGCACGACGCGACAATCGAACGAGTCCCAGGTTGTCGTTTCGCCCGATCTTCAATCAAAGAGATCCTTTGAGCGCCTGGGAGATGGTTCGGCGCAAAAGGCTGAAGCAAGTGGCTGGTTGGGCACGTCATCGCCAGACCCTTGATTTCGGTCAGTCGAAGCCTGACGAGGCGTAGTTGCAACTCGTACAAGGTGCGATCCGGAAGCCGCGGCCAATTGGCTTGGGATGTCTACGCAGGGTGACTGGACGGTACGGCAAGGAGCAATCATACTGATCATAGTGATCAATATGGATGGAGATAACCATGATTACCGAAGTCACCGCAGTCAATTTCCGGCAGAACTTGGGCGACATGCTCAATCAAGTGCAGTACCGCCACGACAGCATCGTCATCAACAAGGACGGTAAGCCGGTCGCCGCGCTGGTCGATGCCGAACTATTCGCGCGTATTCGCAGGATGCGGGAACACTTCGAGGCGCTGAGCGATCGTGTTGCGCATGCCTACGACGATGTCCCGGCCGAGCAGGGAATGGCTGAAATCGAAGCCGCCGTGGCCGCAGAACGGAATCGCTAATGCCAGGGTTGCGCGTCGTACTTGACACCAACGTGCTGATATCGGGATTGGCCTATCCGGCAAGCATACCGGGACGCATAGTTCAAGCCTGGCGACAAGGCGCGCTTGACGTCGTGCTGTCGCGGTACATCCTGGACGAGATGACGAGAGTTCTGCCTCGTCTCACGCGGATCCGCTTAAGCCCCGAAGAAATTCGCGATCTGGCCGACAGCCTCATTCTGCTGGCCGATTTGGTAGAGCCGGATAGTGGGCGGGATGACGAACTGCGAGATCCTGCGGATCAGCCCGTGCTTGCTACCTTGCGCGTCGCCCAGGCGCAATACTTGATCACCGGCGATAAGGATTTGCTGGCGCTGGCACAACGCTACCCGATCGTTACGCCCGCCACTTTCTGGGCGAGGCACGGCGGTTAGGCGTTGCGACTCAGCGTCTGCGCAGAAATCCGCACGCCGGGAAGGGCAAACAGAAGCCCCGCAAGGCCCAAGGGCCCGCGGGGCTTCCCGGATACAAGCGGCAGCTCACGCCAACTGCTCACAGCGCCCCCAAATCCTCCCCCCGCAGCCCCACCAGCAACGCCTGCCCGTCCGGCCCCACACGGAATTCCCCATAGCGCGCCTTCTCGAACCGCGCCCCCTGCCCTTCCTGAAAGAAGTACGCATCGGTGGATACCTGCGCCTGCGTGCCGCCCCAGCGCGACGGCACAGTCTGGAAGCGCAGCAGTTGCTCGCCGCCGGCCAGCGCCTCGCCTGTGTGCAAGCGCACAAGGGTGGCTTCGCCACGCGGGTCGCGGCGGATCACGGCGACTTGCTCGCGCGCGGGCTCGATGCCTTGCCGGTGGAGCGCCTCGCGGATAGCGTCCGCAATGGCGAAGTTCAGCGCCATGTAGTCGCCTTGCATGAGCGAGCGCGGATCGACTGGCGCCAGGCGCAGGTAGACGGTGTCGCCATGCGCCAGCAGCCGTTCCTTGCCGGTGATGGCGAAGGCGGCCAGGCCGAGCGTGAGGACCCATGCCAACAGTATCCAGCGTTTCATCCTTGTCTCCTTGCGCCGTCACGCCGCAGCGCCATGCGCAGCAGCAGCACGGCGATGCCGGCGCCGGCGAGCGTGGCGGACTTGATCAGCAGCGTCCAGTGCAGCGCGCTGTAGTACCAGATAAAGCCGCTGCCGAGCGCGGCGACGGCCAGGCCCAGCCAGGGCAGCGAGCTGCGGCGCAGCGCCAGGCCGAGCGCGAGCGCCGCGGCGACGACCGCCGGCGCACCGGCAAGCAAGGCGCTGAACAGCGCCGCGCCGACAAGCGCGGTGCCCCGCACCGCCGGGCTTAGCTGCAGCCGGCTTGCTTCGGCAAGAACAAACGCGGCGAGCACCAGGCCGAACAGCGCGCCGGCCATCCAGTAGTTGCCGGCGTGGCGCCCGGTGCTGGCCTCGAACAGCAGTGCCTGAGGCTGGCTGAGGCCGGTCACCACCAGGGCTGCGCCCAGTGCGAACAGCAGCGTGGCGTCGGCAGCCGGCTCGATCCAGTTGTGCAGCCCGGCGGCGCAGAGCCGCCCTTGCGCCAGCACGAAGCCGGTGAGCAGCGTCATGGCCAACGGCGCGAGCCAGCCCAGCGAGAAGCTCATGGCTTGCCAGACGTGGCGCAGGCCGGGCGTCATGGCCAGGTGGAGCGCCAGAGCCACGCCGGTCCATACGCCCAGCGCGGCCAGGAAGCGATGGAGCCGGTTGCTGACCAGCACATAGAGCACGGCCTCCAGCAACGCGAGCGCGCCCCAGAAAGCCGCCGATTCGAGCAGGCGGCTACCGCCGTAGGCCTGGCTCGCGCCGTACACGAGCAGGCCCTGGCCGCTGAGGCTGACGGCCAGCGCGAATTGCTCGAGCGCGGTGGCGGCCGCGCGGCGCCGGTACAGCACCGCGGCCAGCGCAATCATGGCGGCGCCGCAGAGCGCCATTGCCGTGGCGTTGTCGCGTGCGGCCACAAAGACTGAGCCGAGCAGGAAGGCGAGGAAGAACACCGCACCGAGCCAGCCCGCGAGGCCCATCAGCAACCTGACCGCCCATGGCGTGCGCCCTTGCGCGGCTTGCGGCTGCCCTTGCACCAGGCCGCGCGCGGCCAGGTCCTGCCACAACCTTTGTACTACTTGACGGTCGCTGGTCATGCCGGCTCTCCGTTGGGCGCGCCGCTTTGGGCTTGCCCGTGGTGTCGATAGGCGCGCAGCAGCCAAGCCGCCGCCGCGGCGGACAGGCCGATGGTCAGCAGCCCGAGGATCAGGAAAGCGCCGAACGCGTCCCGGCGGCCCTCCAGCAGCAGCCGGGCAACCCCGGTCACCAGCAGCACGATGACCGAGAAGCTGGCCAGGCTGAGCGCCACCACATCGAATGCCCGCAGCCGGAACCACGCTAGCAGCCCGCCCAGCGCGAGCATGGCCACGCCGAACATGGCGGGGTCGAAGCGGTTGTGCAGGATGCTGGCGAGGCCGAGCCAGCCGGCATAGGCACACGCCAGCGTGGCAAGGATGCGCGCGCCGGCCAGCCCGCGAAAGCCGTCGACCGGCGCCACTGCGCGCAGCGCGAACCACAGCATCAGTTGCACCAGCGTGGCCACCAGCAACGAGAGCGTGGTGGCGCGTTCGCCGGCCGCCCCAAACAGCAGGTCGAACATGCCGCCCACGCCAAGGCGCACGCTGAGATACCGCAGTAGCGCCACATTGGCCAGCACGATCACCACCCACCAGTGCGGCGCCGCGCGCGCGGCCAGCGCCCACGGGATCGCCAGCAGTGCCCACAGGGCAAACAGTTGCCAGGCGTCGGCGCCAGTCTGATACACCTGCCCGATCACGGCCAGCAACACGCCGGCCACCACCTGGGCGCCGCAGAGCGCCGCCAGCCCCGCCATGTCGGCGGGCGGGCGCAGCCAGGCGAATCCCGCCAGCAGCGTCAGCGCGCCGGCCAGCAGGCCAAACTTGGCGAACTTGTGCAGGTCCTGCCAGTTGAAGGCAAAGAACACGATCACGCCGGCGCACAGCAACGCGGCGCCCAGCATCAGCAACGTGCGATCGAGCCAGGTCCGCCACTGCGCCGCGTCGGGCTCCGTCCCCGGCCAGCCGGCGGCCACGCCGTCGGCGCCGAGCACGCCCTGCTCACGCCAGTCTGCCAGCGCTTGGCGCGCTGCCCGCCGGTCTTGAAAGCCCTGCGTTGTGGTTGCCTGCATCGATGCCCCATGTGATGGATACGCCAGCGCACTGTAGCAAAGCCGCCGCCATCTGCGCAGCTTTCCTTGCGTGAGCGGGAACATGCAACAGCGCTGCTTTGCCGCCCTGTCCCGGCCCGGTATGCTGTGCGTTTCTCCAACTCGGCCACGCCTCGCCATGACCCTTGGTATCCTCGCCGCCATCCACGATGAAGTCGACGGCCTGATCGCCGCCATGCGCCATGATGATGCCCGCGCCACCGTGCGGACGATCGGCATGCGCGACTATCACGTTGGCCATCTCTACGGCCAGCGCTGCGTGCTGGTGCTCGCGCGCATGGGCAAGGTGGCGGCGGCGGCCACCACGGTCACCCTGGTGCGCGAGTTCGGCGTGGATGAGATCGTCTTCACCGGCCTGGCCGGCGGCATCGGGGCCGAGACGCGGGTCGGGGACGTGGTGGTGGCGGACCGCACGCTGCAGCACGACCTGGACGCGCGGCCGTTTTTTGCCCGGCATGAGGTCCCGCTGCTGGATCG
The DNA here is from genome assembly GCF_000832305.1 of Cupriavidus basilensis. Classification (NCBI taxonomy): domain Bacteria; kingdom Pseudomonadati; phylum Pseudomonadota; class Betaproteobacteria; order Burkholderiales; family Burkholderiaceae; genus Cupriavidus; species Cupriavidus basilensis. The sequence continues at coordinate 3,996,619 of NZ_CP010536.1, forward strand.
CGCTGAATTCCCCACCGACCCGGCACTTACCGCCGCGCTGCGCGATGCCGTGGCAGGCTACCTGCGGGATGATCTGCCGACCTCCGTCCCGGCCGGCGTGCTGGCGCGCTTTGGGGTGAGTGCGCCCAGGCTGCATGTGGGGATGATCGCCAGCGGCGACCAGTTCATCGGCGCACCCGCCGCCGCGGCCGAGTTGCGCGAGCGCTTGCCCGGCGTGCTGGCGGTGGAAATGGAAGGCGCCGCGGTGGCGCAGGTTTGCCATGAGTATGGCGTGCGGCATGCGGTGATGCGCACGCTATCGGATCGGGCCGACGATACCGCGCACGTGGATTTTGCGGCGTTCCTGACCGACGTGGCCAGCCATTATTCGAGCGGGGTTTTGAGGCGATTTCTGGAGCAGCGCGGGTAACCGGGCTAAAGCGGCGTTGGCGTGAATTAAGGATTCGGGATTCGAGATTGGACGGCAGTCATTCAATCTCACCGCCCCCTGGCCACACCCCCGACGCCAACCAGCACGGCCGCGCCCAGGATGGCCGCGAACCAGCCCGCCATCTGCCCGTCGACAAACCAGTGCAGCCCACGGCCGCCGTAAAACGCGGCCAGCGCGCCCATTGCGCCGAACACCGCCGCCGCAAGCAGGCTGACCCGGCCCACGGGGTGCAGCCACCGCGCCGCCAGCCCAGCCAACACCCCTACCGCCAGCGTACCCAACATCACTTTCTCCCAGATTCCAGAATATGGCGCGCCGCCCGGGGAGTCCCGCCGGTCGCCACGCGTGGCCGCAACAATACGGTAAACCCGACCGCGCTCGGGCAAGATCCGCGCCGGGCGCTATAATGTAGCCCGGTTCGGCGGCGCTTTGCGCCGGAATCCGCGCTTGAATTCATGCCCGGATTGCACCTGACTCCCGCGCTGCAGCCTGCAAAGCCGCCGCCCGGAGCCCGGCCAGAGAGACATGCTCCCCACCATGCAACTGCTCGCGATCGGTATCAATCACACCACGGCGCCCGTCTCGCTGCGCGAGCGAGTGGCGTTTCCGCTTGAGCAGATTAAACCCGCCCTGGGCGCCTTGCGCACCCACCTGGCGGGCAAGAATGGCACCGAAGCCGCCATCCTTTCCACTTGCAACCGCACCGAGATTTATTGCGCCACCGATGTGCTGCTGTCGGGTTCGGAGGGCTTCGAGCACACGCTGCGCTGGCTGGCGCAGCACCATAACGTGCCGGCCGGCGAACTCGCTCCCCACCTGTACTCGTTGCCGCAGTCCGAAGCCGTACGCCATGCGTTCCGGGTGGCCAGCGGGCTGGACTCGATGGTGCTGGGCGAAACCCAGATCCTGGGCCAGTTGAAGGATGCGGTGCGCACCGCCGGTGAAGCCGGCGCGCTGGGCACCTACCTGAACCAGTTGTTCCAGCGCACGTTCGCGGTGGCCAAGGAAGTCCGCGGCCAGACCGAGATCGGCGCGCATTCGGTATCCATGGCCGCTGCCGCGGTGCGCCTGGCCCAGCGGATTTTTGAAAGCGTCTCGACCCAGCGCGTGCTGTTCATCGGCGCGGGCGAGATGATCGAGCTGTGCGCCACGCACTTCGCGGCGCAAACGCCGCGCCAGATCGTGGTGGCCAACCGCACTGTGGAGCGTGGCGAGCGGCTGGCCGAGCAACTCGCCGGCCAGGGCCTGACCACCGAGGCCATCCGCCTGTCGGAGCTCGGCGCGCGCCTGCATGAGTTCGACATCGTGGTGTCGTGCACCGCCAGCTCCCTGCCCATCATCGGGCTGGGCGCGGTGGAGCGCGCCGTCAAGCTGCGCCGCCACCGCCCCATCATGATGGTGGACCTGGCCGTGCCGCGCGACGTGGAGCCCGAAGTCGCGCGCCTGGACGACGTCTTCCTGTACACCGTGGACGACCTCGGCGCCATCGTGCGCGAGGGCAATGCCATGCGCCAGGCTGCCGTGGCGCAGGCGGAAGCCATCATCGAAAGCCGCGTGCAGAATTTCATGCACTGGCTGGAAACCCGCAGCGTGGTGCCTGTCATCCGCGAACTGCAGGTGCAGGGCGAGGCCATGCGCCAGGCTGAGCTGGAGCGCGCGCGCCGCATGCTGGCGCGCGGCGACGACCCGCAAGCCGTGCTCGAAGCCCTGTCCGGCGCGCTCACCCGCAAATTCCTGCACGGCCCGACCCACGCCCTGAACCACACCCAGGGCGAGGACCGCGAGACCTTGCTGCGCCTGGTGCCGGGCTTGTTCCGCCACAGCAGCCACTCCGAGCGCTAGCCGCGCTCGCCTCAGCCGTGCGTGTCCTGCGCGCGGCCAGCTTTGCGTTGCCTCAGGCCATTGGCCATTGGCCCGCACGCATCCCGGCAGCAACATCCGTCTCCACCCGTTTCACCGCGCCGTTTCACCGCGCCCCTTCGGACCCCCATGAAAGCCAGCATGCTTGCCAAGCTCGACCAATTGTCCGAGCGACTCGACGAAGTCAACGCCCTGCTTGCGCGCGAAGATGCCACCGCCAAGATCGACCAGTACCGCAAGCTCACGCGCGAACACGCCGAGCTGACGCCAGTGGCCGAGCAGTATGCGCAGTACTGCCAAGCACAGGAGGACCTGTCCACCGCGCAAGCGCTGCTGGACGATCCCGAGATGAAGGAGTTCGCGGCTGATGAGATCACCACGGCCCGCGAGCGGCTGGAAACGCTGGAAGGCAGCCTGCAGAAATTGCTGCTGCCCAAGGATCCCAACGACGACCGCAACCTGCTGCTGGAAATCCGCGCAGGTGCCGGCGGCGAGGAAAGCGCGCTGTTCGCCGCCAATTTGCTGCGGATGTACACGCGCTACGCCGAGCGCCAGCGCTGGCAGGTGGAGGTGATGAGCGAATCGGCGTCCGACCTGGGCGGCTACAAGGAAGTGATCATCCGGATCGCCGGAGATGCGGCCTTCTCCCGGCTGAAGTTCGAATCCGGCGGCCATCGCGTGCAGCGCGTGCCAGCCACCGAGGCCCAGGGGCGCATCCACACTTCGGCCTGCACGGTGGCAGTCATGCCCGAGGCCGACGAGGTGACCGAGGTGGAAATCAATCCGGCGGACCTGCGCGTGGATACCTTCCGCGCCTCCGGCGCTGGCGGCCAGCACGTGAACAAGACCGACTCGGCCGTGCGCCTGACCCACCTACCCACCGGCATTGTGGTGGAGTGCCAGGACGACCGCAGCCAGCATCGCAACAAGGACAAGGCCATGAAGGTCCTGGCGGCCCGGCTGATGGACGCGAAGCTGCGCGCGGCTCAGGCGAAAGAAGCCAGCACCCGGCGCAACCTGATCGGCACCGGCGACAGAAGTGATCGTATCCGCACCTATAATTTCCCGCAGGGGCGCGTGACGGATCACCGCATCAACCTGACGCTCTACAAGATCGACATGATCATGGACGGCGATCTCGACGAGCTCCTGTCCGCCTTGTCCGCGGAACACCAGGCGGACCAACTGGCGGCGCTGGGCGAAGGGCATTAATCGCTTGGCAGTAGCAGGTTATTGCGACGAATTACCGCTCACTAAGGCAGTTTTTTGGATCGCCCTGCATAAATCGCGATTTTCGAAGGAAAACCTTTGTATCTGTTGTAAATGCTTGCAACAGCACTGGCGCGCCATTCTTCGCTGCCTATAATCGATCCGACCAAGCCGCCATACAGAGGTCGGCGTGTCGCCACTCGAAAACGGACAAAAGGACGAAATCATGAAGAAATTGCTCGCGCTGTTGATGATCACCGCCGCCATGGCTGCCTGCAGCAAGAAGGAAGAAGCCCCCGCCACGCCGAGCGCCGACAGCGCCATGCAAAGCGCCGCTGACTCCGCCAAGGCCGCCGCCAGCGACGCCGCATCCGCCGCCAGCAATGCCGCCGATGCTGCCAAGGCCGCTGCCAGCAGCGCGGCTTCCGATGTTTCCGCTGCCGCCGAAAAGGCCAAGGTCGACGCCGGCAATGCCATGGAAAAGGCTAAGGACGCCGCCAAGGATGCTGTCAACGCCGGCGCGGACAAGGCCAAGGACGCCGTCAACAAGTAATCCGCACGCCACGGCGGCAAGACACTGGCGCATCGCGCGCCCAGGCACCGCCGCCCAGGCAAGCGCGTTACACTGCAAACCCCGTCAGGGCACCTCCCGACGGGGTTTTGTTTTTTTGCCCTCTCCATGCCCAGCATCATGTCCACCGCCACGTCCCCCAGCCCCAATGCCGCCACGCCGGTCTCACTGCCTGAGACGGCCACGGTACGCGACGCCCTGGCCGTGGCTGCGGCGGCCGGCTTGCCAGCGCTGGAGGCGCGCCTGTTGATCAGCCATGTCACCGGGCTCACCCGCACCCAGCTGATCACGCGCGACGGCGAAACGCTTGCCCCGGCCCAGCGCGAGAGCGTGGCCGCCTTGCTCGGGCGCCGCCTGGGCGGCGAACCGGTGGCCTACTTGCTGGGGGAGCGGGAATTCTTCGGGCGCGCCTTCCGCGTGACCCCGGATGTGCTGATTCCGCGCCCGGACACCGAAATCGCCGTGGAAGCGGCCCTGAAGCTGCTGGCGCCGCTAGCTGTCCCCCGGGTGCTCGACATGGGCACCGGCTCCGGCGCACTGGCCGTCACGCTGGCCTGCGAACGGCCCGACGCCGAGGTCTGGGCGACCGATATCTCGCCCGGCGCGCTGCAGGTGGCGCAAGACAACGCGCGCGCCCTGGGCGCCGGCAATGTGCGCTTTCTGGCCTCCGACTGGTACGCCGCGCTGCCCGCTGGCCTGCGCTTCGACCTGATCGTGAGCAATCCGCCCTATATCGCCGCCGCGGACCCGCACCTGGGCCAGGGCGACCTGCGCTTCGAGCCGATCGATGCGCTGACCGATCATGGCGATGGCTTGTCGGACCTGGGGGCAATCGTGGCCGGGGCCGCCGCGCGCCTGCATGCGGGCGGCTGGCTGCTGATGGAACACGGCTACGACCAGGGCCAGGCTGCCCGCGACCTGCTGGCCGCCGCCGGCATGGCCGAGATCTTTACCGCGCGCGACCTGGCCGGCCATGAACGCTGCAGCGCGGCTCGCCTGCCAGCGCAGGCCGGGACGGCCGCCTGAAGCCGGCAGCCGATTCCGGTAAAATCAAATACTTGATTGCATCAAGGCGCGCGCATCACGCGCGCCTTTCCGATTTCCCGACAGCGGCGCTGGCCAGTGCCTGCACCGCGAGCAACTGAAAAGAGACATCATGAGTGACGTGCAGCAAAAGATCGACCAGATCGTCAAGGGCAGCCCGGTGGTCCTGTTCATGAAGGGCACCGCCCAATTCCCGATGTGCGGCTTCTCCGGCCGTGCCATCCAGATCCTGAAGGCCTGCGGCGTCGACGCACCGACCACGGTCAATGTGCTGGAAGACGACGGCATCCGCCAAGGCATCAAGACCTACGCCAACTGGCCGACCATTCCGCAGCTCTACGTGAACGGCGAGTTCGTCGGCGGCTCGGACATCATGATGGAGATGTACCAGAACGGCGAACTGCAATCGCTGCTCAAGCCCTGAGCGCGACATGACCGCAGCGGGCGCAGCGGGTGAAGGCAAGCCGCGGCGCATCGTCGTCGCGATCACCGGCGCCACCGGCGCGGTCTATGGGGTCCGCCTGGTGCAGATACTGGGCGCCGCGCCCGGCGTGGAGGCCCATCTGCTGATCTCGGCGGCGGGCGTGATGAACCTGCAGCACGAACTCGACATCAGCAAGGCCGAGGTGGAAGCCTTTGCCCAGGTGGTCCACAACGTGCGCGATATCGGCGCCACCATTGCCAGCGGCTCGTTTGCCGCCCATGCGATGGTGGTGGCGCCCTGCTCCATGCGCACGCTCGCGGCCGTGGCGCATGGCCTGTCCGACAATCTCATCACCCGCGCCGCGGATGTCACGCTCAAGGAGCGCCGCAAGCTGGTGCTGATGGTGCGCGAAACGCCGTTGAACCTCGCGCACCTGCGCAACATGACCGCCGTCACCGAGATGGGCGGCATTATCTTTCCCCCGGTACCCGGCTTCTACCAGAAGCCGCAGAGCGTGGCGGAACTGGTCGACCATACGGTTGGCCGCGTGCTGGACCTGATCGACGTGCCGCAAACGCTGGCGCCGAGCTGGGCCGGGCTCAACGGCCAGGCCTGACACGCGCGTTTTACGTCGTCCTAGCCCGTGCTATCCCGCACTGCCGCTATCGCTTCAATGCCAGTAGCGATAGCGGCGGCCGCCGTAGTAGCCGCCGCGATAGCCATAGTAGCCACCATAAAACCCGGGGGCCACCACCACCGGCGGCGCAGCGTAGACCGGCGCCGGCGCCACTGCGACCTCACCGCCCCCATAGCCATAGCCGGGATAAGCCGGGTAGACCGCACAACCGCCAAGCATGGCGGCGCCAACCATCGCGAGTCCCATCATCAACGTTCTCATCTCATCGTCCTTGTGCCTTGTTTAGCCTTGGTTTAGCCATAAGAACGTTATACGGGGCGGTTTGGTAATACAGGGTCAACCTGCTGTAACCCTTGTTACGAATCGCAACGTTTGGATGAACGTAAAGGCCACAGGTCTCGAACATCAAACCTCAGACCTCAAACCGCACCCCCTGCGCCAGCGGCAGCGCATCCCCATAGTTCACGGTATTGGTAGCGCGCCGCATATACCCCTTCCAGGCGTCCGAGCCGGATTCGCGCCCGCCGCCAGTCGCCTTCTCACCACCGAACGCACCGCCAATCTCCGCCCCGCTGGTGCCGATGTTCACATTGGCAATGCCGCAATCGCTGCCGCTTGCCGACATGAAGCGTTCCGCCTCGCGCAGCGACTCGGTGAAGATGCAGGACGACAAGCCATGCTCCGACGCATTGTTCAGCGCGATGGCTTCGTCCAGCGTGGTGTACGGCATCACGTAGAGAATCGGCGCGAAGGTTTCGCTCAGCATCGTCTCGTGCTGGCGATCGGTCAGCACCAGCGCGGGCCGCACGTACTCGGCATTGGGGTACTTTTCGGCCAGCACGCGTTCGCCGCCGTGCACGGTGTTGCCATGCTCGCGGCAGCGCAGCAGCGCGGCGGCCATGGCGGCGCCCGCGGCGCCATCGATCAGCGGACCGACCAGCGTTGTCTCGGCCAGCGGGTCGCCCACCGGCAGGCGGCCGAACACCTGGATCAGGCGCGTGGTAACGGCCTCCAGCACGTCGACATGCACGAAGGCGCGGCGCAGCGACGTGCAGCGCTGCCCGGCCGTGCCCGCCGCCGAGAAGGTCATGGCGCGCACGGCGAGTTCGAGATCGGCCGAGGGCGCGATGATCGCGGCATTGTTGCCGCCGAGCTCCAGGATGGCGCGCTTGAACCGCTCGGCGCAAGCGATGCCCACGGCGCGGCCCATGCGGGTGGAGCCGGTGGCGCTCACCAGCCGCACGGCGGCGTGTTCCACCAGATGCTGGCCCAGCGCCGGGCCGCCCGAGAGCACGGTGGCGATGCCAACGTGCTGTGGCGCGGCAATCTCCAGCACGCCGTCAAGCAGGCTCTGCATGGCCAGCGCGGTGAGAGGCGTTTTCTCCGACGGTTTCCAGATCACGCCATTGCCGCACACCAGCGCCAGCGCCGCATTCCAGGCCCAGACCGCCACCGGGAAATTGAAGGCCGAGATCACGCCGCATAGGCCATAGGGATGCCAGGTCTCGCGCATCGCATGCTGGGGCCGCTCCGAGGCAATGGTAAGGCCATGCAACTGGCGCGACAGACCGACGGCGAAGTCGCAGATGTCGATCATCTCCTGCACCTCGCCTAGCCCTTCCTGCAGGATCTTGCCGGCCTCCAGCGAGACCAGTTCGCCGAGATGCTTCTTGTGTTCGCGCAGCACTTCGCCAAAGCGCCGCACCACCTCGCCGCGCACTGGCGCAGGCACCAGCGCCCAGCTGGCTTGCATCACGCGGGCGCGTTCGATACGTGCATCGGCCTCGGCTAGGCTGCAGGCGGGCAAGTGCCCGAATGCCTCGCCATCGATCGGCGAGCGCACCGGCAAGGCGCCGGTGGGGCCTTCGCCGTCGCGCCACGGCGGCGTCAGCCCGATGGCCTGCCAGCAGGCCGCGAATTCCTTTGCTTTCATACCGTTGCCTCTTGAAGCGGATGACGGGTGTAGTGCCGGCCGAAACGGTTGGCCAGGAAAACGTCCAGCGGCATCGCCTCTTGCGCAACGAAGCCGGCCTGTGGCAATTCGCCGTTGGCGACCAGATCCAGCGCGGTGCAGATGCCGGCCGCCGTGGTGAGCTGGATCGCATTGACGTGCCCCGCAACCGTATCCGCGCCACCGATGCGCGCCGAGAACGACGCCTGTGTCAGCGGCCCGCGCCCGCCTTTGCCACCGCTGGCGGCATAACCAGTGGCACTGGCGAACACGATCACCACATCCTGCTGCGTGGCGGGGATCGCGCTCTCGAAGATCTCGCGCATCCAGTCGCGGCGCTCGCGCAGGCGCAGGTCGTTGAGCAGCAGCTTCATCACCGCGCAGTGGCCCGGATAGCGGATCGACTTGTAGTCCACGCCGCGCGCCCGGCCCGCCAGCGTCTCGGGCAAGGTGCCAAGCCCTCCTGAAGTATTAAAGGCTTCGTACTCGATGCCGTCCAGCGCAAAGCTCTCCAGCCCTTCCAGCGCCGGCACTTCCACGCGGCGGCCATCGACGATGGCCTCGCACGGGTTGCAGTATTCGTTGATCAGGCCTTCGGTGCTCCAGGTCAGGTTGTACTTGAGCGCATTGCTCGGGTAGCGTGGCAGCGCGCCAACGCGCATCTTCAAGTCGAGCAGTTCGCCACCGCCGCGCAGGAAGCGCTGGGCAAGGTCATTGCCGACCACACCGATAAAGCCGGGCGCCAGCCCGCATTGCGGCATCAGCACGCAGCGCGCGCCCTCGGCCAGGCGGCGAATGGCGTGGGTGGCGGCAACGTCTTCGGTCAGGTCGAAGTAATGCACGCCAAGGCTGGCCGCCACCGTGGCCACGCCGACCGCGGCATGGAATGGCAGTGCGTTGAGCACGGCCTGCGCGCCGCCGAGCAGCCGGGCGCAATCCTCGGTCTGGCCCGGGTCGCCGACGCGCACGGCGATGCCCTGCGGCACGCCCTCGAGGTGGGTGGGCTCGCGGTCCACCAGGGTCACGCGGTAGTCGCCGCTGTCATGCAGCATGACGGCGATGGTGCGGCCGATCTTGCCCGCACCCAGCACGACCACGCGCATCGGCGTCTGCCTGGCTTGGGTGTTCTGTCCAGTGCGCTGTCCAGTTTGGTCCAGATGGCCGGTTGGCGTCATGCAGGTCATGATGTCCCTCATGGAAGTGATTCAGCGGAGCGAGCCCATAGCTGAAGTATGGTTGCGGGCACAGGCAGAATGAAGGAACAAGATTGACGAAAAGGCCTCACAATCGAACGATTAGACGAGACCAACGATCGAGTCGACGAAACACCGGCATTTGACCCGCCCGCAGCCCTAGCCCGCCCATGACCGAACTCGACCAGACCGACCGCCACCTGCTCGCCCTGCTGCAGGCCAACGCACGCGAGAATGCCGCCAATCTCGCGCGCAAGCTCGGCATTGCCCGCACCACCGTGGTGGCGCGCATTGCGCGGCTGGAGCGCGATGGCGTGATCGCCGGCTACGGCGTGCGGTTGGGCAAGGAAATGGAAGACAACGCCATCCTGGCGTTCTGCGGCATGTCGGTGATGCCAAAGTGCGCGCCCGCGGTAGTGCGGGCGCTGCAGCGCTTTCCCGAGATCGAGGAGCTGAACTCGGTCAGCGGCCCGGTGGACTACATGGCGGTGATCCGCTGCGACACCCATGCCCGGCTGGACAAGCTGCTGGACGAAATCGGCGCGCTGGATGGCGTCAACCACACCACCACCTCGATCGTGCTGGCGCGCAAGATCGACCGGCGCCGCGCCGCGGGCTGAGCCAGCGGCGCGCGCAAAAGGCTTATGCTGCACAAGCTGGCAGCCAGCCCGGCGTAGTTAGTTGGGCACCCCGAAGACCATCCCGATCAGGAGAGCAAGACGATGAGCAATCGCATTCGAGTCGCCGTGGGCGGCGTGACCGGCTGGGCCGGCGGCGAACTGGCGCGCGGCGTGGCGCACGCGGACGACATGACGCTGGTGGCCGGGCTGTCGCGCGGCGCGGCCGGCCAGGCCCTGGCGGCACTGACCGCGCACAAGGGCACGCCGGGCGTGGCGGTGGCCAGCATCGACGAGCTGGCGCAGGGCGCGTTCGACGTCTATGTGGAATACACCAAGCCGGACATTGCCAAGCGCAACATCCTGCAAGCGCTGGCCAAGGGCGCGCACGTGGTGGTGGGCACCTCCGGGCTATCCGACGAGGACTATGCCGAGATCGATGCCGCCGCGCGCCAGGCCCGGCGCGGCGTGCTGGCCTGCGGCAACTTTGCCATCACCGTGGTGCTGCTGCAGAAGTTCGCCGAGATGGCCGCGCGCCACCTGGAGCACTGGGAAATCATCGACTACGCCAAGGCCGGCAAGATCGACGTGCCATCCGGCACCGTGCGCGAGCTGGCGTATCGGCTGGGACAGGTCCGCGAGGCCAGGCAGGCGGTGCCCATCGACCAGGTCAAGGGCCCGAAGGAGACACGTGGCGCAACGATGTCCGGCAGCCAGGTGCACGCCGTGCGCCTGCCGGGCTATCAGTTGGGCGTGGAGGTGATCTTCGGCGCCGACGGGCAGCGCCTGCATCTGAAGCATGAGTCCGGCGACGGCTCCAAGCCCTATGTCTCGGGCGCCCTGCTGGCAATCCGCAAGGTGCATGCCTTGACCGGGCTGGTACGCGGGCTGGACAAGGTGATGGAAGGGCTTTGAGGGGCTTTGAGGGGCTTTGCGGCGCGCGCAGCGCCGCATAGCCACAAGCACTACCAGCTGCCTTCCTTGCCCTTCTTCTCCGCGGCCTTGCCGCCGGGGGCAGCTTGCGGGGCGGACGCCGCCTTGGGGTTGAGCTGTTGCGCCATCGCGTTGTCCTGGTTGGCCATCAGCACGCGGGCCTGGGGCAGCAGCAGTTCGATGGTGCCGGTATTGGGATCCTCCGGAATGGCGTAGAGCTCCACGGTCAGCGGCTTTTTCATCCAGCCGGCGTGCGCACTGGTGACGGGCTGGCCGGCCTTGTCCTTCATCTTCACCTGCTCGGAACGAAAGGGCTTGCCGTAGCGCGCGGTAAGGCTGTCCACCGCGTCTTTCTCGGAGCGCACGCCATCGGTCGGCACGATCACGCCAACCAGCGCATTACCGTCGACAAAGGCCACCACGTGGGGTCCGTCCATGAAGGCGGGCCGCTTGTCGCGCGGCACGCCAACCTGGCGCATCACGCCATCGCCACGCACTTCGACGCACAGGGCGGTCACGTCGCGTCCGTCTGGGGTGCGCTTGTCGGCGCAATCGGGCAGCGTGGGCAGCGGGCTGCCGATCTCCAGGCTACCCAGCATCGGCGCCAGTTTGTCGGCGACGCCATCCTTGGGAGCGGCGCCGGCCCAAGGTGAAACCAGCAGCAGGCTGGCAACGGCCAGCCCGGCGAGGGGGTATTTCATCCAGACTCCTGAGATAAGCTCCGGGTTGGAGCGCCCCCTGCACGCGTGGTTCCTGCCACCCGCCACAAGATGGCATGCAGGCACACTGCCGGGGGGTTAATGCATCATATTCATCACCGCGCTGGCCAGCACCGCCAATACCATCAGCAGCAAGCCCCACAGCAGCAGGCGCGGCACCCGGCTGGGCGGTAACTGCCGCCGCGGCGAGCGCGCCGACGACGGCAGCGGCGCGCGCTGGCGGGCATGGCCATGCAGGCCACGCGCGTGCCAGACGGTGTCTGGCCCGAGGTCGCGCAACGTAGTGCTTTCCTTGCCCTGCGGCTTGCGCGGGCTCTGCGACTGCGGCTGCGGGCGCGGTGCGCCGTCACTGCCCGGCGGTCGTTTTGTGGCCATCTGTGCTCCCCGGTTCGTCGTGCCGGCGCGGATCCTCATGTGCCGCCGGTACACAGCGCCGGGTGCATGGCCCGGGCGCCGCCCATGGTAAGACAAAGCGGCACCGGGCACCATGGCCACAGCCTCTGCTTATGTGGTGGGGGCCACTTTCCGCGTAGCTGCAAGCGCCTCGCGCCGGAAAGCGTGGCCCACGTGGTGATAGAACGGGTGCGGGCAGAACTGGCGTGCCAGGAACGAGGCCAGCAGCGACGAAGCCAGCAGGAACAAGGTGAGGTCCTGCGAGCGCGTCATCTCCATCACGATCACGCTGGCGGTGATGGGCGCCTGGGTGGCGGCGGCCAGGAAGGCGGCCATCGACACCAGCGCCAGCACGCGTGGCTCGGCCATGGCGCCGAAGAGGTGGCCGACCCAATCCGCCACATTGGCGCCGATGCCGGCGCCGATGGCCAGCGATGGCGTAAAGATGCCGCCGGGAATGCCGGCGAAATACGACACCACGGTCGCCGCCAGCTTGGCCAGGCCGAACCACAGCGTGGCGTGCGGCTCGCCATTGATCAGGCCGGCGGCCTGCTCGTAGCCGGTGCCGAAGGTGGCGCCCCCGGTGGACCAGCCGATCGCCGCGGCCACCAGGCCGCACACGAACGCCACCTGTACGGGATGCTGCGATGGCCAGGCGCGCAGCCGTGCCGGCATCAGCGCGGGCACGCCGCCGCTGAGCAGCTTGGCAAACAGGCCGCCCAGCACGCCGTTGACCAGGGCGCACAGCAGTACCGGCCCCCAGGCATCGTGCAGCGCGAGGATCGGCGTCTTGACGCTGAAATAGGGATTGTTGCCAAGCATCGCCAGCGAGAGAAAGCCTGCTGTCAGCACGCCTGACAGCACCAGCCGGTCCCAGCGCACGGCGGTGCCGCGGCCGAGTTCCTCGATGGCGAACACCACGCCCGCCAGCGGCGTATTGAAGGCGGCGGCCAGGCCCCCGGCAGCGCCAGCGGCGATCAGCGCGTTGGGATGAAAGCCGATGCGAAAGCGCAGCTTCTCGTGGCACCAGCGTCCCCAGGCGAGCATGGCCGCGGCGCCAACCTGCACCGATGGCCCTTCGCGGCCGATGGAGGCGCCCGCCAGCAGCCCGCCAGTGGTCAGCAGCACTTTCCACATTGACTGGCGGAACGACACCAGCAGGGTCTGCGCCGGCCCGGCCGGGGGCAGGCCGAATGCGGCGATCACCTGCGGGATGCCGCTGCCGCGCGCCTGCGGCGCCAGGCGGATGGTGAGCCAGCGCAGCGCGGCCAGCCCGAACGGCAGCAGCACAAAGGCCAGCCAGGGCGTGGCTGCTGTCAGGTGCGCGTTCCAGCGCAGGGCCACCTCGGCAATCCAGGCGAAGATCAGGGAGAACAGCGCCACGCAGCCGGCGCCGCACATGAAGACAGCGTAGCGTAGCGTGGTGCGGGAGATACGCCACATCTGGCGCGACTTGCGGCCCGCGGCCATGCGAGCGCGGCGGCGCAGCGCGCGCAGCCGGTTGTGCTCGGAGGCCAGCCCGGAAACGTCGTCAGGATCGGACGGCTCGGGAGCTTGGCTGCGATTTGGCGTAACGTCGTTCATGGAGCGGCAGGCGTGGGCGAAGAAACGCCGCGACAAGCCCGAGGGCCGGATTCATCACGGCGTGATGGAACTATACGCCGATCGCCGCCGGGCATGCCGCGCACAAAGTGCGCGCCAGGAGCCCCTGGCTCAGTCCAGGCTGATGTTGTTGGCGCGGATGACCTTGCCCCAATGCTCGCGATCCGCCTCCACGTAGCGGTCGATCTCGGCCTGGGTGCGCGGCGGCTGGATCACCAGTCCCAGTGCGCTGAAGGTCGCCCGGAAATGCGGATCCTTGAGGACCTGCGCGGCCGCGGCCTGCAGCTTTTCCACCACGTCCGGCGGTGTCTGCGCCGGCACGGCGAGCCCGAACCAGGTTGCCGCCTGGAAGTTGGGATAGCCGCTTTCGGCCACGGTCGGCACGTTGGGCAGCACGTCCAGCCGGGTACGGCCGGTCACCGCCAGCGCGCGAAGCTTGCCGCCCTTGATGTGGGGCAGCGAGGTGCTGACCACATCCACCATCAGTTGCACATCGTTGGCGAGCAGCGCCGATAGTGCCGGCGCGCTGCCGTTGTACGGCACATGGGTGACCGAGATCCCGAGTTCGGTCTTGAGCATTTCGGTAGCGAGCTGCAGCGCGTTGCCCAGGCCGACCGAGGCGTAGTTGAGCTTGCCGCCGCTGGCCTTGGCATAGGCAGCGAACTCGCGGATATTGGTCGCCGGCACCTGGCTGTTGGTCACCACCACCAGCGGCGCCTCCGCACCAACGGTGAAGATCCGGAAATCGCGCGGCGGATCGTAGGCGATCTTCTTGTAGAGCATCGGGTTGAGCACCATGCTGCCGTTGGTGGCCAGCACCATGGTGTAGCCATCGGCGGGTGCGCGCGCCACGCTTTGCGTGCCGATCATGGTGGCGGCGCCAGGGCGGTTCTCCACCACCACCGTCTGCTTGAGCACGCGGCTCATGCCATCGGCCAGCCCGCGCCCGAACTGGTCGGTGGAGCCGCCCGGCGTATAGGGCACCACCAGCTTGATGGGGCGATCGGGATAGGCGGCAGCGGCCAGTTGCGAACAGGCGAAGACGGCGGCGCCGGCCCAGGCGCGCCATCCGGTTTTCCAGCTATGCATTGCGTAGTCTCCTTGGCGTTTTTTGACGTCTGGTGTTCGGTACTCGGTACTCGGTACTCGGCATCCGGCATTCGGTGCCCGGTGCGGCTCAAACGCGCCGCGTGCGCCCTTCCCAGTACTTGTCGCGCAGACGGCGCTTGGCCAGCTTGCCGGTATCGTCGCGCGGCAGCAGCGCCTCCACCACGATGGTGCGCGGCACCTTGAAGCCGGACAGGCGCTGGCGCAGCCATTCGATGATGGCACCCTCTTCCAGCGTGGCGTCCGCCACCGGTTGCACCATGGCCAGCAGCCGCTCGCCGTATTCGTCGTCGGGTACGCCGAACACCACGCAGTCGGCCACGCCGGGATAGCGCACCAGTTCGTGCTCGATCTCGGCCGGGTAGATGTTCACGCCGCCGGAGATCACCATGTCGGAGGCGCGGTCGCAGATGAAGAGGTAGCCGTCGGCGTCCAGGTAGCCCATGTCGCCCAGGCTGACCAGGCCGTCGCGGTCGATGGCGCGGCGGGCTGCCTCGTTGTTGCGATAAGTGAAGTCCGGGTAGGCAGGCTGGCGCACATAGACCAGGCCAATCTCCCCGGGGGCGCACGCAACGCCCTGCTCATCCAGGATGCGCACCTCGCCCTGGTCAACCGGGCGCCCCGCCGTGCCGGGCTTGGCCACGGCGTCGGCCGGCGTGGCCACGGTAATCATGCCGGCCTCGCTTGAAGCATAGGTTTCGTGGATCACCGGGCCGAACCAGTCCAGCATGGCGCGCTTGACCTCGGGCGCGCACGGCGCTCCGGTCGAGGCGACAAAGCGCAGCGAGGACAAGTCATAACGGGCGCGCACTTCGGGCGGCACCTTGAGCATGCGCACATACATGATCGGCACCAGGTAGAGCACGTCGATGCGGTGCTTCTCTACCAGCGCCAGCACCTGCTCCGGATCGAAGCGCGCGCACAGCACCAGGCGCTCCCCAAGCTGCAGCGCATTCTGGATGAACACGCCCGGCGCGCTGTGGTACAGCGGCGCGGCCATCAACGCGCGCGTGCCCTGCACGATGCCCATGGTCTGCGCCACCACCGAGCGCATGCGCGCGAGCTGCTCGTCCAGCATGGCCAGCGGCGGCGCGGCGCGCAGCACGCCCTTGGGGCGGCCGGTGGTGCCGGAGGTGTAGGCCATGTGGCCGCGCGGCGCGACCCGCGGGCCGTCGTAGGGCCGCTGCACGGCGAGCCAGCTTTCGTAGCCGGTCGCACCAGCGGGGCTGTCCTTGCCGGGCGCCGCCACCGCCAGCACCTGTACACCTTCGGGCACCACGGCGCGCACGCTGTCCAGCAGGTCGGCGCTGACGATCAAGGCCCGGGCACCGCTATCGGTCAGCAGGAAGCGGATTTCTTCCGCGGTGAAGTGCCAGTTGATCGGGCAGTAGTAAGTACCGGCCGTGCGGCAGGCATGCACGATATCGGCAAAGACCGGGTCATTGCGCAGCAGCACCGCGACCACGTCGCCTTCGCCCAGGCCGAGCGCGCGCAGCCCGCCGGCCAGGCGCGCGCCGCGCTCGATCAGTTCGGCGCCGGTACGGTGGATGTCTTCAAACAGTAGGTCAGCGGCCATCAGTTGTCTCCAGCCTGGCTAGGCTTGGTGGTAGAGCGGGTCGGGGTCGGTGCGTTGACGGTGCGCCCCGCACGATCGGCGGCGTTCGTGGCCGCGATGCGTTCGCGCGCGGCTTGCCATTCGGCATCGCCCCAATCCAGGTACTGCTTGAAATAAGCGCCGTTGGCAAGGTAATCGCCGCCATCCAGCGCAATGGTCTGTCCGTTGATCCACGCGTTGTCGCGGGCCAGCAGGAAGGCGGCCAGGTTGCCGATATCCTGCGGCTGGCCGATGCGGCCCGTGGGGTTCTGGCCGCTCATCGCGTCTTGCTGCGCATCCTGCGGACGCAGGCGCGAGCCCGCGCCTTCGGTGGGGATCACCCCCGGCGCGATGGCGTTGCAGCGGATGCCGTGGCGGCCCCACTCCACGGCCAGCGACTTGGTCATGGCATCCACGCCCGCCTTGGACATGGCGGACGGCACCACGAAAGGCGAACCGGTCCAGACCCAGGTCACGACGATGGACAGGACCGAGCCGGGGTGGCCGTCGCGGATCCAGCGCTTGCCCACGGCCTGCGTGGTGTAGAAGGTACCGCGGAAGACGATGTCGGAGATGGCGTGAAAGCCGTTGGGCGACAGATCCTCGGTGCGGCTGATGAAGTTGCCTGCGGCGTTGTTGACCAGGCAATCGAGCGGGCCGTGCCGGGTCCAGATGGTCTCGATCATGGCGTCGACGGCACCCGCGTCGCGGATGTCCACCGCGTGCGTCACGACCTTGGCGCCATGCTGGTGGCGCAGCATCTCGGCGGCCTCGTCCAGCACCGCCAGCCGGCGCCCGCACAGGTGCAGCTCCGCCCCCAGCCCCGCCAGGCGCTCGGCCATGATCAGGCCCAGCCCGGTGCCGCCACCGGTGATCAGCACGCGCTGACCGGCGAAAAGATCGTTCTTGAACATGGTGTCTCCTGCTTGTTTCAGGGCGGCGTCTCGCCCGCCTGGCCCCGCCTTGGCGATCCAGCAGGGCATGGTCACTGTAGCCTCGGCTCCCCGCATCGACAATTCCCTCGCAGCGACTCACAATGTTGCGCCATACGCGACAATTCTCCATGGAATCCCGGATGGACCTCAACCTGATCCAGGCCTTCGTCGATATCGTCGAAGCCGGCAATTTGTCCGAGGCGGGGCGGCGGCGCGGCGTCACGCGCTCGCAGGTCAGCCGCCAGCTGCGCGAACTGGAGCACCAGGCTGGCGCGCAGTTGCTGCGCCGTACCACGCGCCGGCTGGAGCTGACCGAGGCGGGCCGCGCGCTTTACCAGCACGGGCTGCGCATCCTGCAGGAGGTGGCGTCCGCCCAGGCGGAGATCGACAGCCTGGGCACCACCCTGCGCGGCCACGTGCGCGTGAGCGTGCCGACCGGGCTGGGCGACACCTTCCTCGCCCCGCTGCTGCTGGAATTCACCGGGCAGCATCCCGGCATCTCGCTGCGCGTGTTCTTTGCCAACCGCGTGGTGGACCTGATCGCCGCGGAGATCGACGTGGCGCTCAAGGTGACTTCGCAGCCGCCGCTGGACCACGTAGCGCGAGACATCTGCGCTATCGACTGGCAGCTCTGCGCCTCGCCCGGCTACCTGGCGCGCCACGGCCCGCTGCAAACCCCGGCCGACCTGGCGCGCTGCCCGTTCCTGTGCCCGCCCTATCCCGCCCGGCGCTTCATGCTCACGCTCAACCGCGGCGAGCAGCGCGAAGAGGTGGAACTGAGCCCGCACCTGCAGTCCGAGCATTTCCCCTTCCTGATGCGCGCGGTACGCGACGGCCACGGCGTGGGCCTGCTGCCCGTCTACGCCGGCTGGGACGATGTGCGCGAAGGCCGCCTGGTGCCGGTGCTGACCGACTGGAAACCGGAAGGATTGGGCAGCCGGCTCTACATCATCACCACGCCCAACCTGCATCCGTCGATGGCCACGCGCACCTTGATCGACTTCCTGCGCGAGCGGATTCCGGCGCTGGATGTCTTCAGCGCCCCGGGCGGTACCGCTTTGTGCACGCCGTAATCTGCCTAGGCGCGGGTCCCGCGCGTACCGCGCACACTGCGTGCGGCTCGCCAGCAAACTTTCAAATTGCAAGTTAAGATGCGCCGAACCCTTTGGCTTGCAAAACGATAGTAAAAACCCGAGCCAACCCTGCAAGCCGCGCGAGAGGAGACCATGGGACATACCGACTTTGCCAGCATGCCCTGCCCGATTGCCCGCTCGATGGCGGTGCTGGGCGAGCGCTGGGCCATTCTTTTGCTGCGCGAGGCGTTCTACGGCAGCACCCGCTTTGATGAATTCCAGCGCCACCTGGGCATCGCGCCCAACATCCTCAGCGCGCGCCTGAAGACGCTGGTGGAACACGGCATGCTGGAGCGCGTGCCGGCGCCTGACAGTGCGCGGCATGCCTACCACCTCACAGAAAAAGGCCGCGATTTCTTCCCCGCCTTCGTAGCGCTGAAGGCCTGGGCCGACCGTTGGATGACCGACGAGCGCGGCCCGCTCACCTTGCTGCAGGACAAGCACACCGGCGCGGAAATCGCCGCGCCGGCGCTGGCCCGCCCGGACGGCAGTCCGCTGACGCTGGACGACCTGCGCGTGGCGCCAGGCCCCGGCGCTGGCAGCTATTTGCGGCGGCGCTTTGGCGCCGCTGCCGCCCTGCAAGCCGCGCACGAGCAACCGGCAGACGAAACGGAATCCAGCCATGAATGAGCCGCAAGCCAATCCCATGGCCGCAGCCGCGATAGCGCCAGCCACGGCCGCACCCATTGCCACTCCCACGCACCCGCTGATGCGCGAACTGATGCGCCGCATCCTGCAACTGGCCGCGCCCACCAGCCTGATCGCCTTCCTGCAGGCGGGCGCGCAACTGATCGAGACCTGGCTGGCGGCGCGCCAGGGCACGGCGGCGCTGGCGGGCTGGGCGGTAGTGCTGCCGTTTGCCTTGCTGCTGCAGCAGATGTCCACCGGCGCCATGGGCGGTGGCGTGGTGGCGGCCATCGCCCGCGCGCTGGGCGCGAACAAGCGCGAGGAGGCCTCATCGCTGGTGCTGCATGCGCTCATCATCGCGCTCACGGCGGGGCTGGCATTTGCCGTGGCGATGGCCGGCTTCCCGCGCGCCGTCCTGGGCGCGGTGGCAGGGCAGACCGCGGCAGACGCGGCCGCCACGTATGCGATCTGGCTGTTCGGCGGCGGCGCGGTGCCGGCCTGGCTGGCCAACACGCTGGCATCGGTGCTGCGCGGCGGTGGCCGCCATGCGCTGGCGGCGCGGGTGCTCTCGCTGATGTGGATCGTCTTCCCGGTGCTGGCCTGGACGCTGGCCGAGCCGGCAGGCATGGGCCTGGCCGGCATCGGCGCGTCACTGGCGGCGGTATCGTGGGCGGCGGCGCTGGCCATGGCCTGGGTGGTGCTGCGGGGCGGCGCGGGATTCGTGCCGATGCTGCGCATCCGTCCATCACGCGCGCTGTTCAAGCGCATCCTGTCGGTGGGGCTGGTGGCCTGCGCGCTGGCCTCGGTGGCCAACCTGTCCACGATCCTGGTGACCACCGAGCTGCGCCACTATGGCACCGCCGCGGTGGCGGCGTACGGCATCTCCGCGCGCCTGGAGTTCCTGATGATCCCGCTGGCGTTCGGCGTGGGCTCCGCGCTAACCGCGCTGGTGGGGCGAGCAGTCGGCGCCGGCGACTGGGCCACCGCACGCCGTACGGCTTGGGCTGGCGCGCTGATGGCGCTGGCGGTGGCCGGCGCGGTGGGTGCGGTGGTGGGACTGGCGCCGGATGCCTTTGCCGGGTTCTTCACCAAGGATGCCGAAGTGGCGAGCATCGCAGCGCGCGCGCTGTCCTGGGTCGCGCCGGCCTTCGGCGGCTTCGGGCTGGGCATGGCGCTGTATTTCGCGTCGATGGGCGCGGGCCGCATGGGCTGGCCGATCGCGGCCGGCATCTCGCGCATCGCGCTGGCCGCCGGCGGCGGCTGGCTGCTGGCGAACGTCGCGGGCATGGGCCTGGACGGGCACTTCCTGGGCGTGGCGCTGGGCATCACCGCTTACGGCGTGGTGACGGCGTTTGGCGTGCGCGGCGCTAACTGGTCAGCGCGCGGAGCCTGAATGGCAGCGAGCTGCGCATCGAACAGCATTTCCTGCGCGGTGGTGACTTCGAGGTAGCTGGCGTAGCCGCCCTCGTAGCGCGCGCCGGCGTGAGCGTGGACACCGTGGCCAGCAAGCTGACCCTGCTGATTCATTTGCCGCCCTCCCGCAGTCATCTGCACCCGCGGCGGCTGCCGCAAGCATGCGCAACGGGTCACGCAAATAAAACCCAGAAGAGGTGATGCGAACAATTCAATCTTTCTTGCAAGCGATTTAAGTGCTTTCGGGCACAGCTTGCGCCCCTTGAATCCGGCGGCCGGGGACCTCACGTACGGCATCGACTCCCACACCCTGGAGGTGGCATGCCCCCTCGCACCACGGTTTTCGTCGCCGCCCTCGTGGTTGGCCTGCTGCACGGCTATATCGGGCTGCGCCTGTTACCCGACATGCCGGTATCCTTCGCCATCAAGGCGCTGGCTGTAGCGTGGCTGGCGCTATCGTGGCCGCTGATCCCCGCAGGCCTGCTGGCGCGGCGCCTGGACCAGCCCTGGTCCGATGCGCTGACCTGGGTGGGCATGCTGGCCATGGGTTTTTTCTCCTCCTTGCTGATACTGACGCTGGCGCGCGAGGTCGTGCTGCTGGTGAGCGCGATGGCCGGCTGGCACCCGGCATGGCTGCTGCCCGGCACCGCTGCCGCAGTGCCGGTGCTGGCGCTGCTGGTCACACTGGTGGGACTCTTCAATGCGCGGCGGCTGGCGCAGGTGGTCGAGGTGGAAGTCCCCATCGCCGGCCTGCCTGACTCGCTGCACGACTTCACCATCGTGCAGATCAGCGACATCCACGTTGGCCCCACCATCAAGCGCGCCTACCTGGAGCGCATCGTCGCCCGCGTCAACGGGCTGGCCCCCGACGCCATCGCCATCACCGGCGACCTGGTCGACGGCACCGTGCGCGAGCTGTCCCGGCACACGGCCCCGCTAGGCAACCTGAAGGCCCGCCATGGCACCTACTTTGTCACCGGCAACCATGAGTATTACGTTGGCGCCGAGCCGTGGATCACGGAGCTGCGCGGACTAGGCCTGCGCGTGCTGATGAACGAGCATGTGGTGATCGGGGAGGAGGAGGAAGCGCTGGTACTGGCAGGCGTGACCGATTTTTCCGCCCACCGTTTCGACGAGAGCCATCGCAGCGACCCGGCGCGCGCGCTGCACGGCGCCCCGGCGGTAGTAGCCGCGCGCGTGCTGCTGGCGCACCAGCCGCGCACGGCGCCGGCTGCATCCACCGCGGGCTTCGACCTGCAACTCTCCGGACATACGCATGGCGGCCAGTTCTGGCCCTGGAACCTGTTCGTGCCGATGCAGCAGCCTTATACCGCCGGGTTGAACCGGCATGAGGCGATGTGGGTGTATGTGAGCAGGGGGACCGGGTATTGGGGGCCGCCCAAGCGGTTTGGGGCGCCGTCGGAGATTACTAAGTTGAGGTTGGTGAGGAAGTGAGTTTTTTGGGAGGGGTGGCTGCAACTGCTGTTGCAATGGCTTAACGTCAAGGGCAACTGCAACGTCAACTTCAACTTCAACTTCAACTTCAACTGCAGTTTCACCACGCCTGCGGCGCGGCGACCTACTTTTTTGTCTTGCCAAAAAAGTAGGCAAAAAAGGCGCGCCGGGGTACGACTCACTCACATAGGTAACACTTGAGTTCAAGCACATAGGTAACAGTTTTCTACCCTGCATGGGCGACCCTGAAAGGAGATGCCCATGCCCTGGAGCGAGCTGAAACCCATGGACCAACGAATTTTGTTTGTGGTCGATCACGTCAAGGGTGTTGAGAGCATGAGCGCGCTGTGCGCGCGATATGGCGTCAGCCGGAAGACAGGTTACAAGTGGCTTGAGCGGTACGAAGCAGAGGGGCTGGATGGACTGGCCGAACGCAGCCGGCGTCGGCGTGAGCAGGATCGCGTGCCCTACGCGATCCGCCAGGCGATTCTGGCGCTGCGAACGCAGGGCGGGATGGAGCAAGGGCCGAAGAAGATCCAGAAGCTGCTGGAGGCCCGGTACGGGGCAGAGCTGGTGCCCTCGCGCACGACGATCTACAACGTACTTAAGCAAGCAGGACGGATCCTCCCACGGCGCTTGCGACGTCGTGTGATGCCGCACGAAGGCGTATTGCGCTCGACCCAGGAGCCGAACGGCTTGTGGAGTGCGGACTACAAGGGGCAGTTTCTGACGGGGGACCACCGGTGGTGTTACCCGTTGACGGTAATGGACCATGCGAGCCGGTATCTGCTGGGTTGCAAGGGCTTGAACGGGCCCCAGTTGGTACCTACGCGTGCGGTCTTCGAGCAACTGTTCCGGCGCTACGGCTTGCCGGACCGGCTGCGCACGGACAACGGCGTTCCGTTCGCGAGTACGGGTAGCGCAGGGTTGTCGCAGTTGTCGATCTGGTGGCTGAAGCTGGGGATCGTGCCGGAGCGGATCGAGCGAGGGCATCCGGAGCAGAACGGTCGGCACGAGCGCATGCACCGCACGCTCAAGCGAGCGACGGCGCAGCCGCCAGCGGCCACGTTGAGCAGCCAGCAGCGTCGCATGGATGAATTCCGGCGCTACTACAATCGGGAAAGGCCGCACGAGGCGTTGGAGCAATGCACGCCGCAGAGTTGCTACACAAAGTCGATGCGGGCCTATCCGAGTCGTCTTGAGGAGATGAGCTACGCGAGCTACATCCTGCCGCACCGAGTGACGAAAGCGGGGCTGATCTACCAGGCGGGCAAGATCATCTATGTCGGTCATCTCTTGCAGGGCGAGGTGGTCGGATTGGAGGCAGTTGCCGATGGGATATGGCGTGTGCACTTCGGCCCCATTGCCATAGGATTGATTGATGAACGCCAGGCGAAGCAGCACTACCTGACAATCAAAGTGTTACCTATGTGAGTGAACTCGTTTGTTACCCATGTGGTTGATTCGTACACCGGATGGGGCGACACCCCCTCGGGATTTCACCAAAAGAGCGGCCGGGACCCAAACTCGCATCGCCTTAAGGCGATACTCAGACATGGGTCCCTCTTTTCCGCTCTTTTCGTGAAATCCCGAGGCGCCCCATACGGCCTGGGTGAACCTTCACGGCTCGCTGCGCATCGCGCATGGGTGTTTCCCGCCTCCAGGCGGGAAACACGGCCGACCCAGTGGGATCAAATCACCATTCGGCGTAGCCGTGATTTCCGCCCCCAGGCGGCAATCACCCGCCCGCGATGCGCAGCGAGCCGTCTGGGTTTTCATCTCCCGTTATGGGGCGCCTCGTCGCCGGGCGAAAAGAGCGGAAACGAGGAGGCCATGTTTGAGTATCGCCTTAAGGCGATGCGAGTTTGGCCTCCGGCCGCTCTTTTCGTCCGGCGACGAGGAGGCTTTCGCCCCATCCGGGTCGCTTCTTTGCCTACTTTCTTGGCGAGACAAGAAAGTAGGTCGCCTCCCCGCAGGGGAGGTGAAACTGCCTTTGACTTTGCTGTTAAGCAGTGGCAGTTGCAGTCCAAAGACCACAACATCCCCCCCTCTCTCCCCTTACCGAACAATAGGCTTATACCGAATCCGCTTAGGCTTAGCCCCCTCCTCACCCAGACGTCGCTTCTTATCCGCCTCATACTCCTGATAGTTGCCAGGGAAGAACTCCACATGCGACTCGCCTTCGAAGGCAAGAATGTGGGTGGCGATCCGGTCCAGGAACCAGCGATCGTGGGAGATCACCATCACGCACCCGGCGAACTCCAGCAGCGCGTCTTCCAGCGCGCGCAGCGTTTCCACGTCGAGGTCGTTCGACGGTTCGTCGAGCAGCAGCACATTGCCGCCGGAGATCAGCGTCTTGGCCAGGTGCAGGCGCCCGCGCTCGCCGCCCGAGAGCGTGCCCACGTGCTTTTGCTGGTCCGAGCCCTTGAAGTTGAAGCGCCCGATGTAAGCACGCGACGGCGTCTCATAGCGGCCGACCGTCAGCACGTCGGCGCCGCCGGAGATCTCTTCGAACACGGTCTTGCTGCCGTCGAGTGCATCGCGGCTCTGGTCCACGTAGGCCATCTTCACGGTCGGGCCGACCTTGATTTCGCCGCTGTCCGGCTGTTCCTTGCCGGTGAGCATGCGGAAGAAGGTCGACTTGCCCGCGCCATTGGGGCCGATGATGCCAACGATGGCGCCAGGCGGCACCTTGAAGCTGAGGTCGTCGATCAGCAGGCGGTCGCCGTAGGCCTTGCTCACGCCGTTGAACTCGATCACCTCGTTGCCCAGGCGCTCACCCGCGGGGATGAAGATTTCCTGGGTTTCGTTGCGCTTCTGGTATTCCTGGCTGTTCAGTTCGTCAAAGCGCGCGAGACGTGCCTTGGACTTGGCCTGGCGCCCCTTGGGGTTCTGCCGCACCCATTCCAGCTCCTTGTTCAGCGCTTTCTGGCGCGCCGACTCGGTCGACTCTTCCTGCTTCAGGCGAGCTTCCTTCTGATCCAGCCACGAGCTGTAGTTGCCCTTCCAGGGAATGCCGTGGCCACGGTCCAGTTCCAGTATCCATTCCGCGGCGTTGTCGAGGAAGTAGCGATCGTGGGTCACCGCCACCACGGTGCCGGGGAAGCGCGTGAGGAATTGCTCCAGCCATTCCACCGATTCCGCATCCAGGTGGTTGGTGGGTTCGTCGAGCAGCAGCATATCGGGGCGCGACAGCAGCAGGCGGCATAGCGCCACGCGGCGCTTCTCGCCACCGGACAGGTTCCCCACCTTGGCATCCCAGGCCGGCAGGCGCAGCGCATCAGCCGCGATCTCCAGCTGCAGCTCGGCGTTGTTGCCGTCGCTGGCCGCCAGGATGGCTTCGTATTTGGCCTGGTCCGCTGCCAGCGCGTCGAAATCCGCGTCCGGCTCGGCATAGGCCGCATAGATCTCGTCGAGCTTCTTGCGGGCTTCGAACACGCCGCCCAGCGCGGCTTCCACCGACTCGCGCACGGTTTGCTCGGGATCGAGCTGCGGCTCCTGCGGCAGGTAGCCAATGTTCAGGTTGGGCATGGGCGTGGCTTCGCCCTCGATTTCCTTGTCGAGGCCAGCCATGATCTTCAGGACGGTCGACTTGCCCGAGCCGTTCAGGCCCAGCACGCCGATCTTGGCGCCCGGGAAGAAGGACAGGGAAATGTCCTTGAGAATGTGACGCTTGGGCGGGACGATCTTGCCCACGCGGTTCATGGTGAAAACGTACTGTGCCATGCGGATCCGGGTGAAATTGGGGGGAATCGGCCAAGTGTAGCAAAGCCGGTCCGCACAAGGCCCGTCAGGACGCCCCTGAGGACGCCTTCCTGGCGCCCGGCGTGCCGGCAGTACGCTTGCGCGCACGGGTCAGGCTGGATGTCAGGCGGCGGTAAGCAATATCCATATGCCGCTGCATGACCGCGCGCGCGCGCTCCGGATCCTTGCCGCGCAGCGCCGCCAGGACTTCGCGATGCTCGGCGATGGCCTGGGCCCAGACCTCGGGCGTCTCGAAGTGGCTGTTCAACTGATCGAACAGCGGCCCGAGGCGCAAGTCGAAGAGCCGGCGCACCACGCCCACCAGCACGCTGTTGCCGGTGGCTTGCGCCACCCGCACATGGAACAAGCGATCCGCATCGATCGGCTTGATGCCGGCGGCGGCTTCGGCGGCCATCTGCGCGATGGCTTGCTCGATGGCATCGAACTGGGCCTTGCGCCCGCTCCTGGCGGCCAGCGCAGCGACCTCACCCTCCACCAGCGCACGCGCGCGAATCAGTTCGAGCGGCCCTTCCTCGCCGGACAGGTCGAAGCCCGCGTCGGCGGATGACGGCGGCTCGCACACATAGATGCCGGAGCCCATCCGCACTTCGATATAGCCCTCGACCTCGAGCGCGATCAACGCCTCGCGCAGCGATGGGCGGCTCACGCCGAGCTGCACCGACAAATCCCGCTCCGCCGGCAGGCGCGAGCCCACCGGAAATTCGCCGGCCTGGATCAGCGTGCGCAACTGGGCGCTGATCTGGCGGTATAGGCGTTGCGGTTCGATCGAATGGATAGGCATGTGCAGCCCGAGCGTCTGGCGGAATTGGTTTGACCATTTGTCCAGCCGGCTGGAGTCTAGGCAGCGCGCCAGCGAATGTCCAGGCGGATTCATCGCGCGCCGCAGCATGCGCGGCGGCATCGGTAAAGACCACTAATTGGTAATACCAGTTTACCTGTCCAGACTCGTGAACTAGACTCCGCTCACTCGGCATGCATGCGGCAAGGCAGTGCAATCAGTCGTGGGCATCCGTATCTGCAGCGCACAATAAAGCGGGCATCAGCACACGTAGCGCCTACGCGCCAGCCGTCGCTGCGCGGCCCCCGCAAAGACGCAGGAGACCCGAGTGAACGACGACAAGCCGACGCCCCCCACGCGCCGCAGCCAGGCCTGGTTTGGCCGCCTCGACCGCGATGGCTTCCTCTATCGCTCGTGGCTCAAGAACCGCGGCATCCCTCACGACCAGTTCGATGGCCGTCCGGTCATCGGCATCTGCAACACCTACTCCGAGCTCACGCCCTGCAACTCGCATTTCCGCACACTGGCCGAACAGGTCAAGATCGGCGTGTGGGAAGCCGGCGGCTTTCCGCTCGAGTTCCCGGTGATGTCGCTGGGCGAGACCATGCTGCGCCCCACCGCCATGCTGTTTCGCAACCTGGCGAGCATGGACGTGGAAGAATCGATTCGCGGCAACCCGATCGATGGCGTGGTGCTGCTGATGGGCTGCGACAAGACCACGCCAGCGCTGATGATGGGCGCGGCCTCGTGCGACCTGCCCACCATCGGCGTCTCCGGCGGCCCCATGCTGAGCGGCAAGTTCCGCGGCGGCGAACTGGGCTCCGGCACCGATGTGTGGAAGATGTCGGAGCAAGTGCGGGCCGGCCAGATGTCGCAGGAGGACTTCTTCGAGGCCGAGAGCTGCATGCACCGATCGCACGGCCACTGCATGACGATGGGCACCGCGTCGACCATGGCCAGCATGGTGGAAGCGTTGGGCATGAGCCTGCCCGGCAACGCGGCGATTCCCGCCGTGGATGGCCGCCGCAATGTGCTGGCGCGCGCGTCGGGGCGCCGCATCGTGGAGATGGTGAAAGACAACCTGGTGATGTCGAAGATCCTGACCCGCGATGCGTTCGAGAACGCCATCCGCGTCAACGCGGCCATCGGCGGCTCGACCAACGCCGTGATCCACCTGCTGGCCATCGCCGGGCGCATCGGCGTCGAACTCAAGCTGGAAGACTGGGATGCGCTGGGCCACGAGCTGCCGTGCCTGCTCGACCTGCAGCCATCCGGGCGCCACCTGATGGAGGATTTCTATTACGCGGGCGGCCTGCCCGCGGTGATCCGCGAACTGGAGTCGGTGCTTGCGCGCGACGCACTCACCGTCAACGGCAAGACGTTGTGGGACAACTGCAAGGACGCGCCCAACTGGAACCGCGAAGTCATCCACGCCTTCGGCGCGCCCTTCAAGGCCAACGCCGGCATTGCTGTGCTGCGCGGCAACCTGTGCCCCGATGGCGCGGTGATCAAGCCGTCGGCCGCCACGCCGGCGCTGCTCAAGCACACCGGCCGCGCGGTGGTGTTCGAGAACAGCGAGCACATGCATCAGCGGCTCGACGATGAATCGCTCGACGTCGACGAGACCTGCGTGCTGGTGCTGAAGAACTGCGGCCCGCGTGGCTACCCCGGCATGGCCGAAGCCGGCAATATGCCGTTGCCGCCCAAGGTGCTGCGCAAGGGCATCACCGACATGGTCCGCGTGTCGGATGCGCGCATGAGCGGCACGGCTTACGGCACGGTGGTGCTGCACGTGGCGCCCGAAGCCGCGGCCGGCGGCCCGCTGGCGCTGGTGAAGGACGGCGACATGGTGGAACTCGATGTGCCCATGCGCAAGCTGCACCTGCATGTCGATGAAGCGGAGCTGCAGCGCCGCCGCGCCGCGTGGCAGGCGCCCGCGCTGCCGATGGCGCGCGGCTGGACGCGCCTGTATGTCGAGCACGTGCAGCAAGCCAACCTGGGCGCCGACATGGATTTCCTGGTGGGCAAAAGCGGCGCCGCGGTGCCCAAGGACAACCACTGAGGCACGCTGGCGCCCCACGAATCACCACGGCAATCCAATCCAATCGCGGCGAACTGCCGCCCCCGGCATGAACGGGCATGAATGGGCACGAACGGCTCACGGAGACACCACGCATGGCATCGGTCCAGATTCGCGGCATCCAGAAATACTTCGGCAGCACGCAGGTGATCCGCGGCGTGGACATCGATATTGCCGATGGCCAGTTCACCGTGCTGGTGGGGCCGTCGGGCTGCGGCAAGTCCACGCTGCTGCGCATGATCGCCGGGCTGGAGGAGATCACCACCGGCGAGATCGCCATCGGCAACCGCGTGGTCAACCGCCTGCCGCCAAAGGAGCGCGATATCGCCATGGTGTTCCAGAACTATGCGCTCTACCCGCATATGACGGTCTACGACAACATGGCCTTCTCGCTCAAGCTCGCCAAGGGCGACAAGGAAGAGATCAAGCGGAAAGTGGCCAAGGCATCTGCCATCCTCGGCCTGGACAGTTTGCTGGAGCGTTACCCGCGCCAGCTCTCGGGCGGCCAGCGCCAGCGCGTGGCCATGGGCCGCGCCATCGTGCGCGATCCGCAGGTGTTCCTGTTCGACGAGCCGCTCTCCAACCTGGACGCCAAGCTGCGCGTGCAGATGCGCGCGGAGATCAAGGAGCTGCACCAGCGCCTGCGCACCACCTCGGTCTACGTCACGCACGACCAGATCGAAGCCATGACCATGGCCGACCAGATCGTGGTGATGCGTGACGGCCGCGTGGAGCAGCGCGGCAAGCCGCTGGCGCTCTACGATCATCCCGACAACCTCTTCGTGGCCGGCTTTATCGGCTCCCCGGCGATGAACTTCGTGCCTGGCGTGCTGCGCCGCAGTGGCGGCGATGCCGCGGTCGAGTTTCCCGACGGCACGCGCCTGCCGGCGCCCGCGCGCTTCGATGCCACCGCCGGCACCGACGGCCAGCGCGTGATCTACGGCGTGCGGCCCGAGCACCTGACCCTGGGCATGCCGGGCCAGGGCCTGCAAACGCGCGTGTCGGTGGTCGAACCCACCGGCGCCAACACCGAGATCTATTCCCGCTTCTGCGAGGCGGAATTCATCTCGATCTTCCGCGAGCGCCATGACTTCGCCGCGGGCGACATCCTGAACCTGGTGCCCGACCACCAGCACACACATCTGTTCGATGCCGACTCGGGCCAGACGCTGTTGCAGCGTGGACCGGCGGCGGCGGACGATCCGGGAAGCAGGCATGACCAGCACGGGGCGCAGCCCCTGACCACGGAGGAGACAAAGCAATGAGCACACCGAGCAACTTCACGAGACGCGATTTCCTGGTGTCCACGGCGGCCGTTGCCGCCACCACGGCGATCGGCGGCCATGCCTTCGCCGCGCCGGCTGCACTGCAATACAAGCCGGAAGCCGGCGCCAAGCTGCGCGTGCTGCGCTGGAAGCGTTTCGTGCAGGGCGATGAAGACCTGTGGAACGCCAACACGAAGAAGTTCACCGAGCTGACCGGCGTCGAGGTACGCGTCGACAACGAAGGCTGGGAAGACGTGCGGCCCAAGGCCGCCGTCGCGGCCAGCGTCGGCAGCGGGCCGGACGTCATCGTTGGCTGGTTCGATGACCCGCAGCAGTACCCTGAAAAGCTGGTCGACCTGACCGACCTGGCCACCTACCTGGGCGGCAAATACGGCGGCTGGTACGACGTGTGCCGCAAGTACGGCACGCACAACGGCAAGTGGATCGGCCTGCCGCTGGGCGTGGTCGGCAACGCGCTGGTCTATCGCGAGAGCCACATCAGGGCAGCGGGGTTCGACACCGTGCCCAAGGACCTCCCCGGCTTCCTCAAGCTGTGCCAGGGCCTCAAGGCCAAGAACACGCCGTGCGGCTTCGCGCTCGGCAAGGCCGTGGGCGACGGCAACAACTGGGCACACTGGCTGCTGTGGTCGCACGGCGGCATGCTGGTCGACACCAAGGGCAAGGTCGTGGTCAACTCGCCCGAGACGTGGGCCGCGCTGGAATATGCCAGGCAGCTCTACGCCACCTTCGTGCCCGGCACGCTGTCGTGGCAAGACCCGTCCAACAACAAGGCCTTCCTCGACGGCCAGATCAGCCTGACCGCCAATGGCATCTCGGTCTACTACGCAGCCAAGAATTCGAAGGAGCCCAAGCTGCAGGAAATGGCGCGCGACATCCAGCACGCGCACTTCCCCATCGGCACGCCCGGCAGGCCCACCGAGCTGATGCAGATCACGCAGATGATGCTGTTCAGGTATTCCAAGTTCCCGAACGCAGCCAAGGCCTACCTGCAGTTCATGATGGAGCCGGAGCAGTACAACCCGTGGATGGAAGCCGCCATCGGTTACGTCAGCCAGCCGCTCAAGGCCTATGAGGCCAATCCGATCTGGACGGCCGACCCCAAGCACACCGTCTATCGCGATTCCGCCGGGCTGATGCTCGACAACGGCCACGCCGGGCCGCTGGGCACGGCCTCGGCCGCAGCCATGGCGGACTACATCGTGGTCGACATGGTGGCCGAAGCGGCCAGCGGCTCCAAGACACCTAAGGAAGCGGCGGCGCGCGCGGCGGAGCGGGCGCAGCGGTACTACAAGGCCTAGTGACCAACGCCGAAAGCGAGATGAGGGCGCCGCGGCGGCGCCGCGCCCTCCGAGCCGAACCCTGCGAGGTGAGCCATGCGAGGTGAACCATGATTTCCCGCCTGCTGAACAACCGCCATGCGCTGGGGCTGCTGTTCATGCTGCCCACCGCGCTATTGCTGCTGGTTTTCCTGACGTACCCGCTCGGCCTTGGCGTATGGCTCGGCTTCACCAACACCAAGATCGGCGGCACCGGAGAATGGATCGGCCTGTCCAACTACAGCTACCTGGCAGGCGACTCGCTGACGCAACTGGCACTGTTCAATACGATCTTCTACACCGTGGTGGCCAGCGTGGTGAAATTCGCGCTAGGCCTGTGGCTGGCGCTGCTGCTCAACAAGAACCTGCCATTCAAGTCCTTTTTCCGCGCTATCGTGCTGCTGC
The DNA here is from genome assembly GCF_000832305.1 of Cupriavidus basilensis. NCBI lineage: Bacteria > Pseudomonadati > Pseudomonadota > Betaproteobacteria > Burkholderiales > Burkholderiaceae > Cupriavidus > Cupriavidus basilensis. The sequence continues at coordinate 4,028,096 of NZ_CP010536.1, forward strand.
CATGGATCGTGCCGACCGCGCTGTCGGCACTGGCATTCTGGTGGATCTACGACGCGCAGTTCTCCATCATCAGCTGGACACTGGTCAAGCTAGGGCTGATCGATCGCTATATCGACTTCCTGGGCGACCCATGGCTGGCGCGCTTCTCTACCATCGCGGCCAATGTCTGGCGCGGCATTCCCTTTGTCGCCATCTCCTTGCTGGCTGGCTTGCAGACGATCTCGCCCACGTTGTACGAGGCCGCGTCCATCGACGGCGTCACGCCATGGCAGCAGTTCCGCTATGTCACGCTGCCGCTGCTGACGCCGATCATCGCCGTGGTGATGACCTTCTCGGTGCTGTTTACGTTCACCGACTTCCAGCTGATCTATGTGCTCACGCGCGGCGGCCCGCTCAACGCCACGCACCTGATGGCCACGCTGTCGTTCCAGCGCGCGATTCCCGGCGGCTCGCTGGGCGAAGGCGCGGCGATCGCCACCATGATGGTGCCCTTCCTGCTGGCCGCCATCCTGTTTTCATACTTCGGCCTGCAGCGGCGCGGCTGGCAACAGGGAGGCGACAAATGAAAGCGACGGCCGCAGCGCAGCAGCAGGACACGGCGCAGGGGATGGATTACCTGCAATCGATGCCGCGTCGCTGGGTGACCATCTACATCCCGCTAGGCATCTTCGTCTTCGTGCTGCTGTTCCCCTTCTACTGGATGGCGATCACTGCCTTCAAGCCCGACGGCGAACTCCTGATGCGCAGCGCCAACCCGTTCTGGGTGATGGCGCCCACGTTCGCCCACTTCAAGAAGCTGCTGTTCGACACCCCCTACCCGGAGTGGCTGCTCAATACCGTGATCGTCTCGACGATCTCCACCTTTGCCTCGCTGGCCGCCAGCGTGCTGGCCGCGTACGCCATCGAGCGGCTGCGCTTCCAGGGCGCGAAGCAGGTGGGCCTGGCCGTCTTCCTGGCCTACCTGATCCCGCCCTCGATCCTGTTCATCCCCCTGGCATCGATCGTGTTCCAGCTCGGCCTGTTCGATACGCGCTGGGCGCTGATCCTCACCTACCCCACCTTCCTGATCCCGTTCTGCACCTGGCTGCTGATGGGCTACTTCCGCTCCATCCCCTACGAGCTGGAAGAGTGCGCACTGATCGACGGCGCCACGCGCTGGGAGATCCTGGTCAAGATCATCCTGCCGCTGGCCGTGCCGGGGCTGATCTCGGCCGGCATCTTCGCCTTCACGCTGTCCTGGAACGAGTTCATTTACGCGCTGACCTTCATCTCCTCGTCGGAGGTGAAGACGGTGCCGGTGGGGATCGTCACCGAACTGATTGAAGGCGACGTCTACCACTGGGGCGCGCTGATGGCGGGGGCCTTGCTGGGCTCGCTGCCGGTGGCGCTGGTGTACTCGTTCTTTGTGGAGTACTACGTGTCGGGCATGACGGGCGCGGTGAAGGAATAGACGCATGGCGGCAGCCAGCACGCGTGGGGCCTCGGCAGGCTAAAATGCAAGGCTATCCTGCCGTGAGCCTGCGCGCCCGGCAGTGTTGCATTCGAATCACTCTGCCCACTCTGCCGCCAGCCCGACCCCATGAGCAAACCCGCCCGCACCCTCACCTTCAAGTGCAAGAAGTGCACCAAGCCCGTCACGCTATTCCTGCAGAAGGTGTCCGCCTGTTCGCACATCACGCCGTACCAGGGTTTTTGCAAGTGCGGTGAAATGGTGCGCCACGCCACCGGCGACAAGGACGCCGTGGAGTCCTTCGTCAGCTCGGTCGACGGCAGCTGGGCCCACCATCACCACCATCACCATTGAGCACCCGTAGCACCCCCGCCCCCACCAGCGAGACCTGGCGCCCCGGCGTCAAGGATCCGCTGCGCTTTCTCGCCGCGTATCCCGACGGCGTGCTCGACCAGGTGCGCCAGATGGTGGCCGCCAATCGCCTGGGCGAGCACCTGGCAAAAAAATATCCCGCTCGGCACACCGTGCAGACCGATCGCGCGCTGTACGACTTCACCGCCGAGCTGAAGCAGGAATTCCTGCGCACCGCACCGCCGATCCACAAGGTCGCGTTCGACGCCAAGATCGACGTGGTCCATCGCGCGCTCGGGCTGCACACCGCCATCTCGCGCGTGCAAGGCGGCAAGCTCAAGGCCAAGAAGGAAATCCGCGTGGCGTCGCTGTTCAAGGAAGCACCGCCCGAGTTCCTGCGCATGATCGTGGTGCACGAACTCGCCCACCTGAAGGAGAGCGATCACAACAAGGCGTTCTACCGCCTGTGCGAATACATGGAGCCGGCGTACCACCAGCTGGAGTTCGACACGCGCCTGTTTTTGGCGTGGCGCGAACTGGAGCCGGCGCAGGGCTAGCCCCCTCTCGTCTCAAGCCTCACGCGGCGCCCGGGCTCACCACCACTGTCTTCCCATACGTCCCCTGAGCCGCCAGGCGATGCAGCACGCAAACCTGCACGTTGCCGGCAAAAGCGGCCTGCCTGACAGCTGCCGCCGTATGCGCCAGCACAACCGCGGCCATGGCGGCCTGCACTGGCTCAGGACGCGCGTTGGTCATCACGAGGTGCGTCACGATGAAGCCGGCTTCGGGGTCGTCACCGGTCAGCGCCACTTCCGCCACCAGCAAGCGGCTCTTGAGATCGGCCAGTTGCGCGTAACCGTGGCCGGCGAGCTCGCGGTGCACGCCGGCGAACACCTGCGCGAAATCAATCCTGTCGGCGAGTTGCCGTGTGGTTTCCGTAATCAGGTGCGGCATGATCAGTCCGGTTTCACCGAGGCGGAGGATACGGCGCGGGTCCAGCTCGTTTGCGCCTGCGACAGGAACTGGCGAAAGCCTGCAGGATCGAGCGGCCGGGCTTCCACGCCAAGCGCCAGCAGGCGTTCCTGCATCTGCTTGTCGGCAAGCACCGCATTCAGCTCGCGATTGAGCCGCTCGAGGATATCGCCCGGCAGCTTGCCCGGCGCCATGATTCCGTACCACGGCGCCGCATCGAAATCGCGTACGCCCTGCTCGCGCATGGTGGGCACGCCCGGCAGCAAGGCGGAGCGCCGCGCGCCGGTCTGTGCCAGCGGCACCACCGTGCCGGCCTTGATATGCGGCATCAGCAGCACGGGGCTGTCGAACATCAGCGCAATCTGCCCGCCCAGCAAATCGTTGATGGCCGGGCCCGACCCCTTGTAGGGTGAGTGCAGCAGGCGCGCACCGGTCGCCTGCGAGAACATCGCACCGATGATGTGCTGGGGCGTGCCGTTGCCCGCCGAGCCGTAGGCGATGGTGTCAGGCGCCGCGACCGACGCGCGCACCAGAGCGGGCACGGCATCGAAGCGCTGGCCGCGCGTGCCGGCCACCAGGATGAATGGCACCGTGCCGATCAGGCCTACGCCGGCCAGGTCCTTCGCCGGGTCGTAGGGCAGCGCCGGATACAGCGCCTTGCCGACCGAGACCGGCCCGACCGCGCCGAGCAACAAGGTATAGCCATCGGCCGGCGCCTTGCTGACATAGTCGCTGCCGATGGTGCCGCCCGCGCCGGGCCGGTTCTCCACCACCACGGATTGCTTCAGGCGGACCTGCAGTTCTTTCCCGATCAGGCGGGCGAGAGAGTCGGTGGTGGCGCCGGGCGCATACGGCACCACCAAGCGGATCGGGCGATCCGGATAGGCAGCGCTGGCGGCTGGCGCGAACGCCAGGCAGAGCGCGGCGGCTGCGAGCACGGGCGATAAAAAGGCGGGCAGCCGGCGGTTGCGCCGGTTGGCGCTGGAATGGCATGACATGGGGGTCTCCTAGTGTTTTCCATGTTGTGCGTGCATTCCAGCAGTTACGACATGCTCTGTAAAATGATGAATCGATTTTTAATTCATCACGGCAAATTATGAGATCAACGGCCACGCCCGAAGCCATGGACCTTCGCCTGGTCCGCAGCTTCATGGCCGTCGCCCGCCATGGCAGCGTGACCGCCGCGGCCGGTTCGCTGGGCCTGACACAGCCGGCCTTGTCACAGCACCTGCGCATCTTTGCGCAGAGCCTGGGGGTGCCGCTGTTCGGGCGCGTGGGCCGCCAACTGGAACTGACCGATGCGGGCAGGCAACTGGTGCTCGCGCTCGAACCCGTGCTCGATCAACTCGAACGGGTCATCGTATCCGCAGCCTCCCAGCACGGCGCGGTGGAAGGCACGCTGCGCATCGGCGCCACCCATACCTATCTTTCCGCGCTGGTCATGCCGGCCGCGCAAGCGCTGGTCGATGCGCATCCGGGGCTGGATATCCAGGTGTTCGAGTTTGCCGCCGCCGAGGTCGACCGCTCCCTGCTCGACGGACAGATCGACCTTGGCCTGGCGTTCGCGAAGGATGCGCCAAAACGCATCGAACAGGTGCCGCTGTTCTCGGAAACGCTTGCCTTGATCGCACCCGCACACAAGCTGCCGCGCGAGCAGGAAACCGTGACCCTGGCGCAACTGGGAGCGCTGCCCCTGGCACTGCTGCCCGAGCGCTTCGCCATGCGCCGGCAGATCGACGCGGCCACGCAGGCCGCGGGCATCATGCTGCGCCCCCGGCTGGAAGGCCCCAGCGTGGAAGCCTTGCTGCGCGCCGTGCTCGGCGGGCGCCTGTACACCATCGCCAGCCCGCTGGCACTGCATATCGCCGGCACGCGGCGCAGCGGCAGCTTCGCCGGGCTGGCCTACGCGCCGCTCACGCATCCCGGCTTTGGCCGCACGGCCGCACTGCACCGGCGCCGCGGCCGGCCGGATAGCCCCGCCGCCACAGCCTTCATGGATACGCTGGGAAAGGTGATCCGGGACGCCGCCGGCAGCGGGTATCTCATACCTGGCTGACACGCCTGACGCCATCACCCATCGCTTCGCACTGCACGCCGATTAACAAACAGCATTTGAAATTGATAGATTCGGATAGATATTTATCAACCTCCGTTTGAATCATAAAGTCTGTACTCACGCAACCGCCGCAAGGCAAGGAAACCGAACATGAGTACAAACCACCCCCTCAGACCGACGGCGCGCGCGCCGCGCAATCCGCGCCGCGACTTCCTGGGCAGCGCAGCTGTACTCACCGCCGCGCTACCCCTGGCCGCGGCTACAGCGGGCGCCGCCACCACGCCACCCAGCCAGGCGCACCCGCAAGCTCGCGCCGGCCGCACCCGGTTCTGGCCGGATGGCGCGCAACTCGTCATCTCCATCTCGATGCAGTTCGAAGCCGGTGCCCAGCCCGAGCGCGGCGCCAGCGGCCCCTTCCCTCCGCTCGACCCCAAGTATCCCGACTACCCTCTGCAGTCCTGGTACACCTACGGCGTGCGCGAAGGCATTCCGCGCCTGCTGGACCTGTGGGACCGCACCGGCATCAAGGTGACCTCGCATATGGTGGGGCAGGCGGTCGAGCGCCATCCCGAACTGGCTCGTGAAATCGTCGCGCGCGGGCACGAAGCCTCGGGCCATGGCCAGACCTGGGAGCCGCAATACAGCATGAGTGCCGAAGTGGAACGCGCCAGTTACGTGCAGAGCATCGACACCATCCAGCGCGCCACCGGCACGCGGCCCCTCGGCTTCAACGCCTTCTGGATGCGAGGCTCGCCCAATACGCTGCCGATTCTGCAGTCGCTCGGTTTCCTCTATCACATCGACGACCTCAGCCGCGACGAGCCATCCGTGCTGCAAGTAGGCGGCAAGCCGTTCGCCGTGGTGCCCTACACCGTGCGCAACAACGACATCGTGCGCTTCGACTCGCCATCGACCACGGCCGAAGACCTGCTCGGCGAGCTGAAGGCGGAGTTCGATGTGCTCTACGCGGAAGGCGCCCACCGCCGCCGCATGATGTCCATCAGCACGCACGACCGCATCTCAGGTTCCCCGGCACGCGTGCGGGCGCTCGACGCATTTATCCGCTATGCCCAGGGCCATGCCGGCGTGACCTTCATGCGCAAGGACGACATCGCCCGCTTCGCGCTCGGCGCGAGCGGCGTGCCGGCGGCATAAGCCAGGGCAAAACCACGAACATACAGAACGAGTTACAAGCCGACATGAACAATGCAAGCCTCACACCAGTACGCGCATTCGTAGCCGCCCTCGGCATCGCCCTGTTGCCGCTATCGCAAAGCGCCGCCGCTGCCGGCGACGAACTGGTCCATCCGCAGCACCTGGCCCAGGGCGCCGAACAGCCATCCGCGGCACCCGCGCTTCTCGCCGCCCGCCGCTACGCCACCTTCTGGCACACCGGCGACGAACGCTACGCCACGCTCGCGCTCGCCCCGGACTTCATCGACCGCACGCTGCCGCCCGGCCGCGAGCAAGGCCTGCGCGGCCCGTTGCAGGCCTCCAGTGGATTCCGCGCCGCGGTACCGGATCTCAGCGCGGAAATGGAAGACGTAGTCATCGCCGGCGACCGGGTCGCGGTCCACCTGCGCTTTCGCGGCCACTTCACCGGGCAGTTCGGCGACAGCAAGGGCCAGGGCCAGCAGATCGACTTCCAGGCCTTCGACCTGTACCGGGTGGCAAACGGCAAGATCGTGGAGAACTGGCATCTGGAGGACAACCTGGGCCTGCTCAGGCAGATGGGGGTGAGCAAGTAGGTGTTGGGCCGCAACATGCGCGGTGCTTGGCGGTACGACTTCGCCACCATGCAGTCGGGCACGAGGCCGCTGCCGATCTCGTCGCGCTCGTTCGCCGCGGTCCATCGCGCGCCACTGTCGGGCTCCCAGGCCAGGGAGGGACCGGCGCCGGCCTGTGGCCAGCGCCGTCTATTCTTCGTGGCCGCTCAGCTCAATCGCAAGCGTAGCGGAACGCGTCATCCAGGTTCAGCGGGAGCACCAGAGTACGAAGGTGCGCTGCCTGGGCCGAAGCGCACAGCGCGGCACGCGTCGAGGCTGTCTTGTACTTCGACGCGTACTCCACGTTGAACACTGCCTTGCCCTGCGTCGTGAACGGCTTGTAGCTCGCGCACTCGTTGTATTGGAAGCACTGCTCGTTCACCGCGAAATCAAAGTCAGTCGCCAGCTGCGAGACCTGGTCCACATCATTCTTCAGGCCCACCGCCAGCCCGCGCGCATGCGCCTCAGCTGCGAGAAAGCGGTTGTAGTCCAGCTGCGTGGTCGCCGTCAGCGGAAAACCCGGTTTATTGGTATAGCCATCCACGTTGTCCGGGTCCACGCCATCACAGCCCTTGGACTTCGCCAGATCCATGCGCGCCTGCATGATCTGGCGCACGTTGGCCGAGCGCGTATCGAGCCAACGCTCGCCCGCCCAGCCCGACAACGCGTTGCCCATATCCGCCGCGGCAAACTGCTTGAAATCCGGCCGCCAGTTCTCCGAGCTACCCGCCGAGAAATAGCAGAGCACACGCTTGCCCTGCGCCTTCAGCGCATTGATGGTCGCCTGCGGCGTATCCACCAGGTCGATGTCGAAGACCTGCGCCGGATAACTCGTGTTGACCGTACCCGTCAGCTGCAATTGCCATGTATCGGCTGCCGTCGGCATCCAGCGCGAGACTGCCAGCGTTTGCGCCGACGGCGCCAGGGTCGCGGCCGACGCATTCACCGCCGACACGGACTTGACGGAAGCATCCGACTCCGCCGACGAGCCATCGCCTCCGCAGGCCGACAGACAGGCGAACGAGGCCACCCATGCCATACGTGCAAGCTTCCGATTCACGGATGTGTTCCTTTTGGTTTGCCGCGCTTGGGGTGATGAAACCGGGAGAGCCAGGGCTCTGTAAGGGTTGTCGGCTGGTGTGGGTAGACCTTGAAGGGTTTCGCGACAGGGCTAAGGTATTCGGGTTGGATGACGGGCGCAAGACGGGCGCGGGAACCGTTGTATTCGAGACAGCGCGAACGGTGTCCGGCCCAAAAAAACAAAACGGGCTACGCAATTCGCGTAGCCCGTTCTTGAATGCTGGTGCCGGCTGCAGGACTCGAACCCGCCACCTGATGATTACAAATCACCGAAAAACCACATTTCTCGACGTTGATCGACGTCTGTGTAACCGCTGAATCCCGCATGAATAAAGGGATTCCAGACTATACCTGATGATATCCGCGTTGACCGACATGGATTGAATACCGCACAATCAGGTTACATGGCGGTTACATGGAGCCGTGTAACCCGATTTCCGGATTCCGAAATGGCCAAGGTCAACTTCACCGCCGCGCGCGTCGATGCGCATCGATGCCCCCAGGGCAAAACACAATCCTTCCTGTGGGATTCAGCGTCACCGGGCCTGGGGCTACGCGCTACCGCAAGCGGGGCCAAGTCCTACATCTTCCAGGGTAAGATTCACGGGCAGACAATCCGCCTGACCATTGGCGACCCGCGTAGCTGGACCATCAGCAAGGCCCAGGAAGAAGCACGCCGACTGCAGACACTCATAGACGCGGGCCACGACCCGCGCGAAGTCAAGGCGGAACAGCGCGCAAGTCATGAGGCTAGGCGAGCAACGGCGATCCGCGAGAGCGTGACCGTCGCCGACGCGTGGGCCGACTACCTCGACGTTCTGCGCACCAAAATCTCGCCGAAGACGAAGAAACCGAGATCCGCCGGCTATATCAACGATCACCTCAAACTTGCTGCACCGGGTGGCGAACTGACCAAACGTGGTGCCAAGAAATCAGAGCGCGGACCGCTCTACCCGCTGATGGCCCTGAAGCTGTCCAGCCTTACGGCCAAAGCGGTTGGTGCATGGCTGGAATCCGAAGTGCCGGCTCGCCCCACCAGCGCTGCCTATGGCTTCCGCATGCTCAAGGCGTTCGCCAAGTGGTGTGAAGGCGAGGACAAGTACGCAGGCATCATTCCATCGGATTGCTGCACGTCTCCCAAAGTCACCGGGGCGTTGCCGGGCACCAGCACCAAGGAAGGCGACAGCCTGCAGAGGGAGCAACTCGCCGCATGGTTCTCCGCCGTCCGCGCGTTGCACAATCCAGTGCAATCTGCATACCTGCAAGGCCTGCTCATCACGGGTGCGCGCCGGGAGGAACTCGCCGCCCTGCGTTGGGAAGATGTCGACTTCCAGTGGCGAAGCCTCAAAATCGCAGACAAGATCGAATCCGGGCGTGTGATTCCCCTCACGCCCTATCTGGCCTCCCTGTTGCTCGATCTGAAGCACCTCAATGAAACACCGCCCAGCAGGCGCCGTCTGCGCAGCCTGGAAGAACGGGGACAGAAATGGGAGCCGTCGCCCTGGGTGTTTCACAGCCTCAATTCGGAGAAGGGGCGGATTGCCGAGCCGCGCTACGCGCACAACCAGGCAATCGAAGCCGCCGGCCTTCCCCATGTGACGTTGCACGGTTTGCGCAGGTCGTTCGGGACTCTTTCCGAGTGGTGTGAGGTTCCCGTTGGCGTCGTGGCCCAGATCCAGGGGCACAAGCCATCTGCACTGGCTGAGAAGCACTACCGGCGCCGACCCTTGGACATGCTCCGGATGTGGCACGACAAGATCGAGGCATGGATGCTGGAGCAGGCGGGAATCAGGTTACTTCTGGCGCCGACAGCGAGCGAGTGTCCGGGATGAGTTGACCACTACAATCCAATCCGCAATCAATGTTCACGTACTGGCATCGGCCTGCTCGGCAGTCATTCATTGACGGTCGAAACGTCTGGTAAGGCCAGTTCAGCAGAGCCGAACAGCAACTCATCGCTACCGCGTCCCTCGAATAGTCTGGTGGCTACTCGACCTCTTTGGGCACATCCCAGTCGGCCAGCCGCGCTTCGCCAGTCTGGTAGAACTGCTTCACCAGTTTCACGTACTCCAGGAAGTCCTTGTTCTCGGTCGCCAGCCGGTTGGCAGTGTCCCAGTCGATCTCCCCGCGCTCCCGGGCTGGAATCAGAACCTGGCTTTCAGACGGATTCTCGACATCCAGCTTGATCAGGCCGATGCCGTGGGCCGCGAACAGCATTCGCAGTTCCTTCAATGTGTCCTGCCCCTCGATCTCGGCAGCCACCAGGTGGCCAAAGTTGGACCACGATGAGTTCGAGACGGATTGGAAGAAGCACTCTCGGACGTTCGACCGGTTGATCAGCAGCTTGACCTCGAACGACCACAGCTTGGTGCGCTTGTCCGAATACTGATTGACGCAATCCTTGACCTCTTGGTGCCAGTCCGCGCCCAGGTCTTCCATGCCGACCAGATCCGGGTAGAGCCAGCGGTTGCCGTTGGGCCCACGCTTGTTGGACGAGCGCTTCTCATCGATGCGTTTCGAGTACACACCGAATTCTGCCCATAGATAGCTGCTCAGCAACGGGTACAGGCCGTGCTCCCCGATCTTGGTCTCGTCCTTGCCGACAGGAGCATTGACGCCAACGCTTTCCACCACCGCGACCTCGGCGCTGTCCGACTTCTCTGAGAAGTAGTACTTTCGGGGGCGGCCTTCAGTCGTTTTCAGGTTGGGGTGCCTTTTCTGCAGGCGTGGGCGCTGCGAGCCGATCTCCGCCACCAATTGCTGTAGCAGGTCTGCGTCGGTTTCCAACGCCTGGCTGCTGGCTTTTTTAGCGTGACACTCGTCCGGGAACGTCGCGAAGATCCACTCAGCAATCTGTCGGGCCGAGAATTTTTCATCAGGATGCGCGGTCAGGTAGTCGACGACCGATTTGCCAAGATTAAGAGCCATTTTTCTGTCTTCCGTTCGTATTGCTCTCAAGCCGGTAGCGCATTGAAATCCTCTGCCAGGGTTGCGTTGCTGTTCTTCACGACAAAGATCGACTGCAGTTGCGAGAAGGCTGGCAGCGTCAGTCGCCGCTCCTTGAGGCAAAACGGCAGCACCCAAAGGCGCATCCCACTGGCCTTCGGAAAATCAAATACAGGCAGGGCGTTGGTAAATGCATCCGTTTTTGGGTAGATCAAAACAACATCCCCAGTGCCGTCCAGATAACTCAGTCCATAGGCTTGCAGCTGATAAAAATCGCTCTGGGACAAGCCGTATTTGTCCGTTCCATTCGCCTTCAAGCCATCAAGTAGCTTCCACTTAGTGTCGAGCACCAGTAAATCACGATCTGAGTTTCGAATCAGCAAGTCCGGCTTCAACCGAAACCAATTCTGTTCGCGGTGGCGAACCAGGTGGTGACTGCGTGCCTGGGTCTTCAAAATGAGAGGTGGAGCCAGCTGCCGCACAAGATGCTTGGCCACGTACGCCTCAAAGACGGCTTCCATCGGAAACAACAATGATGGAGCGGTGTGGCGCCCCGAGCCGGTCAGCGGTGATTCCTCGTTCAAGATGAGGCGCGCCCAAGCAAGGGCATCGACGTAGTAGCCCATGCCTCTGTCCAGTCTCACCTGCTGGAAATCGATCCGTGTTTGCGTGGAAGGCGGAACGTCCGCAAAGACGAAGTCCAGCTCTCGGGCCAGTTGCTGGTTGGCCTGCGTTCCGGTCAGAAGCAACACACGACGTAACGCCGCGTGTAGCAGTCGGTTTTCTGGTCGGTCCGTCGAAAATTCATCGTGCTCGGTGAAAAAGCGATCTGCCCGGAACAGGTTCTGCCGCAAGTGTGGCGACATCAGGAGCTTGCCGCGCAAGGCAAACAAGTTGCCCTGACGCTGACGATAATCGCTCCGAAGCCCACGCTTGACGATGTGCTCGACAGCGCGCAGAAACTCGCTGATGAAAACTTCAAGTAGGGGCATCCGCGCCGCAGAGAGTTGGGCGCTGTTGGTAAGGACATGCCGAAAGCCATGCAGACAGCAAAGCATTTCAATCAACAACTGACGCGCCTCGACGGCGCCACCATCGATGGCCTTGCCAACCTTGGGCAGCACCTCTATCTGATATCCATCCGGTGCCCGAATGACTCCGACAAAGCTGGTCACCTGTATGACACGACGCCCACGGCGTTGGGTCCATCGCAGCCAGGCGACATCGTCTGAGTCCGCAGCTCGCAGGCATTGTTCCTCGAGCCAGCCAAATACGTTGGCCGGGACCATGTGCACGCCATCGATATCCGAGAGGTCCGCCCCAGATTCCGCCAGCGCGTCAAACTCGTAAATCGTCAAGCCTTTCATCAGGCTGGCAGCGTCTGGTAGATGCCAATGTAGGCATCCGGGTTGGTGAACGACGCATCCTGAACAACGTAACGCTGCATGGTGGCATAGGTGTCCAAGCCGTGATCGCTGCCGAACAAGCGCGCCAGATCCTCTTCATGATCCTGGCTCTCAATCACAAACCGAGCCGCCTCGGGCTTCTGGTTGTCTGCCAACACAAGACGGATTTTTTGCCAGTCTTCGAAAAAGTACTCCTCGAGCAAGGGGACAATGCGGTTACTGAAGACCAGTGACAACGCCACCAGTCTTTCATCGCCATCTGGTACCTGTGCAAGCGCTGTGAAGTAAGCATGGCCGATGCAGTGGTCGCGATCGTAGAGTGCCTCGACGCGCTGATTGATGACGGACAGCATTTGCGGAATGTCGATCATTTGCTCACCCACCGTCACCCGAAGGCCAAACAGTGGCGCCCCCGCCTCATCTCGCGCATCTGGCAGAACAGGCACAAAGTCGAACCTACGACGCAGCGCCGTATCAAGCAGGGCCAGCGACCGATCCGCTGTGTTCATCGTGCCGATGATGTCAAGGTTGGTTGGTACCGAGAATGGTTCGCCCGAGTACGGCAACGTGACCGAGATTGCGTTTTCTGCCCCCTCCCGCTTGTCGGGTTCGATCAAAGTGATCAGTTCGCCGAAGATTTTGCTGATGTTGCCCCGATTGATCTCGTCGATGACCATGGCAAATCGCTGCTCCGGTGCGAGACGCGCCTTGCGGCAGAGATCCTTGAACGCGCCTGGGCGTATTTCGTACTTGATCGCACCAGAATCAGTATCGTCATCCAGCACCGGACGCAGGCCTTCCACGAACTCCTCATAGCCATACGATTGGTGGAACGTGACAAAGCTGTAGTGACGAAGGATTCCCGAAGACTGGGTGCCAGCTTGGTACTCCTTGACCAACGCAACGAGGTCGGCGCAGGCTTCTTCCCATTCACCGGCTAGTTGCCAAACAGACTCCTCACTCTTGTCGAATACCTGCGGGCTAAAGCGCAGCTTCTGTTTGACGGTCGCGGATTCGTCAACCGTGCGTTCCTGCAGCGTCGTCCAGATCGTCTGTCGCAAGTTGTCCTTGCGACCTTTGGTAATGGCAATGGCATCGATGAAGGGGTGCGCCAACAGCTGGCTGACATTCGCCTTGCCGCCCAGATCTACCAGGGCCAGGACAGCACCTTCCCACCACTTCAGCGGGGCAATCCTTTCAGCGACAAACTGGCCACGCCATTCCTCAGCAGACACCGAGGTCATTGCCTGCTCATAGTCCCGCCGCAGCAACTTGGATACTTCGTAAGTCTTGCCTGTCCCGGGCGGCCCATAGTAAATGCGATTGAAGGCTTGTATGACGGTTGCATCTATCGGCGACTCCTCGTCATCGGATTCCTCGTCGGACTCCGTGGGGTCATCCCGAAGTTGGTCAGGCCACAGAGCAGGGCGTTCGGTTTCCAATACCAACCAGTCGTCCAGGGCTTCGCGTTCGGCGACCAAGGCGGCTTCAATTTTCGCCACCAAATCATCAGTCAGTGGTTCCCGATTCAACTTGGGTACCGCACCGACTTCGCGTGTCCAGGAAATCTTTCGGGTGCGAGTGCCACGGATCACACCGAGCACGCCGATCGCACGCTCACTGCCAGGGTTCTTGCGGCCAAAGCGAACCTGAATCCCTTTGCCCATGTGCCACCAATCCAGCCCGGCCGCGTGAACGGCTCTGGCCAGCCTGCAAAAGGTGGCTTTGTCCTGCGCTGTCCAAGAGGCCCGGAAGGTTTTGAAGGCGGGCTTGCCATCGAAGTGCTTGAGCAGATCTTCGTCGCTCAGCTTTTCCGCCAAATCCAGCTTGGTCACCACCTCGTCATAACGGACGCGGAATTTGCGAATTGCCTCTACGCTCCAATCGACCAATTCAGCCAGCGATGATTTGCCGAGCCCGTCCAAGGTCGGAAGCATGGCGACGATGGGAGAAGCGTTGTCATAGCGGCCCCGCAGCGCAAGGTAATCACGACGCGCGGGGGCGCCATCATCAAGCCCGACCGTATCGATCTTGACCACAAAGCCATCGTCAGCCCCAATCCCAACGGTATAAGCCAGTTCCTTCGGTGAATCCGTTGCAGGATAGATGCGCGCCCAGTTGTACGGTAGGAAGGAATTCGCCTGACTGGTCGGGCGCTTGCGAACCTTTACCACACCCGTCGGGAACAACTTGGCCTTTACCTCGTTGGCCCACGCCTCGGTGACCTCGTAGGCCTTCTTCAATTCCTCGTAGGCGCGGTTCTGCTCGGGGTTGGATTCGTCGCGCTTTTGCCCCTTCCACTTGTTCAGCAGCTTGAAGTGGTCACTGGTGAAATAGTCCGCCATGTTTTTCTATATCCCCTCAACATCAATTCCGTGTTCGGCCAGCCAGGCCCTTCGCTGCGCATAGTCGGGCATTGCGCGCTCAACGCGCAGCCAGAAGGCAGGGGTGTGGTGTGGCTCGTGCAGGTGGGCAATCTCGTGCACCACCACATATTCCGCGATACGGGCTGGCAGCAAGATGGCTTTCCAATGGAAGTACAGCCAGTCGCCCTTGCCGCAAGAACCCCAGCGATATCCGAGGTCCTGCACCTTCACGCCAGCCGGAGCCACCTCCATGCGTGACTGGTAGTCGGCCACGCGGCCCGACAGCCAAACACGGGCCCTTTCGCTATACCAGCGGATGAAGTGCTCCCGTGCGCCGGCCTGCGCATCGCGGCGCAGCGTAAAGCGGCCAGTCACCAGCTTCAAGGGCGCGTCTTGGTCATCGACCAACTTCAGTCGATGGCTGCGCCCCAGGTACAGAAAGCCCTCACCACCGACGAACTCTTTACGCGGCACCTTGCGTTGCAACCGGTCCTTCTCGGCCAGCTTGGTATAGATCCAGAAGCGCTTCTCGCTGACAAAGCCACGGAGTTGGTCGATGCCAACTTCAGGCGGCGCGCTCAGAATCAGCTCCCCCGTTCGCTCCACCGTGATTTGCATCGTCCGGCGCCTGGCACTGCGCCGTATCGTGAATTGCAAGTCGTCCACCTGGATGCAAGCCTCTGCCTCAACAGAGGGGCTGTCCGTTTGATGGTCGGTAGATTTAAAGGGCGCCAGCATTGCTTTACACCTGCACCAACTTGTCGTGACTCGCGCGCGCCTGTTCCATCAATTTGTCAGCAAGCACGCCCGCCTTGTCGGCATCCACCAAGGGCGGCCGTAGGCGCATCAAATGCTCGAACAGTTGCGTGTTCAGGTCTTCCTGTGCCGCGCGTTTGTGGGGGCTCCAGATATCGCGGTTGCCTTGCAGCTCCTGCACCAGCAGGTCCACCAGCTCCACGGTCACATCCTTCAGACGCAACAACTCGGCTGCTGTGGGCGTCTGGCCAGCACAAACCACATCCAGAACGGTGCGTAGGAACGGCGCGCAATGCTCGGGCAAGTCGCTCGGCGCATCGGCACTCCCCGCCGTGCCCGTGCGCAATTCGTCGATGATCTTCTGCAGTTGCGAGATCACCTCGTTCCACTTTTCACCCAGCGTTTTGAGAATGTCGTTCAAGTGCTCCGAGAGCTTGCGATAAAGCACGGGGTCTTCGTCCGTGTGCTTGCGAATGTGCGAGCGAATCGCGTGCTCCATCTCGGAAGCCTTGGCACGGTCGTTCGCGGCACGCGCAAGGTGTGTATCGAACTCGGCATCGGTCAGCTGAATCGGCGGGATCTTGGGGTCGATGCCCAGCGAGATCACATGGTCGTCGATCAGCTTGCGTACCTTCGCGCCGACATCCTTGCCCAGTACCGGCGTGTCCTTGTAGCGGTTGCGGGCACGGGCGTAGATGTAGGCCAGGCGCTTGGCGTCGCCGGAATAGGGCAACCCTTCCGGTCGCGGCAGTACCGTGTCCAGTGACCCCAAGAAAGCCTTGAGCTTGACGGCGAACTCGGCGCGCAACTTCTCGCTGCCCAATGCCTCGACGCAGGCTTCGGTGTCGTCCAGCGACTCGATTCCCCGCTGGCGGAACAGATCCACCACGCGCAAATGGCGGTCGCGCAGCACCGGCACCTCGTCCTTCAGGCTGGCCAGTGCGCCTTCCACATCCTCATCGGCGTAGGCCGCCAGCGCCTCCTTCAAATGCTGGGCCACGCCGTAGTAGTCCACCACGATGCCGCAGCGCTTGCCAAAGCCGGTGCGGTTGACGCGGGCGATCGCCTGCAGCAACTCCGCCTCGCGGATCGGGCGGTCGAGGTACATCACGCCTTCGATCGGTGCATCGAAACCGGTGAGAAGCATCGACTTCACGACCAGGAAAGCCAGCGGGTCGGTCTTCTCCGGCTTGGCATTGAACAGCGGCTTCTTGAAGCGCTTGATCAGCTGTTCGTGCGCCGCGCCGTCGGTCCATTGCTTCCACCCCGGGTCGTCGTTGTTGCTACCCGAAATGATTGGCGCAAATTCAATGCGCGCCAGGGTGTCGCGGTATCGCCAGGCCTGCACCACCGCCTGCGCGCTCACAGGACGCTGACACAGCGCTTCGTCATCCAGCACCTTGTCTTCAGGGGAAAGCGCCAGGGCCTCGGCCAGCAACTCATCGCGGGCTGACCGTAATGCCGCGAAATAGCGAATCGCCGCCAAGCGGCTGTAGGCCACCACCTGCGCCTTGTAGCCATTGGGCAATATGTTGGCCACGTAATGGCGAAGGATGTCGCGGGCCTTGTCTGCGATCAGTGCCGGGGCATCAAAGATGTGGCCTTTGGTGGCGTACTTTTTCTTGATCGCCTCAAGCTCCTCCGGAGAGTGCTGGCGGAACAGATCCTCGAACAGCTCGTCCAGGCTGGCGCCGTCCTTGATCGCCCCATTGGCCGTGCGGCCCTCGTAGAGAACCGGTACCGTTGCACCGTCCGCCTCGGCTTCCTTGATTGTGTAGCGGTCAATGAACTCGCCAAAAATCTCATGGGTGCGCTTCTTGTCACCCATGATGATTGGCGTGCCGGTAAAGCCGATGCGCGCGCAGTTGGGCAGGCCCGCCAACAGGTTGGCGTGCAGGTCACCCGCCTGAGTGCGGTGCGCCTCGTCCACCAGCACGAGGATGCTGTCGTCCTCGTTCAGTACCTCAAACTTTTCGTCGGCTTTGTAGCTGGCCTTGGGCTCTTTCACGCCCAGGTCTTCCACCTTGGGCAGATCATCCGAAGTCAGCGGCGCATCGCCCGCACTATCCGGGTCGCGGTATTTCTGGATCGTGGCAAAGATCAGCCCCGGGCCCTTGCGCCGCGCAATCGCCTTCACGCCGTTGGTGCTCTCGGCCACGTCCACCACTTCGCCGGTCAGCGTGGCGGTCACGGACAACTGGCCCTGCAGGTCCTTGCGGTCGGTGACGACGATGACCTTGAAGCGCCTTAAGTCAGCATCCGCGCGCATCTTGCGCACCAGGAACACCATGGTCAGGCTTTTGCCCGAGCCCTGGGTGTGCCAGATGATGCCGCCGCGCTTATCGTGTTCGCCGTTCTGCAGCCGCGTCTGGCCGGTCTTGAGACGGCAAATAGCCCGATTCACCGCCCGGTACTGCTGGTAGCGGCACACCGTCTTAATCGTCTGGCCACCTGTCTGCATGAACAACATGAAGTTCTTCACCACATCCAGCAAATGCGAGGGTGTGAGCAGGCCGGCGATCAAGCGCTCCTGCTCGGAGAGGGCGGGCTTGCCGAGCGCCTGCGCCACCTCGATCTCGCTGCCCGCGCCATCCGGTCCGACCACCGTTTTCCACTGGGCGTAGTGCTCAAAGGCCGCGCCGACACATCCCACGCGCGCCTCGTCGAAGCTCGTGGCCACCAGCAACTGGTTGGTGGCAAACAGCGCCTCGTTGCCCTCGTTATCGTCCACCTCGAAGGCGGCCTTGCGCTGGTTGCCGTAGCGCCGCAGTTGGTCAACGGCCTCGGCCAGTGGCTCAGGGACGGACGGGCTCTTGCACTCCACCACCACCAGCGGGATGCCATTCACCAGCAGCACCAGATCGGGCACGATGAAGGCCTTTCCGCTGTTGAAGCCCGGCGGGCAATCGACGCGGTACTGGTTAGCCACGGTAAAGCGGTTGTTGGTTGGGGTCTCCCAGTCGATGTAGCGAATTGTCTGGCCCCGCCCGCCGTCCCAGCCGGGCAGACCCTCCACCGTCAAGCCTCGGATCAATAAGGTGGTGGCCTTGTCGTTAGCCTCCATCAGCTTGTGCGTACCCAGACGGGTAATGGCCGCCACCGCTTCGGCCAGCCGCGCATCGTCCAGCCAGGGCGCACCGTTCGCGCCGGGGTTCAGCGCGCGCAGTTGCTTGCGCAGCAGCCCCTCCTGAATCACCTCGGCAAAACTGGCTCGCCCCGTCACTGCCGGGTCGTCGAGACTGCCTGCGTTATAGGCCCAACCGAGGGCCTGCAGCTGGGCTACGAACGGTTTTTCGACGTCATCGAGTTCCCAGCCCATCAGGCGCTCCTTTGTTGTTGTGCGGCTTCAGCCAGCAATGGTGTCACGCGGACGCGGCTGGTGAGGAGGTCGTCCATCAGGCCAGCCTTGAGATCGCGTAAAGCCGCCACTTTTTCTAACTCAGTATTCAATCGAGCATCACCCGCAGCCAATAGCGCGAGGATCTGGTTCTGCTCAGTTTTTCCTGGTACCGCCACCGCTAGGTTACTTACGATCTTGCTGCTGATCTTGACCATGCTTCCAGATGTCCCAACTGCATGCGCCTGAACTTGTCGACGCACCGTTGATGCCTGCAGGACAAACTGCAAGAACTCAGCGCTCGTTTCGGATGATGGCCGCAAACGCATCATCAGATCAGGATAGGTGCAGGGTGTTCCAACGTCCCGATACACGCCGACCATGCCCACGAGGTCGCGCGTATTTGCACGGCTCATGAGTAGGTCCCCATCGGATAGCAGCGCATTTGAAAGCCGTTTGTCACCGCGTGGCGCTGGTTTTAGTTGAAGAGGCTGGAAGCCTTGCAATGTTAAACATCCAAGTCCCAGCATTTGGATGCCCGTCCATTCACCAGCTTCCTGCGGGGAATACCCGTTTTTCGGTTTACCGTCGAGCCAGGAATCGAGAGTTCCGCTGATCCAATCATTCGGAATCCATCCAATCGGCGACAGCTTGTAAAGGTGTGCAGCCTCAGCCTGATGCGGGCGGATTTCGCCGTTGGCGTCTATGCCGCGCGTAAGCAAGTCATACAGTAAGCCTTGTCTGACAATCTTGAGTTTAGCGATGATCGCATCGGATTCTTGAATAACGGTGTCGAGAATCGACAGAGCATCAGCGATGTACTGCTGCTCAAGATCACTCCTTGGTATTGAAATGCGAACAGCATCGACAAATTTGCTGTTCAAACCTGGCTGTGCGGAACCAGTGATCATCCGCGCAATTGAACACTGTGTGTCGCGATGCAGCAGGTAGTAGTAGAGAAGGCGCTGATTAATGGCACCATTTGTTGATCTTAAGATGAACAGGTGTTCGTTTATTGCAGCCTCTTCAAACGCACCTTCATAGAAGCCGACCTTGCCAGTTTGAGCGCCGTCTTTGTTGATTAGGACGTCCCCCATTTGGAGGTGTCCCTTTGTCATAAGTGCGAAAAATTTGCGTGGGATTCGTTTGAGAACATCGAATGTCACCCCACCATCAATAAGGATGTTTTCTCCTCCAAGGCTGGGGATGCCCGCAGTATCTTCGCGTACCCCACCGGACGGCCTCGATCCAGATATCGGTGCGCCAACTAGCTCACGCAAACTGTGCTGACTCCAATCACACATAACCAATATCCTTCAAGAACCCTTGCAGCGCCTTTGCGGCTCCATCGCGCTTGCCCTCAATCTCGGTCAGCGTCACCCGGTACTTATCCCACCAGTTCTCGAACGCGCCCACGATCTGCTTGCGCTGCGCGGCCATATATTGCTCGACGATGGCCTGCATGTCGTTGTGCAGGATGGTCAGCAGCAACTCGGCGGCGGCTTCCGGCGTCAGTCCTTCCACGGCGGCACCGATGTGCTGCTTGAAGCTGTCATTCTTGGCCTTGAGTTGCTTCTTAACGGCGGCGAGCTCCTTCTTCCAGGCTTTGAGTTGGACTTCGTCCACGGCATTTTCTTCGTCGGCATCGTCCTCTACCGTCTCGGCGCCTTCGCCGTCCTCGCCCTCGCCATCCTTGGGACTGGCCGCTTTGATCTGGCTGTCCAGTTCTGCTTTCTTGGCTTCCAGTTCGGTGATGGCCTCGACGAAATCGCTCATCAGGAACTTGACCAGCTTGTGCTCCAGCGGGCTTTCTTTGCTGGCCTTGTCTTCGAGCGCGGTGACGATGCTGGTACGCCAGGCGTCGGCCACGCCCTTGGCGCCGCGCGCCATCAGGGTGAGGAAGTCGTACTTGGTCTGGTACCAGAACCCGGCAACGATGCCGCGGACCTGGAAGGGATCAAGCAGGCCGATGGCCTCCAAGCTTTGGCTGAAGCTGGCCAGCAGGTCGTTGCGCAGGGCCACCAGGCTGGCGGCGTTGTCCATTTGCCCAGACAGTGCCGTGATGCGTGCGCTGTGGTCTTGCCACCATTGCTCGAAGGCGGCGCGGATGGCGGCTTCCTTGGCGACCAGACCGGCATTGCTTTCGATGGTCGGCTTGAGGGCCTGCCGTTTGTCGAGTTTAGGCGCGAAGTCGTAATACTTAGCGTCTCTTTCCACCAACAGGTCCATCGGGTTCAGGCCGTGGGCGCTGAACAAGCTGGCTTTGTTGGCCACCTCTGCCTTGGGGATACCGCCCACGAGATGGGCGCGCACGTCGTGCGGCTCAGGCGGCGGCGCGTTGTCGGCGTAGCGGCGGATGTTGAGATTGTAGTCGTTGGCCTTGAGGGTGGAGTTATCGACGATGGCCGAGAAGCCGTCGATGGCGCGGAATTCGTCGAAGGTGGTGACGATTTTTTCGATGTGCTCGGGCAGAAGGTAGTTCTGCGCGCGGCCTTCAAAAAACTCACGGTCGGCGTTGATGAACAGCACTTTGCCCTGGCGCTCGGCAGGCTTGCCACTGACGCGGTTCGCGCCGTTCTGCAGCCGCTGGCGCAACACTAGAATGCAGGCCGGAATGCCGGTGCCGTAGAACAGGTTGGGGGCGACACCGATGACGGCTTCGAGCAGGTCGTCCTCAATGATGCCGGCTCGGATGGCTTTTTCCTCGCCGCCGCGAAACAGCACGCCGTGTGGCAGAACGGTGGCCACCATGCCGCCGTCGCGGGTGACGGCGAGCATGTGTTGTAGGAACATCAGGTCGGCCTTTTTGGCGCCCAGCGGCACCTGGCCGTAGGGGAAGCGCTCGGCTTCGAACTTCGGCTTCCAGGCGGGCTTGCCGTCGGCATCCTTTTCGGTATTGCCCCAGTGGATGGAGAACGGGGGATTGGTGAGCACGCGGTCGAAGTGCATCAACTCGCCACCCTCGACGTGCTGTGGCTCGGCCAGGGTATCCTCGTTTTGCAAGTTGGCGGTGCTGATGCCGTGCAGCAGCATGTTCATCTTGGCGATGGACCAGACTGTGCCGTTGAACTCCTGCCCGAACAGGTTGGCCTTGCGCCCGTCTTCGCCGTGCTCGTCGATGTATTCCTTGGCAGCGATCAGCATGCCGCCGGAGCCACAGCAGGGATCGTAGATGTCGTGCTTAAGCTCGGGCTTGATCAGCCGCACCATCATCCGCACCACCGAGCGCGGCGTGTAAAACTCACCGCCTTTCTTGCCCGCCGAATCGGCGAATTCGCCAATCAGGTATTCGTAGGCGGCGCCGAGCAGGTCGGGGAACTCAAAGTCTTCATTGCGAAGACGGTGCAGACTGAAATGCGTAATGAGCTGCTGCAGCTTAAGATCGGGAATCTTGCTCTGGCCGATTTTTCGGGTGAAGTCGATGTGCTCCAGCACGTCGTAGAGGCTGACGTTATCGCCTTCAATCCCTGCGAGTGCCTTGCTCAGCAGACCGCCGACGTTGGCCTGACGGGAGTTGTCGACCAAGTAGCTATAGCGCGACTCCTTGGGTACCCAGAAATAGCCATCCTTCTTGTACCAACGCTTGTTCTCGGCTGAAGCTTCGGCTGCCGCAGGTGTCTTGCCCGCATCGATTTCGAGCTGGATCACCTCGGCGCGGCGCTGTTCAAAGACGTCGGAGCAGCGCTTGAGGAACAGCATCCCGAAGATGTATTCCTTGAACTCCGAGGCATCCATCTTGCCGCGCAGGATGTCGGCGGCTTTGAACAGGTGGCGTTCTAGCTGGGGCAGGGTTAAGGGCATGTAGGAAATTCAATCAAGTTCGGTTGTTCTTTTTTGGCGCGGCGCATCAGTTAGCCTTGCTCGAGATTCTTTATGTGTCTGGCGAGCGATAACCCGGGGCCAACAGCGTTCTTCACGCCGGAAAGTGTTAGATGGTCTTTGAACCACAGGCGGTATTCGGGGCTACGCAGACTGCGGTCTGGTGAACAGAGCAGCCCAGCCGCACTTATACCAAACGGAGTCTAGGCGGCCGCCTTGAGACAATCTCAGTGGGCGGGTCCCCTGAAACCACTGACAGCCGAGTAAGCTTGAAGGTCAGGGCATTGATCTCATCCACGCTAATGCAAAGACTCTTCGCGATTTCACCTCGCCCCACCCTGCGACTCTGCAGAAAGTCCAACACTTTTGTTAGCAATTGGGAGCTTTCTCGCTCCATCGGCTCTGGTTCGCTTGTGCGATAGCCGTTTTTGGCAATCTCAATGCACAGATTGCGATACGTCCACTCTGTTACTTGGCCTAAAGTGTTGTAGCGGTAAGCCAGCGCGGCCAGTGATACGCCCCAGTAGTGTTTAAGCTTCATCAGATACCTGATGGTGAATGCTGGCGGCTTGTTTGCAATCACGCTTTCCTTTGGCATAAGGAAGGCAGCGGCGAATGCATCTGCCTGACGCTCCATCTCAATGCCTTGGGCCTCGCCGTGTTGCATGCTGTAGACATCGCGTACCAAATGGCCTAGCTCGTGGGCCGCGTCAAAGCGACTGCGTTCGGCTGACTTCATCGTATTGAGGAAGACAAAGGGCTTGCTGCCATACCACGTGCAGAAAGCATCCACCTCACGCGCTTCTTCAGCCAAAGAGAAGACGCGAATGCCTTTGGACTCCAGGAGGTGAATCATGTTAGGAATGGGGGCGTTGCCGAGGTCCCACATTCTGCGCAACGTAGCGGCGGCCTCTTCGGGAGAGAGATCGCTGAGGTCAGGCAGATCGGCTTGCGGCAGGTTAAACCTTTCCTCAATCCATTCGTTGATATTGACGGCAATGGCCCCTGCGCTGAGAGCACAATTTTTCATAGCCTCTGTCATCTTGGAGAGTGAGCGAAAACTGGCCGCATGCTCTCCGATGGTAGGCATCTTTTCTTCAATGCAAAAAAATTGCTGAGGGAAGTTCAGCAATTTTGCCATTTTTGCCAGGGTTTCCGAGTCAGGAGCAGAGCTCCCGGTCTCGTAGTTTTGGATGCTACGGCTGGTAACGCCGAGCTCCTTGGCCAATTGCGCCTTCGTGAGGCGCCTTCTAACCCGGGCAAATGTGATTTGCGAAGGGTTTATTTCTGACATGGTGACTGATCAAAAAGTGCCTGTCTTGGGCTCGACTTCCACCGTTGCCGGAGCATTGGGGGCGTCCTTACGGACAGTGAAATCCGCGGGATTGTTGGGGATGCCGCCCAGAATTAGGCGTTCACCCCATTCGATGATTTTCTTCTTGCCGAACCCCGTCGGGTAGGAGAGCTCGAACCTGACTTCATTCAATGCTTTGTCGTAGTGGTAGAGAAATGCCCAGACCTGGGTTTCCTTCTGCTTTGCCTTCGCCAATTTGAACGAGTCTTGGTTGAACAGCTCCAATTGGCGATTTGATTGAACGAAACCTTCGACGACCACGCCTTTTTCTGCTTGGTTGGTGGGGTCTTCAAAGCCCTTCTTGCCCGTTTCGTTATTGCCCGTCATCACCACAATGGAAACGGAGTGATCAGGCGAACTAATGAAGGGACAATTTTTTTCGTTGTGAATGCGCCACCCTCTCTCGCTCAGTTGAGTGCGCAGTACTTCCACGGTCTTCAGCCATTGCTGCACACCGGCTGCGGTGACAGCGGAGGCCCGCGTCGTGTCGTTGCGCGCGCCAAGCCCGCTTAGAACGGCGTTGTATAGGAGCTTAGTGACCAAGTCTGCTGATAGCTCTTGCAGCCGTGCCTCAACAAGCGCCGCGTCGGTAACAGTCTTGGCGCGCGAAGCGAAGGCCGCGGAATGGGCGAGCTCGAACTTAGATTTCGACACAGCAGCTCCTTTTCAATTTCCGGAAATTATACCTCATGTCGAGGGTAAAAAAGCGGAAAATTGCTGCGATCGAAAGAAGGGAGCTCTGATACCTCAATGGGGCCTCCCACTTCTGCAGAATCCATTCCTGTCCGCACGCTCTTGGATTGAAAGTTAATTCAACCACACATTACGCCCATGGAGAGCGATTGAATGCCACCGCCTCCGGACCGCCAGGTCTGCCATTTCCCCATGGAGCCATCGTGATACCCAACAATTCCCCGCTCGAATACTTACTCGCATTCGCCCTGACCTTCCTGATGGGTGCACTCTGGGCCCGCTTGCGCTGCAGCAGCAACCGTGACGCTCGCCGGAAGGAGCATGCGGCATGATGGCGGCATGCCCACATTGCCAGTCGCCGCAGGTGGTAAGCCGTAACCACGCGCGTAAGATCGGAGGCACTCTCGGCGCCATCGCCGGCGCTGCCAGCGGCTTTTCCACAGCCATGAAAGGCGCGCGCATCGGCGGCACGCTCGGTGGCCGGATCGGCCTAATCGCCGGCCCTCCCGGCGCCGCCCTGGGCACAGTCGCCGGGGCCATCCTCGGCGGCGTCCTCGGTGGAACGGCTGGCTGCTCGGCCGGTGCTACCTTGGGCGAGTTGGTCGACGACAAGGTCCTGCACAACTATCGCTGCCTGGACTGCGGACACACGTTCGGGCAGTCATCGGTCGAGTCTCATGTCCGCCGGCAGCCGTCCTTCGGCGAAACCGATTCTGGTGGGTACGCAGCCCATCCATTCGGTCTGAGTGAGGACGACGAGCCGTTTTCGCTGTCTCGCCGCTGATCCCGGCTACGGGCTCATCCCTCAGCACCGCCCTCCATACTGCCCTTCACTCCATTTTCAGCCCGGCTCTTGCCGGGCTTTATGCATTCGTCTTCCTAAAGGAACAATTCATGCACCTCGTTCAATCAATGGCCTACGTCGGCCAGCAACCGTGGCACGGCTTGGGTAACCGGCTGGCGCCCAACCAGTCGGTCGACGTGTGGGCCGAGCGCGCCGGCATGAACTGGCGTATCGAGTCGTCCGAAGTCCGGTTCGTCACTGGCATGGCTGGCATCGGCGCGATTCACGCCTTCCCCGACCAGAAGGTGCTGTACCGGTCCGACACCAAGGCGCCCCTGTCGGTTGTTTCCGCCCGTTACCAGGTTGTTCAGCCCTTGGAAATCTTGGATTTCTACCGCGATCTGACCGAAGTCGGCGGCTTCGAGCTGGAAACGGCTGGTGTGCTCAAAGAAGGTCGGAAATTCTGGGCGCTCGCCAAAACCGGCCAGACCGGCTCACTCAAGGGCAAAGACAAGGTCGACGGCTACCTCCTGCTCGCCACCGCCTGCGACGGCACGCTGGCGACGACCGCGCAATTCACCTCGGTGCGCGTGGTCTGCAACAACACGCTCGCTATTGCGCTTGGCAACAGTACGGGTGCCGTCAAAGTGCCGCACCGCAGCCAGTTCGACGCCCAGGCGGTCAAGCGACAGCTTGGCATCGCGGTCTCGTCATGGGACGCCTTCATGGTCCGCACCAAGGCCCTGGCCGAGCGCAAGGTCTCCGAGTCGGCCGCTGAGGCATTCTTCCGGCGCGTGCTGACCTATCCGGTGACCGCTGCCAGTGATCGCGACACCGTTACCGTCAATGAGCGCGCGATCAAGGCCGTCGGCCAGCTCTACACGGGGCACGGCATGGGTGCGCAGTTGCCCTCCGCGTCAGGAACAGCCTGGGGCTTGCTCAATGCGGTGACGGAGTTCACCGATCACCACCGCCGCGCTCGCAGCGACGACCACCGGCGCGATGCCGCTTGGTTTGGCGCTGGCGCGTCGCTCAAGCAGAAAGCGTGGGATGAGGCGCTCAAGCTCGTGGTGTAGCCGCCCCCCCTTCTTTCCTGACCTGTCGACCCGGTCGAGCTCGCTCACCGGGCCGCATCATTCTCTGGAGGCTGCATGAATGCCCTCGAACCTGCGCAGGCCAGACCCTCCCGCCCTGCGCTCAAGCTGGTCAAGACCACAGATCTCTCCCGCACCGACTGGCTGGCGGTGCGCAGAACCGGCATCGGTGGATCGGATGCCGCTGCCGCGGTCGGCCTCAACCCCTACAAGAGCCAGCTCGAACTGTGGCTGGAGAAGACCGGCCGTGATGCCGATTTGCCGAAACCCGATCCGAATGACACGACGGAGGCGGTCTACTGGGGTACCTTGCTGGAGCCCATCGTGGCAGCGGCGTATACCCAGCAGACAGGCCACCGCGTCCGTAAAGTCAATGCCGTCCTGCAACACCCCACGATCCCCTTCATGCTCGCCAATTTGGACCGCGAAGTGGTCGGCGTGCCTGATGTGCAGATCCTGGAGTGCAAGACCGCGGGAGAGTTCGGCGCCCGGCACTGGCAGGACGGCGTCCCCGAGTACGTCCAGTTGCAGGTCCAACACCAATTGGCGGTCACCGGCAAGCGCGCCGCCGACGTGGCCGTGCTGCTGTGTGGCCAGAAGCTGGAGGTCCATCGGATCGAGCGAGACGATGACCTGATCTCTCGCCTCATCCCGCTGGAGGCCCAGTTCTGGCGCTACGTCGAGACCGACACGCCACCGCCTGGAGACGGTTCGGAGTCCGCTGACCGCGCGCTGCGATGCCTGTACCCGAGGGATAGTGGCGCGACGGCGGATTTCTCGGAGGACCGCCAGCTATCCACCGTGTTCGCCGACCTGGTTGCCCTGCGCGCCGAGATCGGCGCACGGGAACAGGTCGCAGCCAAGCTAAAACTGACCCTCCAGCAAGCGATGGGCGACACCTCGCGGGCGCTCTTCGAGACCGGCGAGGTCAGCTTCAAGCGCAGCAAGGACAGCACCACGACCGACCTGGAACGCCTACGAGCCGAGCACCCGGATCTTGTTCAGCAATACGTCATCGCCAAAGCCGGCACCCGCCGCTTCCTCATCTATCCCTGATCCCTGGAGTCACCCGATGCTAAAAGGACTCGCCATTACTCCGCCCGTCATCGGGCGCATTTCCATTGGCCGCATGGTCGAGAAGAACGGCAAGCGGCTGCCAGAGAAGGATGACCAGTTCACCCTGACGACGCAGGTGCAAAACCGCGACGGATGGCTGCTGCACCCGCTCAACGAATCGCTGCGCAAGACGACGCCGGGCAAGCTGCGTTCGATCCCAGTACGAATGCTATTCAGCGACCCCGACTTGAACCTGCGTGCCGAATACTGCCTCTTCGACCGCGACACCGGCCGCCCCGTCTGTGTCGGTAATGGAGAACGCTGCAAACGCGTCGAGCAAGACGCCATTGCGACCCTGCCGTGCCCGTCGCCGGACGGTTGCCAATTCGGCGGCCCTGGTGGCTGCAAACCGTATGGGCGGCTCAACGTCATTGTGGGCGACGAGGATGAGATGGGGTCGTTCATCTTTCGCACCACGTCTTTCAACTCGATCCGAACGCTCGCTGCGCGGCTACGTTACTTCAGTGCGGCCTCCGGCAATCTGCTGGCCTGCCTGGCGCTGGAACTGAAACTGCGCGGCAAATCCACGACCCAGAGCTATCGCTCAGCGATCTACTACGTGGATATCGGGGTCCGAGCGGGGAAAACGCTCGACGACACCATCACCGAGGCACGCGAGCTGGATGCAAGGCGCAAGGCAGCCGGGTTCGACCAGGTGGCGCTTGATGCGGCAGCCAAGCTGGGTTTCAGCAACGGCACGTTCGAGGACAGCCCCGAGGAAGCTGCAGCAGTGGTTGAGGAATTCTTTCCCGAGGCCACGGACGATCGTTCGGAGTTGGGTGACGCCGGGAAGCCCGGCGAGGCCAAACCGCCCAGCCTGCGGGAGAAGCTGGAGCATAAAGCCGCACTGCTGGGCAGGACGGCGGCATGATGCGCATGAACTGCTGGACGTTCATGCTCGCGACGGGCGCGACTGGCACCGCGATCTGCCTGTCGGTGCTGGCCGGCTGGCAGCGCGGTGGATCCATGGCGGAACGGCTGGTGTGGGTGGCGCTTGGCATAGTGCTAGTCGCCAGTGCGCACCTGCTGCCTGCCCTAATCCGGGAAGCACACATCGTCATGCGCGTGGTGGGCGGCGCGCTGTGGTTCGCCTGTATGGCGACCGCCTGCTATGGGCATTCCACGTTCTTCCTGCTGGCCCAACGACATGCCGGGGAGCTGCGGTCGGCTGCCGTTCCTGTGAGCGCCCACGCGTCAACCAACCGCAGTCTCCCAGCAGTCATGGGGGAACGAGCGGCAGTGACGGAGCGACTGGCGACGGCTAACGCGCAGCACTGCACTGGCAACTGCACGACACTGGAGGCGCGTCGCGTCACGCTTGCCGCCAAGCTTCATGCGCTGGACGCCGAGGTCGACGACATTCGGCGCGGGCAGGCGGCGGATGACAAGACCATGACACAGCACGACGCGCTGGCGACCGATCCAGTCACGGGGCGACTCGCGGCGCTATTCGGCACGACCGTCGCGCGCGTCGATCTGTTGTCGGGCCTCACCTTCGCAGCGGTACTGGAAGGCGTTTCCTGTCTGCTGTGGACGATCGCGCTGCACCCCCGGCCGGCGCAGGGGGCCGCGGCAGTCGTACCCCCAGTCACGGCGAGTCACGAGGCAGACGGCAATCGCGCGCTGGATAACGATCCAGTCACTCCATTACCGGGCGGTGCATCCTCCGATCCGGACGTGACACAGCTCGTGCAGGACGTCGCCGCCGGACGACTCCGTCTAACCGTTGCCGACATCCGCCGCCACCTGGGTTGTTCGCAAGCCCGCGCGACTGCCCTGCGCCGTCAACTCGCCTCGCTCCCCTGACGGCATAAGCCGGGCATTCGCCCGGCGCTGTCCTTTCCTCCTTCCTTTCCACCTGACATACCCACATCCGGCCCCGCCGGAGGCCGGTGCTCGTCCCTATTCAGGAGAACCACATGACGGATCACACCGTACCCGCCTTACCCGCATTCTCCCGACCGCGCCTACGCCTCGGTCGTCTGCTTGCCACACCCGCTGCGTTCGATGCCCTGCGGACAGCAGGCGTCTCGATCTTTGCGCTGGTCAACCGCCACGCGCGTGGCGACTGGGGCGACGTGTCCGACGAGGACCGCCAGCACAATGACCTGGCTGCCATCGCCGGTCAGCGCGTGCTGTCCAGCTACCCGCTGCCGGACGGACAGAAGGTCTGGATCATCACCGAGTGGGATCGTTCGGCCACGACCGTCCTGCTGCCGGACGACTATTGATCAGCGACAACTGACATGACGAACCGACTTCTGCCCTCCAAACTCCGCACACAACCGCGCGTCGCGCTAGGCCGCGTCTTCGTCTCATTGCAGGCACTCAAAGCACTGGGCGCCGGACAAGCACCCCTCACACAGTTCCTGCTGCGCCATATGCAAGGCGACTGGGGCCTAGTCACCGACGAGGACTGGCAACGCAATGAACACGCGCTCGACACTGGCGATTTCCTGCTCTCCAGCTACGCCCTGTCCAGCGGACGGAAGCTCTGGGTGCACACCACCGCCGCGCGCTCGGCAACCTTCGCGCTCCTACCAGCCGAGTCGGGGCGAGTAAAGCCATGGCCCGCAGACTGGCCACACGCGGCTCAATGACGCCCGGTGTCGGCCCGACGACTACCGAGCCGGGCCGCCAGCTTCTCGACCATATCCACCAGCATGGCGCGGTCTCCGCTGCTGACTCTGGAAAGCAGGCGGGTTAGGTGGTGGGCCTGGTCGCTGGCGCGGTTGCTGGCTTCGGTCAGGAGATCGGCCGTCTCGCACTGAAAGATGTCCGCCAACTCGGCAAGCCTGCCGATGGTCGGCATGACGACGCCCCGCTCCATGCGGGACACCGCCTCGTTACCGATCCCCAGTCGTTCCGCGACCTGCTCCTGCGTCAGCTCCGCGGCGATGCGCTGTCTTGCGATCGCCCGTCCCACCACGCCGGCAAGCTGGTCCATGTCTGTCTTGTGCATGCCTTCTCCCAATCCACCCAAATGGTTGGGCATCGCCTTTTTGACATGAAGTGCTTTTTAGGTTGAACTTCCACCTTTTAAGTCGTTAACATCTTCGATGGATTGCCGGCAAGGACCGTCGGCTTCCTTGGTCAACTACTAAGAACGAAGAAAATCACAATGAATTCAAATATTTGCAAGACAACCGCTCTCAGCAACAGTCCGGGCAGCGTCAAACGAAAGAGGAGACTGAAGACCATCGCAGTTGGCGCCGGCATCTGCACTGCCACACTTCTGATGCTAGGCGGATGTGGTGGGGGTGGAGGTGGAGGTGGAGGTGGGGGTGGCGACAGCGCTGCGGTCGGGGGCGCTACTCCGCCGCAACCGACGCAAACCAGCCTGACCGGCAAGGCCATCGACGGCTACCTGGTCAACGCCAAGGTTTGCGTGGACCTGAACGACAACAACGTCTGCGACGCGGGCGAACCGCAAGGCAAAACTGACCAGGCCGGTAACTACTCGCTCGCCTTCGATGGCGACGTGACGGGCAAGAAGCTACTTGTACTGGTAACGCCAGACACACGTGACCTCTCGCGCCCGAACTACGTCTTCCCCGCCGCGTTCGCACTGACGGCCCCGATTGACGGCATCTCAGGCCAGAACGTCACGCCCCTCACGACGATGCAGCAGTCACTGATGGAACAAGGCTACTCCAAGGATGCGGCAGCCAAGGCGGTCGTCTCGTTCGTCGGTGGCGCTGTGAACCTGCGCGAAGACTACATCGCCAACGGCGACAGCACTACCGGCGCCTTCGCCATGCAGGTAGTGGACAAGGTCGCCCAGTTCGCCAAGAATGGCGCGGTCGATGCCAATACAGTGCGCGGGCTGATGAACGCCATTGTCCTCAAAGGCGGTATCGACAACGTCACGCAAGCTGACGTTGATACGCTGGCTGCCAAGCCAGTGCTTTCGACCGATGTCGATGCCAAGACGGTGCTCGCCGATGACCTCTACGGCTATCACGAGTACCTGGGCCTGAATGGTGTCGGTAGCGTGCAAACGCGCAACCGCCTCATCCAGAACGGTGACGGCGTGCGCATGGCGCTCGAAGCCTACCAAAACAGCCGGTGGACCGAGCCGAGCGCTGACAGCTTCACATCTTACATCGGTCACTACCAGATGAAGGCCGATGGCTCCTGGACGAACCTGCTCGGCGAAACCGATCAGCACAAGGCATCGCCCGTGGTTTCGGCTGTGGGCAATACCCTGACGCTGAGC
Source organism: Cupriavidus basilensis (assembly GCF_000832305.1). Taxonomy (NCBI): domain Bacteria; kingdom Pseudomonadati; phylum Pseudomonadota; class Betaproteobacteria; order Burkholderiales; family Burkholderiaceae; genus Cupriavidus; species Cupriavidus basilensis. Next base: position 4,059,661 of record NZ_CP010536.1, read on the forward strand.
GATGCGATCACTGGCGGTGGTCTCAAGATCGAGTTCCGTCGTGTGAACGTGGGCAGCAAGACCTTCGTCGAAGCAATGACCGACTGGATCAAGGAGGACTACATCCGTGAGGCGCTGCGAGGCAGCTTCCCGGCCGGTGCCGAAGGCGTGGTGGGCATTTCCTATCGTGACTACGACAACATCGAGCTGGATCTGCAGACCTGCGGTGTGGATCAGTCGCAATACATCGTGCAAGACGGTGTGTCGCACTGCAACTGGGTGGGTGACAAGAGCACGACCTACACGTCGCTCGACCAGATCACCGGCACGGAGTTCCTCATGAACGGTCTGCTGAAGGTCACGCTGAGCGCAGACGGCACGGCCGTGATGAAGGATCGCTACTCAGGTCAGACCCTGCTGGCCGCTCCCGAGTTCACCTGGGTACGCCACCCCGTCAACCCGAACGTGGCGATCCTCCGCCTCAACTCGGCTGACATCCGCACGCTGCCGATCCCGTACCAAAATGAAATCGCCGAAGGCGGTAACGTGGTGCTGGCTCTGCACGCAGGTCGCATTCAAGTTGGCAGCCGCATCCCGGCCGCCCTCACCAGCTCGTTCATGGTCTTCAAGAAGACCACCTTCGACCAGCTGTTCACCGCCGTCAACGCGGTACCGATGTAATCCCCTCTTCCGGGGGCCTCCGCCGCGCCTGCAGGGGCGCAGCATCCGAGGGCTTCGGCCCTCTTTTTGGGTTCATCGCCGATTCCCGTGAAACCCGATGGCCCGACGACGGCTTCGGACATAAATGCCCTTCGGGATCCCTGGCTGCTTGACCGATAAACCGCTCTCTAAGATTCATCTTAAGAAATACTCTCATGCGCACGACCATCATCGCCTTCGCTCTCGCCCTTTCGTCTACTGCAGCATTCGCAGTCAACACTTGCGACACAATGCCGATCAAAAATCAACGGGACAACTGTTGGTCGACTCTGATCGGTAACTACCAGGCTGAGGCTGACGAATACAATTTCGCAGTACAGCAGTCGAAGAAGGTTCCGGCCCCGGTGAAGCGGAATGTAGAACTGAAGCGTCAGGCCATCTCAAAGGATGCCGCAGGTCTGTGCCGGAAAGACGAACTCGGCTATCCGGAAAACAAGTGCTACATCAGCGTAATCGAGAGGTTCAAGGATTACACCTACAAGGAAACGTCGAAGTACGGCGTTCCCGACATGCGCCTGAATTGAAGTAGGTGTCTTAATTCCCAAGGAAACAAATGCGCAAATTCTTCGCGGCTCTCGCCATCCTCGCAATCTCTACGTTCGCCACCCAAGCCCAAGCTCAGTTTCGCGCCAGCGACGTCTGCAAAATGAAACGCAGCCAGTACGAGCGAGACCAGTGCCTCGAATACGGCCTCAGAGGCAGTATGTTGCGCGTAAAAGGCAACACCCAGCGACTCTTGGACTCTAATCGTGTTCCTGAGTTGGAAAAGGAGAATATCTTGAAATCCCACAAAAAGTGGGGCGGTCAGTTCGAACGCAATTGCTCGGACAACGAGTGTCACTATGACATGGCTAGCGCGCGCAACAGCGAGATCGAGAAGATTATGGCCAAGTACAACGTCGCCCCGATGTAAGCCATAACGCGGCACGAACGAGGAGAGTGGACCTGGCGTCCACTCTCCTCTATGTCTACCGCTTGATTTTTTTCTTCGTCGCCGGCGGGGTGAGGTGAGGATCCCTGAGCAACCCAATGCGGCCAGTTAGGGACCTGTGGCCGATTGCCTTGTCTCTATTTCGATTCGGAGTCCGTGGATATCAGCTGATTGCAAATGACAACGCGGCGGCAATGTTTCCGTAAGAATGTCCATGCGCCCCCTTCTAGATCTCATGTGCTGATCGGCTAGCTCCTCTCACCTGGTGCCCTCCAGTGAAGCAACATTTCCAAGGGCCCGTTTTTGCCCACCAGCTCTCTTGCGAGGGCAATACGACTCAGCAGTCTATGCCGTTCATCTGCGTCAAGGTGCTCAGCCGCTAGCGCCGCCGCGGTGAAATAAGCGTCAATCCGACGTGCTTCGTCCCAGCCTGCAATTGCTGCAAGAAGATCTCTTCGCGCATCCTGGCGAAATTTTTCTTGCCGCGCGCGTTCGTCTGCTTCTCGCCGACGCTTTTGCTCATCCTTCCATCGCCGGTCCTCTTCCTCGGCCAAGATTCTCGCCGCCTCCAGCTTTGCACTTAGGTCAGGGCCGGCTGATTCAAGCTCCCGCACAATGTCGGGCACCATTGAAGAAAACTGTCCCGGCTTATCCTCAGGCCATCGCTTGACCCAACTTACCCGCCACGACGGGCAGTACACCTGCAAGCAAAGGCGGCCGGAAGCCAAGTCCTTTGCCGTCGTCCAATACCTAGGGGCTGAGTACCTGCGGCGTTGCTCAGGAGTCAGATTTCGAACCGGGACATACTGGCTATTGCCAACGTAGAGCATTTCCACGATTTCGGTCATCTCAAAGAGCGTCAGACCGATTGGAACGTCGCCTATAAATACCACTGTTGGCCGCTCAGGCGCCCAGGCGCTGTGCTGGTTGCGGTTCTTCTCGGGGGTCTCGCGTAGGTCAACGTCGGCTCGTCGCATCTGCCCACTTGTCGGTGCGATCGTCACTCGGTGTCCACGCGAAGTCAGCGTTCGAAACAGCTTATCGGCTGCATCGATGGCGACGTCCAACCGCTCCTTCGACGATAGAACGTCGACCAATAAACGCTTGAACGGACGAAGAATGCCGTTCTCGCTATCGCGAGTCTTCTCAAAGAAGGGCTTAATCCCGATCAGTAGTGGGTGCAAGGGCTTCCCTGCCGTCGGCTGATGAGACCGCCTCCGTATTTTTTGCGCGGCCACCGGCGCGCCTTCGACGGTTGGCGAGGGAATCCTTGCTATCCTTTTAGCCGCCCGCTCGTTGGTGCCGATGAAGTCCCCCGAGCGCCATTCCGTAATATCACCTGCTCTAACTTCCGGCAACGCGGGCTGTGCAGGCGCCTTTCCGTACGCAAGTTGTGCCCAGTACCCCCGAGGTGGCCGAGGAACACGCAGTTCAGTACACACTCGAGCCATGTAGCTTGATGACACTCCCAGCCGCTCGGCGACCCGAAGCATGGGCTCTCGCCATACGAGCTCGTAAAGCTGCTCACGGGACAGTGGAGCCACCTGCGCACTAGCCAGCCCGCAGCCCCTTGTCTCGTACGCTTCCTCTGTCACAGCAGTTCTCCCGAGTAGGTTTGCAAATCACCGCTCCGGATTCTGGGGCATCAGAATCGAATTGAATCCAGTGCTCGCGGGCGCAATGTCGGTGTCATCCCTGCAGTCCTTGAGGCACTGCTAGTGCGAGTAGCGTCTGCGGCGCCTTTCTTCTCAGCAACGGTACACCGAACTGTCACCCGCGGGGTTCATTCAGCAGCCGGTAGGAGTGCAATTTGCCACCCCACCGGCGGTCGCTTTGCAGACCCATTTCGGTCATTCGATGGCCCTGTAGCGCAAAGTCCGCTCTTGCCACAGCTAGACGTTGCGCCACTGGTGTACGGTCCGCTGAGGGCCGGGCAACTCGAGTAATTTTTGGTGATTTAGCCGAGCTGCTCAACTCCATGATGCGAAGCGGCCGGAAACAGTTTGGCATCGACCACGGCAGATCGTGCCGCCGCTACATCAGCAGCGAACAGCACGACTGCCAAGTCCTTCACCGCACGAGAGCAGCAGACGTAAAATAGCCGCCTCGTGCGGTCGAGCACCGACTCCTTTCCTTCCGCGATATTCGCTTTGTCAGTGTCGGACAGGGGCGCGTAGCCGAGATATTTGCCGTAGGAGTATTGGTTGTAGGATGCCTCCTCATCGTCGAGTACCACGAGCACGCGCTCGAACTGCGCGCCCTTGACGCCGTGATGGGTCGCGAACGGCGACTCTTCGAGGATATATTTACGGTGGGCCCAGAGTTCGCCGACATTGCATTCAAGGAACGCCGCGACATTGCCAAAGCCCTCCGCCCCATCGTCGACCGGGTCGTCCATGAGATGCGCGGCGAAGCGGTCATCGAGAGCCACCAGCTCGGTGTCCCGGACGTGCCGGAGGACGTCGCGGGCCGTCGCTGCTGACCCGTCGGCCAGCAGCGTGGCCAGTTGCTCGATTGCGTGCTGAAGGGCGACGAGGACGGGAGCCACTGCCTGCCCGCGCAGCCGTTCTGGTTCCAGGCAGGGACTGTCTGCGCGAAGGATCGACATGATCGTGAACTGGTCACCTGCACGCGATGCGACGATCAGCGGCAGCAGTTGCTGAACGAACGGCCGAAGAGGCCAGGCCGAACCGTCGGCAATGCCTTCGCTCAGGCTCTGCGGCGCGTGATCGTTTAGAGCCGAGTAGAGCGAAGCAAAGCCGAGCCGCTTGGCGGCCATGCGATGCACGAGCACCAGCAACCGGACATCGCCGTCGCGCATGTCACTGGTCCACAAACCGTCGCCGGTTTGCGCGGCCAGCCAGGCTCGTACTGCACCGAGACGAGCGGTCCTTTGATCATCACTTGGCAGGATGAAAATGTTGACTGTGCCGACCACGGACTGCTCTTCCCCATCCACGGTCACGGTGCGGCCACGGGTCTGGACTAGACCATCGCCCGGCGCACGCACAGCGTTGATCACGCCGAGGACCGAGGTCGGGCAGCGGAAGTTTTCCGGCTTGGTTATCTCGCCCCAGCCGGGAAGCAGCTCGATCGCACCGGCTCCGGTACCGTAGATCTTCTGCATCGGGTCGCCGAAAAAGCCGACGCAGAGGGGCTGCTCGCTGGCGATCTGCCGGAGCGCTTGGATGACGGCGGGCTGAGTGTCCTGACTCTCGTCGACGAAAATATAGGGAAATCGCCGCGCCACGATTTCGCGTAGCAAATGGTGCTTCTCGACGCAGGCCGGGGTCAACTTAAGGATGTCGTCATGGCCGAGAATGCCTTCGGAGTAACGGCTGCCCGTTCCGTAGGTGAACTTCTCGACCCGACCTACCGCCTCGAGCTCGGCTTCGAGGCCGACGATCTCCTGATCGAGCCTCATCTTGGTCGCGGCCCGTGTACCAGGCTTGTCGTAATGGGCGCGCTTCTCGGCGATCTTCTCCTCAATACGGCTGACGACCCAGGCAGCAATGTCTGACTGGAACGAGCGAACAACCGACCACAGGAAGCTGTGAATGGTCGAGATATGAAATAGCGGGGTAACGCCTACGTCGGCGGAGATCTCGCCGACCGCGACTTCGGTGTAAGTGATGCAGGCGATCTGCTGGCCCGCACGCCGTAGCGCCTTTCCGCGCGTTTCACGGAGATGCGCGAGCGCTTTGATCAGCGATGTGGTTTTTCCCGACCCCGCGCCTGCCACCATCACGAACGAGCGCGGCGGCGCCTGACCGAGACAGTCGCGGACATCGACGTCGGCTTGAGTGTCGGGACTGCCGAGGCGGCTTGTCATGCCACCACCGCGGCGACGGCCGGATCACCAACCGCCTGCTCCTCTTGACCGTCGTCATCGGGCTCGGCCGGTGGGGCGACCTCGCCCTCGAGCCAGCGCAGCCCTTCGGCGATATAGGTCGGCACCGACCATTGCGTCGGATCCTCGGCCAACAGAGCCAAGGCGAAATCGGTCTTGCTGAAGCTCTTCGCCTGGACCCGCCGATGAATTCGGCGGGTTAGCTCAGCTAGGTCCTTGTTGTCGGACCTAGCGATGCGAAGCTGCAGCGGCTTGCGCGCGATATCTTGGCACCAGGCGAGGTTCTCGAGCGCGAATGCCTCTTCGAGCGTGCGACCGGCCAACGCTTGTGTTTCACCTGCCCATGTCACATTTGTGCGGCACTGATAGGCGACGCGCACGATCGCCTCGCTGTTCTCGCTCCGTGCCTGCGTCTTCTGGTCGTCTGTAGCCTCCCAAAGCATGGCCACCGTGCCGCATCTCGGCAGCCATTGCCGCAAGGTCTGGTTGGAGGTCACAGCGCCGGGATGACTCGCGACGCATACCTTGCCCGGCTTGCCTTCTGCTCCGGCGCCAGCTTCAGCGTCCTCGTCGTCGTCATCTTCTTCCTTGAGCTCCGCCCCATTATCACCAACCGCCGGTGCGCCGGCGTCCGCGCCATTCTCCACAGCGCCAGCAGCGGGCGCCGGAGGCCCGAAGACGCTGTCTAGGTCCGTAATGATGAGGGCCGTGAGACCGAGAAACTCGATCAGTGTTTTGAAGCGATAGCCGAAGGCGCCGCCAATCTCAAGAACAGTAAGATATGTCGACTGCAGGCGCGGTGCCGCATTGGCGATCATCTGTGGAAGCAGCAGCCGTTCGACATTGCCTTCCACTAGCACCGCGCCATCTGCGAAGAACAGGTCACAGTGGCTCAGCTTGAGATAGCGCTCAAGGAATGTCCGGACATCGTGGTCAGTAGCATCGTAGAACACCGACATGTTCAGCACGGCCGAGGTCGAAACATGCTCGGCGCGGCTGCGGCGGAAGTAGCGAATTGGCCGGAAACCGCGCTCGTACAGAATGTGAGTTGAATGGGTCGTGACGACGACCTGGCTTGTGTAGTGTGTTCGGTCCTCCGCGCCCAAGGCGAGGATGGACATCACCTTGCGGATGAAGGCCTGCTGTAGCTGGGCGTGCAGATGGGCCTCAGGTTCCTCGATGAAGATAAGGTGCACAGGCGGCCTGTTATCCTCGATCGCAAGCCATTGGGCGTGAAGGTCAAGGAGTTCGACCACCATGAAGATCAGGTTCTTGAAGCCGAGACCGTTGTAGCTGTCGGGCAGCGTCGGCGGCTCCGGCGCGCCGTCGTCCGGGCCGAGCGCATAATGCACTCGCGCGCCGTGCGGACTGCTCATGATGGATGCGGGATCGAGCGCCGAGCGGATCACTAGCCGGGGATTGCTGAGCCCCGGATAACCGAGTTGCGCCAGACGCTGCAAGGTCGGCTCGAACACCTGCTCGAGATGCTCGTTCAGCGAGACCTCGGACTCGGCGAGCGCCCGCAGCGCCGCAAGATCCTCGCCCCTCTGCTCGAGGTTGCGTTCGTAGAAGCGGCTCAGCACGCGCGAGAGGGTCTCGGCCCGCGTGCTGCCCGGCGCGTCAGCAAGATGCCGCTGCGCATGCAGGAAGTCGATACGCAGCAGACCATTGAGAATGTCGCGCCCGCTGCGATCACGCCCGGTCAGGGGCATGGGGTCATAATCTTGCTGCGCGACCATGTTCGCGTCGAACCGGGTGGGATCGAGCACGAAGTGGCGAAGCTCATATTCGTCGTTCAACCGGTCGCGCAGATAGTCCTGCAAATTGCGCGGCGAGGGATCGAATGCGGGACCTTCTCCGCCAGCAACAGCCTCGAGCGCGCGTTGCCGCGCCTCGGCGTAACGCGCGCGGGTCGCGTCGGAATCGATGGGAGCGAACACCACCCTCATCCCAACCAGCGAACCTTCCCATGCCAAGCTGGGCAGCAGATCAACCACACGGTGGATGTCGTCAGCGCTGATCTCCAGCCAGATATCGACCTCGATCGTTGGCAAGCGCGCATTGGCATCGCCCTCGCCGTACGCTACGATCTGCGGCCACTGGTCGGCGCTGAAATCATAGACACTGAACCTTCCTCGCTCAGTAAAGAGCTGGAGCACATGGCCGACTGAAGTCTTCCCGCTGTTGTTCGCACCGACGAAAATCGAGATGTCCGAAGCAAGATCGATCATGACGTCGCGCAGTCGGCGAAAATTGCGCACGGCCAGCTTCTTTAGGTGCATCCTACCCCCCGTTGATCACGCACGGCATTTTTTTGGGCCTAGGTAAATGGGCCCCATGTTATCTGCGAAAGCGTAAATTTGCGAGCTAAGCGTGTCGGCTTTTCAATCGCCTGTTGAGTTGCACTCAGAACTGACCCATCAGACCCGGGTAAGATTTCGGCGCAATTCAACAGACAAAGCCAGCGATCGTAACAACGAGATCAAAAAAAGCATGGACACGCCGACATAAACGAGGGAGAGTGGGCGTTATGCCCACTCTCCATAGAGTCGCTGTTTTTTGCTTTATCGCCGATCTCTGAGAGTCACAGAGCGACCCCATTGTAGTCCTTGAGGGGTGACATCAATCGCTCCCTTTTTGCAGCGGTGGGCACTCGCTGACCGCTGTACCTCGAACTCTCTTAGCCGCCTTGCAACGATCAATCTCATGCAGGGGATAAAATACGATGCCGAAGGTCAGCTGTTAGTTGACGGCGTGGATCCATGTGCCCATCGAACAGATCAACTCTCACCCCTCCTCCGCCGGCAACACTTTCCGGTCAAACGCAATCTCAAATCCATCTGGCACCGGTTTGAATGGCTTGGTTGGAGACCGGTGGCTGCTCTGAAACTGTCGTAGTGCCTGCACGTCGATTTCACCGATCACACAATAGTCAGTCACGCCCCCTTTGACTCGAAGCAGGTCACGTTGCCAACTCTCTTTGAACGGGGCGCGTATGCGGCTGTCGCCGTATTGGCGGTCGTTGCACTGAATGATGTAAGCATGCACGTCCAGTGCCGCCGATTCCACCAGGGCGTTGAAGGTTTCGGTATCCTGGTTCCACTCCGGCACAAACAGGGCGTCCACTTTGCCGCGCAAGGCGGCACGGTAACTGATGTTGGTCAATTCGCTGCAGACCAGCAGCGCAAAACGCAGATCGCCATGCTGCAGGATTGGCGGTGTCTGCCAAGCCTTGTCAGGCTTTAGCTCTAGTTTGGCCAGGCGCGTTAGCTCTTGCTCCTCGTGCAATGCTGGTCGCTGCTTGTCCTGCCGGTAAATCATCAGCGAGGGGAATCCGAGGCCGTCGTGCGACAGTGCGGCCCACACCTGATTGCGCACCCGCGCCTTGCTGGCGTGCAGGTATTCGATGCCGGTGATCAGCGATATACCACGCCCCTGCAACTTGCGGGCGATGCGGATGAACCAGTGTGCGGGCAGGGCAAGCTCGGGCAGTACGAGGTAACGGCTGTGCTGCGGCTGGGCAATCACCCCGTCGAGCAATCGACACAGGCGTGCATAGCGCTCGGCGTCGGGGTCAGGCATCCGCATGACCGCCGCCGTCCAGCTCGCCATGCGTGTTTTCCAACTGGACACGGCAATGCCATATCGGCGCTGCGGCTGGTCATCCGGAATCTGCAGCACGCCATGCTTATCGAAGCTGGGTGCAGCCTCGCCCAGGTTGAAGCCACGCACCGCAAGAACCACCGCTTTCATGGCAGCATGCTCCGAGGCCTCATAGGCTGCCTTGTTCAGAATGAACAGCTCAGGCAGGTTGTATGGGCGGGAGGCAAACAGCAACCCATGCGGGAGGTTTTTGAACCGGGTCAACTTGGCAAGTATTTGGCTACCTTTGATCACGTTGTCGGGCAGCAAGTCTGCCGCGTTGGCGCAGTGTGTGGCTGTCTTCTTGGCCGGAATGCCGCGCTGGGCCACCATCTCGCTGGGTAGGCCGATGAAGCGGAAAGGCATGTGCGCCAGGTCGAACGAAAACAGGCGCGCTTGCTCGGCTTGAAAGCCTTTGGGGGACAAGAACCAGTTCAGGAGGACATCGACATCCAGAACCGGCAGATAGTCCGCCATGTGCGCTTGCCATGCTTGCTGGCCGGCCTTGGACAATCGCGGTGGAAAAGCCGCGCTGATGCTTTCTCGCACGGTCGTGTAAAGCTGGCTTTGCCAGCGGGCCATCAGCTCATTGCCGAGCGGCACGTGCTCTGCAGGGCAGGCCTTAACACCGAGCGCGCAGTTTTGCTTTACTTGCTTGCAGAGTTGTTCGAGCGCACGCAGGATCTTGCGCAGAGCTTCAAAGTCTTCGCACGCCGTTGCTAGGCGAATAACCCGTGGCAAGTAAACCGCCAGATCAAAAAACTGCGGTAGCACCAGTACATGCTGGACAAACGCGCGGAAGAAGGCTTGGCGATGTTCTCGCCAAGCGTCCGGCGTCAGATCACGCTCGTAGGCTTCGAAGTCCCGCAGCTTGATGGCAAAGCCGGCGCGGCGCATCGTCAAGGCATCGGTCTTGCGCAGGTTGTCGGCGGCCTCGCCGTCGCTTTGCGTTGCGGCGAGCAAGTCAGTGCCAACGTGGCTGGCGGATAGCGGCAATCTGGGCATGGCGCGCCATTCGCTGGCACGCTCATGGATCTGGTGGGCAATTGCGTCCACCAGTGTCTTGCCCGGTTCTCCCGCCAGTAGAAATACCTTGTTCTTCGCGTTGGCAAAATGGATGCGGCTGTCGCTCAGATAGTCCGGCTCAAAGCCAATCTGTTTGTGCTCAGATTGCGCCACCCAGCCCAACTTGCCGCGAGAACGCGCGAACAGCCACTCCCAGAGCTCGGACGTTGAGCGAAAACCTGCAGCGTTCTCCATGACCAACAGGATGTCGTCCACATAACGGCCGTAATACAGAGGCGCACACTGCTGCTCGACGATTCGGTCCAGCTCCGCAAGCGCGACATTCGCCACGACTGCTGAGGCAGGTAGCCCGACCGGCAATCCTTTCTTCAAGGGTGTCGCCGCTGCCCAAGCCAGTAAGGCCTGAATGAACATGCGATGGAGCTTGGCCTGATGGGCGGCCAGTTCCAGTCCCAGCACACCCGTGACGAAAGCCGGATTGAGCATGAAGCCGGGGTTCAGCTCGTGATAGAAGGAGCTGACATCCGCGGTGAGCGCCACGATCTTCTTGCCGGCATCCAGTGCGCTTCGCATGGTTGCGATGCCCTTGTCGCGCCAGTCGCGGAAAGGCTTGAGATAAGGCTGGAAAGAGCCGAGAGAGAGCTTGTTGATGCCCCTTCCGTCTTGGGTGCGGCGTAGACGATTGCCAAAAGCGCAGCCGCTCAGCTCGGCATCGAACAGGTGGCCTACCTCCAGCATCCACAGCGCGGACAGCACATGAAAGTCCACGCTGCATTGCGCCATCACCCGAAACTCGGCTTTGGGCCTTTGAGGCTCGTCGCCTTCTGCCAGCAGGTGGCAGGCATTTGCCCATTCGTCCGCCGGAGAGGAAAAAATCATGCCGTTCCCGTGCTGCTCGCGGTACCGATCCCAGCATGACATGTCCACAGACTTGGTAGCCAAGGTCCAACTGCCGATGAACTCGGGTTGTGTTACCCAAGACTCATCGTCACCATGAATCTTGGCGAGTAGGGCTATCAGGTTGGCGTGCAGCTTGTCCTCATAGTCTGCAATCGCTGCGATCGAAGCATGGGATGAGTAGTACAAGTCAACTTTGGCTTTGCGGTAGGCCAAGCCAAGATCATGGAGGCTGGTCACTGGTCTTGTATATTCTGGCGGGGGTTCCGGGCCGGTTCTGGGCGGCCTTCGACTCAATTGATAGGTATTTGCAGGCGCTCAAAGAACGCGCGGTTGCGCTTCTTTGCATCGGTAAGGACCTTGTCGTAAGACACGATTTCTATGTAGCAACCCTGGGCCTGGTGATACTTGAAGAAGCCTTCATTGTCTGGCGTTTTAACAAAGTCGTGGTTGTCGGCAATGGCCTTGATGCGAGGCGTCAGACTGCAGAGGATGTATGCATAGAACGGGATGGAGCCAACGTTAATGGTCTTGCCATCCTTGTCCTTGGCCTGCCCTTCCTTAATTTTTCTGACGTAGCGGAGAACTTGCTCCACCGGGTTCTCGTCCTTTGCCGGGTACTCGTTGCGCTCGGGCCGCTTAAACTCGACGACAACCACCGACTGGTACGGGCTCTTCGTCTCAGAGAAGGCCCGCGCCGTATTGAAGATGGCCAGGTCGGGCTCATCGCCGCCGGTGGCATTCACTGCTCTCAGCCGCGTCATCGGAAGATCGGACGCCAGATACGAGTGGTAGGCCAGGCGCTCGTCAACGACCCACAGGTTCTGCCGAGAGAATTCGACATCTTCGGAGTCAGCCTGCATCGGATAGATGAGGCTGTGCACGAGGTCCTCGCGTGCGTAGGACCCCGACTCTTGTACCTTGAGCGCGGCTTCCAGCATTTCCAAGATGGTGCGCCGATGGACAACGTACTTGGCAAGGGCAGCCTTCCCGAGCTCATTCTCCTCGTCGAGGAATTGCTGATACAGGGCCGCGTACTCAGGCGAACCAGCCACAGTATCGAGCGGCCCCTTCCTGATATCCGCCGCGCGCTGCCGGTGCTCCAACTCAATGTCCTTCTGCGTCTTGTATAGCTCGATGTCGAGCTGGTCTTTCGACACGTTGGCTGGAATGCGTTCCAGCTTGTCTCGATAGCGCTCTTGCAGCTGGAACCGGTACTGCGGTGCGTCCTGCTGAATGAAGTTTTCGATAAGCTGACGCTTCTCCTCGCGCAGCTGCGTCGTGTACGGCTCGGCGACCTGCTTGAGCGCCTTCACGACCTCGGCATCAAGCTCTTCGCGCGTCATCTCTCCCGGGAAATCCAGGTCGGCTTCCTGCAGAAACATAAAGGCCGTGCGCTCAGCGCTGACCTTGGCGTCAAGGTACGGGGCGACGACGTAGGTGCGGAAGACGAACTGCTCGCCCTGGTCGTCGGTGAGGCGCCCCTGCAGGTCGGGTATTGCCTTGCTCGCCTTCCACTCCAGCACCTCACGCTGGTTCGCGCAATACGAGATGGTGTGGTTCTTGGCCGCGCTGGACTGGTAACGCAGGACGGTCACCTTGAAGTTATGGCCCTTGAGCTCGAACGTCACCTCCTGTGCCCGCTCCTTCGCTTCCTCGGCAAAGATGTAGTTCAGGTTGCACGACTGCCCGTCGGCGTCGTGGAGAAAGATTTGCGGACAGCGACCGCCCACGAAGTGGATGAGCAGGTGGTCGATGACCTTGTGGGCGATGGTCTCAAGCGACTTAGGAAAGTGCTTTTCGTATTCGGCACGCAAGCTGGTGAGCTTCACCGAGGTCCGCCGTTCCTTCACCTCGGCTTCGTCGACCTCCTCTCCCTCGACTCCTTCCGTCGTCACGACGAACCGGAAGGTTCGGCGCATCCAGTGGTCGTCATCTTGGCAGTAGGTGCTGTCGATAGCGGCTTGGTTGAATACCTTGAGCCAGGTGAAGCGGCCAATGCCCTTGTTGCCTCGGGTTGCCTTGCGGGTCGAGTCGGAGAGGAAAAACGCGCGAACGTTGCCGTCGTTGAAACCAGCGCCGTTATCGACGATGGTGATGTCCCGGATAGCTGCCAGCGCTGTTTCCTCGTTGCCGGCCAATGCCACCTGACGGGCCTCTCGCTCAAGATACACGTCGATACGGCCATCGCCGGCGCCGCTATCCTCGATAGCCTCAATGGAGTTCACTAGGCACTCGAAGAGCGGGATGAGCGGCTGGGTAACAGGCAACTGGAGGTTGCGTATCCGTCCGACGATGTCTACCTGCATGGCTGTCCTTCCCCCACTTTCGAGTCTTTTAATAGGTTGCTGCCGGCATGGCGCCTCAATAGTAACCGGCTTGTAGTCGCAACCATTGGCTGCGGATGGCAGATTATGGCCACTGCACCCGTCCTGTCGCCAACTCCGAGTGACAGCACCCAGTCTGCGGATTTACTGATCGATGCAACGGGTGCTGGAAATCGTCCGACCGAGGTCTCACCCGCCGTAGACAAGATGCGGCGCAACGAGCAAAAGACCGATCCAGATCTCCAGACATGCAAGCAGGGCGCCGGCAGTCATGCACCATCTGGTAAAGCCCTGCCAACCGCCATCGTCAATGCCCGCGACCTCGCCGTCGGCTTGACATGGATCGATTGGTCCTTCTCGTGAGCAAAGTAACCGACTAGGTAGTCCGTCAATCGTGTCACGTGGCGTTCGTCATGCCCCATGAGAGGGTCCAACACCCACCGCCCTTGCCGTTTCAATGGCAGACGATAATCCGGCGCGTGGCAGTTAAACACGAAACCCCGTCCATCGGTAGCCCTGAACCACCGTCGAGAAAGAGCGGCAATCACCGCATCTGTCGTGATGTTCTTTGGCCGGTTGGCGTCGACGAAGAAGCAGCAGTGGAAGTGATTGGCACCGTTCGACCCGCGCTCCATCTTGGTGATGTAGCCACGCATGTATTGCAAGATCTGCTTGTCCGCATCTCGGTAGAAATTGGCAAAAAACCGTGTCCGATCCTGGATCGCGACGCGGGTATCAATTCGTGCCCGTGACTCTGGGTTCTCTGACGGCCAGCCAGCGTGGGCAGGTACAAACGCCCACTGGCCGGAATCTGCCACGCCCCATTGCCCGTATGGCATGGCGTCAGCGAGGACAAAGACCTTCTCCTGATACTGGAAATCTTGCCGGATCGGCTCCAATCGATCCCCGCCCTTAAGCAGCTTCGGTACGTATCCGCCAATGGATTCCGTCTGGCTGCGTTCAGTGTCGCTCTTCCACTTCCGCATTTGCGCCCATGTGTTCTGTTGCCGCGCTAGGGTACGAAGCGCTTGCACAAAGTCATTGAACACCTCCGCCTCCAGCTTCGGGACGGCCGACAGATGCGAGCTGGGGTTGCGGAACGCGCAATAGCTCAGCCACGGGTGCTGCTGGAAGCAGGTACGAAAGAGAGCCAAGAGCGGGCTGTACGCATACCCAGGTATCACGATACCCATCAAGTCTCGCATCGCATGGAAATAATAGTCGAGTGAATATGAATCATGAACGATGACCATATTGGGCGAAGCGTACTTGATCGCACCTGCGTGATGGATTTCAAACGGCATCCGCTCAGTTGCCAGAGCTATCCGCAGAAAAGATAACAACTCGTCGATAACAAGACCATATTCACCAACCTCCCAAAATCGCGGATAGAGGCTCGCTACTGCTTCCCTCTGATTATCCGGGATGGAATAGTCTGATTGCATGTTTCACCTGTGATTGTTTCTCTCAGGTGATTCATCATTGCTGTAAGAAATAGCCCTGCAGCTGGAGCATTATCTGAGCAATGATGGACGATAATTGTCTATGAGAGACACCTCCCCTCTGTGCAGCGTCCACCCAGGGGATATTGGCGTCTTAATGAGACACCTCAGGATCACCACTCAATCATCTAAAGAACAGTTATCTCACTCCCTCTAAATCATGCATATCTTAAATTAGAGGGACAGTGAGGCAACGGTTGCGCAGCAAACCGATTCACGGACCGAAAGACCGTGTATGCCGTGAGATTTAATAAGGAAATTCACTTTTTTCGACCTCATCCGAATACCGAGTTATCCGGATGAATGGGCGACCGGAAATTCAACTGACGGCAACCGCATGCGCGACTCGTTCCCTGCCTCATGAGCTGGATCTTCCAGTCGTTCCACCACGGCCACAGTCCTAGGGATCCCGAATTTCGTTGTCGCCGAATAGGGCGACGGAGAAGTACTGCCGCCCCGGCCAGGAATGGCACTGCCCAATGATCTGGCTCCTCATAGCTGCATCCACCCGTTCCTGGACCTGTAGGCCAGATCACAACCATGGAGTCCGGTACTGCATTTCTTGTCGCTCCCCATGAAAGCAGCAACTACGGTCTATTCATTCCATTTTGCCCTCCATAAAACCTCTAGAGATACTCACGTTATCTTCTTGAAAGATTCCTTGATGACTCCTTGATCATTCTTGAGTTAGTTCTGCTTAAGTCCGGTATGATCCTCATAAAGCAAGCCACTTAATAGATCATGACTATCGAAGTGAACGAGACATTAGTGCGAATTACAGAATATTGGGGGGAAACGCCTTCCTCGCGAGAGAGACGATGGCTTTGGGCTTGGTTGAAATATTTTTTCCCTGGCCGGCCAGTTCTGCTCATGAGGCCGGGTGCGTCGCCAGTTGAGTCGATCGTCCATGTCAAACCGCTGATTTTGGATAGCGATTGCGATACTGAGCTTGAACAATTGCTGAGGCAGCAAGTCGCATCTATCCAGACGCTGCGTGCCGGAAGATTTTTTAATCAAGCGGAGGATTTTGATTGGGTAGGCACCGAGCACCGGCAACTCTGCTGGCTCATTAACCACACCCACAACTTACTGAGAATTAGAGTACCAGATGCCGAGGCACGTTTTAGCAAGCGAGATTATCTCATTTGCCTAATTGATCTTGTCCTAGCCTCTTTGCTTGACAAGAAGAACTATCTCGATAGACTTCATCAATCGTGGCTTCGACATTTGCGGGATACGTCCTATCTGAATTGGTTTAGCGATGATGACGAACCGGGGCGATGCGATTTTGCATGGCAAGTTCTTGATACCCGAATGCAATACACGCTACTAGACTCAATTCAACTAAATCCCGTCATTGGCCAGGAATTCAGAAAATACCCCGGCGGCACGGGATTGAAATGCTATTTCGATTCGCTTCAGGTTTCTGATTTTGAGAAGCAAAGTCACGTAGCTCACATCAAAAAACTCTGGAGCCAGCGAAAATACCGTAAGAAACAGGAAAAGAATAAAATTCGTCAGAGGAATTTTGTTCTGCCTGATGCAACCATTAAGAATCTGGACAAGCTAGCCAAAGGGCTTGGCGTATCTCGTACCCAGGTCCTAGAGAGGTTAATCGAACTCGCCGTCAGACACGGCATGCCCGGTGCGCTAGCAGATCCAGGCACAACCTTCGATTTGCCCGGGGATTACTGATTTGAGGGCTTTGTACGGGCGGCTGGAAATCAGCACCAACTGACTGGCGGCATCACGATGTCTGCGCATGGCCGGCGTGCTTGGCCAATATGCCGAACACCATCTGGACTGCGCCCAAAGCGGCCGCAATTGGCCGATCGGGACGGGAGTCCGACGGGTATCTCCCCGCCCCATACAGGCCAAAAAACTATTTGGTGCCTGGTTCGGTAGCGTCGGGACGGTTGCCGCTCAACAGTTTCTTGACATCCGCGACCAGCCACAACAATCGACGATTGGGAAGCTTTGTCGGCCGGATGCCAAGGTAGCTTCCATCCAAGGAGTAGCGCTTGCGAATCGACTGAGGTTCGATGGCCAGAATGGCCGCCAACTCTTCTGTGGATACGTGATCCCGGTTTGCCGGAATCGGCATTGGAACACGCGGCGCGCTCTTTTCCACTGCCTTCGGTGCCGGAACACCCACTGATGAATCGCTCGAAACCTGCCCTGCAAGGGCCCGGATTACGCCGATCGTCTCAGCTGACTGGGCCGCGTATTCCGCAACAGCAAGCGGAATCAGGTCCGGTTGATCTGATTGCACCTTGCCGCCGCCGATGACATCAAAGATGAGCCGCATCCATTCCGTCTCGATCTCCACGTCCTGACACCACGCAAGAAACTCTTGGGGTGCAAGTTGCGTCGGCGCAACGGTGCCGCTTTCCTCATCGTCGCAGGACCAGTCCCATAGCCGCATGATTTCACGAGCCTTGGTGTGACGGTCGATGACGTCCCCTTTGAAAGGCTTGTCGTCAAGGCCCGTCGCCTCACGAGGGAGTTCAGCACACCCTGCCGGTGCATGGAGGCCCGACAGGACAAGGGCCCCTTCCGCCGGCGTCCAGGTTGACCGATCGAGATACATTTTCAAGACGGCATAAAGCTGCCTTGCGGCAGCGACCCGTTCTTGTGGCGTACTTGCTTGCGACACGACCTCGTTCCCCTTTGATGCGGTGGTACTAATCTGGGAACGATTCTATCGTGCGAGACCGATGTGCCACACGGGCAAATGAGGCACTAAGCCGCGGTAGTGTTACGTCGCGCGCAATTTGGCACAGTTTTACGCGCGTTGGCATTGCGCTGGCCATGAAAAACGGCGGATTGCCGCCGTCCTTAACCTTGATTTGACTTCGCCGCAGCTAGCTCTGCCTTCGCTGGGGCCGGTCCTGCCTTCACCGGGGGTGGCTCAGACAGGTCAAAGTCATAGAAATGTGCCCATAGGCGCTGCCATGGGTTAAGGGGCTTAATGTGGTTATGATTGCCTTCGGCGGCATGGAGCTCGTTCTGACAGATGCGAACGAGTGCCCCAAGCGCCCGTGGCTCGCTCCCCTCAGCCTTAATGATCTCAGCCTCAAACACATGCGCCTGGGCCTCGTCGAAAGCCCCTTTTGCAACGATTCGACTCTCGATGTCGACGAATGTCTTCGCCAGATCGGCATGAGCGCGAGAGCGCTTTGCGTAGCCGAGCACCAGACTCAACGTCGACGTAATGGCGACGCCGGCAGCGATATAGGGTTGCCATTCGGCCACAACAACCTTCGGCATGATCGCCGTCGCACCTAGAACAGAGAACGCCTTCGTGGCGTTGTCCAATATGTCGAAGAATCGCTCGCGCTTCTGATGGTACGCCCGTGACAAGCGGCACCACCTCAAAAGGTCGCATCGCGTGTTCCAGACGTCCTCATCGTCCCAAGCCATTACTTGCCTTTTTTAGCCGGCATCGGGGGTGGCGGTGCCCAGCTATCGCGCGGCCTCACAGTTCCTCCTCCTCCTTTTCGACTCCAGCCATCTTCCGTATATGACTCTTGGATGGGTCGACGCTGCGGCACAGGGGCTGGCGTTGGCTTCGGCGTCGGGCGGGACGGCTTATTTTTTTCGCTCACAGAAAATCCAGCTTACTCGATGGGAAGTTAAGTATGCCACCTCGGCAAGGGGTGTGGCGGGAGCCACTTCCGGGGGTAAACACTAGATACCATGTAATTACGTTTTTTTGACTTTTGGTGCCAAATGGCGCAGAAGGCGGAAACCGGCTGGAAGCCTTGAATTGTCTGGCTTTGCGGCGTTTTTTGTTGTTCCTCTGTTATGCCAGACTAAACGCTACCCACATGTAGTGCGCAGGCAGGACATGGTTCCAGATGGATCCAGAGGGATTCCAATTTGGTTACATGGCGGTTACATGACCCGCAAAATGCACAAGGGGTTACAGAGAAAATCTCTGTAACCCCTTGATTTTATTGGTGCCGGCTGCAGGACTCGAACCCGCCACCTGATGATTACAAATCAACTGCTCTACCTGATGAGCTAAGCCGGCATGTTTGGTGCAGACCGCGATTCTACTGCATGCGGCGCAAATTGACGATGCCTTCCTGTGCTTACTTCACGACCTTCAGCGAAGGTTTCCTGGCGCCAATGCGGGACACGGGCGGCGGCGTGGGTTCGTCGTCGCCGTTGTGGTCTTCGTTGGCTTCCGCGGTGACCAACGGCTCGCTTTCGACCGAGGACAGCTTGGGCGGCGGGTTGTTCTCGCGCTCGGTTGCTGCCTGGGTTTCAGGCACGCTGCGTTCCACGGGAAAGGCCATGCCTTGGCCGTTTTCGCGCGCGTAGATGGCGAGCACGTTCTCGATGGGCACGTCGATCTTGCGCGAGATGCCGCCAAAGCGGGCGCTGAAGCCGATCCACTCGTTGCCCATGTCCAGGCCGCTGGTGGCGTCGAAGCTGACGTTGAGCACGATTTCGTTGTTCTTGACGAACTCGCGCGGCACGCTGGTGTTGGCGTCGACGAAAACGGCGATGTACGGCGTGAAGCCGTTATCCGTGCACCACTCGTAGATGGCGCGGATCAGGTAGGGCTTGGTGGAGGTTTCAGGCATTGTGCTTCCAGTGGCGCAGTCCGGCGGCCCGGCGCGAGCTTGTCGCGTCGGGCCAAAGCCGGTTTAGCGGCGCATCACCTTTTCAGACGGGGTGAGCGCTTCGATGTAGGCCGGGCGGCTGAAGATGCGTTCGGCGTACTTGAGCAGCGGCGCGGCGTTCTTCGACAGTTCGATGCCATAGTGGTCCAGGCGCCACAGCAGCGGGGCGATGGCAACGTCGAGCATCGAGAATTCTTCGCCAAGCATGTACTTGTTCTTGACGAAAATCGGCGCGAGCTGGGTCAGGCGGTCGCGGATGGCGGAGCGAGCGCGCTCGTGGTTCTTCTCGGCGGCCTTGCCCTTTTCATTTTCGAGGGCGTAGACGTGCGTGAAGAGTTCCTTTTCGAAGTTGAACAGGAACAGGCGGGCGCGGGCGCGCTGCACCGGGTCGGCCGGCATCAGCTGCGGGTGCGGGAAGCGCTCGTCGATGTACTCGTTGATGATGTTCGACTCGTACAGGATCAGGTCGCGCTCGACCAGGATGGGCACCTGGCCGTAGGGGTTCATCACCGAAATGTCTTCCGGCTTGTTGAACAGGTCGACGTCACGGATCTCGAAATCCATGCCCTTTTCGAACAGGACGAGGCGGCAACGTTGGGAGAACGGGCAGGTGGTGCCCGAATACAACACCATCATGGTTGGATTCCTTTGATGCGGGGTCGATTGACTGGATCGGTATTCTGGCAGAACCGATATAGAGAAAGCAAATTAGAGATTCATGAAGCACATTTAAGTGCATTCGATACGCATTAAAGGGGGCTTTGAGGCACATTTATGCGACATTGCACCTGCAGCCCATAAAGCAAAAGGGCCGGTGCGGGGTTGTTCTGCACAACACCCGCCCCAGCCCTTCTCCCCATCGGACCCGCAGGTCTTCCGGGGTATTACCGCGTTTTACTTGATGTCTTTCCAGTACGAAGCGTTCAGGCGCCAGGCGAAGACGGTGAACACGCCGAGGAACATCAGCACCCAGACGCCCAGGCGCTTGCGCTGGTTCTGCGCGGGTTCCGCCATCCAGTCCAGGAAGCCAACCAGGTCGCTCGTGGCCTGGTCGTACTCTAGCGTGCTCATCTTGCCCGGGGTGATCTGCTCGAAGCCGGCGAACTTGTGCACCTTCTCGCCGTGCTCTTCCACCTCGACGAACTTGGCGGCGCGCTGCCCTTGCAGCTCCCACAGCACGTGCGGCATGCCGACGCTCGGGAACACCAGGTTGTTCCAGCCCGTGGCACGGTTGTCGTCACGGTAGAAGGTACGCAGGTAGGTGTACAGCCAGTCGTCGCCGCGGGCGCGGGCGATCACCGACAGGTCCGGCGGCGTGGCGCCAAAGAACGCCTTGGCATCCTTCGGCGGCATGGCGATGGTCATCATGTCGCCCACCTTCTCGCCGGAGAACAGCAGGTTCTCGCGGATCTGGTCGTCGGTCAGGCCGATGTCCTTGAGGCGGTTGTACCGCATCATGGACGCGCCGTGGCAATTCAGGCAGTAGTTGACGAACAGCTTGGCGCCGCGCTGCAGCGAGGAAAGATCGCTCGTTTGCACGGGCGCCGGCTCAAGGGGGTAACCCCCTTCGTTGGCCATGGCGGGCGCGGCGGCAAAGCAGGCGCCGGCCAGCGCGAGAATCGAAAGCAGCTTTTTCATCTTTTGTCCTTGTGCTCTTGTCGGGGTACGTCCGGGCTCAGTGCGGGTGGAACGTGACACGTTCCGGCACTTGCTTGAACTGGCCGACGCGGCTCCACAGCGGCATGGTCAGGAAGAAGGCGAAGTACAGCAGGGTTCCCAACTGCGACACCTTTTCACCCACCGGCGACGGAGGCTGTACGCCAAGGTAGCCCAGCACGACGAACACCACCACGAACACGGCGAGAATGCTCTTGTGGAAGGACGGGCGATAGCGGATGGACTTCACCGGCGAGTGGTCCAGCCACGGCAGGAAGAACAGGATCACGACCGAGCCGCCCATCACCAGCACGCCCCAGAACTTGGCGTCGATGAAGTAGAAACCGACGGCCAGGATCACGGCGATGGCAAGCGCGCCAACCTTGATGCGGGCGTCCTTGCTACGCAGGAACACCAGGCCAAGCAGCACCGCGAAGAACACCCACAGGATCGGCAGGAAGTTCGAGGTGGTGGCACGCAGCATCGAGTAGAACGGCGTGAAGTACCAGACCGGCGCGATGTGCGGCGGGGTCTTGAGCGGATCGGCCGGGACGAAGTTGTTCGACTCCAGGAAGTAACCGCCCATCTCCGGGAAGAAGAAGATCACCGCGGAGAAGATCATCAGGAAGCCGCCCACGCCCATCAGGTCGTGCACCGAGTAGTACGGGTGGAAGGGGATGCCATCCAGCGGCACACCGTTCTCGTCCTTCTTGGCCTTGATCTCGACGCCGTCCGGGTTGTTCGAGCCCACTTCGTGCAGCGCGATGATGTGCGCGACCACCAGGCCCAGCAGCACCAGCGGCACGGCGATGACGTGGAAGGAGAAGAAGCGGTTCAGGGTCGCGTCGCTCACGACGTAGTCGCCGCGGATGAACAGCGACAGGTCACCGCCGATCACGGGGATGGCCGAGAACAGGTTCACGATCACCTGCGCGCCCCAGTACGACATCTGGCCCCAGGGCAGCAGGTAGCCCATGAAGGCCTCTGCCATCAGGCACAGGAAGATCAGGCAGCCGAAGACCCAGACCAGCTCACGCGGCTTGCGGTACGAACCGTACAGCAGGCCACGGAACATATGCAGGTACACCACCACGAAGAAGGCCGAGGCGCCGGTGGAGTGCATGTAGCGCACCAGCCAGCCCCAGGGTACCTCGCGCATGATGTATTCCACGCTGGCGTAAGCCACGGGAATGCCAGCGGCGTTGAGCGTGCCGTCCGGCTTGTAGTTCATCACCAGGAAGATGCCGGTGACGATCTGGATGACCAGGACCAGCAGGGCGAGCGAGCCGAAGAAGTACCAGAAGTTGAAGTTCTTCGGTGCGTAGTACTTGGAAAGATGATCTTCCCAGAGTTGGGTTGCGGGGAAGCGTGCGTCGATCCAGCCAAGCAGGCCGGTCGTCTTTACTTGTTTTTCGGCCGCCATGGTCAAGCGTCTCCTTTTTCATCCTTGCCGATCACGATCTTGGTGTCGGACAGGAACTGGTACGGGGGTACGTCGAGGTTTTGCGGAGCCGGCTTGTTCTTGAACACGCGGCCAGCGAGGTCGAACGTCGAGCCGTGGCAGGGGCAGAGGAAACCGGGATCGGAGCCGAGCTGGGGATTGGAGCCGGGGACAAAGGGGCCAGAGGGCGAGCAGCCCAGGTGGGAGCAGATGCCCACCACGACCAGCAGATCCTTGTGTTCTGCGCGGGAACGCGTTTCGTTCTTGCAGTACTCGGGCGTCTTCATGGTGAAGGGAACGTCCGAGTTGGGGTCGGCGACTTCGGCATCGGTCTTCTTCAGCGACGCGAGCATTTCCTCGGTACGCTTCAGGATCCAGACTGGTTTGCCACGCCATTCAACGGTCATCATCTCGCCTGATTTCAGAGCGCTGATGTCGGCTTCTACCGGGGCTCCGGCGGCCTTTGCCTTCTCTGACGGCGCAAACGTACTGACGAACGGAACCGCTACCGCCACGCCTCCGATGCCGCCAGCGACTGACGTCGCAATCAACCAATTGCGGCGACCCTTATCCACGTTCTTCACGTTTTGCTGGTCACTCATTCCAAACCCCAGGGGATGTCAAATTAGATTTTGCGTCAACCGTAAATTGTACCTTAGGCACATGTGGCATTGAAAGGCGCACGGTGATTGCGCGACGTACGATAATCGGCCACAAATAGGGCGATGTGGCCTGTACGCTTGCGTTACAGGCGGTGATGGGGCAGGCTTTTATCCTGACAACCGTTCAACGAAAGCAACACTGGGAGAAGAGCATGGGGATGATGTCGGAGTTCAAGGCCTTCGCGATGCGGGGCAATGTGATCGACCTGGCAGTCGGTGTGATTATCGGCGCCGCGTTCGGCAAGATTGTCGATTCCGTGGTGAATGACCTGATCATGCCAGTGGTGGGCCGCATTATCGGCAAACTCGACTTCTCCAACCTTTTCGTGGTGCTGTCCGAGCCGCCGGCGGGCGTGCCGCACACGCTCGACGCCCTTAGGAAAGCCGGCATTCCCGTATTCGCCTATGGGAATTTCCTGACTATTCTGGTCAATTTCATCATTCTGGCTTTCATCATCTTCATGATGGTGCGCGCCATCATGAAGATGCGCGCCGCCGAACCGCCGCCGGCACCGGCTGCCACGCCCGAGGACGTGGTGCTGCTGCGCGAGATCCGCGACAGCCTGAAGGCACGCCAGCCCTGAAGCAATGCCAGGCGCGGCCCGGCCACCACGCCGGGCTCGCGGCACCAGATCAGCCGGAAATCAAACCGGGTTGGGAATATCGATAAAGGTATGGCGCAGGCCGAATTGCTGCGCCAGGTGTTCACCGAGCGACTGGATGCCATAGCGCTCGGTGGCGTGATGCCCCGCAGCCAGGTAGGCCACGCCGCTCTCACGCGCCAGATGGGTGGTCTGCTCCGAAACCTCGCCGCTCAGGTAAGCATCCACGCCGGCTGCCACCGCCGCGTCGAAGTAGCCCTGGGCACCTCCGGTGCACCAGCCCACGGTGCGGATCATCTGCTCAGGATCGCCGATGGCAAGCGGCTCGCGGTTGAGCACACCACCCACATGGGCGGCCAGCGCTGCTAGCGGCATGGATTGCGGCAAGGTGCCGGTCCAGCCAAGCTGGCCGTCGCCGAAGCGCCCGGTGGGGGTGAAGCCGAGCTGCAATCCAAGCTGGGCGTTGTTGCCGAACTCGGGATGGTCGTCGAGCGGCAGGTGATAGGCGAGCAGGTTCACGTCGGCGCCCAGCAGCCGCTTCAAACGCGCGTGCTTTTGCCCGATCACGCGGGCGTCCTCGTTTTTCCAGAAATAGCCGTGATGGACCAGGATGGCATCGGCGCCGGCCTCGATCGCGGCTTCGACCAGGGCCAGGCTTGCGGTCACGCCGGTGGCGATGTGCTCTACCTCGGGGCGGCCTTGCACTTGCCATCCGTTCGGGCAATAGTCTTTGTATCGAGGTACTTGAAGCAGGTCGTTCAAGTACAATTCAAGATCTTTTGTTTTCATATTCTGCCCAAAATCCAATATGTTGCGCCGCTTTTGGCTGTTCTTTGCTCAGGCTGTCACCGTTGTGCTGGCAGTGTGGTTCGTCGTGGCCACGCTCAAACCCGAATGGCTGCAGCGTGGCCGGGTGGCCGTGCAATCCGGTTCGCCCATCGTTGCGCTGAAGGAAGTCGTCCCCAATGTGGCCGGCTCCTCCGCGCCGGGCTCATACAGCGAGGCGGCCCAGCAGGCGATGCCGGCGGTGGTCAACATCTTCACCAGCAAGAACGGCAATAAGCAAACGCCCAATCCGCAGGCAGAAGACCCCTGGTTCCGCTTCTTCTTTGGCGATCGCCTGCCGGAGCGGCGGGAGCCGGTGTCGAGCCTTGGCTCGGGCGTCATCGTCAGCGCGGAAGGCTACATTCTAACCAACCACCACGTGGTGGACGGCGCCGACGAAATCGAAGTCGCCCTGACCGATGGCCGCAAGGCCAACGCCAAAGTTGTGGGTTCGGACCCGGAAACCGACCTGGCCGTGCTCAAGATCACACTCAAGGAACTGCCGGCGATCACGCTGGGACGTATCGAGAACGTCAAGGTAGGCGACGTGGTGCTGGCCATCGGAAACCCCTTCGGCGTCGGCCAGACCGTCACCATGGGCATTGTCTCGGCGCTGGGCCGCAGCCACCTGGGCATCAACACCTTCGAGAACTTCATCCAGACCGACGCGGCGATCAACCCGGGCAACTCCGGCGGCGCGCTGGTCGACGCGCAGGGCAATCTGCTGGGCGTCAACACGGCCATTTATTCGCGCTCCGGCGGCTCGCTGGGCATCGGCTTCGCCATTCCGGTGTCCACGGCCAAGCAAGTGATGGAATCCATCATCTCGACCGGCTCCGTGACCCGCGGCTGGATTGGCGTGGAGCCTCAGGACATGACCCCCGAGATCGCCGAGTCGTTCGGCCTCGAGGCCAAGGAAGGCGCGCTGATCGCTGCCGTCGTCCAGGGCGGCCCGGCGGACAAGGCTGGCGTGAAGCCGGGCGACGTGCTGGTTTCGGTGGATGGGCAGAGCATTACCGACACCACCGCCCTGCTCAACGCCATCGCCCAGCTCAAGCCAGGCGCGGAGGCCAGGATGAAGGTTGTGCGCCGTGGCAGGCCGACCGAACTAACGGTGATGATCGGCAAACGGCCACCGCCGCCGCGCCGGGCCCTGCCGCTGGATGAGGAAGAGTAGCCGGCAGCGGGTTGAGCTTTCAGAAGATCCTACCATCCTACCCTGCCATCGCCGCAAGCCGCCCCACCCAACCCCGCCCTTTGTGGCGGGGTTTTTTGTTTTAAGGCCTGACGGCGACGCGTATCGAGCCGGGTAAGCGAACCTGGCGTTGCGCTACGAGCGCCCGGAAAGGACATCCTGCCAAGTCGCCGGGCATGGGAGAGCGCCCAGGGAGCGCGGCACTACTGGCCGGAAGGTGGTGGCAACGGCGAAGCCGAACACCCCGGGCCTCGCCATGCGCGGGGATGCGGGGAAATGCACGAGAGGTTCATGCGCACCGCTTATGTGACATCGAGGCAGTGCACCGTGACTAACCAGCGCCGGGCTTCATCCGAGATCCCTCATTGCACGCCATCCTCGATACGGCGCGCACAAAACAAAATGCCGACATCCTTGCGGATGTCGGCATTTTGCATTCAAGCCAATCTAAAGCGGGCTTGCGCCCGCATTAAATTAGAACTTGTGGCGGATACCAACGGTAGCGCCGAACTGGTTCGCGCCTTGCTGCACGTTGGTCGTGCTGGAGGTGTTGAAACCGTCCACGCCCAGCGACGAGCCGTTCTTGTTCTTCACGTACGACAGCGAGGTGTACAGATCGGTACGCTTCGACAGAGCGTAGTCAGCCGTAGCGACGAATTGCCACGGATCTGCGCTCGTTTGACGGAAGTCTTGATAGTACACAGCGCCGGTCAGCGAGAACGCCGGGGTCAGCTGGTAACCCAGGCCAGCCCAGTACACGCTCGAAGCCGAGTTCGTCAATGCCGTCGACACGCCAGCGGCGTTCAGGGCCGATGCGCCAACCAGGCTTGCGCCGTTGAAGGCGTGAGCGTAACGGTAGCCAGCGTACACCTTGGCCGGGCCGAATGCGTACGTACCAGCAACGCTGGCGCGGCGGATCAGAGCCGCGTTTGCGGCGTCAGCACCAGTGTTGTTCGTCTGGTCATAGAAAGCACCAACCGAGAACGGGCCTGCTGCGTAGCTTGCGCTCACGCTGTATTCGCGGCCACTGCGGAACTGACCAGCAACTTCTTGGCCGTTGTTGGTGAAGCTGTACAGACCAGCGACGGTCAGGCCGCCGAACGTGCCGACGTACTTGACGGCGTTGTCAGCACGCTGAGCGAATTCAGCTGCGGTCGAGGTGATCGAGTAGCGAGTCGAAATCGCCATCGGATCGTAGGCCAGGCCGAAGTCATACATCAGGGTCTGTTGACGACCCAGGGTGACCGTGCCCCATTGGTTCTGCAGGCCAACGTATGCATTACGATTGAACAGGCGGCTGGAGTCAGCTTGACCGCCGGTGTCGGTGTTGAAGCCGCTTTCCAGGACGAAAATGCCCTTCAGGCCGCCACCCAGATCTTCCACGCCACGCAGGCCCCAACGCGAACCCGATTGGTTGCCCGACGTCATGCGGTACAGGTTGTCACCGGCTGCGTTAGCCTTGTTGTTGTACGAAATACCAGCGTCAACCACGCCGTACAGGGTCACGCTCGATTGGGCATACGCACCACCAGCGGCCAGGGCAGCTACAGCGGCTGCAAACAGTTTCATCTTCATATCGACACTTTCCTTGTCAACTGATTGGGAAATCTTGGCTTGCCCAAGTGCTTGGGCGACGCATTTACCTTCACGTCTGCTGCGTATTATGGGTCAGCGCCCCCGGCCGCTAGAAGGCTTTTTCATCGTTAACCATGGTTACGGACACATTTTGTTGTGATGTCGCAACAGCATAGACGACGTTTTTCACCATTTTGGTGCAAAAGTTACGGTGCCAAGCCTTGTTCTCGCCATTCGGGCCCGGCGGTCAATCCGCCTGAGCTTCACTGGCTGCAGCGTCCGCAGCAACGGGCTTTGTGGTGAATCGCGCCATGATCAGCCCCAGCTCATAGAGCGCAATCAAAGGCACCGCCAGCAACAACTGGGACAGCACATCGGGTGGCGTCACCACGGCGGCGATCACGAAGGCGCCGACGATCACATAGGGGCGAATCTGCTTGAGCTTCTCCAGCTCGACCACGCCGAAACGCACTAGCACGATCACGACCACCGGCACCTCGAAAGTAATGCCGAAAGCCAGGAACATGGTCATGGCGAAGCTGAGGTATTTGTCGATGTCGGTCGACATCTCGGCACCCAGCGGCGCGTTGTAGTGCGCCATGAAATGGAACACCGTGGGAAACACGAGGAAATAGGCAAACGCCACACCGCAGATAAACAGGATGTAGCTGCTGCTCACCAGCGGCACGATCAATCGCTTCTCATGCTGGTACAAGCCGGGCGCGACGAACTGCCATATCTGGTAGAGCACCCAGGGCAGCGCTATCAGGAAGGCTACCAGCAGCGTCACCTTCATCGGCACGAAGAAGGAGCCGGTGACGTCGGTGACGATCATCCTGCCGCCCTTGGGCAGCGACTCCATCAACGGCCTGGCAAACAGGTTGTAAATGTTCGGTGCCCAGTAGACCAGGCTGACGAACACCAGGATCACGCCCGACGCAGCCTTGACGATACGCGAGCGCAACTCCACCAGGTGAGAGATGAAGGTTTCCTGCGGACCATCGTCTTGCGGGTCTTGGGGATCTTGGGAACGAGAGTCGCTCATGGCGTGGACCGCTCAGCCGAGGTGGCTGGCATCGAGGAATCAGTGGCGATACAACGGCACGGCGCGCAAGTCGGAACGCACGACAGCGGTGGCCGGCCGGATACCGGCGTGTGGACAAGCCCCTTCATGCTCACTCGAAGAAAGAGCGAGCGGGACCGGTGGCGGGACGGTGGCGCTTGACGCGCGCGGCGCCGGATTGCGCCCACACGCGTACATTGTGCTGGCGCTTGTACCACAGGGGTTGCGCGCCCTGCTTGACGCGCCAGCTCTTGCGGCCGTTGTGAGGCTTGTGCGCCGTGTCCCAGGAAGGCACATAGCCGCCGGCCGGGCTTGCACCTGCCTGCGTGCTGGAATCGGTGCCGGTCAGCGCATCGCTCAGGGCCTGGCCGTGCTCGTGCACTTCCTTGTGGATGGTGCGCTCGACATCGCGCGCGGCGTCCTCGAACTCCGTGCGCATCTTGCGCAGTTCGTCGAGTTCGACCTCGCGGCTGACTTCTGCCTTCACATCATTGATATAGCGCTGCGCGCGGCCGACCAGTGCGCCGACCGTGCGCGCCACCTTCGGCAGCCGCTCTGGACCGATCACCACCAGCGCCACCGCGCCGATCAGTGCAAGCTTGGAAATGCCGAGATCGATCATGCGAGGTTCGAAAGGATGAGGCCGTAACAACGGCCGCCCCGGCCAGCGCGCAGATCGCCACGCAGGCAAGCGTGGCAAAGCGAGCATGGCCGGCAAGGCATTGCTGCCAGGAGGAAGGACATCGGGCGTGCTGACAAGGGTGGGATCGCGCTTACTGCTGGCGCGACTTTTCCTTGGCTTCGACGTCGATGGTGGTGGTGTCGCGCAGTTCCTTGGCGGGCGCGTCCGGCGCGTCAGCGGGGTTCCCGTTGGCATCCTTCATGCCGTCCTTGAAGCCCTTCACGGCGCCACCGAGGTCTTGGCCGATATTGCGCAGCTTCTTGGTGCCAAAGACCAGCATGACGATCACCAGCACGATGAGCCAGTGCCAAATGCTAAACGAACCCATTTTCTGCTCCTGATGAAGCCTGGGGCGGCGCCTTGCCACCCCGGCTTGTTGTTCCGTCACTGAAGGCCATGCCGGGCGACGGTTGCCGGCACGGCATCTGACCGAAGGCCACGCGGCCCGCGGTCCTGCATGGGCTGGCTGCCAGGCTGGCTTGAAGCCAGTTTTAAGGCAGCGGCACCTTCCACTGGCCGCGCGGGCCACCAAGCACGTGCAGATGGAGGTGGTACACCTCCTGTCCGCCATCCGGGCCGGTATTGATCACCGTCCGGAAACCATTGCCACAGCCTGCCGCGCGCGCCAACTCCGGCACTTTCAACATCATTTTAGCAAGCACCGCGCCTTCGCCGGGTCCGCAATCGGCCAGCGAATCGACATGCACCTTGGGAATGAGCAGGAAGTGTACCGGGGCTTTCGGGTGGATATCATGGAAAGCCAGCATTTCGTCGTCTTCATACACCTTGCGCGACGGCAGCTGGCCGGCCACGATCCGGCAGAAGAGGCAATTGTGCGGTGAATTCATGAAAATTTCATTGCGCGCAGCAAATCAGGCTGCGATTTCGCCGTGAACCCGTCGGGTTCCCGTCAGAAGCATCAGAAACGCTGATCCGGGTACATCGGCTTGCCATCGTTCAGGTAGAGCCAGCCCTTGACGATACGATACAACATCCACAGGGACAGCACGCCCCATGCCGCAAAGGCCAGCGGTATCAGGAACACCGTGGCAAACAACGCGCCGCCCAGAATGGCCCACGCCACCGACCACCAGAAGGACCGGATCTGCCAGGCAAAGTGAGAAGCATAGAGGGTGCCCCGCGTGTCGTCGCGCTTGACGTACCCCACCACGATGGCGATGAGCGCGGTGATGCCGCCGGTCAGCCAAAAAATGGCGTACAGAGCATAAAGAATGTGCGTCAGCTTGCGCAGGCTGGCGAGCCGGTCGTTGTCAGCGGTGATCACATCCCCCATCGTCGTTGCTCCTCAAAGCGGCTCGTAGCTGCGGGTACCGACTGGCCGGCGCGGTAATTCAACCGCCGTCAGCCTTGCGCTGGGCTTTTTCCTCGAGGCCGGACAGGCCTTCGCGGCGCGCCAGTTCGTTGACCACGTCGGCCGGCTTCAGGCCGAAACGGGCGAGCAGCACCATGCTGTGGAACCAGAGATCGGCCACCTCGTACACCACCTTGCCGACCGCTTCCGGACCCAGGCCCGCCGCGCGAGCATCCTTGGCGGCCATCACGGTCTCGGTGGCTTCCTCGCCGATCTTCTTCAGGATGGCATCGTCACCCTTGTGGAACAGGCGTGCCACGTAAGACTTATCCGGGTCGCCGCCGTTCTCCGGCTTGCGCGACTCCAGCACGGCGGCCAGGCGGGCCAGCACGTCCGTGCTGCTCAAGTGTTGTTCGCTCATGGCTTGGCCGCGTAGATGGTGGACGGATCCTTGAGCACGGGCTCGACGGTCTGCCAGTCGCCGCTCTCGGCGTCACCCTCGAACTTCTGGAAGAAGCAGGAGTGGCGCCCGGTGTGGCAGGCGATGCCGTCGTTCTGGGTGACCTTGAGCAGGACCACGTCTTCGTCGCAATCCAGGCGCATCTCGTGCACCTTCTGCACGTGGCCGGATTCCTCGCCCTTATGCCACAGGCGCTTGCGCGAGCGCGACCAGAACACGGCCTCGCCGATCTCCGCGGTGCGCTGCAGCGCTTCGCGGTTCATGAACGCGAACATCAGCACGTCGTTCGAGCCGACTTCCTGGACGATCACAGGCACCAGGCCGTTGTCGTCCCACTTAACCTTGTTGAGCCACTTCTTTGCCATGTCGGTTCGCCGTGTTCAGATTCGCACCGGAATGCCCTCGCGGGCCATGAATGCCTTTGCTTCGCCAACGGTGTGCTCGCCGTAGTGGAAGATGCTGGCGGCCAGCACCGCGTCGGCGTGCCCCAGCTTGATGCCGTCGGCCAGGTCCTTCAGGCTGCCCACGCCACCCGAGGCAATCACCGGCACGGACACCGCGTCGCTGACAGCCCGTGTGAGCTCGAGATCGAAGCCGCTCTTGGTGCCGTCGCGATCCATGCTGGTGAGCAGCAGCTCGCCGGCGCCGCGCGCGGCCATCTCGCGCGCCCAGGCCACGGCGTCCAGGCCGGTGGCCTTGCGCCCGCCGTGGGTGAAGACTTCCCAGCGTGCCGGCTCGCCGGGCGCGGAGCTGCGCTTGGCGTCGATCGCAACCACGATGCACTGCGACCCGTAGCGCGCGGTGGCGTCCGACACCAGTTGCGGGTTGGCGATGGCCGAAGAGTTGACGCTGATCTTGTCCGCGCCGGCATTAAGCAGGCGCCGCACGTCTTCCACGGCCCGCACGCCGCCACCTACCGTCAGCGGGATAAAG
Source organism: Cupriavidus basilensis (assembly GCF_000832305.1). Taxonomy (NCBI): domain Bacteria; kingdom Pseudomonadati; phylum Pseudomonadota; class Betaproteobacteria; order Burkholderiales; family Burkholderiaceae; genus Cupriavidus; species Cupriavidus basilensis. The sequence continues at coordinate 4,091,575 of NZ_CP010536.1, forward strand.
ACCTGGGAGGCCACCGCCTCGATGATGTGCAGAATCAGGTCGCGGCCGTCGCTGGTCGCGGTGATATCAAGAAAAGTGATTTCATCGGCACCCTGCTCGTCGTAACGGCGGGCGATCTCGACCGGGTCGCCCGCGTCGCGCAATTCGACGAAGTTGACACCCTTGACCACCCGCCCGTTGGTCACGTCGAGGCAGGGGATGATACGTTTGGCTAGCATGAGATTCCTTGCCCGCCACGGCGCTGCGCACATGCGCGGCGCCGGTGGCTGCAATTGTCGCGCGCGAGGCGCGTTGTCTTACTGCTCGGCGCCGAGCTTGTCGGCAAGCGCCTGGGCTTCGGCGAAATTGAGGTCGCCCGAATAGATCGCGCGGCCGCAGATGACGCCTTCGACGCCATCCTTTTGCACGCTGCACAGGCGTTCGATATCGGCCAGGTTGGACAGCCCGCCGCTGGCGATCACCGGAATCGTCGCCGACTGCGCCAGCTTGACGGTGGCATCGATATTGATGCCCTGCAGCATGCCGTCGCGGCCGATGTCGGTGTAGATGATGGCCTCTACGCCGTAGTCCTCGTACTTGCGCGCGAGGTCCGCGACTTCGTGGCCGGTCAGCTTGCTCCAGCCGTCGGTGGCAACCTTGCCTTCGCGGGCATCCAGGCCGACGATGATATGGCCGCCGAACGCCGTGCAGGCATCCTTGAGGAACCCGGGATTCTTGACCGCGGCCGTGCCGATGATCACGTACGACAGGCCACCGTCGAGCCAGCGCTCGATGGTGTTCAGGTCGCGGATGCCGCCGCCGAGCTGGATCGGGATCTCATCGCCCACCTCGGCGATGATGGCCTTGATGGCAGCTTCATTGCGGGGCTTGCCCACGAACGCACCATTGAGGTCGACCAGGTGCAGGCGCCGTGCGCCCTGCTCCACCCAGTGACGTGCCATGGCGGCGGGATCTTCGGAAAAGACGGTGGCCTGGTCCATGTCGCCTTGTTTAAGGCGTACACATTGACCGTCCTTCAGGTCGATGGCCGGAATGAGCAACATAAGTGTGACGAGCGTGATTGAGTGAAAGAGAAAATTGAGCTAGCCACCGTGGCCGGCCAACTCGGTCCCGAAAAAGCCGCTATCGAGGTTCAGGGATTCCAATGCACGAAGTTCCGGTACAGCCGCAAGCCCATGGCGGCACTCTTTTCCGGGTGGAACTGCGTGGCAAAAATATTATCGCGCGCTACCGCGCTCGTAAATAAGACACCGTAGTCGGTTTCGCCGGCGATATGCGCCGGATCCTGCGCATGCACGTAGTAACTATGCACGAAATAGAACCAGCTTTCATCGGGGATGCCAGCCCACAGCGGATGGGAGCGCACTTGCCGCACCCGGTTCCAGCCCATCTGCGGCACCTTGTAGCGTGAGCCGTCCGGCTGGGTCATGCCTTCCAGCTCGAAGCGGATCACCTCGCCGGGCAACAGCCCCAGGCAAGGCGTGCTGCCGTCCTGCGTCCTGCTTTCCTTGCTGAAGTCGAACAGCATCTGTTCGCCAACGCACACACCCAGCATCGGCTTGCTGGCGGCGGCCTCGATCACCGCCTGCTGCAAGCCGGACGCGCCCAGCGCGCCCATGCAGTCGGGCATCGCCCCTTGGCCGGGCAGCACCACGCGGTCCGCCGCGCGGATCGCCTCGGGCTGGTCCACCACCTGCACGTCCGCCTCGGGCGCCGCCGCACGCAGGGCCTGCGCCACCGAGCGCAGGTTGCCCATGCCGTAATCCACAATTGCTATGGTAGTCATGATTTCAAAACAGGCAACAATGTCTTAAGCCCGTCCACAATGAATTCCACGGCCAGCGCCGACAGGATCAGCCCCATCAGGCGCGTGCCGATATTGATGCCAGTGCGGCCGATCACGCGCGCGATCGGGTCCGCGGCGCGGAATACTATATATACCACCGCGCCAAGCGCGATCCCAATTCCAACCAGAATCAGCAACTGGTACCAGTGCTGGGTCTTGCCGGCATAGACGATTACCGTGCTGATCGAGCCAGGCCCGGTCAGTAAAGGCAGCGCCAGCGGCACCACCGCGATGCTGGCCTTGGCTTCCGCCTCGTCCTCTTCCTCGGGCGTCGCCTTGGTGCGGCTGGTCTGGGCGTTCAGCATGTTCATCGCCATCATGATCATGATGAGGCCACCGCCCACCTGGAGCGAGGCCACCGAGATATTGAAGAACTCAATGATCTGCTGGCCCAGCAAGGCGGAAATGCCCACTACCGTCGCCACCGAGATCGACGCGATCTTGATGGTATGCCGCTTTTCTTCCTCGGTCTGCTGGGTAGTCAGGCTGATGAAGAAAGGGATGGCCCCGATCGGGTTGATCAGCGCCAGCAGCGAGATGAACGACTTAAGCGTATCCATCGGGTTGGGCTAATGTCGCGCTAATGCCGCGTTGGTGCCGCATCGGCACCACATTGATCGGAAATTTGCCGCCGGCGGCGCAGAATGCGCCGCCAAGCGAGGCTGGTGGACGCCGTTAAGGCTCAGCCGACGAGGGTGCCCTTGGTCGACGGAATCGTGTTGCCGGCGCGCGGATCCATTTCCACCGCCATGCGCAGCGCGCGGCCGAAGGCCTTGAACACGGTTTCGCATTGATGGTGGGCATTGATGCCGCGCAGGTTGTCGATATGCAGCGTCACCGCGGCGTGGTTGACGAACCCGCGGAAGAACTCGATGGTCAGGTCCACGTCGAAGCTGCCCACCCGCGCACGGGTAAACGGCACGTGGAACTCCAGGCCCGGGCGGCCGGAGAAGTCGATCACCACGCGCGACAGGCATTCGTCCAGCGGCACATAGCTGTGGCCGTAGCGGGTGATGCCCTTCTTGTCGCCAATGGCCTTGGCAACGGCCTGGCCGAGCGCGATGCCGACGTCTTCCACCGTGTGGTGGTCATCGATATGGGTGTCGCCGCTGGCTTCGACCTCGAGGTCGAACATGCCATGGCGGGCGATCTGGTCCAGCATGTGGTCGAGGAACGGCACGCCCGACGCCAGTTTCTGGCGGCCGGTGCCATCGAGATTCAGCGAAACGCGAATTTGCGTTTCCGAAGTATTGCGGGTGACCTCTGCAACACGCATGGTGTTAATCCTGCAACGCCGCCTGAAAGGCAACGAGAAATTGCGCGTTCTCTTCGGGAGTGCTGACCGTGACGCGCAGACAGTTGGCCAGCAATGGGTGCATTTTACCCACGTTCTTGATCAAAACCTTGCGCGCGAGCACCCCGTCGAACACACGGGCGGAATCGTCGACGCGCACCAGCAGGAAATTGGCGGCGCTCGGGTAGACCGTCACGCCCGGCAAGGCGGCCAGCGCGCTGGCCACGGTGGCGCGCTCGGCGCGCAGTTGCGCAGCCTGCTGGTCCAGCACGTCGACATGCTCCAGCACGAACAGCGCGGTGGCCTCGGTCAGCACATTGACGTTGTACGGCGGGCGCACCTTGTCGATCTGCGAGAGCCAAGCCGGCGCGCCGGCCAGGTAACCCAGCCGGATGCCGGCCAGGCCCAGCTTGGATACGGTGCGCATGACCAGCAGGTTGCCGAACTCGGCCAGGCGCGGCATCCAGGTGTCCTGGGCGAATGGCTGGTAGGCCTCGTCGACCACCACCAGGCTCTGGCAGGTCTCGCCCTGGGCGGCGCGCACGATGGCCTCCATGTCATCCGCATCGAACAGGTTGCCGGTGGGATTGTTGGGGTAGGCCAGGTAAATGATGGCGGGCTGGTGCTCGGCCATGGCCGCGAGCATGGCAGCCCGGTCGAGCGTGAAATCCGCCTTGAGCGGCACGCCGACGAACTCCAGCCCGGCAAACTGGGCGGACATGGCATACATGACGAAGCCCGGCACCGGTGCCAGCACCTTGGCGCCCGGCTTGGCGGCGGCCAGCGACAACATGCTGATGATCTCGTCCGAGCCGTTGCCCAGCAGCACGTCCATGCCCGCGGGCACGTCCATGACGGTCTTCAGGCGCGCGCGCAGCACTTCGCTGCTCGGCACCGGATAGCGGTTCAGCGCCACCTCGGCCAGCCGCGCGGCCAGCTTTGCGCGCAGCGCGTCGGGCAGCTGGTAGGGATTCTCCATCGCGTCCAGCTTCACCAGACCGTGCGAATCCGGCACATGGTAGGCGCCCATGGCGCGTACGTCGTCACGGATGATGCGTTCGATCAGGGAAGGCTGCACTACGGACATTGGATTACCTCTTTGGTCGGTGGTTGTCGGTGCTGATTGCTGCAATCCGGCCGGGCGCCGAAAAAAACCGGAACCCGGCCGCTGTGCCTCAGTTACGCCTGAGGCGATACTCGGCGCTGCGGGCGTGGGCCTGCAAGCCCTCGCCATAGGCCAGCTCGGCAGCGATCTGGCCCAGCATCTGGGCGCCCTGCTCGCTCACTTCGATCAGGCTGGAGCGCTTCTGGAAGTCGTACACGCCCAGCGGCGACGAGAAACGCGCGGTGCGCGAGGTCGGCAGCACGTGGTTGGGCCCCGCACAATAGTCGCCCAGCGACTCGCTCGTATAGCGGCCCAGGAAGATGGCGCCGGCGTGGCGGATCTTCTCGGCCCAGTGGCGCGGGTTCTCGGCGGAAATCTCCAGGTGCTCCGGCGCGATCGCGTTGGCGATCTCGCAGGCCTCGTCCATGTCGCGGACCCGGATCAGCGCGCCGCGCCCGGACAGCGACGCACGGATGACGTCGCGGCGCGGCATGGAGTCAAGCTGGCGGTGGATGCTTTCTTCCACCTGGGCCAGGTAGTTCGAGTCCGGGCACAGCAGGATGGACTGCGCGAGCTCATCGTGCTCGGCCTGCGAGAACAGGTCCATCGCCACCCAGTCCGGATCGGTGGTGCCGTCGCAGATCACCAGGATCTCGGACGGGCCGGCGATCATGTCGATGCCGACGGTGCCGAACACGCGGCGCTTGGCCGCCGCCACGTAGGCGTTGCCCGGACCGACGATCTTGTCGACCTGGGGCAGCGAGCCCGTACCGTAAGCCAGCGCGCCAACCGCCTGCGCGCCACCGATGGTAAACACGCGATCCACGCCGGCGATCTGCGCCGCGGCCAGCACCAGCTCGTTGCGCACACCGCCCGGCGTGGGCACGACCATGATGACTTCCTTGACGCCGGCCACGCGTGCCGGGATGGCGTTCATCAGCACCGACGACGGATACGCGGCCTTGCCTCCCGGCACATAGATGCCGACGCGGTCCAGCGGGGTCACCTTTTGTCCCAGCACGGTGCCGTCGGACTCGGTGTATTCCCAGCTGTGGCTGCCGCACTCGATCTTCTGCTTCTCGTGGTAGGCGCGCACGCGCGCCGCCGCGGTTTCCAGCGCGGCGCGGCGCTTGGGCTCGAGCTCCTCGAGCGCGGCTTCGAGCTTGGCCGGCGAGATCTCCAGCGCGGCCATGGAGCTGGCTTCCACGCGATCGAAGCGCTGCGTGTACTCCAGCACCGCGGCGTCGCCGCGCGCCTTCACATCGGCAAGGATCTGCGCCACGGCGCGATCGATGGCATCGTCTTCACCGGCTTCGAACGCCAGTACCTTGCGCAACTCGGCGGCAAAGCCCTGCTCGGTTGAATCCAGCCGGCGGATTGCGAGGTTTTCCATAGAATTTTCGTTCATGACTCCATTCCCCAGGCTCTCTCTCGCGCGGCGTCAGGCCAGCGCGGCGGAGGCCCGTTCAAACGCGTCGAGAATCGGGGCAAGCCGCTCACGCTTAAGTTTGAGGGCAGCCTGGTTGACCACCAGGCGCGACGATATCTGTACGATCTCTTCCACTTCGACCAGGTTGTTGGCGCGCAGGGTCCCGCCGGTGCTGACCAGATCGACGATGGCGTCGGCCAGTCCCACCAGCGGCCCGAGTTCCATCGAGCCGTACAGCTTGATCAGGTCTACGTGCACGCCCTTCTTGGCGAAGTGCTCGCGCGCGGTCTGCACATATTTGGTGGCCACGGCCAGCCGCGCGCCCTGGCGCACCGCACTGGCGTAGTCGAAGCCGGCCGAGGTTGCAACCGACATGCGGCACTTGGCGATATTCAGGTCGATCGGTGCGTAGAGCCCGGCCATGCCGTGTTCCATCAGCACGTCCTTGCCGGCCACGCCGAAGTCGGCCGCGCCGTATTGCACGTAGGTCGGCACATCGGAGGCGCGCACGATAATGACGCGCACGTCCGGATCGGAGGTGGGCAGGATCAGCTTGCGCGAGGTTTCCGGATCCTCGGTGACATGGATGCCGGCCGCCTCGAGCAGCGGCATGGTTTCGGAGAAGATCCGGCCCTTGGAGAGGGCCAGCGTCAACTGGGTCGGGGAGGGGCTCATCTGCGTCCTTTTATCTTTTCGTGCGCTCAGGCGATGCGGCGGATCTTGGCGCCCACGGCCGACAGCTTGTCTTCCATGCGGTCATAGCCACGGTCAAGGTGATAGATGCGGTCGATCACGGTCTCGCCCTCGGCCACCAGGCCGGCGATCACCAGGCTGGCGGAGGCGCGCAGGTCGGTCGCCATCACCTTGGCGCCCGACAGCCGGGGCACGCCGGTGACCACCGCGGTATTGCCTTCGACCGCGATGTCGGCGCCCAGCCGGCTCAGCTCCTGCACATGCATGAAGCGGTTCTCGAAGATGGTTTCGGTAATGCGGGCCACGCCGCCGGCCACGCTGTTCAGCGCCATGAACTGCGCCTGCATGTCGGTCGGGAAGGCCGGGTATTCGGAGGTACGGAAGCTCACCGACTGTGGGCGCTGGGCCATCTTCAGGCGGATCCAGTCTTCGCCGGCCTCGATGGCGGCGCCGGCTTCGCGCAGCTTGTCGAGCACCGTGTCCAAAATGTGCGGCGACACGCCGCGCAGCACCACATCGCCAAGCGTCGCCGCGGCCGCGCACAGGAAGGTGCCAGCCTCGATACGGTCGGCAATCACAGCGTGGCTGGCGCCATGCAGGCGATCCACGCCCTGGATCACCAGGCGGTCGGTGCCGATGCCCTCGATACGGGCCCCCATTTTGACCAGCAGGTTGGCCAGGTCGGTCACTTCGGGCTCACGCGCGGCGTTCTCGAGCACGGTCTCGCCGTCGGCCAGCGTGGCGGCCATCAGCAGGTTCTCGGTGCCGGTCACGGTGATCATGTCGGTCACCACACGCGCGCCCTTCAGGCGCTTGGCGCGAGCATGGATAAAGCCGTGCTCGATGCTGATCTCGGCGCCCATGGCCTGCAGGCCCTTGATGTGCTGGTCGACCGGGCGCGCGCCAATGGCGCAGCCGCCGGGCAGCGACACGCGCGCTTGGCCAAATCGCGCCACCAGCGGGCCCAGCACCAGGATTGACGCGCGCATGGTCTTGACCAGCTCGTAGGGAGCCTCGGGCAAGTCGACGCCGGCGCCGTTGAGCGTCACGTGCGTGCCGTCCTGCTCGGCCTTCATGCCCATCTGGCGCAGCAGCTTGAGCGTGGTACCTACGTCCTGCAGCCTGGGAACGTTGTCGAGCGAGATGGTGTCGGCGCTAAGCAGTCCCGCGCACAGGATCGGCAGCGCGGCGTTCTTGGCGCCGGATACGCGGATCTCGCCTCGCAGCGGGCCATTGCCCTGGATCTCGAGTTTGTCCATGTTCTTTCAATTCCGGCCGGCCGCCCGCTGGCGTCCGGCATGTTTCATTACGGTCCGTAGCGGTGCGTCAAGGCGCGCCGCCGCAGCATCTGATACCCGTGGGCCGCCGCGCGCGCGGCGCGGCCCCTGATTGTCATGTCCGGCCTGTCGGGCGGCCAGCTTGTTGGTCCGTATTCGTTCGTTCGAGTCCGCCTTGTTCCGGCGCTTAGCTTACTGCTTTCCCTCGCCCGCCTGCGCCTGCCATTCGGCCGGCGTCAGCGTCTTCATCGACAGTGCGTGGATCTCGGCGCGCATGCGGTCGCCCAGCGCAGCATAGACCTGCTGGTGCCGCTGGATCAGGCGCTTGCCGTCAAACTGGGCGCTGACGATGGTGGCAAAGAAGTGCTGGCCGTCGCCCTCCACTTCCAGGTGTTCGCAGGACAGCCCTTGGGCGATGTAGTCACTGACTTGTTGGGGTGTAGGCAGCATAATGGTCTTTTCGCGTTGATTCGCTTGCGGTTCCGGATCTGGATACACGGGCTCTTGGCGTTCTGCTCTTGTAGGTAGCGTTCAGTGGCGCAGCTTGTAGCCGCTCTTGAGCAGCTGCAGCGCGACCGTGGCAAGCACCACGAAAGCCGTACCCACGACTGCGAGGCTGAAGCCCGGCGCCACGTCGGAGACGCCAAAGAAGCCATAGCGGAAACCGTCGATCATGTAGAAGAACGGATTGGCGTGCGACACCGCCTGCCAGAAGGCAGGCAGCGAGTGGATCGAATAAAACACACCGGACAAGAAAGTGGCCGGCATGATCAGGAAGTTCTGGAAGGCCGCGAGCTGGTCGAATTTCTCAGCCCAGATCCCGGCGATCAGCCCCAGCGTGCCAAGGATCGCCGCGCCGAGCACGGCAAACACTAGGATCCAGGCGATATTGGCGAAATGCAGGTTGGCGAACCAGGCCGTCACCAGCAGCACGCCCAGTCCCACGGCCAGGCCGCGCACGATGGATGCCACCACATAGGCGCCGAACATTTCCCAATGCGACAGCGGCGGCAGCATGATGAACACCAGGTTGCCGGTAATTTTGGACTGGATCAGCGACGACGAACTGTTGGCAAAGGCGTTCTGCAGCACGCTCATCATCACCAGCCCGGGCACCAGGAAGGCCGTATAACTGATCTGGTCGTAGACCTTCACCCGGTTCTCCAGCACATGGCCGAAGATCAGCAGGTACAGGATCGCGGTGAGCACCGGCGCCGCCACGGTCTGGAAGCTGACCTTCCAGAAACGCAGGACTTCCTTGTAGAGCAGCGTGCGAAAGCCTACCAGCCCCCCCACCGCCATCGGCGCAAGGTGGGTGTTGATGGCGTCCTGCGTGCCGTCGAATTCGGTTGGCATCTTCATGCTGCAGCCTCCACCGCCGTATCCGGCAACGCGCCCGGCATATGGCCTTCGCGCCGCATGATCTGCACGAACACGTCCTCCAGGTCTGCCTTGTTGATTTCCATGTCTTCGATCTCGCAGCCGGCCTCGCGGCAGGCGGCCAGAATCGGCTCCACGGCCGGGTAGCCCGACAGCCGCAGCCGCACCGCGCGTTCGCCCGGGTTGGAGGAGGGCATGCGCAGCGGCTCAAGCGCGGCCGGCAAGGCACCACGGGAAAATGTCAGCGCCAGCTGCAGCCCGGCGAACTGGCTCAGCAGGTTGCTGGTGCGGTCCAGCGCCACCACCTCGCCGAACTTGAGCATGGCGATGCGGTCACACAGCGCCTCGGCCTCTTCCAGGTAGTGCGTGGTCAGGATGATGGTGTGGCCTTCGCGATTCAGGCGCGAGATGAACTTCCACAGCGTTTGGCGCAGTTCCACGTCAACCCCGGCGGTGGGCTCGTCGAGCACGATGACCGGCGGCCGGTGCACCAGCGCCTGGGCCACCAGCACGCGGCGCTTCATGCCGCCGGAGAGCTGGCGCATGTTGGCGTCGGCTTTGTTGGTGAGATCGAGGTTGGCCATGATCTCGTCGATCCAGTCGTCGTTGCGGGTCAGGCCGAAGTAGCCGGACTGCAGGCGCAACGTCTCGCGCACCGTGAAAAAGGGATCGAAGACCAGTTCCTGCGGCACCACGCCCAGCATACGCCGCGCCAGCCGGTAATCGGACACCACGTCGTGGCCGAGCACGCTGACGCTGCCGGAATCGGCACGGTTCAGGCCCGCCAGGATGGAGATCAGCGTGGTCTTGCCTGCACCGTTGGGGCCGAGCAGGCCGAAGAATTCGCCCCGCTCGACGGTGAAGCTGACGCCCTTGAGCGCTTGCAGGTTGCGGTAGCGCTTGCGAACGTCTTTGAGTTCGATGGCTTTCATGGCCGGATACTGTTTGGCAGGCGCGTCGGGCTCTTGTGGGCTCGCGCGCCGGCCTCCTTGAAATGGCGGAGACCGCCTGGGTGCTTCGACCGTGTCTTGCCCGAGCCTTATATGCCGGAACGGTCGAACAACCCGGAATTATAGGGGATGCGGGAGCAGTCCCGCTTTGAGCACGAGGCGTGGCGTGAGCCATCGCCCGGGCATCGCGGTAGCAAGCGCAGATCAGCAGCTTGCCACGGATGCCGGTTCAATGTCGGTGGGAAACAGTGACTTGCGCGCCCCGCGCGCCCGCCTGGGCGCCGAGTTGCAGCAGGGAATCGACGCCGTACAACGCGGCCAGCTCAGCCAGCTGAGCCGGTACGCCAACGAACGCGAGCGACTGGCCTCGGCTGGCTGCATCGCGCTGCCAAGCCAGCAGCACGGCGACGGCGGCGGAGTCGACCTGGGCCAGTTTGCTGCAGTCCACCTGGGCTTCGCCCTGGGCCAAGCGTGCCAGCCCGTCACGCAGCACGGCGGCGGCGTTGCGGTTGGTCAGCGAGGTGTCGAGCGAAAGCATCTGGCAGCGGTCCGGGGATGCGGGTCTGGGAAAAAGCACTCCCGCAGGGGCGGGAGCGCTCATTGTAGAACACTTCGGCAAGCCATGCTGCGCCGCAGCCTGCCGCTCAGGCAGGCCAGCAAGCTCAGTTCTTGGCGTTGGCGAGCTGGCGGTTGCGGTCCTGCAGCGTCTTGATCACGCCGTCCACGCCCTGCTGGCCCACGATGGTGTTGAAGCTGCCCTTGTAGGCCTCGGTCAGCCAGGCGCCCAGCACGTTGATGTCATAGACCTTCCAGCCCTGCGCGGTCTTCTCAAGGCGGTAGTCGAGCTGGATCGGCTCGCCCTTGTTGATGACCTGGGTGCGAATGGTGGCGTCGGTATCGTCCGGGCTGCCACGATACGGGCGGAACTGCACGCTCTGGTCGCGGATCTGCGCGATGGCGCCCGAATAGGTGCGGATCAGCAGGGTCTTGAATTCGTCGGTGATCTGCTTTTGCTGCTCGGGCGTGGCCTTGGACCAGTTGCGGCCCATGGCGATCTGCGTGGTTTTCTGGAAATTCGCGTTGGGCAGGATCTTCTGCTCAACCAGCGCCGAGATCTTGCCGATGTTCCCGGCCTGCATGTCCTTGTCCGCCTTGACCGAAGTCATCACGTCGCTGACCACGGCCTTGACCAGCCCGTCGGGCGTGCTGGCATCCTGCGATTGGGCGTGGGCGGCGCCGGAAAAGGCAACCACGGTAAGAAAAGGCAGCAACAGTCGCTTCAGCATATTTCGTCCTTATCAATTCGATAACGCAGGGACACCGAGGTACGGCATCCTTACGTGTCCCGGCACCAAGGCCGGCAATGGTCATGCGCCGAGTTGGAGTTCGGGCGAGGCCTCGGAGTTCGCGGCGCCGGAGCCTCCGGCGCCACATTTTCATACTTTGTTGCACCGCTCACAGCGGCGACACGAGCCGCGGCAAATCCCACTCAGCGCAGGCGGAAATTGCCGATATTGCCCGGCATCTGCACTGGTGGCGTGGGCAGCGCCTGGTTTTCCTGCGTGGCATCCGGCGGCGGGCTGGCCGGCACGGTATCGTCGCTCTCCGGCGGGTTGCCGTCATAGATCTGGTACTCACGGCGCTGCAGGTACGCATCGCGCGTGAAGGCGTACTTGTCGAGCGCCGCCATCTCGATCAGGCCAGTGGCACCAAGCAGCGAAGCCCGGGTGTTGACGACACGCACCCCGAACAGCGAGTTGCGCAACCACACGGGATCGATATACGCCGACGGATCGATCTGGCGGTCAACCAGCATGCCGGCAGTATCGCGCACCGTGCTCGGCCCGAACAGCGGCAGCACCAGGTACGGGCCGGCCGGCACGCCCCATACGCCCAGGGTCTGGCCGAAGTCTTCCTTGTACTTCGGCAAGCCCGCCGGCGTGGCGATGTCGATCAGCCCGCCGATGCCCAGCACGCTGTTGATGGCCACGCGCATGGTGTCTTCCGCGGCGCGGGTGGGCTTGCCCTGCAGCAGGTTGTTGACGGCCGAGTAGACATCGCTGACGTTGGAAAAGGCATTGTCGATCGCGGTGCGGATCGGCGACGGAACGTAATCGGCGTACACCTGGGCAACCGGGCGCAGCACGGTCCTGTCGACGGCGTCGTTAACCTTGAAGACTTCCCGGTTGAAGGGCTCGATAGGATCCTTCGGGTTGGCGGTCGGGCCAGTGGCGCAACCTGCCGCCAGCCATGCAACCGAGGCCGCCAGCAAGCAGTTTCGTCCCACGCGCCAGCGCGCGGCAGCACGCCTGCCGGTCATTTCACCACCCCCGCTGCGCCGCTGGCAGCTCCCGCAGCAGCGCCGCCTGCATTGTTGCCACCCGCCCCCGCATCGGCGGCCTTGTTATACAGGAACTGCCCGATCAGGTTCTCCAGCACCACGGCCGACTGCGTCATGGTGATGCGCGAGCCTTCCGCCAGCATGGCGGTGTCGCCACCCGCCTCAAGGCCCAGGTACTGCTCCCCGAGCAAGCCCGAGGTCAGGATCTTGGCCGAGGTGTCCTTCGGAAACTGGTAGCGCTTTTCCAGGTTGAGCGTCACGGTCGCCTGGTAGGTCTTGTCGTCGAAGCGGATATCCGCCACACGGCCCACCACCACGCCGGCGCTCTTCACCGGGGCACGCGGCTTCAGGCCGCCGATATTATCGAAGCGCGCCTGGACCGAATAGGTGTCCTGGAACGACAGGGCGCTCATGTTGCCGGCCTTGAGCGCCAGGAACAGCAGCGCCACGAAACCCGCCACAACAAACAGCCCAACCCAGAAATCGAGTGTATTTCTTTTCATCTGCGTCTCTTCTTCAAGTACTCCGGCTCCGGCGACCGCACCGGCCATGTCAGCTGAACATCAGCGCAGTCAGCAGGAAATCCAGCGCCAGCACCGCCAGCGAGGCAATCACGACAGTGCGCGTGGTGGCGCGCGACACGCCTTCCGGCGTCGGCTTGGCCTGATAGCCCTGGTACAACGCTATAAACGTCACCGCGACGCCAAAAATGAAGCTCTTAATGACGCCATTGAGCACGTCATTGCGAACATCCACGCCGTTTTGCATCTGCGACCAGAACGCGCCCGCGTCCACGCCGATCATCTGCACCCCGACCACATAGCCACCCAGGATGCCAACGGCGCTGAAAATCGCCGCCAGCACCGGCATGGCAACCACACCAGCCCAGAAGCGCGGCGCAATCACGCGCTGCAGCGGATTGACCGCCATCATTTCCATGGCGGTGAGTTGCTCACCCGCCTTCATCAGGCCGATCTCGGCGGTGAGTGACGTGCCGGCACGGCCGGCGAACAGCAGCGCCGTCACCACCGGGCCCAGCTCGCGCACCAGCGACAGCGCCACCAGCAGCCCCAGCGCCTGCTCGGAGCCGTAGCGATTCAGCGTGTAATAGCCCTGCAAACCCAGCACAAAGCCGACAAACAGGCCAGAAACCGCAATGATCACCAGCGACAGGTTGCCGACAAAGAAAATCTGGTCGCTCACCAGCCGGAAGCGGCGCAGCAACGCCGGAGACATCGCCAGTACCGTGAAAAACATGCGCGTGGCATGACCCAGTCCGCTGACCGACTGCCGCACCGCGGAGCCGATGCTCGTGAAAAATCCCATCATCGTCCGGCTCCGCTCACGAAGTCCTCGGCCAGCGACGGCCCCGGATAGTGGAACGGGACCGGGCCGTCAGGCTCGGCATGGACGAACTGGTGCACGAAGGGATCCGTCGAGGCACGCAGGGCTTCGGGCTCGCCTTCGGCGGCAATGCGGCCATTGGCAATGAAATAGACGTAGTCGGCGATGAGAAAGGTCTCGTTGACGTCATGCGACACGATGATGGAGGTGGCCCCCAGCGCATCGTTCAGGCTGCGGATCAGGCGTGCGGTCAGGCCCAGCGAGATCGGGTCGAGGCCGGCAAAGGGCTCGTCGTACATCAGCAGGGCTGGATCCAGCGCGATCGCGCGGGCCAGTGCCACCCGGCGCGCCATGCCACCGGAGATCTCCGACGGCATCAGCTCGCGCGCGCCGCGCAGGCCGACGGCGTTGAGCTTCATCAGCACCAGGTCGCGGATCATCGACTCGGGCAAATCGGTATGTTCGCGCAACGGGAAAGCAACGTTGTCGAACACGGAGAGATCGGTGAACAACGCACCAAACTGGAACAGCATGCCCATCTGCCGCCGCACGGCGTACAGGTCACTACGGGCGAGGGCGGGAACATTAGCGCCGTTGAAGAGCACCTGGCCGCTCTGCGGCCTGACCTGGCCGCCGATCAGGCGCATCACGGTGGTCTTGCCGCAGCCAGAGCCGCCCATGACAGCCACCACCTTGCCGCGCGGGAAGCGCATGCTAAGGCCCGACAGGATTGGCTTGCCGCCCGCCGTATAGGCGAAATCGACAGATTGGAGCTCGACGAGGTTTGAGGCGGAATCGGTCACGTTGGCACCGTGTTAGGCAGTCCGCCATTATAAGGGCTACTACCTAGCGCTGCCCGAGGCAGTGTGGCGCAATCCACATCCACTCTATGCAAATCATTGTTTCATCACATTTGCCTTGCAGGCTTCGGTGATCTCTGCCGAAAAAGCAAAGCTCAAGGTTCAGTAGGCCCGCCAGTTTGCCGCAAGATCACCTGCCACTGGATCGACTCCGACCGGATCGCCGTCGCAAAGGCTTCCGGCGAATCGCGCAACGGCGTCAGGCCTGCAGCCAGCAGGCGATCCCGCACCTCGCGCTCGCCCATGATGCCGTCCAGCTCGCTGGCGATCCGCGCCACGATGGCATGCGGTGTCTTGGCCGGGGCAATGACGCCGTACCAGGCCGCCGCGCCGTAGCCATCCACCCCCGACTCCTGCAGCGTGGGCACCGTGGGCGCCAGTTGCGAGCGCGCCACACCAGTCACGCCAAGCAGGCGCAAGTTGCCGCTCTTGACCTGGGCCTGCACGGAAGCAAACGCGCAGAAGCAAGCACTGACGCGCCCTGCCAGCATCTCCTGCACCACCGCCGCCTCGCCCTTGGCCGTAACCAGCGGCACCCCGTTCGGCACACCATGCACAGCGTATTGGGCATAGAGATGCGAGGGGCTGCCGGCCTGGCCGGAACCGTAGCTGTAGGATCCCGGACTGGCATTGACCGCGGCGAGCCATTGCTGCGGCGTGCGCATCGGCAGGCGCGCGTCGATCACCAGGAACAGCGGCATGGTCGCGACCCGCGCCACCGGCGTGAAGTCGCGCACTACGTCATAAGGCACCGGCTCCAGGCCAGGCTGGATCAGCATGGTGGCTTGGTGGAACAGTAGGGTATGCCCGTCGGAACTGGCCTTGGCCACCACGTCTCCCGCCGTGGTGCCGCCCGCACCGGGCCGGTTGTCGACGTCGACCGGCACGCCGAGGCGTTCCGCCAGGCGCTCGGCCAGCAGGCGCGCCACGGCATCCGGCACGCCACCGGCCGGGAAAGGCACAATCAGGCGAATGGGACGGACGGGAAACGATATCGGGCGCGCAGGCGCCGCCGCCTGGGTAACCGGCACAGAGGCGGGTCGGGCCAGACCGGGCCGGCTCGCGGCAAGCAGCAGGGCAGCGAGGAACAGCAGAAGCCAGACATGCGAAAACAGCTGCGGACAAGCCGGCATGGCAGCGGGGTGAAGCAACGTCGCCTTACCTCGCCAAAGCCGCGAAACAATGCGCACTTCGGACATCAATTCCTCCGGGCCACTGGCATCGCCGTGGCGTCTTGATCGGCTGAAAAGGGATTAGCGAGGCAGTCTTTGTTTTCTTTGTTCTAATTGTCAGGTCATTCTACGAAGAATGCCCAAAACCGCACAGACCACGTTAACCATAGCCGGGACAACCCTGTAAGCATGGCTGGGCGCGGATCTCCGGGCATCCGCGCGCCTGTGCTTCGACGCCACCTATAATCGCCCGTCATGCGTGAATACACTCCTCGGCCCATGCTGGCCACCGACCTGCCCGCCGTGCTGGAAATCCAGGCCCAGTGCTATCGCGGCATGCTGCTCGAGTCCGCCGCAGCCCTCGGCAGCCGCCTGGCGCTGTCGCCCGCCACTTGCTGGGTGGCCGCCGGCCGGAATGGTGAGCTGGCAGCCTATCTGTTTACCCACATGTGGCCCCAGAACAGCCTGCCAGCACTCGACGGGGTGCTGGAGCGGCATTGGGAACGCGCTGGTGAGCCGGCCGGCATGCTGACCTGGTTCGTGCACGATATGGCGGTAGCGCCCGCCGGCCAAGGCCGGGGCCTGGCGCCAACGCTCTACGCCGCGGCCCGCACGACCGCGCTCGCTGCCGGATTGCGCTCGTCGCGGCTGGTCGCCGTGCAATCGGCTGCGGCATGGTGGCGCAGACTCGGGTACGAGAATTTGACGCCTCCAAGCGCTGCCGCGTCCGCCAAACTGGCGGCTTACGGCAACGATGCCGTGCTGATGGGCCGTACGCTGCAGCCAGGCTGAGCGCGCCGCTATAAAAAAACCCGCCCGGCTTGCGCGGGGCGGGTCTTGCGGCGCGAGTCACGCGTCACCGCATCAGCAAAGCCATTACGCGAATCAGCGCGGCAGCTCGGAATGCCCCATCAGGAAGGCATCGACCGAACGCGCGGCCTGGCGGCCTTCGCGGATCGCCCACACCACCAGCGACTGGCCGCGGCGCACGTCGCCAGCGGCGAACACCTTGGGCACGTTGGTGTGATACGCACGATCGCCTTCGGTGCTGGCGCGGGCGTTCTTGCGCGCATCGGTATCCACGCCGAAAGCGCTGAGCAGCGAGCCCACCGGGTTGGTGAAGCCCATGGCCAGCAGCACGAGATCCGCCTTGAGGATGAACTCGCTGTCCGGCACTTCCTGCATCTTGCCATCCTTCCATTCGACGCGGCAGGCCTTGAGCGCGGTGATCTTGCCGTTCTCGCCAATGAACTCCTTGGTGGCGACCGACCAGTCGCGGTTGCAGCCTTCGTCGTGCGAGGACGAGGTGCGCAGCTTGATCGGCCAGTACGGCCACACCAGCGCCTTGTTCTCTTCTTCCGGCGGCTGCGGCAGCAGCTCGAACTGGATGATCGATTCCGCGCCATGGCGGTTCGACGTACCTACGCAGTCTGAGCCGGTATCGCCGCCACCGATCACGATCACGTGCTTGCCATCGGCGCGCAGCGCGTTGGGCTCGTCGCCGGCCACTTCCTTGTTCTGCGGGATCAGGAATTCCAGCGCGTAATGGATGCCGTCGAGCTCGCGCCCCGGGACCGGCAGGTCGCGCGGCACTTCCGAGCCACCCGCCAGCACCACGGCGTCGAACTGGTCTTGCAGGGCCTGTGCCGAGATGGTTTCACGCGCATAGTTCTTGATGCCGGCCGGCAGTTCGCCGTCGGTCACCATCACGCCGGCACGGAAGGTCACGCCTTCGGCCTGCATCTGTTCCATGCGGCGGTCGATCAGCCACTTCTCAAGCTTGAAGTCGGGGATGCCATAGCGCAGCAGGCCACCGATGCGGTCGTTCTTCTCGAACACGGTCACGTCATGGCCGGCGCGCGCCAATTGCTGGGCGACGGCCATGCCGGCGGGGCCGGAGCCAACCACGGCAACGGTCTTGCCGGTCTTGTGCTTGGGCGGCCGCGGGGCAACCCAGCCTTCTTCCCAGGCCTTGTCGATGATGGCGTGCTCGATCGACTTGATGCCGACCGGTGCTTCATTGATGCCAAGGGTGCAGGCAGCTTCGCACGGTGCCGGGCAGATGCGGCCCGTGAACTCGGGGAAGTTGTTGGTCTGGTGCAGCACCTCGATCGCCGACTTCCAGTCCTGGCGATACACCAGGTCGTTGAAGTCGGGGATGATGTTGTTGACCGGGCAGCCGTTGTTGCAGAACGGGATGCCGCAGTCCATGCAGCGCGCGCCCTGGATCTTCGCTTCGCTGTCGGACAGCGCGAATACGAATTCCTTGTAGTGCTTCACGCGCTTGGTTACGGGCTCGTAACCTTCGTTCTGGCGCGGAAATTCGAGAAAGCCAGTCGCCTTACCCATGTTGCGTCCTTGGTCATGCTGAGCGGCACCGGCGCATGCGCCGGCCCCGCTGTGAGGTCAGTATCTTGTGAGGCCGGCGCGAATCCGCGACAGCGCTCATGCTTGGTCGGGCTCTCTGCCCTGCCCTCGGGGCTCAGGCGGCGATGGCTTCCCGGTCGCTGTCTTTCGCTTCCTGTTCCTTGGCATACATCTCGCCCAGTGCGCGCTTGTACTCGGTCGGGAAGACCTTGACGAACTTGCGGCGTGCCGTGGTCCAGTCGGCCAGCAATGCCTTGGCGCGCTCTGAGCCCGTGAAGCGGAAATGCTGCTCGATCAAGCCCTTGAGGATGACTTCGTCAAGCTCGCGCTGGCCGCCCATCTTGTGCCAGGAAGCGGGCGACTGGCCCTTCTCCTGGTCTGCCGCGGCCAGCACCGTTTCCAGTGCCACCATCGAGGTGTTGCAGCGCTTGTCGAACAGGCCGTCCTCGTCATAGACATAGGCCATGCCGCCCGACATGCCGGCCGCGAAGTTGCGCCCAGTGCCGCCCAGCACCACCACGGTGCCGCCGGTCATATACTCGCAGCCATGGTCGCCCGTGCCTTCCACCACCGCGGCCGCGCCGGAGTTGCGCACCGCGAAGCGCTCGCCCGCCACGCCGTTGAAGAACGCCTCGCCAGCAATCGCGCCATACAGCACGGTGTTGCCCACGATGATGTTGCGTGTCGGGTCGCCGCGGAACTCATGCGGGGCGCGCACGATCACGCGGCCGCCGGACAGGCCCTTGCCCACATAGTCGTTGCCATCACCTACCAGGTCCAGCGTGACGCCGTGCGCCAGGAATGCGCCGAAGGACTGCCCGGCGGTGCCCTGCAACTGGATGTGGATGGTGTCGTCAGGCAGGCCTTCATGGCCGTACTGCTTGGCCACCACGCCCGAGAGCATCGCGCCGACGGTACGGTTGACGTTCTTAACCGGCTGGATGAACGACACGCGCTCACCCTTGTCGATGGCCAGGCGAGCCTTGGCGATCAGCACGTGGTCCAGTGCCTTGCCGGCTTCCAGCGACAGGCCGTGGTCCTGCACGTCGGTATGGAAGCGCGGCAGCTCGGCGGGGAACGGTGCCTGGTAGAACACGCGGGTGAAATCAAGGCCGCGTGCCTTCCAGTGCTCGATGCCGGGCTTGGTGTCGAGCAGGTCGGCGCGGCCGATCAGCTCGTCGAACGTGCGGATGCCCAGTTGCGCCATGATCTCGCGGGCTTCTTCGGCGATGAAGAAGAAGAAGTTCACCACGTGCTCGGGCTTGCCCTGGAATTTCGCGCGCAGCGCCGGATCCTGCGTAGCCACGCCCACCGGGCAGGTGTTCAGGTGGCACTTGCGCATCATGATGCAGCCTTCGGCCACCAGCGGCGCGGTAGCGAAGCCGAACTCGTCGGCTCCCAGCAGCGCGCCGATGACGACGTCGCGGCCGGTCTTCATCTGGCCGTCGGCCTGCACGCGGATACGGTTGCGCAGGCCGTTGAGCATCAGCGTCTGCTGCGTCTCGGCCAGGCCCAGCTCCCACGGCGTGCCGGCGTGCTTGATCGACGACAGCGGCGAAGCGCCGGTGCCGCCGTCATGGCCGGCGATCACCACGTGATCGGCCTTGGCCTTGGCCACGCCCGCTGCCACGGTGCCCACGCCCACTTCGGACACGAGCTTGACCGAGATATCGGAGGCCGGGTTGACGTTCTTCAGGTCGTGGATCAGTTGCGCCAGATCTTCGATCGAATAGATGTCATGGTGCGGGGGCGGCGAGATCAGGCCCACGCCCGGCACCGAGTAACGCAGCTTGCCGATGTAGTCCGAGACCTTGTGGCCGGGCAGCTGGCCACCTTCGCCGGGCTTGGCGCCCTGTGCCATCTTGATCTGGATCTGGTCGGCGGACGCCAGGTATTCGGCGGTCACGCCGAAACGGCCCGAGGCCACCTGCTTGATCTTCGAGCGCAGCGAGTCGCCAGCCTGCAGTTCCTGGTCGCGCACCACGGCTTCGGTGCCCAGCAGGCCCTGCAGCGTGTCGCCTTGCTTGATGGGGATGCCGCGCAGCTCGTTGCGGTAGCGGTTCGCGTCCTCACCGCCTTCACCGGTGTTGGACTTGCCGCCGATGCGGTTCATCGCGACGGCCAGCGTGGCGTGGGCTTCGGTGGAAATCGAGCCCAGCGACATGGCGCCGGTGGCAAAGCGCTTGACGATCTCCTTGGCCGGTTCGACTTCTTCCAGCGCGATGGCGCGGGTCGGATCGACCTTGAACTCGAACAGGCCGCGCAGCGTCATGTGGCGGCGGCTCTGGTCGTTGATGATGTTGGCGTATTCCTTGTACGTCTGGTACGCGCCCTTGCCGTCGTCGGCGCGCACAGCGTGCTGCAGCTTGGCCACCGAGTCCGGGGTCCACATATGCGCTTCGCCGCGAACGCGGTAGGCATACTCGCCGCCGGTCTCCAGCATGGTGTCCAGCACCGGGTTGTCGCCGAAGGCGTCCTGGTGCAGGCGCAGCGCTTCCTCGGCCACCTCGAAGATGCCGATGCCTTCGACATTCGTCGCGGTGCCGTGGAAGTACTTCTGCACCAGCTCGCGCGACAGGCCGATGGCTTCGAAGATCTGCGCACCGGTGTACGACATGTAGGTGGAGATGCCCATCTTGGACATCACCTTCTGCAGGCCCTTGCCGATCGCCTTGACGAAGTTCTTGACCGCCTTCTCGGGCGACAGGTCGCCGGACAGGCCTTGTGCCATGTCGGCCAGCGTTTCCATCGCCAGGTACGGGTGCACGGCTTCGGCGCCGTAGCCGGCCAGCAGCGCGAAGTGATGCACCTCGCGTGCCGTGCCGGTTTCCACCACTAGGCCGGCCGAGGTACGCAGGCCCTTGTCCACCAGGTGGTGGTGGATGGCGGACGTTGCCAGCAGCGCGGGGATGGCCACGTGCTGCGCATCGACGCGGCGGTCCGACACGATCAGGATGTTGTAGCCCGAGCGCACGGCATCCACGGCTTCCGCGCACAGCGAGGCCAGGCGGGCTTCGATGCCTTCCTTGCCCCATGCCTGCGGGTAGCAGATATTCAGTTCATACGAACGGAACTTGCCGCCGGTGTAGTGCTCGATATTACGGATCTTGGCGATGTCCTTGAAGTCCAGCACGGGCTGGGACACTTCGAGACGCATCGGCGGGTTGATGTTGTTCAACTCGAGCAGGTTGGGCTTGGGTCCGATGAAGGACACCAGCGACATCACCATGTTCTCGCGGATCGGGTCGATCGGCGGGTTGGTGACCTGGGCGAACAGCTGCTTGAAGTAGTGGTACAGCGTCTTGTTCTTGGACGACAGCACGGCCAGCGGGCTGTCATTGCCCATCGAGCCGGTGGCTTCCTCGCCTGCCAGCGCCATCGGCGCCATCAGGAACTTGACGTCTTCCTGCGTGTAGCCGAAGGCTTGCTGGCGATCCAGCAGGCGTGCGTCCGGCTTCTTCTCGGCAGCCACGTCCTCGGGCTTGGCATCCAGCTCGTCGAGCTTGATGCGCACGGCGTCGATCCAGCTCTTGTAGGGCTTGGCGTTGGCCAGGTTGTCCTTGAGTTCCTTGTCGTCGATGATGCGGCCTTGCTCCATGTCGATCAGGAACATCTTGCCCGGCTGGAGGCGCCATTTCTGCACGATGCGCGACTCGGGGAACGGCAGCACGCCGGCTTCCGAAGCCAGCACCACGATGTCGTCCTCGGTCACGTAGAAGCGTGCCGGGCGCAGGCCGTTACGGTCCAGCGTGGCACCGATCTGGCGGCCATCGGTGAAGCAGATCGCGGCGGGGCCGTCCCAGGGCTCCATCATGGCGGCATGGTACTCGTAGAAGGCGCGGCGGTTGTCGTCCATCATGGTGTGCTGCTCCCAGGCTTCCGGGATCATCATCATCATGGCGTGGACGAGCGGGTAGCCGGCCATCGTCAGCAGTTCAAGGCAGTTGTCGAACGATGCCGTGTCCGACTGGCCGGGATAGATCAGCGGCCACAGCTTGGGCAGGTCGTCGCCCAGCACCGGCGACGAGATCGCGCCGGTCCGCGCGTTGACCCAGTTCACATTGCCCTTGACCGTGTTGATTTCGCCGTTGTGGGCGACCATGCGGTATGGGTGGGCCAGTTCCCAGGCCGGGAAGGTGTTGGTGGAGAAGCGCTGGTGCACCAGGGCCAGGGCCGAGACGGCGCGCGGGTCCTGCAGGTCCAGGTAGTACTCGCCGACTTGCGTTGCCAGCAGCAGGCCCTTGTACACGACCGTGCGCGCCGACATCGACGGCACGAAGTACTCCTTGCCGTGCTTGAGCTTGAGCGCCTGGATGGCATGGCTGGCGGTCTTGCGGATCACGTAGAGCTTACGTTCCAGCGCGTCCGTGGTCATGATGTCGCGGCCGCGACCGATGAAGATCTGGCGGATCACCGGCTCGGTGGTGCGCACCGTCGGCGACATCGGCATGGCGGCGTCGACCGGCACATCGCGCCAGCCCAGCACGACCTGGCCTTCCAGGCGCACGGTGCGCTCGAGCTCTTGCTCGCAGGCCAGGCGGGAGGCGTGCTCCTTCGGCAGGAAGATCATGCCCACGCCGTACTCGCCGGACGGCGGCAGGGTCACGCCCTGCTTGGCCATGTCTTCACGGTAGAACTGGTCCGGGATCTGGATCAGGATACCGGCACCGTCGCCCATCAGCGCATCGGCGCCGACCGCGCCACGGTGGTCCAGGTTTTCCAGGATCTTCAAGCCTTGCTGGACGATCTCATGGCTCTTCTTGCCCTTGATATGGGCAACCATGCCGACGCCGCAGGCGTCTTTTTCATTGGCGGGGTCGTACATGCCCTGGGCTTGCGGACGCGAGGCAGGCGCATGCGCAGCGGCGGCAGACTCTGCGGCCTGCGCTTGGGCCATCGTTTGCTTTGATTGGGATTGCGATTGGTCCACGGGCTTGATTCCGGTGAGGGCTGCGAGCCAGCAAGGCAGACCGGAACGGGGACCGCACTCTTCCACCGGGGCCGGTTGGAAACCGGGGACGGGGAACCAGAGAGACAGCGGGGCCGCAGCGGCGTACACAGGCGTGACGCGCCGCACAATGAATGTGGGTGGAGCAACTATAAAAGAATCGTACGCGTCCCGCAAAATTTTTAAATGGGGTCAGATAATATTAAGCCTCGCACCACATCGGGGATGGTCTTTATTTGGGGACAGATTAAAATGGTGCAGCGCGAAGCGTGCACTGCTGATCTCGTAGCTGCCGAGCGCGCCGTACTTCGCACGTCCGGCCCAAGGCTAGACCATGTCCGGCTCGGACTCCCTGTCCATTGCGGATCGGCCCGCCGGGCGGCCCTTGGGCAACGGCTGGACGCGCCGCCCGCCCTGGCGCTCGAGTTGCGCAAGGAAGGCCGCGTCACCCAGTGGCCAGCCGCTATGCGCGTGGCTGCGAAGTGTGGCCAGCGTCATCGACGACAGCCCTTCGGCGGTGACGGCACGGTAATTGGATTGGCGCTCGAACGGCGTATTGCCCAGCGCCCAGTACGCAGAGTGATCGCTCACAAAGGGGCTGGCCTCGATGCCGGCATGGTGGCGATAGCTGCTCCAGCGATCCCCGTCGGCCGACATCACCTCGCCGGCACGCACGGCGTTGCCCTCCACGTATTGCATGGCCGGCAGCATCCAGGCGATCGGATCGAACACCGCCGAGCGAAAGCGGCCATCCCACAGCGTGCCGGTACGGTCCTCGACCCGGTTGAAATAGCGCGCGTAGCGCCGCCCTACCGCTTGCATGGTGAGGCTGAGCGAATCGGCATGCCGTGGGGTTGCCACGAGGTGGACATGATTCGGCCGCAAGGCGTAAGCGTGGATCGCCAGGTCGTGCTCCCGCGCGGCCATGCGCAGGCAGTCCAGGTAGTGGAGGTAGTCGTCGGTGCCAAGGAAGACGGGCTGACGATTGTTGCCGCGTTGCAACACCAGTGCCGGCAGCGAAGCCGGGGAGAAACGAGGAAGTCGGGCCATGATGGGCGAAAGGAATCGGCGATAGGTGCTTGCCGGTCGGATGGCATCAAACGGAAGCGATGCCCGATGATAGCGTAGCCGCAGCCTGATCCGTCCCCAATTTTCCCACTGGCCGCGCCGGCCTAACTGCCTTCGTCGACAGCAAAAATGCGGCGGTGCTCCCGGATCGCATAGCGGTCGGTCATGCCGGCGATGTAGTGCGAGATCAGCCGGGACGGGTCACGGCCTTGTCCCGCCTGGTACTGCGGCGGCAGCAGGCGCGGATCCGCCATGAACACATCGAACAGGTCGGTGATGATGCGCTGGGCCTTGGAGGACATACGCATCACCAGGTAATGGCGATAGAGATGGCGGAACAGGAAACGCTTGAGTGCCGCCGCTTCCTCGCGCACCGGCGCGCTGAAGGCCACCAGCGGGCCTGCAGCCCGCACGGCCTCGATATTGCGCGGGTTGGCGGCGGCAATGTTCTGGCTGGTGGTTTCGATCAGGTCGACAATCAGCGTGTTGATCATGCGGCGTACGGTTTCGTTGATCACGCGCCGCCCGTTGATGCCGGGAAACGCCGCCATCGCCTCGGCGCGATGGCGCCCCCACATCGGCACTTCGTCCATCTGCTCGAGCGTGAGCAGCCCCGAGCGCAGGCCGTCGTCGATGTCGTGGTTGTTGTAGGCGATCTCGTCAGCCAGGTTGGCCAGCTGGGCCTCCAGCGAGGGCTGCGTGCCCTCCAGAAAGCGCCGGCCCAGCTCCCCCAGCGCAGAGGCATTGACGCGCGAGCAATGCTTGAGCACGCCCTCACGCGTCTCGAACGTCAGGTTGAGCCCATTGAAGCCGCCATAGCGCTCCTCCAGCTCATCCACCACTAGGAGGCTCTGCAGGTTGTGCTCGAAGCCGCCGTGATTCTTCATGCAGTTGTTCAGCGCGTCCTGGCCAGCATGGCCGAAGGGCGTGTGCCCAAGATCGTGCGCCAGCGAGATGGCTTCGACCAGATCCTCGTTCAAGCGCAGGTTGCGGGCAATGGAGCGGGCGATCTGCGCCACTTCCAGGCTGTGGGTGAGCCGGGTGCGGAACAGGTCACCTTCATGATTGACGAAGACCTGGGTCTTGTACTCGAGCCGCCGGAAGGCCGTGCTGTGGATGACGCGGTCGCGGTCGCGCTGGAATTCTGTGCGCGAGGACGAGGCCGGTTCGGCGTGCGCCCGCCCAAGCGTCTGCGCGGAGCGGGCGGCATAGGGAGCGAGATGGCTTTCGAGGTCGGTCATGCGGCAATCCGGTCAGGCGTGCGCCGGGTGGCAGTGCGCCGCCCGGACGGCGTTGCAAGGCACAACCAATCGCGTCAGGCGACCGGCGCCTCGGTAGGCGGCCTGAGCACCGCGTGCTGCAAGGTAGCGCGCAGGTCAGGGTCTGGCACGGTGGTGATGAAGGCTTCGCCCAGCTTCCTGAGCAGAATGAACTTGATGCTGCCGGCTTCTGCCTTCTTGTCCACTTTCATCAGTTCGATGTAGCGGTCGGTGCCGAGTTCCGGCGCGACCACAGGCAGCATGGCGGCGCGGATGAGGTGCACCACGCGCGCGCGCGTTTCGGTGTCGATGAAGCCGAGCCGGTGCGACAGGTCCGCCGCCATCACCATGCCGCAACCCACGGCCTCGCCGTGCAGCCACTCGCCATAGCCCATGCCAGCCTCGATCGCGTGGCCGAAGGTGTGGCCAAAATTAAGCATGGCGCGCAGGCCGCCCTCGCGCTCGTCCTGGGCCACCACGGCAGCCTTGATCTCGCAGGAGCGCTTGACCGCCAGCGCCATGATGTCCGGGTCGCAGGCGTTGAGCGCGCGGATATTGCCCTCGATCCAGCCGAAATAGCCGGCATCGGCCATGGCGCCGTGCTTGATCACCTCGGCCAGGCCCGCCGCGAGTTCGCGCTCCGGCAGCGTGCGCAGGGTGTCGATGTCGGCAATCACGGCATTGGGCTGGTGGAAGGCGCCGATCATGTTCTTGCCGAGCGGGTGATTGATGCCGGTCTTGCCGCCAACCGACGAATCCACCTGCGAGAGCAAGGTCGTGGGCACTTGCACGAACGGCACGCCGCGCATGTAGCAGGCAGCGGCGAACCCGGTCATGTCGCCCACCACGCCGCCGCCCAGCGCGATCAGCGTGGTCTTGCGGTCGGCGCCCGCGCTAAGCAGCGCGTCGAAGATCAGGTTGAGCGTTTCCCACTGCTTGAAGGCTTCGCCGTCGGGCAGGGTCACGGTGCGCACGGTCTTGCCAAGCGCCGCCAGGCTGGCCTGGACGCGGGCGGCGTACAGCGGCCCTACGGTCTCATTGGTGACGATGACGGCATGCTGGCCACGCACATGGGGGCGGAACAACTCAGTCTGGTCAAGCAGGCCGGTGCCGATATGGATGGGGTAGCTGCGCTCCCCGAGGCTGACTTCAAGGGTGATCATTGTGATTCTGGTCCTGCGCCGGGAGGTTGTCCGCGCACTCGCCGTCTGCCCCTTCGGGTTCTTCGGCGGCAACGGTGAAACCGGCCATTTCAAGTTGCATCAACACCATATTAGCAAGCTGCGCTACCGAAGGCTTGCCGGTCTCGATGATGAAATCCGCCACCTCGCGGTAAAGCGGGTCGCGCTCACCATAGAGCGTCTCCAGCCGTCCCTTGGGGTCTTCGGTCTGCAGCAGCGGGCGATTGCGGTCGTGGCGGGTGCGCAGCCACAGGTCGTGCGGGCTGGCGCGCAGGTAGACCACGGTGCCGCGCGCCTTCAGGTGGGCGCGATTCTCCGGGCGCAGCACCGCGCCGCCGCCGGTGGCCAGCACGATGCCGCGGCGCTGGGTCAGCTCGTCGATCGCCTGCGCCTCGCGGTCGCGAAAGCCCGCTTCACCCTCATGCTCGAAGATGATCGGGATACGCACGCCGCAACGCGCCTCGAGTTCGTGATCCGAATCGAAGAACGGGTAATTCAGGCGCCGGGCCACGGTACGGCCGACGGTGGTCTTGCCGGCACCCATCAGGCCAACAAAGAAAAGGTTCGGGCGGGTGACTGTCACTGGCGTGTCGGGCGGAAGCCGGGTCTCTGGCCGGCCCTCGCGGTGGAAAACTGCATCATCTTCTTATGTTGGGACGATCCGGGCAAGTGGCGAGGCGCAATCGGCACAAGGCAACCCACCTCGCGACACGCCTTGCGCGCCGGCCACATGCACCTTCGCCCAACCTCTCTAGCACGCCTGGACAATAAAAAAGCCGCATCGGAACGATGCGGCCTGTCAGTCTACTGCATCCGGCGGGCGCGGGCGCTATTTCAGCGACACACTGTCGTTGAGCACGCGCGGTGTCAGGAACACCAGCAGCTCGGTCCGGTTGTTGACCTTGGCGTTGTCCTTGAACAGGTTGCCGAGGATCGGGATGTCCCCCAGCAGTGGCACCTTGTTCACATTGGTGGACTCGGTCTGGCTATAGATGCCGCCAATCACCACCGTGCCACCGTTCTCCACCAGCACCTGCGTCTGCACGTGCTTGGTGTCGATGGCGAAGCCCGAGGTGGTCTGAATGCCCACGCTGTCCTTGTTGACGTCGACATCCAGCAGCACATTGCCTTCCGGCGTGATCTGCGGCGTGACTTCCAGCTTCAGGTTGGCCTTGCGGAACTGCACCGAGGTGGCGCCACTGGAGGTGGCGGCCTGGTAGGGCAACTCCGTGCCTTGCTCGATCAGCGCCTTGATATTGTTGGCGGTGACCACGCGCGGGCTGGAGATGATCTTGCCCCGCCCGTCCGCTTCCAGCGCGGACAGCTCGAGCGCCAGGAAACGGCCGGCCGTGTTGCTGAACAGGCTGACCGCGACCGAGCCCGGGTTGACGCCGTTGATCGCCGCCGCCGGCAGGCTCAGCGCCGGGCCGTTGTCCCAGGTTGCGTTCTGCGTCACCGGGCTGACCACATTGGTGTAGGTGTTGCCGTAGCCGGCACCTGCCGTCTTGGAGGCAAAACCCAGCCTGACGCCCAAGTTGCGGCTAAAGGTATCGTTGGCCTCGACGATGCGCGCCTCGATGATGACCTGGCGCACCGGGATGTCGATCTTGCCGAGGAAACTCTGCACCTCTTCGAGCTTGGTCGCGATATCGGACACGAACAGCTGGTTGGTACGGGGATCGGCCGTCAGCGAGCCGCGCTTGGACAGCATGCGGGTGTTACTGGCAGCCACACCGCCTATGCCGACCGCCCCGACTGCGCCCACGCTGCCCAACGCGCCCGCGCCGCCGACGCCGCCTGCACCCGCCGCGGCCAGCCCGAGCAGCATGCGCCGCACGTCTTCGGCACGCTGGTAGTTGAGCTGGAACACCTGGCTGCGGATCGGCTCGAGGTCATTGATCTGCTGCTGCGACTCGAGTTCGAGCTTTTCCTTGGTGGCCAGCTCGGCCTTTGGCGCCACCCACAGCACATTGCCGTTGCGGCGCGAGGCCAGTCCCTTGGCATCGAGCACGATCTGCAGCGCCTGGTCCCAGGGCACATCCTTCAGGCGCAGGGTCAGGTTGCCCTGCACACTTTCGCTGGTGATGATGTTGAGATTGGTGAAATCGGCAAACACCTGCAGCAGCGAGCGGATATCGATGTTCTGGAAGTTCAGCGAGAGCCGCTCGCCGCGAAAGCCTGCCCCGCTGATCAGCTTGGCCGGATCTTCCTTGACCGGGCGCACCTCCACCACGAACTGCGTATCGGTCTGGTAGGAGCTGTACTCCCAGTTGCCGCGCGGCTCGATGGTGAGGCGGGTGCTGCCGTTGTTGTCGCTCGCGCGCATGCCCTGCACCGGAGTGCCGAAATCCGTCACGTCAAAGCGCCTGCGCATGCCGTCGGGCAGCGATGTGTTGAGGAAATCGACCACCACGTTCTGGCCCTGCTGCGCGATATTGATGCCGGAGTCGCGCGAGGAAAGATCCACCACGATGCGGCCAGCGCCATCCTGGCCACGGCGGAAATCGATATTGCGCACGGTCGGCCGCATCGCCGGCACTGCTGGCGCCTGCGCCGAGCTGGGGGCGAACGTCGGCACCGCCGCGCGGGCAGTCGGGGCGACATTATCGAGCAGCACCACGAACAGGTTGCCGCGCACCTCGGTGCGGTAGCTGGCCACGCGGGTCAGGTCAAGGATCACACGGGTGCGATCGCCTATCTGGACCACGTTGGCGCTCTTGAGCAACTTGCCGCCGAAGTCATATTGCGCCCGCCCGGCCGCGAAGCCGGTATCGAGAAAGTCGATGGCGAGCTTGGGCGGATTCTGCGTGGTGAAGTCGGCCGGTTTTTGCGCCGGCGGCCCCTGCATCTCGACCGTGAACACGGTCTGCTCGCCCACCGTGGAGGCGTCGACGCGCTTGATGGCATTGCCCGGCGTCGGCTGCGCCAGTGCAGCCGGCGCGGCCAATACCAGCGTCATCATTGCGGCGCCCGCAAGCGCCCGGTACCAGCGACCCATGATCATGCCGACCCCTCCAGCTTCAGGCTGGTCATTTTCTCTTTCCACTCGGCTACCCCTTCCCGGACCAATTCGCGCAACACGATCTCCTGATCGTTGATGCGGACCACCCGGCCGTAATTCTGGCCGAGATACTGCCCCACCTTGACGTGGTGGATCTTGTTATCTACCTGCACGACGCCGTAGGTCTCGCCGCTCTTCTTCATGGCGCCCAGCATCTTGAAGTTCTCCAGCGGGAAATCCTCCAGCGGCTCGCGCCGCCGGCCGGATTCCGGCGACTCGGACAGGACCCGGTTCAGGTCGCCGATCTTGTTCTGGGCAAAGGGCTCGGGCGCGCTGCGGCCCGCGTAGTCGCGCGGCACGTAAGGTTTGGGCTCGGGCAGCGGCGCCGGCGGCGGCGCCTTGGCGGCCTGGGCTTGCGCCATCCATTGGCGCAGGCCGTCTTCCTCGCTGCCCCCGCAGGCTGCCAACAGCGCAGCGCCGATCAGCGCGCAAGCGCAGGCACGCAGGCGCGAAGCCTGGATCGCTGGCATCATTTCTTTGCTCCCGCAGCCGTCTTGGCCGCCGCGGCTTCCGCCTTGCGCTGCGCCGCCTGTTCGTCAGGGTCCAGCGCGCGGTAGGCCATGGCCGTGGCTTCCATCGTCAGCCCGCCATCCTTGCCGGTGGTGAACTGCAGCCCCTGCATCGAGACGATGCGCGAGAGCGCAGCAACATCGGCATTGAACTGGGCCACGTCGTGGTAGCGGCCGGTGACCTTCAGGTTGACCGGGATCTCGGCAAAGTACGGCTTGATCACGGCGGCTTGCGGCTTGAACAACTCGAACTGCAGGCCGCGCGCCACGCCAGCGTGATTGACGTCGGCCAGCAGCGCGTCCATCTCGGTCTTATTGGGCAACTGGCGCTCGACCAGCGCCACGCGCTGCTCCACTTCCGCCTTTTGCTTGCGAAGCGCATCCAGGTTGGCCACCTGCGCCACCTTGCTCAGGTAGGACTGCTTCAGGGTGTCCTGCTCGGCATGCCGGCGATCGAGATCCTCGAGCTTGCCGCTCCAGTAGAACTGCCAGCCCAGCAGCAGCACCAGCACCGCAGCCAGCACCGCGAACAGCACGCGCGGGGCGGTCGGCCAGGTTTCCGGCTCATTGAGGTTCAGGCCGCGGAACTGCGCGGTGAGATCGTTCAGCGTGGCGAGCGAGATTTCGCTATTGAGTGCCATGGTCAGCCCTTTCCGCCTGCTGGCGCACTCGCGCCGGCGAGGCCGGCCTTGCCCTTCTTGCCGTCTTCCGGCGCTTGCGGCGCACGGTAGGCGAAGCGCATGGAGAAATCGAACAGGCGCCGTTGCTCGCGCAGGTTGTTGGTCATCATCACGGCCTTGGATTCGCCCAGCTCGGCCTTGTCCAGCCACTGCACCTGGCTAAGGTTGCGCAGCAACTCCGACACGCGCTCGTTCGACTGCGCGATGCCGGTCACGGTAAAGGCGTCGCCGGTCTGCTTGAGAGTGGTCAGGTACACGCCTTCGGGCACCTGGCGCACCAGTTCCTCCAGCAGCTGCACGGGACGATTGCGCTCGTTCTGCAGGCCCTCGATGGCCTTCTGCCGCTGCAGCAGCCCTTCAATATCCTTGCGCAGCGAATTGACCTCGCGGATCTGCCCGTCCATGCGGTTGTTCTCTGCGAGAAGCACCTGGTTCAGGCTGGACACGGCATCGACGCGGTGATCGATGTACATGCCGCCCAGCAGCACCACCAGCGCGCCGGCGCCGGCCGCGCCGCCCAGCAGGGCATAGACCTTCTTGCGCCGCGAGGCCCTGCGGGCTTCGTGGTAAGGCAGCAGATTAACTGTCGGGATCGAATTGGTTGGCATGCGGCTTCCCTCGCTGGCTTACTGCAGGCCGCGCAGCGCAAGCCCGGCGCTCACGATGTAGGCCGGCAGGTCGCGCTGCAGATAGCGCTCGTTGACCTTGACGGCTGTCATCATGTTGGCAAAGGGATTGGCCAGCGTGGCGGTGATCTCGGTTTGCTGCTCGATCGCGGCTTGCACGCCGATCAGCGACGCATGGCCACCGGAGAGCAGGATCTCGTCGACCCGGCCGATGCTTGAAGCTGACAGGAAGTTGCGCACGGCGCCTTGCACCTCCACCGCCAGCGCCTCCAGGGAGGGCTTGAGCAACTGGGTGCGCCAGGCTTCGGGCAGCGTATTCTTGCGCTTCTTGATCTCGGCCTTGAGCGCATCCAGTGTAAACATGCGCGCCGCGCTCTGGGTGAGCTGGTCGCCGTAGCTGTTGAGCGGCTGCTCGTAGAGCTCTTTCCAGCCTTGGTAGAAGATCGCCTTGGAGCGGCTGCCGCCAAGGTGGATCACGGCCACCACAGGCAGCTCCTTGGCGTCGGTGGCGCTGATGTCGGCGGACACGCCCAGCATCTGCACCACGGAACGCTGCACCGCGTATTCCTCGACGTCCATCACGTGCGGCTTGAGCCCGGCCATTTCGGCAGCGGTCACGCGCTCCTGCACACGGTCGCTGTTTGCCGCGGTAACGCGCACGCCGATGCCGCCCTCGGTTTCGCTGGGGCCGATCACGGCGAAATCGAAATTGACGGCCTGCGATGGCGGATAAAGGCGATGCGCCTCGGATTCCACCTGGACGTAAAGCTCGTCCTCGGACAGGTTGTCCGGCAGGCTGACGGTCTGCGATTCGGTCAGCATCGAAGGCACGCCGAGCACCACCTCCTTGGTGCGGATGCCGGCTTTGCCGAGGGCGCGCTTCAGAGCGATGCCAACGGCTTCGATATTGACCACGTTGCCATCGGCAACGGCACTACGGTCCAGCAGTTCGCTGGCACATTTCTCCAGCCGATAGTCGCTTTTGCCACTGCCCACGGACAGCTCGACTACCTTAACGCTGGACGACCCGATGTCAACGCCGACCGTCGTACGGCGCAACAACCCCGACAAGATGCCTCGCCGCAAGGTGACCCCCTGACCGTTGAACTCGCCTTGGCTTGGTTGCTCTAATTTGGCGAGTCTGTATTGTTTCTTGGATGAAACGTTTTGCTCTTTTAGTTGATGGATTCTCACTAAAAAACGGGGCGCTGGCAATGTGCCGGTTTGACCACGATTGCTTTTCATCAACACCCCTCACAAAGCGTTGCCAAAATCCCACGGTGCCCGGCGCCCTGCCCACTTCGCCCATCTTTTCGTTTCATGCAGATCTCAATCCCATTACATCTTGTAACAGCGCGATAGCGGCTTGCGCGCCACAACGCGCCGGGAGCGAAGTATCCCGGGAGATATAATCCCGGCACCTCTAACTAGGTATTTCCCTTATGGCCACAGCACAACAGAAGCCGTCCCTACCTGCCCGACGTCCGATCTGGATCCGGCTGACCTTTTGGGCCCTGGGCCTGCTGGTGGCCGGGATCGTGGCGGTGGCACTGCTGGTGGGATACGCGCTGCTGGTGGCCGCGCCCAACCTGCCATCGCTCGACACCATCACGGATTACCGCCCGAAGATCCCATTGCGGATCTACACGGCCGACAACGTGCTCATTGGTGAGTTCGGCGAGGAACGGCGCAATTTCGTGCCGATTGCGGAAATACCGGACGTGATGAAGAAGGCCGTGCTGGCCATCGAGGACGATCGCTTCTACGAACACGGCGGCGTCGACTTCGTCGGCGTGCTGCGCGCCGGGCTGGCCAACCTGCGCGGCGGCCTGTCGCAGGGCGCCTCCACCATCACCATGCAGGTGGCGCGCAACTTCTTCCTCTCCAGCGAGAAGACCTACACCCGCAAGCTGTATGAAATGCTGCTGGCCTACAAGATCGAGGCCAACTTGTCCAAGGACCAGATCCTCGAGTTGTACATGAACCAGATCTACCTGGGGCAGCGCGCCTATGGCTTTGCCAGCGCGGCCCGGGTGTATTTCGGCAAGTCGATCAAGGACGTGACGCCGGCCGAGGCCGCCATGCTGGCCGGCCTGCCCAAGGCACCGTCCGCGTATAACCCGGTGGTCAACCCCAAGCGCGCCAAGGTGCGCCAGGAGTACATCCTGCAGCGCATGCGCGACCTGCGCTACCTCACGCCCGAGCAATACGAACAGGCCATCCACGAAGAACTGAAGGTGCGCGGCGAGGGCAATGAGTTCTCCACCCACGCCGAGTACGTGGCCGAGATCGTGCGCCAGTTGATGTACGCGCAGTACCGCGAGGAAACCTACACCCGCGGCCTGACGGTCTACACCACGCTGAACAAGCCCGACCAGGACGCCGCCTATGAGGCGGTGCGCTCGGGCATCATGAATTACGAGCGCCGCCACGGCTATCGAGGCCCCGAGGCCTTTATCGACCTGCCCGCTGGCGCGGACGAGCGCGAGCAGGCCATCGACGACGCGCTGCTGGAGCACCCGGGCAGCGACGACCTGCGCTCGGCCGTGGTCACCAGCGTGACGGCCAAGCAGGTCACCGCCACGCTGCTGTCCGGCGAAGTCGCCACCATCGAAGGCCAGGCGCTGCGCTTCATCGCGCCGTCGCTGGCGGCCAATGCGCAGCCCAAGGCCAAGATCCGGCCGGGTGCGATCATCCGCGTGACGCAGGACGAAAAAGGCGCATGGACGGTCACGCAGTTACCGGAAGTATCCGCCGCATTCATCTCGCTCAACCCGGAAGACGGCGAGATCCGCTCGATGGTTGGCGGCTTCGACTTCAACCGCAACAAGTTCAACCACGTGACGCAGGCCTGGCGCCAGCCCGGCTCCAGCTTCAAGCCGTTCATTTACTCCGCGGCGCTGGAAAAGGGGTTCTCCCCCGCCACGGTGATCAACGACGCGCCGCTGTCGATCAGCGATAACGGTGGCCAGGTCTGGGAGCCGAAGAACTACGACGGCAAGTTCGAAGGCCCGATGACCATGCGCCGCGCGCTGGCAAAGTCCAAGAATCTGGTGTCGGTGCGCATCCTGCGCGCCATCGGCACCCAGTACGCCCAGGACTACATCACGCGCTTTGGCTTTGACGCCGACAAGCACCCGGCTTACCTGCCGATGGCGCTGGGCGCCGGCAGCGTCACCCCGCTGCAAATGGCTGGCGCCTACTCGGTCTTTGCCAACGGCGGCTACCGCGTCAATCCCTACCTGATCCAGAAGGTGGTCGATGCGCGCGGCAATGTGATCTCCGAAACCAAGCCCCAGCGCGCCGGCGCCGATGCGGTGCGCGTGCTGGATGCCCGCACCGCCTTTATCGCCGACACCATGCTGCGTGAGGTAGTGCGCAGCGGCACGGCCAACAGCGCCAAGCAGCGCCTGGGCCGCAACGACCTGGCCGGCAAGACCGGCACTACCAACGACGCCGTCGACGCCTGGTTCGCCGGCTACACGCCCAAGCTGGTGGCGATCGCCTGGATGGGCTACGACCAGCCCAAGAGCCTGGGCGTGCGCGAGACCGGCGGCGGCCTGGCCCTGCCGATCTGGGTGGGCTACATGGGCAAGATGCTCAAGGGCGTACCGGAACTCCCCGAACGCCAGGCCCCGGAAGGCGTGGTCATGGTGGGCGGCGACTGGACCTTCGAGGAAAACGCGGGCGGCGCCGGCGTGGCTTCGGTTGGCCTGGGCGATCCGTGGCCTGGCAAGCCGGACGAAAGCACGCAATCGCCCGCCGACGTCGAGGCAGAGAAGAAGCGCATCCTGGAAATGTTCGGCGGCGGCTGAGGGCTCGCCGGGACAGCTTCCCGCGAATGAAAAAGCCGGCGAAACCATCGCCGGCTTTTTTCATGCGCGTGGGCGAAAGCGCTCAGGCCAGTTTCAGCGTCACCCCCGCCTGCTGGCTCACGTAGCCTGATAGCGCCGCATACAGCTCACCGCCGCCGCGCGTATCGACCCAGCGCTGGCCATCATGGCGAAAATGGAACCCCCCCGAGCGCGCGGCCACCCACAGTTCCTGCATGGGAGCCTGGCTGTTGACGATGATCTTGGAGCCGTCTTCGAATTCGAGCTCCATGAGATTGCCGGCACGGTTGATTTCGATGTCGGCGTCGGCTGCGTCGGCGGCGGTTTCCACCGCGCTTTCCAGCCGGTCCAGCTCTTGCTGGGCCAGCGCCAGGAACTCACTTTCACTCATGGGGGGCATGCTAAACTCCAAGACCGCCGGCCAGCGGCCGCTATAGCGATGTAGTGCCGTAGCCGGCAGCGTATTGAAAAGTACTTCGTATTTCCGGTGGTCCCGCCGCGCTCCGCTTGAGGGACACTCCGGGACGATCGGGGACGACCCTGGACGACATTTTAAGGACGACCCGATGTTGCGTCGTGTTGCGATTGTATCGGCGTTTGCCGCCAGCCTTGCGATGCCCCTGCTGTCGGGATGCGGCATCCGCGGCCCGCTGACGATGCCCAAGCAGCCTCCCGCACCGGCGCAGCCGGGTGTACCGGATCCCGGCCTGGGCAACCCGGCCGTGCCGAATCCGGCGGCTCCCCGGGGCTCCGCCCCCACTGCGGCACCCGCCACGGCACCGGACGCAGCGCCGGACGCCACTCCCACCGCCAAATAACCATGACCGCCTTCTTCCATCGCCACGACGGCGCCCTGAGCGTCGAGCACGTGCCGCTCGCGCGCATTGCCGCCGAATACGGCACCCCTACCTACGTCTACTCGCGCGCCGCTCTGACCGCCGCCTACCAAGCCTACGCCGCTGCGTGCCAGGGGCGCCGCGCGCGTGTGCAGTACGCCATGAAGGCCAATTCGAACCTGGCGATCCTGCAGGTCTTCGCCAGGCTCGGCGCGGGCTTCGATATCGTGTCTGGCGGCGAGCTGCAGCGCGTGCTGGCAGTGGGCGGCGATCCGCGCAAGGTAGTGTTCTCGGGCGTGGGCAAGACCGCCGCCGAGATGGAACTGGCGCTCCAGCATGATGTGCTGTCGTTCAATGTCGAGTCGATCCCCGAGCTGGACCGCCTCAATGCCGTGGCCGGCCGCCTGGGCAAGCGCGCGCGCGTGTCGCTGCGCATCAACCCGGATGTGGACGCCAAGACCCACCCGTATATCTCCACCGGCCTGAAGGGCAACAAGTTCGGCGTCGCCTTTGAGGACGTGCTGCCGACCTACCGCGCCGCCGCCGCGCTGCCGCACCTGGAAGTCGCGGGCATCGACTGCCATATCGGCTCGCAGATCACCGAGGTCGCCCCTTATCTGGAAGCGCTGGACAAGGTGCTGGACGTGGTGGAAGCGCTGGAACGCGAAGGCATCAATCTTGAGCATATCGACGTAGGCGGTGGACTGGGCATCACTTACGACGACGAGACCCCGCCGGACATCACCGGCTTTGCCCGCACGCTGCTGGACCGCGTGGCAGAGCGTGGCCATGGCCATCGCGAGGTGCTGTTCGAGCCGGGCCGCTCGCTGGTGGGCAATGCCGGCGTGCTGCTGACCCAGGTCGAGTTCCTCAAGCCGGGCGCCGCCAAGAACTTCTGCATCGTTGACGCGGCCATGAACGACCTGGCCCGCCCTGCCATGTACGAGGCCTACCACCGCATCGAGCCCGTGCAACTGCGCGAAGCCGCGCAGGCCACCGCCCTGACCTACGACGTGGTCGGCCCGGTGTGCGAATCCGGCGACTGGCTCGGCCGCGACCGCGCCCTGGCGGTGCAGCCGGGCGACCTGCTGGCCGTGATGTCGGCCGGCGCCTATGGCTTTGTCATGAGCTCCAACTACAACACCCGCCCGCGCGCTGCCGAAGTCATGGTTGACGGCGACGACGTGCATCTGGTGCGCGGCCGCGAGCACGTGGCTGACCTGTTCCGCGACGAACGCCTGCTGCAAGGCTAGGCGCCCGCCCTCCTCGCCGCCACTCGGCGTGTGGCGCGCCAGGACCAGGCTGTGCTGGCGCTGCAATCCGACAACCTGCGGCGCTTTCCGGGGCGGCGCCGCTGCTTGACGGCGGCTGGGCCGGGTCCGGGGACATCTTGAAGCCCTTTGGCGCCCCCAAGCGGGGCGGCCGCCCCGCCCTGCCGAGCGCGAAATCACGCTCTACCTTTGTGTTCTACCTTTGTGCCTTGAGGCCAGTTGCAGGCTTGCGCCACCACCAGATCCGCATCGCCAGCAACCCGAACACCACGGCGGCATAGATCGATACCGTGCCAAAGTCGTGCTTGCCTGCCTTATGCCACCAGTAGTGCAGGATCGCCAGCACGGCGATGGCGTACACCGCCCGGTGCAGCCCTTGCCAGCGCTTGCCACCTAGCCACTTGACCATGACATTGGCCGAGGTGGCCGCCAGCGGCACCATCAGCACGAAGGCGGCAAACCCAACCGTGATGAAGGGGCGCTTGGCAATGTCCTTGATCATGTAGGCCACATCGAAGCCCCGGTCCACGGCAAGCCACAACAGGAAGTGCTGCAGCGCGTAGAAGAAGGCAAAGAGCCCGAGCATGCGGCGCAGCCGGATCAGCCAGTTCCAGCCCGTGAGCCGGCGCAGCGGCGTCACCGCCAGCGTGACGCACAGCATGACCAGCGTCCAGGTGCCGGTCGAGCGTGTGACGAACTCCAGCGGATTGGCGCCGAACTGATCGGTAAAGCCGAGACAGAGCAGCCGCAGGAAAGGCAGCATGGCAAGCAGCCACACCGCCACCTTCACCGTGCGCACGCGTTCCGGCGCAAGCGTCGCGAGCCCAGGCTGCCCCGCCGCCCGCGACGAGCGAACCGCCTGGCGCGACGGGGACATCTCCGGGGGCGCCATCAGAAGAACTTCCGCAGGTCCATGCCCTGGTACAGCGACGCCACCTGCTGCCCGTAGCCGTTGAACGGCAGCGTCTTGCGCTTGGGCGCGAACAGCGCGCCAAAGCCGCTGCCTTTGTCCTCGCCGATGCGGCGCTCCGTAGCCTGGCTCCAGCGCGGGTGATCCACGTCCGGGTTCACGTTGGAGTAAAAGCCGTACTCCTGCGCCGCGGCAAGGTTCCAACTGGTGGCGGGTTGCTTGTCGACAAAGCGGATCTTGACGATAGACTTGGCGCTCTTGAAGCCGTACTTCCAGGGCACCACCACGCGCACGGGCGCACCGTTCTGGTTGGGCAGCACCTCTCCATACAGGCCAAAGGCCAGCAAGGTCAGCGGGTGCATCGCCTCGTCCATGCGCAGCCCTTCGGTGTAAGGCCAGTCCAGCACGCGGGCGCTGACACCGGGCATCTGCTTTTTGTCGTTGAGGGTGACGAACTCCACATACTTGGCGCCCGGCTGCGGCTCGACGCGGCGGACCAGTTCGGCCAGCGCGTAGCCGCTCCACGGAATCACCATCGACCAGCCCTCCACGCAGCGCAGCCGGTAGACCCGCTCTTCCATCGGCATCAGGCGCACGAGTTCGTCGATGTCATAAACCTTGGGCTTCTTCACCAGGCCTTCGACCGCGACCTGCCACGGCCGGGTTCGCAGCGTGCCGGCGTTGCGCGCCGGGTCCGCCTTGTCGGTGCCAAACTCGTAGTAGTTGTTGTACGTGGTGACGTCCTCGTAAGGCGTGCGCTTCTCGGGCACGACGTAGGCATTGTTGGGCGTGGCCGGCAGTTTCTGCCCGCGCGGCGCCTGGGCATGCGCATCGCGGGCGAACCATGGCGCCAGCGTGCTCCCCGCTGCGCCCGCTGCAGCCAGCGCCAGCAGGCGGCGCCGCGCGTCGAAAACACCGCGGGGCGTGATCTCGCTGGCGGCGATATCGTCGCCGCGCAGCCATTTCGGAGAGGGGATCAGCATCGTTGTTCCTCGTTGCGTGCCATATGCAAAATGCGGTTCACCGTTCGTGCCGGGCCTGGGTGGGGCCCGCCTGCACGACTGGACTTGGGGTTGAGTCGGTTGGCACAAGGGAATCCTGACATCTTTTTTGGGCCCGTCGTCACCGTCGCATCGCCTGGCCTACGTACGCATTGCAGCCGGCAATCGGATGCGGGGCGCTCCGCGCGACGCTTGGCTGAGGCTCAACCGCCCTGATACTGCCGGTAAACGGCCTCCGCCAATGCCAGCAAGGGTGCGCGTTCCAGCGGCCCGGCCAGCGCGAAGCCAAGATCCCGGTCTACCCAGTAAAAGGCCATGGTACGCGCCGCAGCGGCGGGACGCTCACCTGGCCCCGGGCCCATGCGCTCCAGCCGGAAACCCGTGTCGGGCGTATCGCGCGCCATGTGCCGCAGTTGCAGCGACAGCCGGGTGCCGTCGTCTGCCTCGTACATCAGGATGGCCGACGGGCCGCCCTCGGCCACGCCGAGACGGCCCCCGATCAGGTGGAATCCCTGGGCACGCAGGTCCGGCACCCGCAGCGGTGCCCCCAGGCGCTTGGATAGCCAGGCAACAAGATGGGCTTCATCGGCGGCCGCCACCTCGACTGGGTGGCGCACCTCCGGCGCATAGACGACATGGCTGGCCAGTGCCTCGCGCGCGAAGCGCTCCATCGACGGCGCCCCGGCCGCCAGTGTGTCCGCGTGATCGTGCGCAATCCACCCGATTGCGCCGCCTACCGCGCCGCCTACCGCCAGCGAGGCAACGCTGACGGCCAGCGCCATACCCCAGCCGGCGGGCCGCCGCGCCGCATCACGGCTACTGCCCCGCAGCCCTAGCGGAAGTGCCGCTAACGGCACTGATTCATTGAGCACGCCGTCGAAGGCTGCGTGCAATTCGTCTGTCTGCCGCCGCCAGCCTGCCACGCGCTCCCCGGCCTCGGGATGGGCGGCCAGGTATGCCTCCACCTCGGCGCGTCTTGCGGGATCGAGCTGGCCATCGGCGTAGGCGTGGAGATCGGCTTCGTTGACTGGAGACATCATTTGACTCGCTGCAGTCCGGCCGCGCGGCCGGCGGCCTGCGGGTTCGCATCGGCCGCCTTGGCTGGCGTGCCTTCCATCAGCATGCGCATCTGCTCTCGAGCCCGCGACAGCCGGGACATCACGGTGCCCACCGGCACGGCCAGCACCAGCGCCGCCTCGGCATAGCTGAGCTGCTCCAGGCCGACCAGCAGCATCACCGCGCGCTGCGCCTCGGGCAAGCGGGCCAGCGCCCGCGCCAAGTCCAGCCGCAGGCCGGGCTCAGGCGCAGCACTGGGTACGTCGGGCAGCGTGTCGGTATAGGTCACCAGGTCGGCGCGACGGTACGCGTTCACGCGCAGCCGGTGCATCATGGTCAGCAGCCAAGACAGCAGGCCATCCGCGCCATCGCCCCACCACGCGCCCGCGCGCAGGCGAAAGCGCCAGCGGTAGCGCAGCGCGCGCTCCAGCGTGTCCTGCACCAGGTCGTCGGCGGAGGCCGCGTCGCCGGTCAAGCCCCGGGCGTGGCGCCGCAAGCGCGGCGCCAGCGCCACCAGTTGGCGGTCGAAACCTTCCATGCCGTCAGGTTGCCCTGGCCCGTATCAGGGCGTTGCCGCGTGCCAGACGTTGTTGAAGTTGTCGCCCGTGCGGTCGCCCGGCTTGGCGTCCTTGGAGAAACGGTAGAGCGGTTTGCCGCGATAGGCCCATTGCTTGCCGCCATCGTCGCGCGTGATCACGCTGTAGTCGCCCGTGGCGCTGGTGCCGGGCGCGGCCATCAGGGGCGGCCAGGTGGTGGCGCAGCCGCCATTGCAAGCGCTCTTGCCGCCCGTGTCACGGTCGAACGTGTAGAGCGTCAGGCCCTGGGGATCGGTCAATGTGCCACCGGCAACTTTCACCGTGGGCGGCATATTGCCGGCGCTGCCACCCATGCTGCCCATGCCCGAACAGGCGGACAGCAGGACCGCTGCAGAAGCGAGCGCGAGCACGGCGGGGCGGGACAACGATGCGAGGGAAGCGACTGCGTTAGGACGGGAAAGGGCCATGATGTCGATCTCCATGCGATGCGGCACCGCCAGCCGGCGCCGTCCCTTCAGTAAACACCGGATGTGACGGCTTTATTCCATTCGGGCGAAAAAAAACCTGCCGCATCGGAGCGATGGGCAGGTTTTCTCATTGCGGCGCAACACCCAGGTCAGAGTTCGCCGTAGCTATGCAGGCCGGAAAGGAACATGTTGACGCCCAGGAAGGCGAAGGTCGTGACCAGCAAACCCACTAGCGCCCACCAGGCCGCCATGGTGCCGCGCAGGCCCTTCATCAGCCGCATATGCAGCCAGGCCGCGTAGTTCAACCAGACGATCAGGGCCCAGGTTTCCTTGGGGTCCCAGCTCCAGTAACCGCCCCAGGCCTCCGCCGCCCACAGCGCGCCCAGGATGGTGGCGATGGTGAAGAAGGCAAAGCCCACAGCGATTGACTTGTACATCACATCGTCGAGCACTTCGAGCGAGGGCAGGCGCTCGGCGAGGATGCCGTGCTGCTTGAGCAGGTAGGCCACCGACACCATGGCAGCCAGGGCGAAGGTGCCGTAGCCGATGAAATTGGCCGGCACGTGGATCTTCATCCACCAGCTCTGCAGCGCGGGCACCAGCGGCTGGATCTCGCTCGCATCGCGGCTGACCGTGTACCACAGCAGGAAACCGACCGCCGCCGATACCACCAGCATCACGAACGGCCCCAGCGCGCGGGTCTTGTAGCGGCCTTCGTAGTACAGGTGGAACAACGAGGTGATCAGCGTGAACAGCACGAACACTTCGTACAGATTGGAGATGGGGATATGGCCGATGTCCGCGCCGATGAGGTAGGACTCGTACCAGCGCACCAGCATGCCGGTAAAGCCCAGCACCACCGCTGCCCACACCATCTTGCT
Source organism: Cupriavidus basilensis (assembly GCF_000832305.1). Lineage (NCBI taxonomy): Bacteria > Pseudomonadati > Pseudomonadota > Betaproteobacteria > Burkholderiales > Burkholderiaceae > Cupriavidus > Cupriavidus basilensis. The sequence goes on from NZ_CP010536.1 coordinate 4,133,756, forward strand.
GCCGATCTGCAGCCCGGTCTCCGAGCGCGCCAGCAAGCCGCCCCAGTAGAACAGGGTGGACAGGAACACCAGGGCGCTCATCCACAAGATGGCGGACTGGCTCGACAGGAAGTACTTGAGGAAGAAGGCCTGCTCGGCGCGCGGCAACTGGCCCTGGTAGAGCTGGATCGCGAACAGCGACAACACGGTCAGCGTCACCATCAGCAGCCGCACCGGCTTCCAGTGCCATCCCAGCAGCGCGAAGGTAGGCACCGCGGCGATCAGCACGCCCTTGTCGTAGACATTCATCCACTCGCCATAGCGCGCCAGCGCGAACCCCGCGCCCACTGCCAGCATCAAGGCAAAGAGCCAGTCGACCCAGCCCAGCCGGCGCAGGAACGACGGCTCCAGGTAGGCCTGCTCAGCGCCACTCGCGGCAACGCCTGCCGGACTCTCGTGCATGCCCGGCCTGGCCTGATTCACATTCGAAGACATAGTGGTTCCTGCTTAATTGCGGGCGCCGGTCGTGTCGATGCTGCCGGCGGCGCGGCCTACATCGTCGCGCAGCGCGACAAACTCTTTCTCGAAATCCAGTGTACGGCGCTGCGTGGACATGGCCATCAGCACATGGCTGGCGGCGCCCTGTCCCCCGGCGGTTCCCGCGGTATCTGCGGGATCCTTCACCCAGAGCCAGACGCGGCGCTCGCGGATGTAGAACATCGAGAACACGCCCAGCACCAACAGCAGACAGCCAAGATACACGATGTTCTTCCCTGGCGCACGAGTCATCTGGAACACGCTGGCCTTCACTTCCGTGAAGTCGTCGAGCTGCAGGAAAACCGGCGCGGTGTAGAAGAAACTGTCGGACAGCGCATTGATGGCTTGCTGCATGAAAGCGCCGCTCTTGGCACTATTTGGCACCACGGGCAGCTTGTCTTGCGCGCGCGCCAACTGCCAGAGCTCCCACATCGAGCCATTGAGGATCTTCAGCAGCACATCCGCAGCTTTCTGCTGCTCGGCCGGCGGCACAGACTTTTCCAGGAAGGCGGCAATCGCGGTGAAGCCGCCCGGCGGGGCTTGCGGGTTGCTGCGCGAGGCGCCGGCAAACAGGTCGAGCGCGCGCAGGGCGCTCTCAGCCAACTGGCCGCGCAATACTTCGCGATCCTCGCCCGGCATCGAGGCAAGTGCGAAGCGGCGCGCGGCTTCGCTGCGCATCGCGTGGTCCTGCAGCGCGGCACGCAAGCGCATCCAGTCCGCCACGCTGTTTTGCTCGTCGGCCGGGATGCGAAGGTAGCGGAACGGCTCGCTAGGCGTATCCCGCATGCCGGCAAGGAAGACCGACTGGCCGTCGAGTTGCACCGGCACCATGTAGTTGTTGAATTCGCGCGCCTGGCCGTTGCGGTCGCGCAACTTGTACTGCACCGAAGGGCCAACGTTGCGCAACTCCTTCGCACGGTCAGGATTGACCGCCGAGCCCAGGTGGGCCTCGAGCTTCTCGTTGAGCGACTTGCGCGCAACGCCACGCGCGTCCGGCTTGCCCGATGCATCGGTGACGTTCTCGATATTCATCAGGCGGAAATCGCTGAACTCGACCGTCAATCCCTCGGCGTCGGCCGCGTTGCCCGTGCCGCTCAGTGGCGCGTTGGCGCCCACGGTGCCGGCAAAGGCGAAGGTCTTGTCGCTAGTGCCCTGCATCGGGTAGCCAACGAACTTCAGCTTGGAGCCACCATCCTCGAAGCTGGACTGGTAGATGGCCACGCCATCCACCACCAGCGGCTCGTTGACCTTGATGGTAGCCTCGGTCTTGCGGCCGGTGGCGCGGTCGGTGATGACCACGTCGGAGGCGAACAGCTTGGGCATGCCGGTCGAGTAATGCTCGACGGTGAACTTCTTCAGCGTGATATTGAACGGCAGGTCCTGCACCAGCGCACCGTCCGAGATATTCAGGATGGCGGTGGACACCGTCGAGCCTTCCGGCACGAAGGCGTTGCCGCGAAAGCCCGGATTGCTGACCGACAAACGGTGCTCGGGCGGGATGTCGTTGATCACGGCGTTGCCGCTGATCGGGCTCTTGCCGCCAAACCACATCTGCGCGCGGATCAGCATGTCGCCATCGAGCAGGCCGCCGACGCAGATCACCACGATAGCGGTGTGCGCGAGGATGTAGCCTAGCTTGTTGGCCGCGCCCGCCTTGGCGGCCAGCAAGGTGGCGCCCTCATGCGCAACGCTCTTGATACGGTAGCCGCGGTTCGCCAGCAGCGCGGTGAGGCGCGCCACGGCATCGGCGCGGGGACGGCCCGAATCGAACTCGGCGTGATGGTGGAAGGACCGCAGGCTGCGCTCACGCACGTGGTCCTTCCACGAGCGCATATCCTTGATCATCTTGGGCGCGTTGCGGGTCAGGCACAGCGAGGTGGAAATCACCAGGAAGGTCAGGATCAGCAGGAACCACCAGGAGCTGTAAACCTTTTGCAACGACAGCGCGTGGAACAGGTCAGCCCAGAAGGGACCGAACTGGTTCACATAGTTGGGATAGGGCTCGTTCTGCTTGAGGACGGTGCCGACCACGCTGGCAATCGCAATCACCGTCAGCAGCGCGATAGCGAAACGCATCGAGGACAGCAGCTCAACCGCGTCGCGTAGCAGGCGGTGAGAAGTCTTCAGGTGCAGTCCTGACGTGGAAGCGGTGGACATGTGCAGTGGGGCCCTCGGCCTTGAAATGAAAAAGGGTGGACATGCTCGCGCAGGCCACCCTCTTCGATTGTTGCCGGGCTGCTTGGTTGCACCTGGGCGTGGCGCCTCGCGAGTGGCGAGGCCCGCTACGGTGCTCCGGCTACCCGGCGCGGAACGACTTAGCGAATCCCTGCGACGTAATCAGCCACAGCCTTGATCTCGGCATCCGACATCTTGGCGGCGATAGTGGTCATCACAGGATTGTTCTTGCGGGTGCCCTGGCGGAACGCAACCAGTTGCGCTTCAGTGTACTCGGACCATTGGCCGCCGATACGCGGGTACTGGGCCGGAATGCCGGCACCGGTGGGGCCGTGGCAAGCCGCGCAGGCCGGCACGCCCTTGGCCGCGATGCCACCGCGGTAGATCTTCTGGCCGGCTTCGATGGTGTCCTTGTTCTTGGCGGTGGCAGGCTTGAGGGTCTGCTTGGCCAGGTAGGCGCCGACGTCCTTCATTTCCTGCTCGGACAAGGCGGCCGCGTACGGCGACATGATGGCGTTGTTGCGAGCCTTGGCTTTGAAGTCGTCGAGCTGCTTGTGCACGTATTCCGGATGCTGGGCGGCCAGCTTCGGGTTGGCGGCGCCGCCGCTGTTACCGTTGGCGCCATGGCAGCTCAGGCAAGCCGGAACATTGCGATCAGGGGCACCTTGCGTGTAGAGGGTTTCGCCCTTGGCCGGATCAGCCTTTGCGGCGGCCTGCTCTGCGGCAGATGCCAGACCGGTCATGGCAGTTGCCGGCAGAGCCAGCGCCACAACAGCCAGAAGTTTCGCAATGCGGTTCATTCGCACACCTTGTCTGAATTGTTTTGAATTCCATGGGGCACGCCGTTCAGCACACTGCCCGCGGTGAGGACGCGATGGACAGGCGCTTTGACATCGGAAATTCATCACGACGGACCGCCGGCTCGCCTGAAGCCAGAAAACGCCCAGGCGAAAGCCGGATGGCACCGCTCCCATGCGAACGAGAGCGGCAGACCGTGCGAATATCCCGGTAGCAGGCCCAGACCCCCGGTTGGCCCTCTTGTGGCGGCACCAGGCTTCGGCGCCGTAACAGGGACTAGACCAACAGGCTTGCTACCACGATGGAACGGACACGCAAGACTTCCCGGCCAGATAGATGCGCGGCCAAGGATGCCGCGCGCCACCTAATCGGGAGGCCGTTAACCGCGTTATTGTACAATAAATCGTGTGCCGGATAGAGGATGTGCGCGCCGCGACGCGGCCAGACGCCAGCCCCGGCCATCAAGGCGGCCACATGTGCCGCCCACATCACTCACATCGGCGCGGTGACGCTGGCGAACCCACCTGAATCCAGGTGGCAGCCCGCCCCCACCCGCCCCATCGCCCAAGCGCATGTCCCTCCTACATCAGGCCCGCTTTTTCGTTACCGTCAATCATCTGCGCGACCTGCCTGCCACGGCCGTGCCGGAAGTGGCGTTCGCCGGCCGCTCCAACGCCGGCAAATCCACCGCCATCAATATCCTTTGCAACCAGAAGCGGTTGGCTTTTTCGTCGCGCACGCCGGGCCGCACCCAGCACATCAACTTCTTCGGCGTGGCCCCGGTCAAGGCGCCGGACCCGCTCGCTTTCCTCGTCGACTTGCCCGGCTACGGCTATGCGCAGGTCTCGGGGTCGGCCAAGTTCCATTGGCAAGCGTTGCTGAGCGACTACGTGCAGACCCGCTCGCAACTGTCCGGCCTGGTGCTGATGATGGACGCACGCCGCCCCTTTACCGACCTGGATTGCCAGATGGTCGAGTGGTTCCTGCCCACCGGCCGGCCCATTCACGTGCTGCTGACCAAGGCCGACAAGCTGACCAACAGCGAGAACGCCCTGGCCCTGCGCGAAACCCGCAAGGTGCTGGCCGGCTACGCAGAACAGCTCGACACGCCCGTACCCCTGACCGCGCAGCTGTTCTCCAGCCTGAAGCGCCGCGGCATCGAGGAAGCCCAGCGCGTGGTGGCGGGCTGGCTGTCCCTGCCCGAGGCCCTGCCGCCCGCAGCCCAGGAGAACAAGGCCGCGGTTGCGCGGCAGGCTGAACCGGAAGCGGAACCAGATACCGCTGCGGACGATGCGCCTCCCGACACGCCCGCGAACTGATCTGCTGGCGCCACAAAGCGTACCCACCCCTGCGCCCGCCCTGTTGTCGAATCGACAAGTCATGCGGTAAATGAGCCGGCAAAAAAAACCCCGTTGCAAGCAACGGGGGCGAACTTTCCCACCGGTTAAGGGCGGGTACCCGCTCAGGGAGGAGTAGCGGGGGACGCTGCATCACGCAAGCGCAACGCAGAGTGTCCGCGAGTATGATAGCGGGCGAGATCAAAAGTTTATTTTTTCTTTCGCAAGCGGCCTGGCCAGGCACTCGCCAGCCACATCGCGCCAGCCGCCCGGCAGACTCCCGCACTTCTTTTTCGACTCCTCTCTCAAGCCATGTCCACATTTCCCGAGTACCGTCCGCGCCGCATGCGCCGTGATGATTTCTCACGCAGGCTGATGCGCGAGAACCGCTTGTCGCCAGATAACCTGATCTATCCGGTATTCATCGTCGACGGCCATAACCAGCGTGAGAGCGTGGCGTCCATGCCTGGCGTGGAGCGTCTGTCGATCGACCTGTTGCTGCCGGTGGCGGAAGACTGCGTAAAACTCGGCATCCCGGTCATCGCACTGTTCCCGGTGATCGATCCGGCCTTGAAGACGCCCGACGGCATCGAGGCGACCAACGCAGAAGGCCTGATCCCGCGTGCCGTGCGCGCGCTCAAGGACCACTTCCCGGAACTGGGCGTGCTGACCGACGTGGCGCTGGATCCGTACACCAGCCACGGCCAGGACGGCGTGCTGGACGACGATGGCTACGTGATCAACGACGTCACCGTGGAGATCCTGGTCAAGCAGGCGCTGACGCAGGCCGCGGCCGGCGTGGATATCGTGGCCCCCTCGGACATGATGGACGGGCGCATCGGCGCCGTGCGCGCGGCGCTGGAAGACGGCGGCTATATCCATACGCGGATCATGGCGTACTCGGCCAAGTTCGCCTCCGCCTTCTATGGCCCGTTCCGCGACGCGGTGGGCTCGGCGGCCAACCTGGGCAAAGGCAACAAGATGACCTACCAGATGGACCCGGCCAACTCCGACGAAGCCCTGCGTGAAGTGGCGCAGGACATCATGGAAGGCGCCGACATGGTGATGGTCAAGCCCGGCATGCCTTACCTCGACATCCTGCGGCGCGTGAAGGACGAGTTCCGCTTCCCCACCTACGTCTATCAGGTCAGCGGCGAGTACGCGATGCTCAAGGCCGCAGCCCAGAATGGCTGGCTGGATCACGACAAGGTCATGATGGAATCACTGCTGGCCTTCCGCCGCGCCGGCGCCGATGGCATCCTGACCTACTTCGCACGCGACGCCGCTCGCCTGCTTGCGCGCTGAACCGGCCCGGATGCAGCTGCTAGGCTTTTCCGCAAGCCAGGTCCATCCGCTTGCCTCGCTCGACGCGGCGCGTGACTTCCTTGCCGGCAATGCGGCGGCCCGTTTCGTCTGGGTCGACACGCCGATCGAGGAGATCAGCGCCGCGCCGACGGCCTGGCGCGACAGCGTCCAGGCGCTGACAGGCGCCCCGGTGCTGGACCTGCATCTCATCGATGCCACCAACCCGTCGCACCCCTCGTATTTCGATACGACGCATGTCTACGACATGGTGATCTTCCGCAAGCTCACCTTCGAGACCAGCCGGCTGATCGCCGAGGCAGGCGCAGAGGGGACTGCGGCATCCGGAACGAGCACGACTGCGACGGCCGGCCCGCAGCCCGCGGCAAAACCCGGTACCCCAACCAAGCCGCGCCGCTACCCGCCGGGCTTCCTACCCGCGCTGGCCAAGATCGATACCCAGCCGGTCACATTCTTCGTCTTTGACAACGTGCTGCTGACGGTACGGCCCGCGCAATCGCGCACGCTGGACCAGGTGCGCCAGCGCCTGCTTGAGCTGTGCCAGGCGCCACGGCCGCAAGCGGCGTCAAGGACGCGAGCCAATGGCCACGCCGCGCTGGTGCATGGCATCCGCCCGCCGACGCGCCCGGAAGACCTGATGCTGCGGCTGCTCAACGCCATGGTCGACCGCTACCTGGACCTGCGTGCGCCGCTGACGCGCCAGCTCGACCGGTGGCAGCGCGCGCTGCTAAATGCGCGGCGCAGCTTTTCCAGCTGGGAGGGCTTGCTCGATGCCCGCATCGAGCTACGGCGGCTGGAGCACTTGTGCGAGGAGCAGCACGACGCGCTGCAAGAGTTCCGCGACAGCCTGCTCGACAACAGCTATAGCATCGCGAGTGAAGGACCCGCTGCAGGCACGCCAGGTACGCCAGGCGCGGCGGGCCGCGACGATGCGCTGCTGGTGCGGATCAACGACGTGATGGAGCACATCTCGCGCGTGCTCGCGCATGCGCGCCGGCTGGAGGACTCGATCGAGTCCGCGGTGCAGATCCACTTCTCTTCGGTGGCGCACCGCACCAATCGCACCATGCGCACGCTGACGTTGATCACCGCGCTGTTCATGCCGCTCACGCTGATCACCGGCATCTTCGGCATGAACTTCGACCGCATGCCGTGGCTGCGTGAGCCCCAGGGCTTCTGGTGGTCGCTGGGGCTGATGGGCGCGGTGGTGGTGGTGCTGGCCGCGGTATGGGCGCTGGGGCGCCGGCTGGAGCAAAGCTAGCCGACGCTAGCCAAAGCTGGCGCTTCGGGTATTTCAGATACGTCTCAGGTATTGGCTTTGGTATCGAGTGCGCGCGACAGCGTGTCGAGAAACCGCGTGGCCGGCTGATAGCCGATCGCGCGGACCGGCCGCTCGCGCCCGTCGGCGCCGTACAGGATGATGCCCGGGGGGCCGAACAGGCCGAAGCGCTTGAGCAGCGCGCGGTCATCGGCGTTGTTCTGGGTGACATCCGCCTGCAGCATCACAACCTCGGACAGCCGCGCCCGTACGCGCTCATCGGTAAAGGTGAAGCGCTCCATCTCCTTGCAGCTCACGCACCAGTCCGCGTAGAAATCGAGCAGCACCGGCTTGCCGGCCGCGGCGGCCTGCGCCACGCGCGCGTCCAGCTGCGCAACCGAGCGGACCCGCTCGAACCGTACGTCGGACGCGCCGCCGGTCGTCGCTTCCGGCGCCGAGCGCGCAGCGCTCAGGTGCGCCAGAGGCTGCAGGGGGTCCCGGCCGCCGGATGCCAGCCCGACCAGGAGGATGGCGCCTGCCAGCGCCGCCAGCAGGCCCAGGCCCTTGCCTACCCTGGCCAGGCCATGCGCGTCGGGGCCGAGTGAATCGAAGGCGCTTAGGAAGACCGCGCCAACCAGCAGCAGCGCAGCCCAGCCCGCCATCAGCGCCCACGCGGGCAGCACCGGGCTCACCATCCAGAGCGCCACGCCCAGCAGCAGGAAGCCAAAGAAGCGCTTCGTCGTCTCCATCCAGCGCCCGGCGCGCGGCAGCAGGTTGCCCGCCCCCACGCCCACCAGCACCAGCGGCACGCCCATGCCGAGCGCCATGGCAAACAACGCACCGCCGCCGACCACGGCATCACCAGTGCGCGCGATATAGGCCAGCGCACCTGCCAGTGGCGCCGTCACGCACGGTCCGACGATCAGCGCGGAGATCGCGCCCATGACTGCGGCACCAGCAAGCTGCCCGCCCTGGCGGCGGTTGGACGATGCCGTCAGCCGGGTCTGCCAGTGCTGCGGCAGCTGCAGCTCATAGAGACCGAACATGGACAGCGACAGCGCCACCATCAGCAGCGCAAAGGCAGCCAGCATCCACGGCGCCTGCAGCGCCGCCGAGAGGCCCTCACCGAGCAGGCCCGCCGCCACGCCGATCCCCGTGTAGACCACTGCCATGCCAAGCACATAGGACAGCGACACCAGCAAGGCGCGCTTGCGCGTGACGTGCTCGCCCACCACGATCGACGACAGGATGGGCACCATCGGCAACACGCATGGCGTGAAGGTCAGCAGCAGGCCCAGGCCGAAGAACAGCGCGGCGATCACGCCGAGGTTGCGGCTGGCCAGGGCGCCAGCGATGCGGTCGTTCTCGTCGGCCGTGGGGGCCGGCAGGGCGGGGGAGGGGCCGGCCGCGTCGCCGCTTGCCGCGGCCGGGTTGTTGCCGATGCGGCTGGAATCCGCCGGTGCCCGCTTGCCGAACAATCCGTCAAGTGCACCGCCGCCGACCTTGAACACACTTTCCTGCGGCGGATAGCACAGGCCTTTGTCGGCACAGCCCTGGGAAGTCACCACCAGCGACCATTTGCCGTCGGCCGGGGCGGACTCCACCGGCACGCGGATGGTCAGCCCGCCGTGATAGGTTTCCATCTCCTTGCCGAACGTCTCGTCGAACTTGACCTTGCCGGGCGGGAACACCGGCGCACCCAGCTTGACGGACGCCGGCTGCGCCGCAAAGGCAAAGCGATCGCGGTAGAGGTAGTAGCCATCCGCCACGTCGAAGCGAACCTCGATCGTCTTCGCATCGACCTGATGGGCCGCAAACCGGAAGGCCTGTTCCGGCGGCAAGAAGTCGTCATCGGCGGCATGTGCCATGCCGCCGAGGCACAGCCAGAGTGAGGCCAGCAGCATGATCAACAGCCGCACTGCGGCACCATGCCGCATGGCTTGCCCAGCCCCCCAGCCACCCGAGGCGTTCGCGCTCACACCGAAACTCATGCCCAGCCTTTGAAATGTCATTCGTTGTATCCGCATCGCGCTCGCTTCATGGCGCCAGTCCCAGGCCGCAGTGCCTATTGCCTGCATCAGTGTCAGTCAGCGCAGCAACCACTATCCTTACGCACTGTCGCCTCCGTCCGTGGTCGTTCGGGTTTCGTGCGCGACCCACGCCAGATACGGCGCAAATCCCGCGACCAGCGGCATTGCCACGATCTCAGGCACCTCGTAGGGGTGCGCTAGCCGAATCGCGGCCTCCAGCGCCGCGTAACGCTCCTGGGTGGTCTTGATCATCAGCGGCCACTCGCGTGCGCTTTCGATCTCACCTTGCCACCAGTACTCGGACTCGCACGGCGCCAGCCGGTTCACGCATGCCGCCAACCTCGACTCCAGCACGGCCCTTGCAACACGCCCTGCGGACTCGGCGTCCGGCAGCGATGTCATCACCAAGATTGCTTCGCTCATCAGATCGTCCTCCCAGGCCACAGGCTGCCCCGCGGCCAGACTCCGGCGCACCGGCCCCGGAAAACAAAAGAGCCAGGCATGTAGCCTGGCTCGATTGTAAGCGGTGTCCGCGCGGCTCGCCGCGACCAACGGTCGCAGCGGGCCGGGACGGAATCAACCTTATTCGCCTGCTTCTTCAGCCGGCGCTTCGGTGATTTCCGGGCGGTCAACCAGTTCGACCAGCGCCATCGGCGCATTGTCGCCCTGGCGGAAACCGAACTTCAGGATACGCGTGTAGCCACCCGGACGCGCGTTGTAACGCGGGCCGAGTTCGTTGAACAGCTTGGTGACCATGTCGCGGTCGCGCAGACGGGCGAAGGCCAGGCGGCGGTTGGCAACGGTGTCCTTCTTGGCCAGCGTGATCAGGGGCTCGACAACCTTGCGCAGTTCCTTGGCCTTGGGCAGGGTGGTCTTGATCAGCTCGTGCTGGAACAGCGAGTTGGACATGTTGCGCAGCATCGCGAGGCGGTGCGACGAGGTGCGGTTCAGTTTCCGCAAACCATGACGGTGACGCATGATGATTCCTTTATTGCAATGTTTGACCAGCTCTTCTATCGCTTGGCCGGAGCAATCTCCGGTTCGGCGCGGGCCGGTAGTCTATTAAGGCAGCCGGCACATGCCGGTCGCCGCGATGACCTGGCGCGGCGGCAGGGGAAACCCGCCACCGCGCCTGGCTATTACTTCTCCAGCCCTGCGGGCGGCCAGTTCTCGAGCTTCATGCCGAGGGTCAGGCCGCGCGAAGCCAGCACTTCCTTGATTTCATTGAGCGACTTGCGACCCAGGTTCGGGGTCTTGAGCAGCTCATTCTCGGTACGCTGGATCAGGTCGCCGATGTAGTAAATGTTTTCGGCCTTCAGGCAGTTGGCCGAACGCACGGTCAGCTCCAGGTCGTCGACCGGGCGCAGCAGGATCGGATCGATCTGCGGCGTGCGGCTCGAAGCGGCTTCCGCCGACGACTCGGTGCCTTCCAGCGCGGCGAACACCGACAACTGGTCCACCAGGATGCGGGCCGATTGACGAATCGCTTCCTCGGGCGAAATCACGCCGTCGGTTTCGATGTTCATCACCAGCTTGTCGAGGTCGGTACGCTGTTCCACACGAGCCGATTCGACTGCGTACGAAACGCGGCGCACGGGCGAGAACGAAGCGTCCAGCACGATGCGGCCAATGACCTTGCCCGCTTCGTCGCCGAACTTGCGCACGTTGCCCGGCACATAGCCACGGCCTTGTTCGACCTTGATCTGCATATCGAGCTTGCCGCCGGCCGACAGGTGAGCGATCACGTGGCCGGGGTTGATGATCTCGACATCGTGGGGCAGCTCGATATCGGCAGCCGTCACAACGCCTTCGCCTTCCTTGCGCAGCGAAACCGTGACTTCGTCGCGGTTGTGCAGCTTGAAGACCACACCCTTCAGATTCAGCAGCAGGTTGACTACGTCTTCCTGCACGCCATCGATGGTGGAGTACTCATGGACCACCCCAGCGATCGTGACTTCGGTCGGGGCATAACCGACCATCGACGACAGCAGCACGCGACGCAGGGCGTTACCGAGCGTATGGCCATAGCCACGCTCGAACGGCTCCATCACGACCTTCGCGTGATGGTCGCCGAGCGGCTCCACGGCAATAATTTTAGGCTTGAGTAGTGCTGTTTGCATTAGGTTGTCCTTTTCAATACCCTCGGCTCGTTACACCGATAAGGCTGACGTTTGGAACCTGAAAATCCCATCGCACGATGGGCAATAAGCCCGACGCGCGGCAGCGCGTCGGGCTGAATGTGAAGCTTGGCGGGAAACGCAAGCCCCTGGCCGTTCGATGGTGTCGGTCAGAATTCGAGTGATTAACGCGAATACAACTCGACGATCAGGCTTTCGTTGATGTCACCCGAGATATCGGCGCGATCCGGCACTTGCTTGAAGGTGCCTTCGAACTTCTTCGCGTCCACGGCAACCCATGCCGGGAAACCCGATTGCTCAGCCAGCGACAGCGCTTCGGCGATACGGACTTGCTTCTTCGACTGCTCGCGGATGGTGATGACGTCACCAGCCTTGACTTGCGCCGACGGCACGTTCAGGGCTTGACCGTTCAGCAGGATCGCCTTGTGCGACACCAGCTGGCGCGCTTCAGCGCGGGTCGAGCCAAAGCCCATGCGGTACACGACGTTGTCCAGGCGCGACTCCAGCAGTTGCAGCAGCTTCTCGCCGGTGTTGCCCTTGCGGCGGTCGGCTTCAGCGAAGTAGCGGCGGAACTGACGCTCGAGCACGCCATAGATACGCTTGACCTTCTGCTTTTCGCGCAGTTGGTTGCCGTAGTCGGAGGTGCGTGCACCCGAGGTGCGGCCGTGCTGGCCCGGCTTGCTGTCCAGCTTGCACTTGTCTGCAAGCGAGCGGCGCGCGCTCTTCAGGAACAGGTCGGTACCTTCACGACGGGAGAGTTTGGCCTTCGGGCCGATATAACGTGCCACTTTATCTTCCTTCCTGATCGATCGCGGCGCCTTGTTTGACGCGCCGCGAGTCCGCCTTCTCCGCCCGTTCGACGGACGCGTGAGTGGCAGACGGTGGGCTTATCCAGCGCATTCCCCGAAGGGCACGCGCAAAAGCATATGACTGACTACGAGCATCAGGCGGCGGACCATCAGGCCAATCGCCAGACACAAAAACGCAAAACGAAAACCTGCCGCAAAGCATATGCAGCAGGTCAACGTGCGATGTTACCACACCGGGCAGAGGGCGAGGAAGACCTCACCCGCGGCCCGGGTATCACACCGGCGCTTAGATCCGACGACGCTTGGGCGGACGGCAGCCGTTGTGCGGCACTGGCGTCACGTCTTCGATAATCGAGATCTTGATGCCGAGCGCGTTCAACGCGCGCACAGCCGATTCACGGCCAGGGCCGGGGCCCTTGATGCGCACGTCCAGGTTCTTGATACCCTGGTCTTGCGCCACGCGGCCGGCGTTCTCTGCAGCAACCTGAGCTGCGAAGGGCGTCGACTTACGCGAACCCTTGAAGCCCTGGCCACCCGAGGTTGCCCATGCCAGGGCATTGCCCTGGCGGTCGGTGATCGTGATGATGGTGTTGTTGAACGAAGCGTGGACGTGCGCAATGCCGTCGGCAACGTTCTTCTTGACCTTCTTACGCGCGCGCTGGGCGGCGTTATTCGGACCTTTTGCCATTAGTTTCTTCCTCTGCCTTCGGCTTTACTTCTTCAGAGCCACGCCGGCCTTACGCGGACCCTTGCGGGTACGGGCGTTGGTGCGGGTGCGCTGACCGCGCATCGGGAGACCCCTGCGGTGACGGACGCCACGATAGCAACCAAGGTCCATGAGACGCTTGATGTTCATCGTGGTTTCACGACGCAGGTCACCCTCAACCGTGGCCTTGGCTACTTCGTCACGAAGCTTTTCCAGGTCGCCGTCGGTCAGGTCCTTGACCTTCTTGTCAAAGGGAACGCCGGTGGCCACGCAAATCTTGCGGGCGCGCGAGCGGCCGATACCGTAAATAGCCGTCAGGCCAATCTCGGTATGCTTATGGTTCGGGATGTTAACCCCTGCGATACGTGCCATTCGTCAATCCTCTTTCCGATTAGCCTTGGCGTTGCTTGTGGCGGGGATCCGACGAGCAGATCACGCGCACGACACCGTTGCGCTTGATAACTTTGCAGTTGCGGCAAATGCGCTTAACAGAAGCCAGCACTTTCATGATTTTCCTCTTCCTTCAATTCCTGTTCGCTTCACTTCGTCCGAAAGACGATGCGCGCGCGTGACAGATCATATGGGGTCAGTTCAACCGTCACCCGATCACCCGGAAGAATCCGGATGTAGTTCATTCGCATCTTGCCGGAGATATGGCCCAGCACTACGTGGCCGTTCTCCAGTTTGACGCGGAACGTCGCGTTGGGGAGGTTTTCCAGGACCTCCCCCTGCATCTGGATGACGTCGTCTTTTGCCATACCTAGCCTGTACCGACCCGGCTTCAGCGCAAGGTCAGATTACCCTTGAAATTCGCTTTCTTCAGCAGGGACTCATATTGCTGCGACATGACATAGGACTGGACCTGGGCCATGAAGTCCATCGTGACGACCACGATGATCAGCAACGAGGTTCCGCCAAAATAGAACGGAACGTTCCAGCGCAGTACCAGGAATTCCGGCAACAGGCAGACCAGTGTGATGTAGATCGCACCAGCCAGCGTCAGACGGACAAGAATCTTGTCGATGTAGCGCGTCGTCTGCTCGCCCGGACGAATGCCCGGAATGAAGGCACCGCTTTTCTTCAGGTTGTCTGCGACTTCCCGGCTGTTGTACACAAGAGCCGTATAGAAGAAGCAGAAAAATATAATTGCAGCAGCGTACAGCAGGATGTAGACCGGCTGTCCCGGCGAAAGCGTCGCAGCCAGGTCCTTGATGAACCGGCCGGCAGCGCTCGTCGAGTCAGACGTGAACCAGCCCGCGATGGTCGCCGGGAACAAGATGATCGACGATGCGAAGATCGGCGGAATCACCCCTGCCATGTTCAGCTTCAGCGGCAGGTGCGACGATTGACCGCCATACACCTTGTTGCCGACCTGACGCTTGGCATAGTTCACCAGGATCTTGCGCTGGCCACGCTCGACAAACACCACGGCGAAGGTGACACCGGCGATGATTGCCACGATCAGGATCGAAGCAATGATGCTCATGGAACCGGTGCGAACCAGTTCGAAGAGCCCGCCGATCGCGTTGGGCAAGCCCGCCGCGATACCGCCGAAGATGATGATCGAGATACCGTTGCCCAGACCCCGCTCGGTGATCTGCTCACCCAGCCACATCAGGAACATCGTACCGGTCACCAGCGTGATCACTGCCGTAGCCCGGAACATCAGGCCCGGATCGATCACCAGACCAGGCTGAGACTCCAGCGCGACTGCAATCGACAGCGCCTGGAAGGTGGCCAGAACCACCGTGCCGTAGCGCGTGTACTGCGTGATCTTGCGTTGACCCGCCTGCCCTTCCTTCTTCAGCGACTCCAGCTGCGGCAGCACGATCGTCAGCAATTGCATGATGATCGACGCCGAGATGTACGGCATGATGCCGAGCGCGAAGACGGTAAAGCGCGACAGCGCACCGCCCGAGAACAGGTTGAACATCCCGAGGATGCCACCTGACTGACTCTGGAAAAGCTTCGCAAGCTGTTCCGGATCGATTCCCGGCACCGGAATATGCGCTCCGATGCGGTACACGATCAGGGCCAGCACCAGGAACATCAGCCGGCGCTTCAGGTCGCCGTACTTCGCCGTGTTCTTGGCTTGCGTGCTTGCATTGGGTTTCGCCGTGGCCAAACGATGCTCCGACTGTGACTCGCCTATGCTGCGAAATCTGCTGCTAAATTACGCCGCGATCTGACCGCCGGCGGCTTCGATCGCAGCCTTGGCACCAGCGGTGGCGCCCAGACCCTTGATCGTAACCTTGCGGGTCAGCTCACCAGCCTTGATGACCTTGGCGCTCTTGGCCAGCTCAGCCACCAGGCCAGCTTGCTTCAGAACCAGCAGGTCCACCTCGGTGGCTTCCAGGCGCTCGATATCACGCAGGGTCACTTCGGCGTTGAAGGCCTTCGTCAGCGACGTGAAGCCACGCTTCGGCAGGCGACGATACAGCGGCATTTGACCGCCTTCGAAGCCGACCTTGTGGAAGCCGCCCGAACGCGACTTCTGACCCTTGTGACCACGGCCGGCAGTCTTGCCCAGGCCGGAGCCGATACCGCGGCCGACGCGACGCTTGGCGTGCTTCGAACCGTCAGCCGGTTTCAGGTTGTTGAGTTGCATCTTGCTCTCCGTGTCCCGGGACTCAGGCCAGAACCTTGACCAGGTACGAGACCTTGTTGATCATGCCGCGCACGGCGGGCGTGTCCTGCAGCTCCGACACCGAATTGATACGGCGCAGGCCCAGGCCACGGACGGTGGCGCGATGATCCTCGCGCGTGCCGATCAGGCTGCGCACGAGTTGCACTTTTACGGTTTGTTGCGACATTTCGTCCGACTCCTTAACCGAGGATGTCTTCAACAGACTTGCCACGCTTGGCGGCGATCTCGCCCGGCGTGCTCATCTTTTGAAGACCGTCCAGCGTGGCGCGAACCATGTTGTACGGATTGGTCGAGCCGTGCGACTTGGTCACGACGTTGGTCACGCCCATCACTTCGAAAATCGCGCGCATCGGGCCACCAGCGATCACGCCGGTACCTTCCTTGGCGGGCATCATCAGCACCTTGGCGGCGCCGTGCTTGCCAACGACTTCGTGTTGCAGCGTGCCGTTCTTGAGCGAGACCTTGACCATCTTGCGACGGGCTTCGTCCATTGCCTTCTGAACCGCAACCGGCACTTCCTTAGCCTTGCCCTTGCCCATGCCGATGCGGCCATCGCCGTCACCAACCACGGTCAGCGCAGCGAAACCGAGAATCCGGCCACCCTTCACCACCTTGGTGACGCGGTTGACCGAGATCATCTTCTCGCGGAGGCCGTCGTCGCGTTCGTCCTGCTGGACTTTTGCTTGCATTTTTGCCATGACGTATCTCTCTATGTGCGCTTAGAACTTAAGGCCGGCTTCGCGTGCTGCGTCAGCCAGTGCCTTCACGCGACCATGGAAGCGGAAGCCGCCGCGATCGAACGCAACGGTTTCCACGCCAGCTGCCTTCGCCTTTTCGGCGATGCGCTTGCCAATCAGGGTCGCGGCGGCTGCGGTAGCACCGCTGCCGGTCAGTTCCTTGCGCACTTCTGCCTCGGCGGTCGAAGCCGATGCCAGCACTTGCGTGCCGCACGGCGAGTAGACCTGGGCGTAAATATGCGAATTCGTACGGAACACGGTCAGACGGTTGATCTTCAACTCCGCGATTTTGGCGCGGGTCTGACGTGCACGGCGCAAACGAGCGTCTTTCTTGTTCATGATTGCACCCCTTACTTCTTCTTGGTTTCCTTCAGGATGACGCGCTCGTCCGAGTAGCGAACGCCCTTGCCCTTATAGGGCTCAGGCGGACGGTACGCGCGGACTTCCGCAGCCACCTGACCGACTTTCTGCTTGTCCGCACCCTTGATGATGATCTCGGTCTGCGTGGGCGTTGCCGCCGTCACGCCTTCCGGCATCGCATGGATCACGTCGTGCGAGAAACCAAGCTGGAGCTTCAGCGCAGTACCTTGCAGCTGGGCACGATAGCCCACGCCGACCAGGTTAAGCTTGCGCTCGAAACCGGCGGTTACACCCTTGACCATATTGGCCACCAGGGCGCGCATGGTGCCCTGCAGTGCGTTTGCTTCGCGCGATTCATCGACCGGAGCGAAGGTCAGCGTGTCGTTTTCGACATTGACCTTGACCAGGCTGTGAATCGGCTGCGTCAGCGTGCCGAGCGGGCCCTTAACGGAGAGCACGCCAGCCGCCACATTGACTTCTGCGCCTTTGGGCAGCGCGATGGGAGCCTTACCTACACGGGACATGGTCTACTCCTTACGCGACGTAGCAAAGAACTTCGCCGCCCACGCCAGTGGCACGTGCCTTGCGATCGGTCATCAGACCCTGGGGGGTCGAGATGATTGCGACGCCGAGGCCGTTCATCACTTGGGGGATGTCGCTACGGCCCTTGTACACGCGCAGACCAGGCTTCGAGACGCGTTCAATGCGCTCGATGACCGGACGGCCAGCGTAGTACTTCAGACCGATGCTCAGTTGTGCCTTGCCGCCTTCTTCTTTCACGGCGTAGTCGTCGATGTAGCCTTCGTCCTTAAGGACCTTGGCGATTGCCACTTTCAGCTTCGACGACGGCATGACAACCGACACTTTCTGCACGCCTTGGGCGTTGCGGATGCGCGTCAGCATATCGGCGATAGGATCGCTCATGCTCATACTGTTTCTCCTGTAGCCTGTGCGTAATTACCAGCTGGCTTTCGTCAGACCCGGGATTTCGCCACGGAAGGCGATTTCACGGATCTTATTACGCGCCAGGCCAAACTTGCGGAAGGTACCGCGGGGACGACCGGTGATCGCGCAGCGGTTACGCTGGCGAGTCGGGTTCGCGTTGCGCGGGAGCTGCTGCAGCTCGAGACGCGCGCTATAACGCTCTTCTTCCGACTTCTCTTGGTCGTCGATAATGGCCTTGAGGGTCGCACGCTTGTCGGCATACTTTGCCACGAGCCTAGCGCGCTTCTTCTCACGTTCAATCAGAGCCAATTTAGCCACGGTTACCCCTTAATTACGGAACGGGAACTTGAATGCTGCGAGGAGTGCCTTGGCTTCCTCGTCATTCTTCGCCGTCGTCGTGATGCTGATGTTCAGACCACGCAGTGCGTCGATCTTGTCGTACTCAATTTCGGGGAAAATGATCTGCTCTTTCACACCGATGTTGTAGTTGCCACGACCATCGAACGAGCGGCCCGAAACACCACGGAAGTCACGCACGCGCGGCAGGGCCACGGTCACGAGACGATCCAGGAATTCGAACATGCGTTCGCCGCGCAGCGTCACCATCGCGCCGATGGGATAACCCTGGCGGATCTTGAAGCCGGCGATTGCCTTCTTGGCCTTGGTCACCACCGGCTTTTGGCCGGCGATCTTGGTCAGGTCGCCCACGGCCAGCTCAATGACCTTCTTGTCATTGATGGCTTCGCCAAGGCCCATGTTCAGGGTGATCTTGGTGATGCGCGGCACTTCCATGACCGACTTGAAGCCGAATTGTTCGATCAGCTTCGGTACTACTTGTTCTTTGTAAAACTCTTGCAGACGTGCAGTCATGCTCAACTCCTATCTGTGCCCAGAATCAAGCTGCCACGACGGCACCGGTGGTCTTCAGCACGCGCACACGCTTGCCGTCTTCCACCTTGATACCGACGCGCGACGGCTTGCCATTGGCATCCACGAGCGCAACGTTAGAAATATGCAGCGGCATGACCTTGTCGACCACACCACCGGTGGTGCCCAGCATGGGGTTCGGACGTGCGTGCTTCTTGGCAACGTTGACGCCTTCCACCACAACCTTCTCGCCGAGCATGGCTTGCACGGTGCCGCGCTTGCCCTTGTCTTTTCCGGTCAGGACGATGACTTCGTCGCCTTTACGAATCTTGTTCATGGCGGCTCCTTACAGCACTTCCGGCGCGAGCGACACAATCTTCATGAAGCGCTCGGTACGGAGTTCACGAGTCACCGGCCCGAAAATACGGGTGCCGATCGGCTCGAGCTTGGTGTTCAGCAAGACAGCGGCATTGCTGTCGAACTTGACGAGCGAACCATCAGCGCGACGCACGCCCTTGGCGGTACGCACGACGACGGCGTTGTAAATATCGCCCTTCTTCACGCGACCGCGCGGCGCTGCGTCCTTAACGGTCACCTTGATGATGTCGCCCACGCTCGCATAGCGGCGCTTGGACCCACCCAGCACTTTGATGCACAGAACTTCGCGCGCACCAGTGTTATCGGCTACTTCGAGCCGGCTTTCTGTCTGAATCATGGTGTTATCTTCCCAACTTAATCCACCGGGCAACGCCCGCCGGTCAGTCTTGGTCCCGTCAGCCCCTGGCTTTGCGCCAGCAACCGTTTGGGTTGATCAACTTTGAAGTCGGTAGTTACCAGGCGGCCTGAACATGGTTAATCAGGAGCCGCTCGGCTAGGTTCGCTTCACCGATTCGCCGGGGTGATACAACTAAGGCGAATGCAACAAAGCGGAAGTCCAGGATTATAGCACATAACCCTGGACTCGCAAGTCAACCGAAAACCGTGTGGTTTTTTAGATGACGCGCGCAGCTTCGACCAGACGGGAAACCACCCAGGACTTGGTCCGCGACAGCGGACGCGTTTCCTGGATCTCGACCTTGTCGCCTTCCTTGTACTGGTTGGCTTCGTCGTGTGCGTGATACTTCTTGGAACGCAGCACGTACTTGCCGTACAGAGGATGCTTGACGCGGTTTTCGATCAAGACCGTGACGGTCTTGTCCATCTTGTCGCTAACTACCCGACCGACCAGCGTGCGGCGAAGCGACGATTCCGTTTGTGCAGTTTCAGTCATTTCGAGGTCGCCTTTTCGTTCAGCACGGTTTGCACCCGCGCGATGTCCTTGCGCACCTTCTTCAGCTGGCTGGTGTTCTGCAGCTGTTGGGTGGCCTTTTGCATGCGCAGGCTAAATTGGGCCTTCAGCAGCTCGGAGAGCTCCTGGTTCAGCCCTGCGGCATCTTTGCCGCGAAGTTCGGATGCTTTCATCCCTGCTCTCCTTACGTCCCGACCTGGCGCACCACGAAATTGGTAGCGATCGGCAGCTTGGCGGCCGCGAGGCGGAACGCCTCACGAGCCAGCTCTTCCGTCACGCCATCCATTTCGTACAGCATCTTGCCCGGCTGGATTTCTGCCACGTAGTATTCCGGATTACCCTTACCGTTACCCATACGGACTTCGGCGGGCTTCTTCGAGATCGGCTTGTCCGGGAAAATCCGGATCCAGATGCGGCCGCCACGCTTGATGTGACGGGTCATCGCACGACGTGCCGACTCGATCTGACGAGCCGTCAGACGACCACGGCCCATCGCCTTCAGGCCGAATTCGCCGAAAGACACGGCGTTGCCACGGGTAGCTTTACCCGTGTTGCGGCCTTTCTGCTCCTTGCGGTATTTTCTGCGCTTAGGTTGCAGCATCGTTATTCTCCACTCTTCGCATCTGCGCCAGGAGCGCGGCGACCTGCACCGGCACCCGCGCCACCGCGGCGGTTGCCACCCGGACGGCCGCCTTCGCCTTCACGGCGACGACCATCAGGACGACCACCCGGGCGACGACGACGATCGTCTTGCGGCTCTTCCACCACCGGCGCATCGTTGCGGCCGAGGTGATCACCCTTGTAGACCCACACCTTGACACCGATGATGCCGTAGGTGGTTTCTGCTTCGGAGAAGCCGTAGTCGATGTCGGCGCGCAGGGTGTGCAGGGGCACACGACCTTCGCGATACCACTCGGTACGAGCGATTTCGATGCCGTTCAGACGACCGGCGCTCATGATCTTGATGCCCTGGGCACCGAGGCGCATCGCGTTCTGCATCGCACGCTTCATTGCGCGGCGGAACATGATACGGCGCTCGAGCTGCTGGGTGATCGAGTCAGCGATCAGCTGCGCATCGGTTTCCGGCTTGCGGATTTCCTCGATGTTCACGTGCACGGGCACACCCATGCGGCGTTGCAGCTCGGCCTTGAGCAGTTCGATGTCCTCACCCTTCTTGCCGATCACCACGCCCGGACGCGAGCTATAAATGGTGAGACGTGCATTGCGGGCGGGGCGCTCGATCACGACGCGGCCAACCGAAGCGTTCTTGAGCTTCTTCTTCAGAAACTCGCGAACTTCGATGTCTTCCTTCAGCATGCCGGCGAACTTCGTGTTGTTGGCGTACCAACGCGAAGCCCAGTTACGGCTGACGGCCAGACGGAAGCCAGTCGGATGAATCTTCTGTCCCATCGTGACTCCTTAGTTGCCGAGCGTCACAGTGATGTGACAAGTTTGTTTCTCGATGCGGTTGCCGCGGCCCTTTGCTCGTGCCGTGAAACGCTTGAGCGAGGTTGCCTTGTCGACGAAGATGGTCTTGACCTTCAGTTCGTCGATGTCGGCGCCTTCGTTGTGCTCGGCGTTGGCGATGGCCGATTCGACCACCTTCTTCACGATGACGGCCGCCTTTTTCGGGCTGAACGTCAGGACGTTGAGCGCGCGTTCGATCGGCAGACCGCGGATCTGGTCAGCGACCAGGCGCGTTTTCTGGGCGGAGATGCGGGCACCGCGATGAATCGCTTTCACTTCCATGATGGCACCTTACCTCTTCGCTTTCTTGTCAGCCGCGTGGCCCTTGAACGTACGCGTGAGCGCAAATTCACCGAGCTTGTGGCCAACCATGTTTTCCGAAACATACACCGGCACGTGTTGACGGCCGTTATGTACGGCGATCGTCAGGCCGATGAAGTCCGGCAGAATGGTCGAGCGACGCGACCAAGTCTTGATGGGCTTCTTGTCCTTGCCGGCTGAGGCCGCTTCCACCTTTTTCAGCAGGTGGGCGTCACAGAACGGACCCTTTTTTGCGGAACGTGTCATGTCTAGGCTCCTACCTACCGATTAACGCTTGTGGCGGCGCTGCACGATCATGCTGGCAGTGCGCTTGTTGCTGCGGGTACGGTAACCCTTGGCCGGGGTACCCCACGGCGAAACGGGGTCACGACCAGCAGCGGTCTTGCCTTCACCACCACCGTGCGGGTGGTCCACCGGGTTCATCACAACGCCGCGAACCGTCGGGCGGATACCGCGCCAACGATTTGCACCGGCCTTGCCGATGACGCGCAGGCTATGCTCTTCGTTACCGACTTCACCGATGGTGGCGCGGCATTCGATGTGAACGCGACGCACTTCACCGGAGCGCAGGCGAACCTGAGCGTAGATGCCTTCACGAGCCAGCAGCACAGCGGAACCGCCAGCGGCGCGAGCGATCTGAGCGCCCTTGCCCGGCAGCATTTCCACGCAGTGGATGGTGGTACCAACCGGAATGTTGCGGATCGGCAGGTTGTTACCCGACTTGATCGCAGCTTCCGAGCCGTTCATCAACGCTTGGCCAACTACCATGCCCTTGGTGGCAATGATGTAGCGGCGCTCGCCGTCGGCGAACAGCACCAGCGCGATATTGGCGCTGCGGTTCGGATCGTATTCCAGGCGCTCGACCTTGGCGGCGATGCCGTCCTTGTCGTTGCGCTTGAAGTCGACCACGCGGTAATGGTGCTTATGACCACCGCCCTTGTGGCGGGTGGTGATGTGACCGTTGTTGTTACGGCCCGACTTCTGGAATTGCTTTTCCAGCAGCGGAGCGTGGGGCGCGCCCTTGTGCAGGTTGTGGTTAACAACCTTCACCATGGAGCGACGGCCCGGGGACGTCGGCTTGGTCTTGACGAGTGCCATGATTACTTGGCCTCCGCTTCAAAATTGATTTCCTGACCCGGCTTGAGCGAAACGTAAGCCTTCTTCACGTGGTTGCGACGCCCCATGAAACGGCCAAAACGCTTTTGCTTGCCCTTTTGGTTCAGGATCTGAACGGACTGCACCTCGACCTTGAACAGCAGTTCGACTGCCGCCTTCACGTCTGCCTTGTTGGCATCGCGAGCGACTTCGAACACGACTTGTTCGTTCTTGTCGGCGACCAGGGTTGCCTTTTCGGAAACCACCGGCGCGAGCAGCACCTGCATCAAACGATGATCGTTCTTGGCTACTTGCGTCATTTCAGCAACTCCTCGATCTGCGCGACGGCTGCCTTGGTCACCAGCACCTTCTTGTAGTGCACGAGCGACAGCGGGTCAGCCTGGCGCGGCTCGACAACCGCCACGTGCGGCAGATTGCGCGAAGCCAGGTAGAGGTTTTCGTCGAGGCTGTCGGTGATGATCAGCACCGAGTCCAGGCCCATGGCCTTGAACTTGTCGGCCAAGAGCTTGGTCTTGGGCGCATCGACGGTGAAACCGTCCACCACGTTGATACGACCTTCACGTGCGAGCTGCGAGTAAATCGAGCGCATGCCGGCACGGAACATCTTCTTGTTGACCTTCTGCGTGAAGTTCTCTTCCGGCGAATTCGGGAAGATACGGCCGCCCCCGCGCCACAGCGGCGAGGAAGACATACCGGCACGGGCGCGACCCGTACCCTTCTGGCGCCAAGGCTTCTTGGTCGTGTGCTTGACCTCTTCACGGTCCTTCTGCTTACGGTTACCGCTGCGAGCGTTAGCCTGGTAAGCGACGACGACCTGGTGAACGAGGGCTTCGTTGTAGTCACGGCCGAAGACTTCGGGCGAAGCGTCAACGCCTGCACCGATCTGGCCATTGTCCTGGAGGAGCTTGAGTTCCATTGATTCGCTCCTTAAGCTTTGGCTTTGGCCTTGACGGCCGGGGTAACGATAACCTTGCCGCCCTTGGAGCCGGGAATGGCGCCCTTGACCAGCAGCAGCTTGCGCTCTGCGTCGATCTTGGCGATTTCCAGGTTCTGGACGGTGCGGGTGACGTCACCCAGATGGCCAGTCATGCGCTTGCCGGGGAACACACGGCCCGGATCCTGCGCCATACCGATGGAACCCGGCACGTTGTGCGAACGCGAGTTACCGTGGGTGGCACGACCCGATGCGAAATGGTGACGCTTGATGGTACCGGCGTAGCCCTTACCGATGGTCACGCCCTGGACGTCGATCTTTTGACCGACTTCGAACAGGTCAACCGACAGCGTGCCGCCGGGTTGCAGTTCGCCAGCCTTAGCGGCATCGATGCGGAATTCGCGGATGATTTCACCAGCTTCAACACCAGCTTTGGCAAGGTGACCTGCCAGGGGCTTGGTGACGCGGCTAGCGCGGCGTGCGCCGAAAGTGACTTGAACCGAGGTATAACCGTCGGTCTCGTCCGTCTTGATTTGTGTCACGCGGTTGTCGCCGACCTCGACCACGGTAACGGGAATTGAATCGCCGTCGTCCGTGAAAATACGGGTCATGCCAACCTTGCGACCTACAAGGCCAAGGCTCATGGTTTGCTCCATTCCCAGCTGCGATTGGCCGGGGCTGATTGATACACGAAAACAGTGTTTGCAGTGCGGGGCTTGCGCTGAAGAAGACTGCGCGCGGCCAAGCTGGCCAGCCCACTACCCATAGACAAACGGGTAGCCTTACACTATATCGCGTAGATTTGGAAAGAGCAAGCGTGGAGCGACAAGTATGACGGGGCGTACGGGGCGGTGTTGTTTTGTGATGATTCCGTGTGATCCTACCGCCCCAGCTGCACAAATTCCCCGCCAAAGAACACCAGCGGCTCCCCCTCGCCTACCTCAAACTCCTCCACCTGGCCCACGATCAGCAGGTGATCCCCGACGGCATCGGCGCGCTCGACCCGGCACGCCAGGGTGGCCAGGGCATCATCGAGATAAGGCACGCCACGCTGGCATCGCCGATGGGCGACTCCGGCAAACTTGTCGTCTGCGGGCTTGGCAAAGCGCCGGGCGAGTTCGCCGTGCCCCGCCCGCAGAATGCTGACGCCGAACGGGCTCCCCGGCGTGAAACGCGCCGCGTTCGGCGAACGCAAGGCCAGGCTCCACAGGATCAGCGGCGGCGCCAGCGACAGCGAGGCAAAGGAGTTGATGGTCAGGCCGATCGGGCGGTCATCGGCACCGCAGGCGCCGATGACCGCCACGCCGGTGGCGTAACGGCCACAAGCGTGGCGCAGCGCCTTGGGGTCGAGCACGGCACAAGTGGCGTCCATCTCAGGCTGCCTGCGGCAAATGCCGGTCGATCAGTTGCTGGCAGGCGGCGGGATCGGCCCACCAGGGAAAGAAGTCCGGCGGGTTGTCGAAGCCGTTGGCGATGCGTGCGGCCAGCGCCGGCGCTTGCCCGGCCGCGCCCAGCAATGCCAGGATGTGCGGCGGCGGCGGCGTGAGCAGCGAGTTGGTCCAGTTCACGACGTCACCGGCGTACTGCCAGTAGCTGGCGAAGGTCTGCGCCATCCAGGCAGCGTCGAAGGCACGATCACCGCGCGCGACGATCGCCTCCAGATAAACCTTGCAGCATTTGGCGGCGTTGTTCGAGCCTTGTCCGGTGATGGGGTCGTTGACTACCACCGCGTCCGCCATGCCGAACACCAGCCGGCCGGACGGCAGCGTCATGACGGGATGGCGCACGGTTGGCGTGAACCGGCCGGCGAGGATGCCCTGCTCATCGGTGAGCGTGACGTTGTCACAGCGTTGCGCTTCCCATGGCAGCCAGGTACGAAGGATGCGCAGGCTTTCGGCCAGGTGCTGCTCGGGCGTACGCGCCTCAGCCCACTGGTCCATGGGTCCGCCCGGTATGCCCTCGAACACCATGATCTCGCAAGGTCCGCTCAAGGTCAGCGCGGGGAACACAAAGTACTCGCCGATGCCGGGAATCAGGTTGAAGCAAACCCGCGAGTACGGCGTGCGCGGCGTCATGCCGTTCACATAGGTCAAGGCCAGCGCACGTTGCGGTGCGGTAAAGGGACTGCGCGCGGCATCGCGCTCAAAGCGGCTGACGATTTCGCCCTTGCCGGCGGCGAGCAGGACCAGATCGTGCTCGAGCGTCAGCGCTTCGAGCTCGTCGATGCCGGCATCGGCGATGCGCAGGTCGCCGCCTCGCTCGGCGAAGGCCTCCATCCAGGCCGGCATCTTGAGGCGTTGGTCCACGGCCTGCGCAGGCCGCTCGAGCCGGGCGGCCCAGTCGATCAGCCTGGCGCCAAGCTGCTCCGGATGCGGAATCGCCAGGCCAATGCCTTCTACGGGGGGGCAACTATCGTCCCACCAGTTCAGCCCAAGCTCGCGCTCGGCCTGCAACGAGCGATCGAACATGCATTGGCTGGACATGACCTTGCCCGCCCTGACCTGGTCCGGCGTGCGATTGGTCAGCAGCGTGACCTGATAGCCCTTGGCTTGCAGCCCGAGGGCCATCTGCAGGCCGGACTGGCCCGCCCCGACGATGGCAATGCGTTGGCTCATGGCAATCTCCTACTACTAGATGTTCAGGATGAAAATCGAAGCCCCGGCTTGGGGGATGCTCGATGCCAGCGTCAACCGGCCAGCCTGGGAATGGCGGGCACGTTCTGCTCGGGCCCCATCGCCGAGTAGCCGCCGTCCACCGCATAGTCCGCGCCGGTGACAAAGCTGGCGTGGTCGGAACAGAGAAACAACACGACCTGAGCCACTTCGTCGGGCTCGCCAACGCGGCCAAGGAGGTGGAAGTCCGCCGCCACGCGATCGGTGCGCTCGCGGTTGCCGCCGCTGACCTCATCCATCAGCCGGCACCAGGTCCAGCCGGGAGAAACAGCGTTGACCCGGATGCCATCGGGCGCGAGATCCATCGCCATGCTGCGGGTAAGCTGCCGGATGGCAGCCTTGGAGGCCGGATAGAGCCAGCGGCCCGTCTGCCCCACATTGGCGGAGATACTGGTGAAGTTGACGATGGCGCCACCGCCGCGAGCCCGCATGGCCGGGTGCACGGCCTGCGCCAGCATCACCCCGGAAACCACGTTGACGTCCAGCGCCGCAAGCCAGTCGCGCCGTGCTGATTTGAAGCCATCGTCCAGATAGGTGCACGCCAGGTTGACCAGGTAGTCAACACCACCGAAGTGCTGGCTCACCCGGGCTACCGCCGCCGCCACCTGGGCATCGTCGGTGATGTCCGTATGGACGAACAATGCCCGCTCGCCCAACGCGGCAGCTGCCCGCTCGCCGCCGCTGGCATCGATGTCGAGAATGGCCACTCGCGTGCCGGCCTCGACGAAGGCGCTGGCCACGCCCGCGCCGATCAACGTGGCGCCACCGCTGATGATGGCCACTTTGTCCCGCAGTCCTTTCATGACGCTGTCTCCTGGTTGTCTTGGCCGCTGCCCGGCTGCCGCCTTGCGACAGCACGTGCCGGGTGCGGCCTTCTGCTTTGCTGTAATGCGTGGTACTTGCCCGTACGGGCTCTTACTTGCCTTCGCTCTCCTGCCAGCGCGCCATCAGCGTGTTGGAGGGCAGCGTTTCGTCGAGCAGCTTGCGCGCGGTCTCCACACCTGCCACGGGCAGGCCGGCCGGATCGAGCTTGCCGATCTGCACCAGCACGCTCGCCTGGTCCCAGTAGATGTGCTCGTGGTAGAGCTTGTCGCCGCGGAACTTGACGATGGCGATGAGGGGGATCTCCACCCGCTTGCCGGTGGGCGCCACGCCAGGCAGCATCCAGTCGACTTCGCAGGTATGCGTGAAGCAGAACAGGATCTCGTCGACGATCTGGCTGGCGCCCACGGTGCGCGACAGCGGGATCAGGCTGGTATCGGGCGGATTGCTGTTGACGAAATGGTTCTGGTAGAAGCGTTTGAGCTGCCGGTAGCCGACGCCGCCAGTCATGGTCGGGATATGGTTCACGTAGGGTTCCGACACCATCGTCGCCATCGTGGCGTCGACATCGCGGGTGGCGAACTCGTATTCGCAGTGCTTGTCCCAGAGGGCCGAGAAATCGTAGTGCGGACCCATCTCTGCGCGCAGCGCGGCTATCGAGCGCTGATGCGCCATCAGCGCCGATGGGTGGTCGAAATGCTCGCCGCCGGTGCGCGCGAACGCGTGGTCCACGCCCGGATAGACGTACAGCTCGATGCCGTCCTTGCCGCCCAAGGCTGCGCGGATCTGCGCCTGCGCCTCAGGCGGGCAAAAGCCGTCGCGCTCGGCCACATGCAGCACCAGCCGCCCCTGGATTTTGGCCGCCTCGTCCAGCGCGCGCTCGATGCCGACGCCGTAGTACGCCACGGCACAGGCCACGCCGTCCAGGCGGCAGGCGGCCAGATAGGCGAGCTTGCCACCCAGGCAAAACCCGAGCACCCCGGTCTGGCCCACGCATTCAGGACGGGCCCGCAGCGCGTCCAGCGCCGCACCGACGTCCTTGACGCCCAGGGCCTCATCGAAGCGCTGATACAAGCCCAAGGCGCGCTGAAAGTCCTCACCGCGATCTCCCAGTTCGATGCCGGGGGCGATACGCCAGAACAAGTCGGGCACCAGCACCGTGTAGCCCTCCTCGGCGTAGTAGTCCGCCACGGCGCGCATGGTGGCATTGACGCCGAAGATTTCCTGGCACAAGACGATGCCGGGTCCCTTGCCCGATGCGGGCGTGGCAAGGTAGGCGTTGAATGCGCCGTCGGCGGCGTGGATCTGGATAGTCTGGCCCATGGGCTGCGCTCCTTTGTTTTTGGGGGTTGGGCTGCCGTGCTGGATTCCATCATGGGCGATCCGCACTGCAGCAAACTAGCCGCGGGCTGCAGCGGCTATCCGATTAGTGCAGGAAAATGCCGGCGTGGGCAAGGGGCGCCGGGAAGCGATCCACTATAGTGGTGTGAAGGAATCCGCCCGCAGGCTGGCCGGACCCAACTTACCAAGCGGCGCGCCAATGACGCCGAGGAGCGAGACAATGCCTCAGCCCCCCGCGGCCACGGCCACCGAGCCGCTGGCACGCGCCCTGCTATCCGACCCCACCCGGCTGGTCTTTGCCTCGACCGACCAGGCCCAGACGCGCGCAGCAGTGGGTACGGTTTTCAAGCCGCACAAGCTCACCATCGGCGGCACGACGCTGGCTGCCCGCATGCATCATGCGCCGCTTGGCGCTGTGTCGTTCAACCGGCTGGCCTACGGCGCGGAAGTCCAGATCGAGCCGGGGCCGCTCGATGATTTCCTGCTTGTGCAGATGCCGCTGGCGGGCCATGCCCAGATCCATTGCGGCCAGCAGCAGATCCTCTCCGACCGCGACATGGCCTCGGTGCTCACACCGAGCGACCCGGTGCGGATGCGGTGGAGCCACGACAGCGACCAGTTGATCGTGCGCGTGGAGCGCGGTGCGCTGGAGCGGGTATGCGCGGCGCACCTCGGCCATCGGTCACAGGCGCCGCTGCGCTTTGAGCTTGGGATGGGTTGGCGCCGCCTGGCGGCCTGGTATCAGTTGATGCACTACCTGGCCGACCTGCTGGCGCTGGCGCCGGACGCAGCGCGGCATCCGTTGACTGCCTGCCAGCTCGAGCAGTTGGTAATCGGCACGTTGTTGACAGTGCAGCCCCACAGCTTGGCGGAGGCGATGCGTGCACGGGGCAAACCGCTGGCGCCGCGCCACGTGAAGCAGGTCGAGGAGTACATCCATGCTCATGCACAGGCGCCACTGACCCCCGCCCTGCTGGCGGAAATCGCCGGGGTGAGCCTGCGCGGGCTCTATGCGGGCTTCCGGGAGCATCGCGGCATCAGCCCGATGGCCTACCTGCGCGCGGTGCGGCTGGAGCGTGTTCGCCATGACCTGCTGAACGACCCGGAGATCGACTCGGTCACGGCTGCGGCCCTGCGCTGGGGTTTCTGCCATCTGGGGCGCTTTAGCGTGGAATACCGCAAGAGTTTCGGCGAACCGCCGGGGCAGACGCTGCGTCGGCGCGGGCCCGCCTAGGCCGCATTCGTCGGGGCGGGAACGCAAAAACAAAAACGGCGAACCGAAGTTCGCCGCTTTTTTTGCGCAAAACCGCTTGGGGCGGTTTTGTGCTGAATACCTTACACCTTGATTTCGACGTCGACGCCGGCCGGCAGGTCGAGCTTCATCAGTGCGTCAACGGTCTTGTCGGTAGGATCGACGATGTCCATCAGGCGCTGGTGAGTGCGGATCTCGAACTGATCACGGCTCGTCTTGTTGACGTGCGGCGAACGCAGGATGTCGAAGCGCTGGATACGGGTCGGCAGGGGCACCGGGCCCTTGACGATCGCGCCGGTACGCTTGGCGGTATCCACGATTTCGGCTGCCGACTGGTCGATCAGGCGATAGTCGAAAGCCTTCAGGCGGATACGGATCTTCTGGTTCTGCATGATATTTCCTTAAAAGAGCGATGGGCGGCGTGCGCCCTGGAACATGGGAACAAGCCGACGGTATTGTACCGCCAGCCTGCTCCAGGAAGTTTGCTTAGTCGAGGATCTTTGCCACGACGCCGGCGCCGACGGTACGACCGCCTTCACGGATAGCGAAACGCAGGCCTTCTTCCATGGCGATCGGGGCAATCAGCTTGACCGTGATCGACACGTTGTCACCCGGCATAACCATTTCCTTGTCCTTCGGCAGCTCGATCGAGCCAGTCACGTCGGTCGTACGGAAGTAGAACTGCGGGCGGTAGTTGTTGAAGAACGGGGTGTGGCGGCCGCCTTCATCCTTCGACAAGATGTAGACCTCGCCGGTGAAATGCGTGTGCGGCTTGATCGAACCCGGCTTGCACAGCACTTGGCCGCGCTCGACGTCTTCGCGCTTCGTGCCGCGCAGCAGCAGACCCACGTTGTCGCCTGCTTGACCTTGGTCCAGCAGCTTGCGGAACATTTCCACGCCGGTGCAGATGGTCTTGACCGTCGGCTTGATACCAACGATTTCGATTTCTTCACCAACCTTGATGATGCCGCGCTCGATACGACCGGTCACAACCGTGCCACGGCCCGAGATCGAGAACACGTCTTCCACCGGCATCAGGAAGGTACCGTCGATGGCACGTTCCGGCGTCGGGATGTAGCTGTCCAGCTGCTCGGCCAGGGCCAGAATGGCTTGCTCGCCCAGTTCGCCCTTGTCGCCTTCCAGTGCCAGCTTGGCCGAACCCTTGATGATCGGGGTGTCGTCGCCGGGGAATTCGTACTTGGACAAGAGCTCGCGCACTTCCATTTCGACCAGCTCGAGCAGCTCGGCGTCGTCGACCATGTCGCACTTGTTCAGGAACACGATGATGTAAGGCACGCCAACCTGGCGGGCCAGCAGGATGTGTTCGCGGGTCTGGGGCATCGGGCCGTCAGCGGCCGAGCACACCAGGATCGCGCCGTCCATCTGTGCGGCGCCCGTGATCATGTTCTTCACATAGTCAGCGTGGCCCGGGCAGTCAACGTGTGCGTAGTGGCGGTTAGCCGTTTCGTACTCGACGTGTGCGGTGTTGATGGTAATACCGCGTGCCTTTTCTTCCGGCGCTGCGTCGATTTCGTCGTACTTCTTGGCCGAACCGCCAAACTTGGCTGCCAGCACCGTAGCAATTGCTGCCGTCAGGGTGGTCTTACCATGGTCAACGTGACCGATCGTACCAACGTTCACGTGCGGTTTAGTCCGCGAGAACTTTTCCTTTGCCATTTTTCAGCTCCTAATCGAAACCAGTATGTCGTGTTCATAGTGCCGCCGCGCACAACGCGCGGCGGCGGATTTTTTACTTACTTGCCACGTGCCGTGATCACGGCGTCGGCTACGTTCTTCGGAGCTTCAGCGTAGTGCTTGAACTCCATCGTGTACGTAGCACGGCCTTGCGTGGCCGAACGCAGCGAGGTCGAGTAGCCGAACATCTCTGCCAGCGGAACTTCCGCGCGCAGGATCTTGCCACCGCCGACCATGTCGTCCATGCCCTGGATAATGCCGCGACGCGACGACAGATCGCCCATCACGTTACCCATGAAGTCTTCGGGCGTTTCCACTTCCACGGCCATCATCGGCTCGAGCAGCACGGGGCTTGCGCGGCGCATGCCTTCCTTGAAGCCCATGGAGCCGGCCATCTTGAACGCGTTTTCGTTCGAGTCCACATCGTGGTACGAACCGAAGAACAGCGTGACCTTGACGTCGACCACGGGGAAGCCTGCCAGAACGCCAGCGTTCAGGGTGTCCTGAATGCCCTTGTCCACTGCGGGGATGTACTCGCGCGGAACCACGCCGCCCTTGATGGCGTCGACGAATTCGTAGCCCTTGCCCGGTTCTTGCGGCTCGAGCTTCAGTACCACGTGACCGTACTGGCCACGGCCGCCCGACTGCTTGACGAACTTGCCTTCCACTTCGTCGCAGGTCTTGCGGATGGTTTCGCGGTACGCAACCTGGGGCTTGCCCACGGTGGCTTCCACGCCGAATTCGCGCTTCATGCGGTCAACCAGAATTTCGAGGTGGAGCTCGCCCATGCCCGAAATGATGGTCTGGCCGGATTCTTCGTCGGTCTTCACGCGGAACGACGGATCTTCCTGTGCCAGGCGGTTCAGGGCGATGCCCATCTTTTCCTGGTCAGCCTTGGTCTTCGGCTCGACAGCCTGCGAAATCACCGGCTCCGGGAACACCATGCGTTCCAGGATGATGATGTGGTCCGGATCGCACAGCGTGTCGCCCGTGGTGGCTTCTTTCAGGCCAACCGCGGCGGCGATGTCGCCTGCCAGCACTTCCTTGATTTCTTCGCGCTGGTTGGCGTGCATCTGCAGAATCCGGCCCAGGCGTTCCTTCTTGCTCTTGACCGGGTTGTAGATGGTGTCGCCCGAATTGACCTTGCCCGAGTAGACGCGGAAGAAGATCAGCTGGCCGACGAACGGGTCGGTCATGATCTTGAACGCCAGAGCGGAGAACTTTTCGTCATCCGCGGCACGGCGCGACGTTTCCTTGTCGTCATCGTCCACGCCGGTGACCGGCGGGATGTCGACCGGCGACGGCAGGAAGTCGATCACGGCGTCCAGCATACGCTGCACGCCCTTGTTCTTGAACGCGGTGCCGCACAGCATCGGCTGGATTTCGCAGGCGATGGTACGGTCGCGCAGGCCCTTGATGATCTCGGCTTCGGACAGTTCGCCCTCTTCCAGATACTTGTTCATCAGTTCTTCGTTCGACTCGGCAGCTGCCTCGACCATCTTCTCGCGCCATTCGTTGCACGAGTCGGCCAGTTCAGCCGGGATGTCCACGTAGTCGAACTTGGTGCCTTGGCTGGCCTCGTCCCAGATGATCGCTTTCATCTTGATGAGGTCGACCACACCCTTGAAGGTGTCTTCGGCGCCGATGGGCACAACGACGGGAACCGGGCTAGCCTTCAGGCGGGTCTTCAGCTGGTCGTAGACCTTGAAGAAATTCGCGCCGGTACGGTCCATCTTGTTGACGAAGGCCAAGCGCGGCACGCCGTACTTGTTAGCCTGGCGCCAGACGGTTTCCGACTGGGGCTGCACGCCACCCACTGCGCAGTAGACCATGCAAGCGCCGTCCAGCACGCGCATGGAGCGCTCCACCTCAATGGTGAAGTCCACGTGGCCCGGGGTGTCGATGATGTTGATGCGGTGTTCCGGGTAATTGCCGGCCATGCCCTTCCAGAAGGCGGTGGTCGCAGCGGAGGTGATCGTGATGCCACGCTCCTGTTCCTGCTCCATCCAGTCCATCGTGGCGGCGCCATCGTGCACTTCACCGATCTTGTGGTTCACACCGGTGTAGAACAGGATACGCTCGGTCGTGGTGGTTTTACCCGCGTCAATGTGAGCCGAGATACCGATATTGCGGTAGCGCTCAATGGGAGTCTTACGAGCCACTTTAATCCTCTATTCGTCCGTGAGACGCCGGCATCTCATTGCCAACGCCCGTAACACAAACGGGCGAGCGTGTGAAAACACAGCCCGCCCGGCAACCAACCGCGTATAACTCGCGCGCTTTAGAAGCGGAAGTGCGAGAACGCCTTGTTGGCTTCGGCCATGCGGTGCACTTCGTCGCGCTTCTTCATCGCGCCGCCGCGGCCTTCCGCTGCTTCCAGCAGCTCACCTGCCAGGCGCAGCGCCATCGACTTCTCGCTGCGTTTTTTCGCGGCCTCGCGCAACCAACGCATCGCCAATGCCAAACGACGCGACGGACGGACTTCGACCGGAACCTGATAGTTGGCGCCGCCCACGCGACGGCTCTTCACTTCGACCACCGGCTTCACGTTGTTGATCGCAACGGAAAACACTTCAACGGGGGCCTTGCCTGCCTTCTTTTCGATCTGGTCGAACGCGCCATAAACGATACGTTCGGCAACCGACTTCTTGCCGTCCAGCATCAGGACGTTCATGAACTTGGCAACTTCAACGTTACCGAACTTCGGATCGGGCAGGATATCCCGCTTGGGGACTTCACGACGACGTGGCATCTTCTTTCCTTTAGATTCAGTTGAGAGCGCGGCAATGATTTCCCGCTCTCCGGCCACCAACTAGCTTGCCTTCCATCGAGGCAAATTCGCCGGGTGACCACTTACTCGACGGCACGGCGCATAAACGCTCCGTTGTACCGCCGCCTGGTGACAGCACCATGACGCAACCGCCACAGGCTATCGTTTGTTGCTTCGGGCTTTGTGCCCAGCTTGCCTGGCGTTAGCCTTAAGCAGCCTTCGGACGCTTCGCGCCGTACTTCGAACGTGCCTGGCGACGATCCTTCACGCCTTGCAAGTCCAGCGAGCCACGGACGATGTGGTAACGCACACCCGGCAAGTCCTTCACACGGCCGCCGCGGATCAGCACGACCGAGTGTTCTTGCAGGTTGTGGCCTTCACCGCCGATGTACGAGATGACCTCGAAACCGTTGGTCAGGCGCACCTTGGCGACCTTACGCAGTGCCGAGTTCGGCTTCTTCGGCGTCGTGGTGTACACACGGGTGCACACGCCGCGACGCTGGGGGCAGTTCTCAAGCGCCGGGCTCTTGCTCTTGACGACTTCAGAGACACGCGGCTTGCGAACCAGTTGGTTGATAGTTGGCATTGTTCAATCCAGCTTGGTTTTACGGAAAAACACCCCTGGGGCCACAAGCAATGGGCCGAAGAGGCAACGACGGGTTTTGGGCGGGAAAAGTGAGCGAGCGCTCTTGAGACGGACCTGTGGAGGAACAGACTGGCCAAAGAGCGCGAGCTCGCCTGGGATCCCGCTGCGACCACACCACCAGAGCATCACACGATCCCCTGGCAGGCTTGCCGATTGCGAACCGAGGGCCACAATTACGACAGGCGAGCGAAATCCAAAGCCAAAAACTCGAATCTGACATTCTAGCAGCGACTACGTAAACCGTCAAGCAGCTTCTGACAGAAGCGTGCTGCCCGGCTTAGGCCCGGGCAAGGTCTCAAAAGTCCTCCACGGCACCCAGCGCTTCCAGGATGGCATCGCCGTAGCGCTCCAGCTTGGCGGCGCCGATGCCGGGGACTTCAGCCATTGCCGTCAACGAATCCGGCGCGCTGCGCGCCAGTTCGGCCAGCGTGGCGTCATGGAAGATCACATAGGCCGGCACGCCGTGCTCGCGTGCCGTCTCGGTGCGCCACTTGCGCAGGGCTTCCCAGTTGGCCAATGCCTCGGTGTCCATGCCGGCGGTATGGTCGGTGCGTGTGCCGGCGGAGCCGCGCACGCCACGCTCGCCGCTCTTGGCTGGCTTGCTGGCCTGGCGGCGCAGGGTGATCGGCATCTCGCCCTTGAGCACCGCGCGCGCAGCGTCGCCAAGCAGCAGGGCGCCGTGACCGCCATGGTCGATCACCAGCAGGCCGTGGGCAATCAACTGGCGGAAAATGGCGTGCCACTCGGAGACTGAACGGTCCGCGCCGATGCCAAACGTGGAGACCTTGTCGTGGCCCCATTGGCGAATTTTTTCCGACGCATTGCCGCGCAGCACGTCGACCATATGGGTCGCGCCGAAATGAACGCGGCTGGCCTGTGCCGTACGGTAGACGCATGACAGCGCCATCTGCGCTTCACGCGTGCCATCCCAGGTAGCGGGCGGCTCCAGGCAGGTGTCGCAGTTGCCGCAGGGCTCGCTGGCTTCGTCGAAATAGCCAAGGATGCGCACGCGGCGGCAGCCGGCCGTCTCGCACAGTCCGAGCAGGGCATCGAGCTTGGCGGACGAGACGCGCTTGTGCGCATCGTCTGCCTCGGACTCGTCGATCATGCGCTTTTGCTGAACCACGTCGCCCAGGCCGTAGGCCATCCAGGCGTTGGCCGGCAGCCCGTCGCGGCCGGCACGGCCGGTCTCCTGATAGTAGCCCTCCATGCTCTTGGGCAAGTCCAGGTGCGCCACAAAACGCACGTCCGGCTTGTCGATGCCCATGCCAAAAGCGATGGTGGCCACCATGATCACGCCCTCTTCCTCGCGGAAACGCGCCTGATGGTGCTGGCGCACGCCCGCATCCATACCGGCGTGGTATGCCAGCGCGTTGAGGCCCTGGGCGCTGAGGTAGCTGGCGGTGTCCTCCACCTTCTTGCGCGACAAGCAATAGACGATGCCGCTGTCGTGCGTGCCGTCCGCGGCCAGGTGCTCGGCCTTGATAAAGGCCAGCAACTGCTGGCGCGCATTGTCCTTCTCGACGATGCGATAGCGGATATTGGGACGGTCGAAGCTGGAGACGAAGACGCGAGCGTCGTGCAGCGCGAGGCGCTCGACGATTTCCTCGCGCGTGACGGAATCCGCGGTAGCCGTCAGGGCAATGCGCGGCACTTCCGGGAAGCGCTCGTGCAGCACCGAGAGCTGGATGTACTCGGGTCGGAAGTCATGGCCCCACTGCGATACACAGTGCGCCTCGTCGATGGCGAACACGCCGATACGGGTACGCTGGAGCAGGTCCTGGAAGCGCGGCGTCATCAGCCGCTCGGGCGCCACATAGAGGATTTCCAGCCGGCCGGCGAGCAGATCGCGCTCGACCGCGGAGGCCTCGGCCCCGCTGAGCGTCGAGTTCAGCACTGCTGCGCGCACGCCCGCCTCGGACAGCGCCGCGACCTGGTCCTGCATCAGCGCGATCAGGGGCGACACCACGATGCCGGTGCCCTGCCCGGCCCGCTGCCGCAGCAGCGCGGGAATCTGGTAGCACAGCGACTTGCCGCCGCCGGTCGGCATCAGGACCAGGCAATCGCCGCCATCGGCCACATGGTCGATGATCTCCCCCTGCCGGCCGCGGAAGGCGTGGTAGCCAAAAACATCCTTGAGAATCGCCAGGGCGCGCGACATAGCAACAGCTTAAAAAAGGGTGGGACCGCGAAAGGCGTAACCATACCACCAAGGGCGCGGCTAACTACTTCGGCCTGTGACGAATGTTCCCGGATTTCTTTCGTGTGGCGGCGCATGGAGCACGGGTCCGTGCCCCTGCGGCAAAGCATAAGCACGACGAATAAAAATGACCGAAGAGAGCGACCGAAATAAAACAGGCCATATACGTACAGTACGTACAGGCCAAAAAAAACCCGGCCACCAGGGCCGGGCTTCTTCATGCAGCTTGCTTGCAGGTTCAGGCTGGCAGTCTTAGACCGCGTCGCCCTCGCCTTCGGTCGTCGCCGGCACCACAGGCGGCTCGATGAAGAGCGACTGCTCTTCGTCGGAGATCGCCTGGGCACGTTCGCGCTCGGCCGCCTCGCGCGCCTTGCGAGCACGGTGGTAGGCCAGACCCGTACCAGCGGGGATCAGTCGGCCAACGATCACGTTTTCCTTCAGACCACGCAGGTCGTCGGTCTTGCCCATGATCGCGGCTTCCGTCAGCACGCGGGTGGTTTCCTGGAACGATGCCGCCGAGATGAAGCTGTCGGTCGACAGCGACGCCTTGGTGATACCGAGCAGCAGGTTTTCGTACGTGGCCGGACGCTTGCCTTCGGCGATCACGCGATCGTTCTCGTCAAGCAGTTCCGAACGCTCCACCTGTTCACCCGGGATGAACTTGGTGTCGCCCACATCCGCGATCTGCACGCGGCGCAGCATCTGGCGCACGATCACTTCGATGTGCTTGTCGTTGATCTTCACGCCCTGCAGACGGTACACGTCCTGCACTTCGTCGACGATGTAGTGCGCCAGCTCCTCGATGCCCTTCAGGCGCAGGATGTCGTGCGGGTCCGCCGGACCTTCCACGATCATTTCGCCCTTGTTCACCACCTGGCCATCGTGCACCAGGACTTGCTTTTCCTTGGTGATCAGGAACTCATGGGCGTTGCCGTCCAGGTCCGTAATCACCAGGCGTTGCTTGCCCTTGGTGTCCTTGCCGAACGACGTGGTGCCGGTCACTTCCGCCAGCACGGCGGCATCCTTCGGCGAACGCGCTTCGAACAGCTCGGCCACACGCGGCAGACCCCCGGTAATGTCGCGGGTCTTTTGCGATTCGGTCGGGATACGTGCAAGCACTTCGCCCACGTGCACCTGCTGGCCGTCCTTCACGGTGATCAGCGCGCCGACCTGGAAGCCGATGGTCACGGAGTGGTCCGTGCCCGGGATCTTCACTTCCTGGCCGTTGGCGTCGAGCAGCTTCACCTGCGGGCGCAGGCCCTTGGTGGCAGCCGTACGGCGCTTTGCATCAATCACCACGAGGGTCGACAGGCCGGTGACCTCGTCCATCTGCTTGGCGACGGTCACGCCTTCTTCGACGTTCTCGAACTTGGTCGTGCCGGTGTACTCCGACACGATCGGGCGCGTCAGCGCGTCCCACGTGGCCAGCTGCGTGCCAGCCTTGATGGCCTGGCCGTCCTGCACCAGCAGCGTGGCGCCGTACGGGATCTTGTGGCGCTCGCGCTCGCGGCCGTGGTCGTCGGTGATCAGCGCTTCACCCGAACGCGAGATGACGATCAGCTCGCCCTTCGCATTGGTAACGTAACGCATGGTCGCCGTGAAACGCACGGTACCGGTTGCCTTCGCTTCCACGCTCGATGCCACGGCCGAACGCGATGCCGCGCCGCCGATGTGGAACGTACGCATGGTCAGCTGGGTGCCCGGCTCGCCAATCGACTGAGCGGCGATCACGCCAACCGCTTCGCCGGAGTTCACCAGCACGCCGCGGCCAAGGTCGCGGCCATAGCACATGCCGCACAGGCCGTAGCGCGTGTCGCACGACAGCGGCGTGCGCACCTTCACTTCGTCCACGCCGATGGCGTCGATCATGTCGACCAGGTCTTCGTCCAGCAGGGTGCCGGCCTCGATCGCGGTTTCCTGGGTCTCAGGGTTCACCACGTCGGACACCGTCACACGGCCGAGAATCCGGTCGCGCAGCGCTTCGATCACTTCACCGCCTTCAACCAGGGCCTTCATGGCCACGCCGTTGGTCGTGCCGCAATCGTCTTCCACCACCACCAGATCCTGCGTCACGTCGACCAGACGACGGGTCAGGTAACCCGAGTTCGCGGTCTTCAGTGCCGTATCCGCCAGGCCCTTACGCGCACCGTGGGTGGAGATGAAGTACTGCAGAACGTTCAGGCCTTCACGGAAGTTCGCCGTAATCGGCGTTTCAATGATCGAGCCATCCGGCTTGGCCATCAGGCCACGCATGCCAGCCAGCTGACGGATCTGCGCAGCGGAACCGCGCGCGCCCGAGTCAGCCATCATGTAAATCGAGTTGAAGGAGTCTTGCTTCACGGTGTTGCCGTGACGGTCGACCACGTCTTCGTGCTGGAGCTGCTCCATCATCGCCTTGCCCACCTGGTCGCCGGCGGCGCCCCAGATGTCCACGACGTTGTTGTAGCGTTCCTGGTCGGTCACCAGACCCGACATGTACTGCTTGTCGTATTCCTTCACCTTGGCTGCCGCGTCGGAAATGATCTTTTCCTTTTGCGGCGGCACCAGCATGTCGTCGATGGCGATCGAGATACCAGCGCGCGTTGCCAGGCGGAAGCCCGACTGCAGCAGCTTGTCAGCGAAGATCACGGTCTCGCGCAGGCCGCACTTACGGAACGCGGTGTTGATCAGGCGCGAGATTTCCTTCTTCTTCAGCGGCTTGTTCAGCACCGAGAAAGGCAGGCCCTTCGGCAGGATCTCGGACATGATCGCGCGGCCGACCGTGGTGGCCTGCAGCGTGATCTTGGGCGCGAAGCGGGCGTCGCCCACTGCATCCTTGTCGACCAGTTCATACTCGGTGATACGCACGTTCACGCGCGAAGCCAGTTCGACTTCCTTGTTCTCGTAGGCGCGGATCACTTCGCTGATGTCGGCAAACGTCAGGCCTTCGCCCTTGCCGTTGATCTTGTCGCGGGTCGTGTAGTACAGACCCAGCACCACGTCTTGCGACGGGACGATCGACGGATCGCCGTTGGCCGGGAACAGCACGTTGTTGGAGGCCAGCATCAGCGTGCGGGCTTCCATCTGCGCTTCCAGCGACAGCGGGACGTGAACAGCCATCTGGTCACCGTCGAAGTCGGCGTTGAACGCCGCGCAGACCAGCGGGTGCAGCTGGATGGCCTTGCCTTCGATCAGCACCGGCTCGAACGCCTGGATGCCCAGGCGGTGCAGCGTCGGCGCGCGGTTCAGCATGACCGGATGCTCGCGGATCACCTCTTCGAGGATGTCCCACACCACAGCGGTCTGGCTTTCCACTTCCTTCTTCGCCGCCTTGATGGTGGTGGCGATGCCCATCGTTTCCAGCTTGTGGAAAATGAAAGGCTTGAACAGCTCGAGCGCCATCAGCTTGGGCAGGCCGCACTGATGCAGCTTCAGGGTCGGGCCCACCACAATGACCGAACGGCCGGAGTAGTCGACGCGCTTGCCCAGCAAGTTCTGACGGAAACGGCCGCCCTTGCCCTTGATCATTTCGGCCAGCGACTTCAGCGGACGCTTGTTGGCGCCCGTCATGGCCTTGCCGCGACGACCGTTGTCCAGCAGCGAGTCAACCGCTTCCTGCAGCATGCGCTTTTCGTTGCGCACGATGATTTCAGGCGCCTTCAGTTCGAGCAGGCGCTTCAGGCGGTTGTTACGGTTGATGACGCGGCGATACAGGTCGTTCAGGTCCGAGGTGGCGAAACGGCCACCATCCAGCGGAACCAGCGGACGCAGTTCGGGCGGCAGCACCGGCAGCACTTCCAGGATCATCCATTCCGGCTTGATGCCCGAACGCTGGAACGCCTCGAGCACCTTCAGGCGCTTGGCGAACTTCTTGATCTTGGCTTCGGAGCCGGTGGTCTGCAGCTCGGCGCGGATCGTTTCGATCTGCTTTTCGATGTCGATGCCGCGCAGCAATTCACGGATGCCTTCGGCACCCATCATGGCCACGAACTCGCCTTCGCCATACTCTTCGCACTTGGCGATGTAGTCGTCCTCGGACATGATCTGGCTCTTCTTGAGCGGGGTCATGCCGGGTTCGAGCACCACGAATGCTTCGAAGTACAGGACGCGTTCGATATCGCGCAGCGTCATGTCGAGCACCATGCCCAGACGCGACGGCAGCGACTTCAGGAACCAGATGTGCGCGGTCGGCGCAGCCAGTTCGATGTGGCCCATGCGCTCGCGGCGCACCTTGGCCAGCGTCACTTCAACGCCGCACTTCTCGCAGATCACGCCGCGATGCTTCAGGCGCTTGTACTTGCCGCACAGGCACTCGTAGTCCTTGATCGGGCCAAAGATCTTGGCGCAGAACAGACCATCGCGCTCGGGCTTGAACGTCCGATAGTTGATGGTTTCCGGCTTCTTCACTTCACCGTACGACCACGAACGGATCTTCTCTGGCGATGCCAGGCCGATCTTGATCGCGTCGAACTGCTCTTCCTGCTGAACCTGCTTAAAGAGATCGAGCAATGCTTTCATTGCAACTCCTTGTTTCGCCGCCAGCCCGACAGCATGTCGGGCCCGCGGCATTCATCCTGTGGGAAAACCGTAGCGGGCATTCGGCGGCAGGCGGGCCATTCACGGCCGGCCTGCCGCGCACTCTCGATCCAAATCAATAGCGATCGAGGTCGATGTCGATACCCAGCGAACGGATTTCCTTCACCAGCACGTTGAACGATTCCGGCATGCCGGCATCGATCGAGTGCTCGCCCTTGACGATGTTCTCGTAGACCTTGGTCCGGCCGTTCACGTCATCGGACTTGACCGTCAGCATTTCCTGCAGCACGTAGGAGGCACCATATGCTTCCAGCGCCCACACTTCCATTTCACCGAAACGCTGGCCACCGAACTGCGCCTTACCACCCAGCGGCTGCTGGGTCACCAGCGAGTACGGGCCGGTCGAACGCGCGTGCATCTTGTCGTCGACCAAGTGGTGCAGCTTCAGCATGTGCATCACGCCGAGCGTAACCGGACGCTCGAACGCTTCGCCGGTGCGGCCGTCGTGCAGCGTGACCTGTTGCTTGGAAGCGGTCAGGCCCATGTCGCGGGCGATCTCTTCCGGGTACGCCAGGTCCAGCATGCGGCGGATCTCGTCTTCATGCGCACCGTCGAACACCGGCGTGGCGAACGGGACACCCTTCTTCAGGTTGGTCGCCAGTTCCAGCACTTCAGCGTCCGACAGGCTGTCGAGGTCTTCCGGCTTGCCGCTCTCGTTGTAGATCTGGGCGAGCAACGGACGCAGTTCCTGCGCCTTAGCCTGCGCCTTGAGCATGGAGCCGATACGCTGGCCCAGGCCGCGCGCGGCCCAGCCCAGGTGGGTTTCCAGAATCTGGCCCACGTTCATCCGCGACGGCACGCCGAGCGGGTTCAGCACGATGTCGGCGGGCGTGCCGTCGGCCATGTAGGGCATGTCTTCGATCGGGACGATCTTGGACACAACACCCTTGTTGCCGTGACGGCCTGCCATCTTGTCGCCAGGCTGCAGACGGCGCTTGACGGCCAGGTACACCTTGACCATCTTGATCACGCCCGGCGGCAGTTCGTCGCCTTGCGTGAGCTTCTTGCGCTTTTCTTCAAAGGCCAGGTCGAACTCGTGGCGCTTCTGCTCGATGGCTTCCTTGACGGCTTCCAGCTGGGCAGCCACTTCCTCGTCGGCCGGGCGGATGTCGAACCAGTGGTACTTGTCCAGATCGGCCAG
Organism: Cupriavidus basilensis; assembly: GCF_000832305.1. Classification (NCBI taxonomy): domain Bacteria; kingdom Pseudomonadati; phylum Pseudomonadota; class Betaproteobacteria; order Burkholderiales; family Burkholderiaceae; genus Cupriavidus; species Cupriavidus basilensis. The sequence continues at coordinate 4,176,642 of NZ_CP010536.1, forward strand.
GTACTCGCGGGTCAGCTTGGCGCCCTTGGACAGCTTCTTCGGACCGCCATTGACGGTCTTGTCGAGCAGCAGGCGCTCCAGACGCTGGAAGGCATCACCTTCCACGATACGCAGCTGGTCGTTCAGGTCCAGGCGGTAGCGCTTGAGTTCATCGTCGATGATGGACTGGGCACGCTTGTCGCGGGTCACGCCTTCGCGGGTGAAGACCTGGACGTCGATCACGATACCGCTCATCCCCGAGGGAACGCGCAGCGAGGTGTCCTTCACGTCCGAAGCCTTCTCACCGAAGATCGCGCGCAGGAGCTTTTCTTCCGGGGTCAGCTGGGTCTCGCCCTTGGGCGTGACCTTGCCGACCAGCACGTCACCGGCTTCCACTTCGGCACCGATGTAGGTGATGCCGGACTCGTCCAGACGCGCGAGCTGTGCTTCGGCGAGGTTGGAAATGTCGCGGGTGATTTCTTCCGGCCCCAGCTTGGTGTCACGCGCGACGACCGACAGTTCCTCGATGTGGATCGAGGTGTAGCGGTCTTCGGCAACCACGCGTTCGGAGATCAGGATCGAGTCTTCGAAGTTGTAGCCGTTCCACGGCATGAACGCCACCAGCATGTTCTGGCCGAGCGCGAGCTCGCCCAGGTCGGTCGATGCGCCGTCGGCGATCACGTCGCCACGGGCGACGAAATCCCCAACCTTGACCATCGGACGCTGGTTGATGTTGGTGTTCTGGTTCGAGCGGGTGTACTTGATCAGGTTGTAGATGTCGACGCCGACTTCACCGGCGACAGCTTCCTCATCGTTCACGCGAATCACGATACGCATGGCGTCGACGTAGTCCACCACGCCGCCACGGGTTGCCTGGACGGCAGTACCCGAGTCGACCGCAACGGTACGCTCGATGCCGGTACCCACCAGCGGCTTGTCCGGACGCAGGCAAGGCACGGCCTGACGCTGCATGTTGGCGCCCATCAGTGCACGGTTCGCATCATCGTGCTCGAGGAACGGCACCAGCGATGCCGCGGCCGAGACGATCTGCGAAGGCGCCACGTCGATGTACTGGACGCGGTCCGGCGTGACCATACGGGTTTCCCGCTCGCTACCTTCACGCGACGACACCAGTTCGTCGATCAGGGTACCGTCGGCGTCAACCGTCGCGTTGGCCTGCGCCACCACGTACTTGCCTTCCTCAATGGCGGACAGGTAGTCGACCTGGTCGGTCAACTTGCTGTCGACCACCTTGCGGTACGGCGTTTCCAGGAAGCCGTACTCGTTCAGGCGTGCATACAGTGCCAGCGAGTTGATCAGGCCAATGTTCGGGCCTTCCGGTGTTTCGATCGGGCACACGCGGCCGTAGTGGGTCGGGTGCACGTCACGCACTTCAAAGCCTGCGCGCTCACGGGTCAAACCGCCCGGGCCCAGTGCGGAGACACGACGCTTGTGCGTAATCTCGGACAGCGGGTTGGTCTGGTCCATGAACTGCGACAGCTGCGACGAACCGAAGAACTCGCGGATGGCCGACGAAATCGGCTTCGAGTTGATCAGGTCGTGCGGCATCAGGTTTTCGGTCTCGGCCTGGCCCAGACGCTCCTTCACGGCGCGCTCGACGCGCGACAAGCCGGCACGGAACTGGTTTTCGGCCAGTTCGCCAACGCAGCGAACGCGACGATTGCCCAGGTGATCGATGTCATCGACCTCACCCTTGCCGTTGCGCAGGTTGACCAGGATCTTGATGGTCTCGAGGATGTCCTCGTCCTGCAGCACCATGCTGCCTTCACCGCTCGGGCGGCCCAGGCGGCTGTTGACCTTCATGCGGCCAACACGCGACAGGTCGTACGACTCTTCGCTGTAGAACAGGCGCTGGAACAGGGCTTCCACCGCGTCTTCGGTCGGCGGCTCGCCGGGACGCATCATGCGGTAGATCGCGATACGCGCAGCGGTCTGGTCGGCGGTGTCGTCCACGCGCAGCGTCTGCGACATGTACGGACCTTGGTCCAGATCGTTGGTGTACAGGGTCTGGATCTGCTTGACACCGGCTTCGCGCAGGTTTTCCAGCACGGTTTCGGTCAGCTCGTCGTTAGCGTTGGCAATCACCTCACCGGTATCCGGGTCGATGATGTTCTTCGCCAGCACGCGGCCGAGCAGGTAGTCTTCCGGCACGCTGATCAGCTTGGTACCGGCGGAATCCAGGTCGCGAATATGCTTTGCGTTGATCCGCTTGTCCTTCTCCACGACGACACGGCCGTCCTTGTCGGCGATGTCGAAGCGCGCGACTTCACCACGCAGGCGTTCGGGCACGAATTCCATCTGCGCGCCTTCCGACTGCAGGGTGAAATTGTCGAACACGAAGAAGTGCGCGAGGATCTGTTCCGGGGTCAGACCGATCGACTTCAGCAGGATCGTCACCGGCATCTTGCGGCGACGGTCAACGCGGAAGTACAAGATGTCCTTCGGGTCGAACTCGAAGTCGAGCCACGAGCCGCGGTAAGGAATAATCCGTGCCGAGAACAGCAGCTTGCCCGAGCTGTGGGTCTTGCCCTTGTCGTGTTCGAAGAACACGCCAGGCGAACGGTGAAGCTGCGAAACAATCACACGCTCGGTACCGTTGATGACGAAGGAGCCGGTCGACGTCATGAGCGGAATTTCGCCCATGTAGACTTCCTGTTCCTTGACTTCCTTGACCTTGCCCGGATTTTCCCGATCGTTGATGATCAGGCGTACCTTGGCACGCAGAGCCGAGTGGAAGGTCAGGCCACGCTGTTGACATTCCTTGACGTCGAACGGCGGGTTGGAGAGGTGGTAGGAGACGAACTCCATACGGGCGAGCCCGTTGTGCGACACAATCGGGAAGATTGCACTGAAAGCCGCTTGCAGACCCTCGGTTTTGCGACGTGAGGGTGGCGCACCCTCTTGCAGAAACTGAGCGTAGGATTCAATCTGGGTGGCAAGCAGGAAAGGAACCTGATGAACCGTCGCGCGCTTCGCAAAACTTTTGCGAATGCGCTTCTTTTCGGTGAAGCTGTACGCCATGGGATCTCCGAATCATCGCAGGGCTGGCTGGACCTGGCGCAGCACCTGAGGTGTTCAGCGACTGGGAGGGGATTTGGCGGTTGGCCGCTACCAACCTCTGGCTGACGGTGTCCGCACGCTGCGAGCCGGCAGAAACGACGCAATGCGTCATACCGGCCCGGGGGACACCCGACCAAACTTGTCTTCTGCAGTCGGTTCAGAAGACAAACATCAGCAACCACTTAGTGTGCCACTGATGTTTGGCCTCTGCTCAAGCTTAGGCATACGCCCAGCTCTGAAGCATCGCTTGCGCCACTTATTCGCGCTTCGGAGTGCACAGTAAAACACACATTGCAGAAGCGCAAAAAGGCTGGCGCCGGGAATCTCCCTTTGCCAGCCCCATTCGCGTGCCAAAAGGCACGCGAGTACAGCTTACTTGACTTCGACCTTTGCGCCGGCTTCTTCCAGCTTCTTCTTGGCATCAGCTGCAGCAGCCTTGTCCACGCCTTCCTTGACAGCCTTCGGTGCGCCGTCAACCAGATCCTTGGCTTCCTTCAGGCCCAGGCCGGTGATTTCGCGAACAGCCTTAATCACGCCAACCTTGTTTGCGCCGATTTCCGACAGGATAACGTTGAACTCGGTTTGCTCTTCAGCGGCAGCAGCGCCTGCGCCCGGGGCAGCAGCCACGGCCATCGAAGCGGCGGACACGCCAAACTTTTCTTCGAACGCCTTGACCAGGTCGTTCAGTTCCATCACGGACATCGAGCCTACGGCTTCGAGGATGTCGTCTTTGCTGATTGCCATTTGGAATACTCCTGCTAAATGTGATTCGGTATCGGTAATGCGATCTTGATGAGCCAGGCTGCGAAAGGCTTACGCCTTAAGCAGCTGCGCCTTCGCTCTCGGCGGCGGCAGCAGCGCCTTCGCCTTCGGCGGGGGCGCCTTCGCTCTTCTTGGCGGCCAGTGCAGCCAGCAGACGGGCGAAGCCCGACACCGGTGCCTGCATCACGCCAAGCAGCTGAGCAATCAGTTCGTCGCGGCTCGGGATCGAGGCCAGTGCCTTGACGGCAGCAGCATCGAGCACATTGCCGTCGTACGACGCTGCGCGCAGAACCAACTTGTCGTTGGTCTTGGCAAAGTCGTTCAGAACCTTGGCCGACGACACTGCATCTTCGGAAATACCGTAGATCAGCGGACCGGTCATTTGCTCTGCGAGGCCGGCAAACGGCGTGCCTTCCACGGCGCGGCGTGCCAGCGTGTTCTTCAGAACACGCAGGTACACGCCTTGCTCGCGGGCCTTGGCGCGCAGCTTGGTCAGATCGCCAACCGCAATGCCGCGATATTCGGCTACGACGATGGTCTGGGCTTTAGCGACTTGCGCCGAAACCTCAGCAACGACGGCCTTCTTATCTTCAATATTAAGTGGCACGGTTAAGCTCCAAAACGATGCTTGTCCCCCGGATCGTCCGGGGCACGCACATCAGTCCAAACGAACGGCGTCCGATTTGGCCCGAATCACCCGGGTCATTGCCCGGATTCTTCAATCCCTCGGGTGCGCCATCTGCGCTGGTGGGCCGGGAGGCGTCACGGCAGGCCGAAGCCACGCTGCGTACGTTCCGTCCGATTAAGGCGAGGCTGCCAACCTACGGCCGCACCCGCCACCAGCGGTCTTTGATAACCAGCGGTGCCTGCTCCGCGCTTGCGCGCCGGCGGGCACCACTGCCCAAAGCCTTGCTCCTTCATCGTGCGGTGTCCATCGCGCACCGCCTGACTCGGGAGACGATCCCGGCCTGGGCCAGGATCCTCAATTCTTTACACCGGGCGACGTTATCGGGTCCGCCCTGCGGTTGCCGCCAGCCTTAGGCCGACAGCGAAGCCTGTTCCACGCGAACGCCAACGCCCATGGTGGACGAAACAGCGATCTTGCGCAGGTACACGCCTTTGCTGGTAGCCGGCTTCGACTTCACCAGGGCTTCGATCAGCGCGCTCAGGTTGCGCTTCAGATCGGCGTCCTGGAACGAACGGCGGCCAATGGTGGCGTGGATGATACCGGCCTTGTCGACACGGTATTGCACCTGACCGGCCTTGGCGTTCTTCACAGCCTGGGCGACGTCGGGGGTAACCGTACCGACCTTCGGGTTCGGCATCAGGCCGCGCGGGCCCAGGATCTGGCCCAGCGTACCAACGATACGCATCGTGTCCGGCGAAGCGATCACGACGTCGAAGTTCAGGTTGCCGGCCTTGACTTGTTCAGCCAGGTCTTCCATACCGACGATTTCGGCGCCAGCTGCCTTCGCGGCTTCAGCCTTTTCGCCTTGGGCGAACACAGCCACGCGAACCGACTTGCCGGTACCGGCAGGCAGCACGACGGAGCCACGAACCACCTGGTCCGACTTCTTCGCATCGATGCCGAGTTGCACGGCAACGTCGATGGATTCGTCGAACTTGGCCGATGCGCAACCCTTCACCAGGCCCAGGGCCTCGTCGATCGGGTAGAACTTGGTGCGCTCGATCTTCGCCTTGTTCGCGGCGGTGCGCTTGGAAACCTTAGCCATTTACAGACCCTCCACGGTGATGCCCATCGAGCGAGCCGAACCGGCGATCGTACGGACAGCAGCGTCCAGATCGGCAGCGGTCAGGTCAGCGTTCTTTGCCTTGGCGATTTCTTCAGCCTGGGCACGCGTGATCTTGCCGACCTTGTCGGTGTGCGGCTTGGCCGAACCCTTGGTCAGGCCAGCTGCCTTCTTGATCAGAACGGTCGCCGGGGGCGACTTCATCACGAAGGTGAAGCTCTTGTCGGCGAAGGCGGTAATCACCACCGGCACCGGCAGGCCGGGTTCCATGCCTTGGGTCTGCGCGTTGAACGCCTTGCAGAACTCCATGATGTTCAGACCGCGTTGACCCAGTGCGGGGCCCACGGGCGGGGAGGGATTTGCCTTACCAGCCGGAATTTGCAGCTTGATAAAGCCAATGATCTTCTTGGCCATATTTACTCCAATCCGGACCGCTTCCTGACGGAATGCGATCCTGTTGAGTCGTAGCGCGCTATCGCTGCAGGGATGGTTCATCCACCCCGGCCAGCCTCACGCTCCTCTTGTGGCCAGCCCCTTTTCGAGACTGGCCGCTGCATTTTTCGCTGACCTTGCGGCCAGCATAAAACGCGAAAACCTGAACCGCTTAAACCACTTAGACCTTCTCGACCTGGCCGAACTCGAGCTCGACCGGGGTGGCACGCCCGAAGATGGTGACCGAGACGCGCAAGCGCGATTTCTCGTAGTTCACTTCCTCGACGTTACCGTTGAAGTCGGTGAAAGGACCGTCCTTGACGCGAACCATTTCGCCCACTTCGAAGAGCGTCTTGGGACGCGGCTTCTCGACCCCTTCCTGCATCTGGGTCATGATCTTGTCGACTTCCTTCTGGGAAATCGGGCTCGGGCGATTGCGCGCACCGCCGACGAAGCCAGTGACCTTGCTGGTGTTCTTCACCAGGTGCCAGGTCTCGTCGGTCATTTCCATCTCGACCAGCACATACCCCGGGAAGAAGCGACGCTCGGTGACAGACTTCTGCCCACCCTTGATTTCAACGACTTCTTCGGACGGGACCAGGATGCGGCCAAACTTGTCCTGCATTTCGGCGCGCTCAATGCGCTCCTGCAGCGCGCGCTGCACACTCTTTTCCATGCCGGAATAGGCGTGCACCACATACCAGCGCTTCTTCGACGAAGGCGATTCAGCTGCGGGGACTTCCTGTTGTGCGTTATCCGTCATGTTCTATCCTTCATTTCCAGCCCAGCACGAGCGAAAAGATGACCCACTCGATGAGCTTGTCCGCAGACCACAGGAACACGGCCATGATCACGACAAAGACAAACACCAGGCCCGTCATCTGCCCGGCTTCCTTGCGGGTGGGCCAAACGACCTTGCGGACTTCACGATACGATTCCTTGGAGAAACCGATGAAGTCCTTGCCTGGCGCCGATACCAGCGCGACCACCACGCCCAGCGCGATGCCGCCGAACAGCGCAGCGCCACGCACGTAGGACGGTTGCTGTGCCAGGGCATAGAAACCGATGACGCCGGCAACCACCAGTAGCACCGCGGCGCCAAGCAACCACTTACCACTGGCGGCGTTGACGGTTTCGACGTTGGGATTGGCCATGTTTCGCAAACGAGACTAAGCCGCGTCACGATACTCTCTATCGCGACGCGGCTGATTGAATTGGCAGGGGCAGAGGGAATCGAACCCCCAACCTTCGGTTTTGGAGACCGACGCTCTGCCAGTTGAGCTATACCCCTAAAACAACTGTGGGGTCGGCGATTAGGCCAACCCCTCTGGCAACGAATACGGCCGGTTGGTGCCGTATTCGCTGTTCGACTTTATCAGTCGAGGATCTTTGCCACGACGCCGGCGCCGACGGTACGACCGCCTTCACGGATAGCGAAACGCAGGCCTTCTTCCATGGCGATCGGGGCAATCAGCTTGACCGTGATCGACACGTTGTCACCCGGCATAACCATTTCCTTGTCCTTCGGCAGCTCGATCGAGCCAGTCACGTCGGTCGTACGGAAGTAGAACTGCGGGCGGTAGTTGTTGAAGAACGGGGTGTGGCGGCCGCCTTCATCCTTCGACAAGATGTAGACCTCGCCGGTGAAATGCGTGTGCGGCTTGATCGAACCCGGCTTGCACAGCACTTGGCCGCGCTCGACGTCTTCGCGCTTCGTGCCGCGCAGCAGCAGACCCACGTTGTCGCCTGCTTGACCTTGGTCCAGCAGCTTGCGGAACATTTCCACGCCGGTGCAGATGGTCTTGACCGTCGGCTTGATACCAACGATTTCGATTTCTTCACCAACCTTGATGATGCCGCGCTCGATACGACCGGTCACAACCGTGCCACGGCCCGAGATCGAGAACACGTCTTCCACCGGCATCAGGAAGGTACCGTCGATGGCACGTTCCGGCGTCGGGATGTAGCTGTCCAGCTGCTCGGCCAGGGCCAGAATGGCTTGCTCGCCCAGTTCGCCCTTGTCGCCTTCCAGTGCCAGCTTGGCCGAACCCTTGATGATCGGGGTGTCGTCGCCGGGGAATTCGTACTTGGACAAGAGCTCGCGCACTTCCATTTCGACCAGCTCGAGCAGCTCGGCGTCGTCGACCATGTCGCACTTGTTCAGGAACACGATGATGTAAGGCACGCCAACCTGGCGGGCCAGCAGGATGTGTTCGCGGGTCTGGGGCATCGGGCCGTCAGCGGCCGAGCACACCAGGATCGCGCCGTCCATCTGTGCGGCGCCCGTGATCATGTTCTTCACATAGTCAGCGTGGCCCGGGCAGTCAACGTGTGCGTAGTGGCGGTTAGCCGTTTCGTACTCGACGTGTGCGGTGTTGATGGTAATACCGCGTGCCTTTTCTTCCGGCGCTGCGTCGATTTCGTCGTACTTCTTGGCCGAACCGCCAAACTTGGCTGCCAGCACCGTAGCAATTGCTGCCGTCAGGGTGGTCTTACCATGGTCAACGTGACCGATCGTACCAACGTTCACGTGCGGTTTAGTCCGCGAGAACTTTTCCTTTGCCATTTCGCGACTCCTGTGTCGGTAGCGATATTGCTAGTGCGGTATTTGGTGCCCATGGGCAGGATCGAACTGCCGACCTCTCCCTTACCAAGGGAGTGCTCTACCACTGAGCCACATGGGCGAAACTTGAATGCTGCTTTTTTAGAACTGCAAGAACCCGGGCAATTTGGAGCGGGTGAAGGGAATCGAACCCTCGTCGTAAGCTTGGAAGGCTTCTGCTCTACCATTGAGCTACACCCGCCGGGTTACCACGCTTTCTGCTTCACCCACACCTACCGGGCACTCACTACTGCTTTGCAATTCTTGGTGGAGAGGGTTGGATTCGAACCAACGTAGGCGTAAGCCAACAGATTTACAGTCTGCCCCCTTTAGCCACTCGGGCACCTCTCCGCAGTGAACTTCTGATTATGGTGTAACTTTCCTTGGCTGTCAAGCACTTTCCGTACTATGCAAAGCAGGGAAGGACAGGCCTTGGATCGTTGACCTGGCACCAGCTAGGCTGCCCGATCGCACCATCATCGTCGGCATTCAATAAAGAACACCTTCACCCTATAGGGGCTCGCCGGAGGCTCTAGAACGACTTCTGGCGGCCTCTCGGGCATCGCTTTGGCGTCGGACGCTGGCCCGGCCGGCGCTGACGAGCCTGGCGGCTGCCAGAACCTGGCTGCACTTTCGATCGCACTTTTCGCAGCCACTTTCGATCGCGCAAAAGCAAAACCCCCCAGTACTTTCGTACTGGGGGGTTTCAAGGGAGAGCCTGGCGATTACCTACTTTCACACGGGTATCCGCACTATCATCGGCGTGGAGTCGTTTCACGGTCCTGTTCGGGATGGGAAGGGGTGGTTCCAACTCGCTATGGTCACCAGGCATAAACGGTGGCCGCGCTGAGGGTTGCTCAACGCAGCGAATAGGGATGTAGTAAGGGGTTGTGCGTATCGGCCAAGCTGCTGCGCAGCGGCACGCGACACTCACACCAGGTAGAAACACACTGGTTATAGGATCAAGCCTTACGGGCAATTAGTACTGGTTAGCTTAACGCATTACTGCGCTTCCACACCCAGCCTATCAACGTCCTGGTCTCGAACGACCCTTCAAGGAGCTCAAGGCTCCAGGGAATCCTCATCTTCAGGCGAGTTTCCCGCTTAGATGCTTTCAGCGGTTATCTCTTCCGTACATAGCTACCCTGCGATGCCTCTGGCGAGACAACAGGTACACCAGCGGTACGTCCACTCCGGTCCTCTCGTACTAGGAGCAGCCCCCGTCAAGATTCCAACGCCCACGGCAGATAGGGACCAAACTGTCTCACGACGTTTTAAACCCAGCTCACGTACCTCTTTAAATGGCGAACAGCCATACCCTTGGGACCGGCTACAGCCCCAGGATGAGATGAGCCGACATCGAGGTGCCAAACACCGCCGTCGATATGAACTCTTGGGCGGTATCAGCCTGTTATCCCCAGAGTACCTTTTATCCGTTGAGCGATGGCCCTTCCATTCAGAACCACCGGATCACTATGTCCTGCTTTCGCACCTGCTCGACTTGTCGGTCTCGCAGTTAAGCACGCTTTTGCCATTGCACTTTAGGTACGATGTCCGACCGTACCAAGCGTACCTTCGAACTCCTCCGTTACACTTTGGGAGGAGACCGCCCCAGTCAAACTGCCTACCATGCACTGTCCCCGATCCGGATTCACGGACCAAGGTTAGAACCTCAAACAAACCAGGGTGGTATTTCAAGGACGGCTCCACGCAGACTAGCGTCCACGCTTCAAAGCCTCCCACCTATCCTACACAGATCGGTTCAAAGTCCAATGCAAAGCTACAGTAAAGGTTCATGGGGTCTTTCCGTCTAGCCGCGGGGAGATTGCATCATCACAAACACTTCAACTTCGCTGAGTCTCGGGAGGAGACAGTGTGGCCATCGTTACGCCATTCGTGCAGGTCGGAACTTACCCGACAAGGAATTTCGCTACCTTAGGACCGTTATAGTTACGGCCGCCGTTTACCGGGACTTCAATCAAGAGCTTGCACCCCATCATTTAATCTTCCGGCACCGGGCAGGCGTCACACCCTATACGTCCACTTTCGTGTTTGCAGAGTGCTGTGTTTTTATTAAACAGTCGCAGCCACCATTTTATTGCAACCCCTTCACCCTCCTGGCGCAGGCCAGTCAAGCTACAAGGGCGTACCTTATCCCGAAGTTACGGTACCAATTTGCCGAGTTCCTTCTCCCGAGTTCTCTCAAGCGCCTTAGAATACTCATCTCGCCCACCTGTGTCGGTTTGCGGTACGGTCTCGTATGACTGAAGCTTAGAGGCTTTTCTTGGAACCACTTCCAATTGCTTCGCAGCACTAGGCCGCTCGCCCCACATCCTTGAATTCCGCGCCCGGATTTGCCTAAGCGCCTTCTCCAATGCAGGGACCGGGACTTCCAACACCCGGACAACCTTCCGCGATCCGTCCCCCCATCGCATCATACGACGGTGCAGGAATATTAACCTGCTTCCCATCAGCTACGCATCTCTGCCTCGCCTTAGGGGCCGACTCACCCTACGCCGATGAACGTTGCGTAGGAAACCTTGGGCTTACGGCGAGGGGGCTTTTCACCCCCTTTATCGCTACTCATGTCAGCATTCGCACTTCTGATACCTCCAGCATCCTTTACAAGACACCTTCACAGGCTTACAGAACGCTCTCCTACCATGCACTTACGTGCATCCGCAGCTTCGGTGACTGGCTTAGCCCCGTTACATCTTCCGCGCAGGACGACTCGATCAGTGAGCTATTACGCTTTCTTTAAAGGATGGCTGCTTCTAAGCCAACCTCCTGACTGTTTTAGCCTTCCCACTTCGTTTCCCACTTAGCCAATCTTAGGGACCTTAGCTGGCGGTCTGGGTTGTTTCCCTCTTGACACCGGACGTTAGCACCCGATGTCTGTCTCCCGTGATTGCACTCTTCGGTATTCGGAGTTTGCTATGGCGGGGTAATCAGCAATAGACCCCCCAACCATGACAGTGCTCTACCCCCGAAGGTGAGACACGAGGCACTACCTAAATAGTTTTCGGAGAGAACCAGCTATTTCCAGACTTGTTTAGCCTTTCACCCCTATCCACAGCTCATCCCCTAACTTTTCAACGTTAGTGGGTTCGGTCCTCCAGTACGTGTTACCGCACCTTCAACCTGGCCATGGATAGATCGTCTGGTTTCGGGTCTACACCCAGCGACTGAACGCCCTATTCGGACTCGCTTTCGCTACGCCTTCCCTAATCGGTTAAGCTTGCCACTGAATGTAAGTCGCTGACCCATTATACAAAAGGTACGCCGTCACCCGTTTCCAGGCTCCGACTGTTTGTATGCATGCGGTTTCAGGATCTATTTCACTCCCCTCCCGGGGTTCTTTTCGCCTTTCCCTCACGGTACTGGTTCACTATCGGTCGATCACGAGTATTTAGCCTTGGAGGATGGTCCCCCCATCTTCAGACAGGATTTCACGTGTCCCGCCCTACTTGTCGTACACCTAGTTCCACAACGCTGTTTTCGCATACAGGGCTATCACCTGCTATGGCCGGGCTTTCCATCCCGTTCTGCTAACAATGCTGCTAAAGAGTACAAGGCTCTTCCCATTTCGTTCGCCACTACTCTGGGAATCTCGGTTGATTTCTGTTCCTGCAGCTACTTAGATGTTTCAGTTCGCCGCGTTCGCTTCCCTGACCTATGTATTCAGTCAGGGATGACCCATAAGGGCCGGGTTTCCCCATTCGGACATCTCCGGATCAAAGCTTGTTTGCCAGCTCCCCGAAGCTTTTCGCAGGCTACCGCGTCCTTCATCGCCTGTGATCGCCAAGGCATCCACCACATGCACTTGTTCGCTTGACCCTATAACGAGTGTGTCTCAAACTTGCGTTCAAGCCGTGCTCGCTACAGGATGAGTTCTCGCATTTGTGCCGTATTCCAAGTCATCTTTCGATCACTTAAATACATTTCGGTTGATACAATCACAACCCGGTATCGTGTTTTACTACAGCGTCTCATCAACGCTCACGACACCTTTACTACATCCCATATTGTTAAAGAACAGCCGTGCGAAACTTCGTCTCGCAACGTCTTGGCCAAGGCCAAAGGCAAACGCTCAATCCTAAGCGCTTGCCTTTGACGACCAATCCAAGGTACCAGGTAATTGGTGGAGGATGACGGGATCGAACCGACGACCCCCTGCTTGCAAAGCAGGTGCTCTCCCAGCTGAGCTAATCCCCCAAATACTACTGACGCCGGAAGCTCAACATCGAACCACCGTCTATAACTTGGTGGGTCTGGTAGGACTTGAACCTACGACCCCCGCCTTATCAAGACGGTGCTCTAACCACCTGAGCTACAGACCCTTGGCTGTAACAGCAAACAAACCGATAAGTGTGAACGCTCGACTTAAGATGCACGCTCTTGAAAGGAGGTGATCCAGCCGCACCTTCCGATACGGCTACCTTGTTACGACTTCACCCCAGTCATGAACCCTGCCGTGGTAATCGCCCCCCTTGCGGTTAGGCTAACTACTTCTGGCAAAACCCACTCCCATGGTGTGACGGGCGGTGTGTACAAGACCCGGGAACGTATTCACCGCGGCATGCTGATCCGCGATTACTAGCGATTCCAGCTTCACGTAGTCGAGTTGCAGACTACGATCCGGACTACGATGCGTTTTCTGGGATTAGCTCCCCCTCGCGGGTTGGCAACCCTCTGTACGCACCATTGTATGACGTGTGAAGCCCTACCCATAAGGGCCATGAGGACTTGACGTCATCCCCACCTTCCTCCGGTTTGTCACCGGCAGTCTCTCTAGAGTGCTCTTGCGTAGCAACTAAAGACAAGGGTTGCGCTCGTTGCGGGACTTAACCCAACATCTCACGACACGAGCTGACGACAGCCATGCAGCACCTGTGTCCACTTTCCCTTTCGGGCACCTAATGCATCTCTGCTTCGTTAGTGGCATGTCAAGGGTAGGTAAGGTTTTTCGCGTTGCATCGAATTAATCCACATCATCCACCGCTTGTGCGGGTCCCCGTCAATTCCTTTGAGTTTTAATCTTGCGACCGTACTCCCCAGGCGGTCAACTTCACGCGTTAGCTACGTTACTGAAGAAATGAATCCCCAACAACTAGTTGACATCGTTTAGGGCGTGGACTACCAGGGTATCTAATCCTGTTTGCTCCCCACGCTTTCGTGCATGAGCGTCAGTGACGTCCCAGGGGGCTGCCTTCGCCATCGGTATTCCTCCACATCTCTACGCATTTCACTGCTACACGTGGAATTCTACCCCCCTCTGACATACTCTAGCCTTGCAGTCACAAGCGCCATTCCCAAGTTGAGCTCGGGGATTTCACGCCTGTCTTACAAAACCGCCTGCGCACGCTTTACGCCCAGTAATTCCGATTAACGCTCGCACCCTACGTATTACCGCGGCTGCTGGCACGTAGTTAGCCGGTGCTTATTCTTCCGGTACCGTCATCCCCCCGCTGTATTAGAGCAAGGGATTTCTTTCCGGACAAAAGTGCTTTACAACCCGAAGGCCTTCTTCACACACGCGGCATTGCTGGATCAGGGTTGCCCCCATTGTCCAAAATTCCCCACTGCTGCCTCCCGTAGGAGTCTGGGCCGTGTCTCAGTCCCAGTGTGGCTGATCGTCCTCTCAGACCAGCTACTGATCGTCGCCTTGGTGGGCCTTTACCCCACCAACTAGCTAATCAGACATCGGCCGCTCCTATCGCGCGAGGCCTTACGGTCCCCCGCTTTCACCCTCAGGTCGTATGCGGTATTAGCTAATCTTTCGACTAGTTATCCCCCACGACAGGGCACGTTCCGATGTATTACTCACCCGTTCGCCACTCGCCACCAGGATTGCTCCCGTGCTGCCGTTCGACTTGCATGTGTAAGGCATGCCGCCAGCGTTCAATCTGAGCCAGGATCAAACTCTTCAGTTTAATACCTGTGTGGTTCCGAAGAACCTCGCTCTTTCGAGCGGTCGCTCACTCTCAGAAAACTGACTGGTTACATCCGAAGACATAACCAACATGTTTTACTGTGCGAGCACTTTATAACTTGTAAGCTAAAAGACCGAAGTCTTCCGCATCCGCTATCAAGCGCCCACACTTATCGGTTGTTTGTTTGTTAAAGAACTGGCCGCGGTTCGCTTTGCTTACCGCGTCGCTGCGTTTGCTGCAGCAGAGAAACGAGATTATGAAGCGTGATCATCGTTTCGTCAACAGGTTTTTTACTTCGGTTCGCTGCGCTGTTTGCGCCGCCAACCATCCCGCCAACCCCGCAACCCTTGTCCCGTCTGCTTTGCAGCGGCGTTTCGTGTTGCGAGGGGGCGAATCATAGGGGACCCCCTCGGCCTTGGCAAGCGTTTTCTGAAATGATTCTGGTGTCGACAGAAAAGTGCCGCAAAAGACTTATGTAGACCGGTTGGCACCACCGAACCACGGCGCTAGCCGGCAGCCACCTGGCTGCGGCAAACTATGGCCGCAGCGCAGGCCCGGGGGGGCGCACGACGAAATCCGCTACACCCGCGGGTCACTCTATATAGAAGGAGGAACTTGCATGACCATTCGCATCGTGAAGCTCGGCTCGCCCCGACAGCCCGACGAGGGAATCCGCATCGGCACCGTACGCAGGCCGCCCCGGGGCGTGCCGAAAGCCGAGTTCGCCAAGCGGGACTACTACGATGTGTGGTTTCCGAACCTGTCACCCTCCGCCGAACTGGTTGCGCAGGCCCTGGACATACAGGCCGGGGGGGATGAAAAGGCATGGCGGGCATTCGAGCGGCACTTTCGTGCGGAAATGGCGCGCCCGGAAGCCAGCAGGACATTGGATCTACTGGCCGCGATGTCACAGCAAACGAATTTCTCGATTGGCTGTTATTGCGAACACGAGGAGCGATGCCACCGCTCTATATTGCGCGCCCTGCTGGCGGCGCGCGGGGCCGCGCTATCTTAGGCGGTGCACTCAAACCGCCTTCTGGTCGCGCACGCACTGGCGGTGGAACAAGGGGCGCAGGCTGGGCCAGCGGATAGGCAGGAGCGGGGTGCAATGGCGCACAGCGTCGCGCTCGGCATAGTGGGCCAGCAGTTGCTGGCCAACCGACTGCCGGAAATAGGCGGGCGTCGGGTAGTCCATGGTCAATCCCTATTGTGGTTCATCAGGATCGACAGTATACCGAATTTTGGTGCACTGCGTCATGCCGAGGCTTGAAAACGCCCCATTCCGGGGCATGACATTGCTGCCGGAATGCCCAGAAATACCGATGAAATCAACGAAAAGCAGCGCCATGGCAGCGGCGGGTGCTGACTTGTCCTGATGCGGGATCGCTTTCGTATATCGAATACTGTCTACTAGCGTTCAGGAACCTGTGCCGGCGGCCTCGGCCACATCTTCGGCTGCCTTGGCGGCGCTATAGACGTGCCGGGTCGCCAACAGCGCCGCAAGATCCGCATCGCCGGCGATGACGGCCTGCAGAATCTGCGCATGCTCTTCCCAGTTCTGCCGGGCACGCGTCACGTTGGCCGGCGCGAACAGCAGGCCCGTGCGCTCCCTGAGCGTACGCACCATATCCTGCAGCACGCTATTGGCCGCAATATTGCCCAGCACCTCATGGAAGCGGGTGTTCAATTCGATGAAGCGCTCCGAGCGTCCGCTCGCGGCGGCCTCGGTGCCCTGGCGCAGCACTTCGCCGAGCTCGGCGATCAAGGCGGGATCACGGCGCTGGGCAGCCAGCTTGGCGTTAAGCCCCTCCAGGGTGGCCCGCACTTCGACCATTTCCTTGGCAATGTTCGGCGACAGCGTCGCCACCGAGGCGCCCCGCCGGGGCTCGATGCGCACCAGGCCTTCGGCGGCAAGCGCGCGCAGCGCTTCCCGCACGGGGATGCGCGACACGCCCAGTTCAGTGGATAGCTTGTTCTCGACCAGGCGCTCGCCCTGGTTGTACTGCCCACCAAGGATGCGCTCACGCAACGTATCGGTCACCAGGGCAAACAATGGGGAGTGTTGGGCGCCAAGACTGGCGCCAGCGGAATCCGAACCAGGAAGTGCGTGTTCGGTACCATGGGCGTCGGACATAGATTCTGGCTTGGGTCGGCGAGACACTGTCCTCGGGTGTGGCGCGCGTGCGTGCCATCGCGGACGAATGTCAAAGGGACAAGGGACCGCGGCGCTGGCCCGGAAGACTGAGGGGCAATGCGATCGCGGTGGCATTGTCCGCATTGTATACCGGCGCGGTACGGTTTTTACGCAACACACATTGCCAGCGCCAAGGCTGACGCCAGGGCGCGCCGGCCCTGGCACAACGCGCCGCCCATGTGCCGTGGGCACTGGCCCGGCAGGCTATGATGCGTAGCCTCTCCCAAACCCCGCCTGCGATTCGCCGATGGCTCTTAACCTGGTCTGGCTCTCCTTCTTCCTGCTCGCCTTCGTCGTCGCCTGCGTTCGTGTGGCGACAGGCGATACCGCGGTGTTTCCGGCGATGCTCGCGAGCCTGTTCGACAACGCACGCACCGCGTTCGAGATTTCGCTTGGCCTGGCGGGCGTCATGAGCTTATGGCTGGGCATCATGCGCATTGGCGAGCGCGCCGGCGTAGTCGACGTCTTTGCGCGGGCGGTCAATCCGCTTTTGCGCCACTTCTTCCCCGGCGTTCCGCAGGGCCACCCGGCCCAGGGCGCGATGATGATGAATGTATCGGCCAATATGCTGGGGCTCGACAATGCGGCGACGCCGCTCGGCCTCAATGCCATGCGGGAGTTGCAGTCACTCAATCCGCGCGCTGACACAGCCAGCAACGCGCAGATCATGTTCATCGTGCTGAACACGGCTGGCTTGACGCTGATCCCGACTTCGGTGATCGCCATGCGGCAAGCGATCGCCGTCAAGCAAGGCCTGGTCGGGTTCAATGCCGCGGATATCTTCCTTCCTACCCTGCTCGCCACCTGCGTGTCCTGCGTTGCAGGCTTGCTGGCAGTGGCTTGGGCGCAGCGGCTCAACGTGCTCAAGCCGGCCGTGCTGGCCGCCTTCGGGCTGCTGGCGGCGGCTGTCGGCGGAGTCTTCCTCTGGCTGCGGCACGCGCCCCCGGAGCAGGTGAGCACCGCCACCGCGCTGGCTGGCAGCGGCTTCATCCTGACGTTGATTGTGGTCTTCCTGATTTGCGGCGCCGTACGCGGCATTAACGTCTACGAGGCCTTCATCGACGGCGCCAAGGAAGGCTTTGGCGTCGCGGTGCAGATCATTCCCTATCTGGTTGCGATCCTGGTGGCGATCGGGCTGTTTCGGGTGACCGGCTGCATGGATGTCCTGATGCGGGGCCTGAGCGCCGCTTTTGCCTGGCTGGGCCTCGATACCGCCTTCGTCCCCGCGCTGCCGGTCGGGTTGATGAAAATCCTGTCTGGCGCTGGCGCCCGCGGGCTGATGATCGACGTCATGAGCACCTACGGCGTCGACTCCTTCCAGGGCAAGCTCGCCGCGATCATCCAGGGATCGACCGAGACCACCTTCTATGTGCTCGCCGTGTACTTCGGCAGCGTCAACATCCGCAACACGCGGCATGCGCTTGCCTGCGCCTTGTTCGCCGATCTTGTGGGATTGTGCGCCGCAGTCGGCATCGCCTACCTGTTCTTCCGCTGAAACGGGCACGCCGTACCGCGATAAAAGCCGGCGAATCGTCAACAAACGCTCGATGAAAACAGGGCAAAAAGAGAGGAAAAACCAGTTTTCAATGTATTGCGCTGCAATTTTGTTGCTCGCATGCAACATGTTTGTGAAGCCAGACACGCTTGGCCTGCATGTCGCTTGGTGCGACGCAACAAATCATATATAGTGGAGTCTGTCTCCTCCACCACCTCGGTGGATTCCAGCCCGCGCACGAAACTGCGCGGGTTTTTTTTGTCCGCGTTTTGCCAGTCCGCGTGGTTTGCCCTTGCTGTGGCGGCTCACAGCAAAGCCTGCAGTCGATTCTGCCCAGCGCACCAAAGAAGCCCAGGCGCTGCACCATGAGAAGGCCAAACCGCACCGCTCCGGTGTAAAACCCCGGATTTCGCGCGAAATGTTGCGATGCAGCATTCGATCCCGTAGAGTCAGCCTGTCCCTTGCGCCTGGCAGGGCGGATCTCCGCCTCGCAGCGCCCACCCTCCTTGCTGACATGATTTCCGCGCTGCGCCTGCCCCGCCCCGATGCCTCGATGTTGCAAAGAGGCCTGGTCTACGCCTTCTCGTTCCTGGTCCTGGCCGGCACGGGATGGCTCACCGGGGAAGCTGGCTATCTGTGGGCGGCAACGGCTTCGATCTGGACCTGCCTGGCCGACCGCCGCGGCACCGCCGCCGAACGACTGGCGGCACTGGGCTCTGTCGGCATTGGCGGCGCGGCCGCATGTGCCCTGGGCACCGCTGCGGCGGTGACGCCATGGACGGCGCTCGCCGTGGTGCTTTTCACCGGGCTGGCCGCCGGGCTGGCCGAGACCCGCGGCCCCGTGCCCGCGCTGTCGGCCAAGCTGCTTTACGTGGTGCTGATCGCCTCCTGCCTGCAACCAGCGGGCGGGGCCGAACTGGCCGCGCGTGTGCTGGCCCGCAGCCAGGAATTCCTGCTCGGTGGAGTCTTCGCCTGCGTCGTCAGCCTGGCTCTCATCCGATCCGCTCGCGACACGCGGCCGCGCGCCGAGATACTGGCGGTGTTCGATGCGTTGCTGCGTTTTGCCTCCGATCTGGCGGCCGATGCGCCCGTGGGCGACGCAACGGCCATCAAGCGCGACATCCGCGAGCGTATCGAGGCTGCGCATCAGGCGATCAACATGCGGCGCAGCCTGCGGGACCCGCTTGGGCTGATGCACTATGCCTATGTGGTGAGCCTGGCCGATGCCATGTTCGCCCTGTTGATCGTTGCCGCCGAACTGCGCAGCCGGGCCGATGACACAGGCCCCAAAGCCGGTGAGGCTGGCAGTGCAGAGCACCTGCCGCTGCGCCACTTGCTGCGCTGCGTCACCGATGTCCGGGAGCAGGTCGGCGAAAGTCTGGCGCATCGCGCGCCTGACCTGCCGTCGCTATGCGCGGCGCTGGCTGGCGAACTGCGCCGCCTGCATGCGCCGCTGGCCAATGCCGGGGCGCCGCCGTTGTACCAGGCTGCGCTGAGCGCACTGGCCCGCTATCCGGCCTTCGGCGACTGGCGCCGCGAGTACCGTTGGCCGCGGCGCGCCATGCGCCGGACATGGCAACGCTGGCGCGCCGTAGTTGCGGAGCACACCGCTCGCGATGCCCGCGTGGCCCGCCATGCGGTGCGGCTGGCGCTGGCTGGCGGCCTGAGCCTGATGCCGGCGCAGTTCTGGAGAGTCGATCACGGATACTGGGTGGCGGTCACCGTCATCATGGTGCTTAGCCCTCAGTTGCAAACCACCCGCAGGATCTCGTTCCTGCGCTTCGCGGGTTCCCTGGCCGGCGCACTGCTGGCCTGTGCCATCGGCCTGGCTCACCCATCGGCGCCGCTGGCCCTGGCAATCAGCGCGGCCTGCCTGGCGGCCGCCTACACGTGCCGGCTCGCAGGCAGTCCCGGTGCCTTCGCGATGTGCCTGACGCCCGCGGTGATCCTGTTCTCGTGGGTCGGGGCCCCAGCGGCGGACAGCAGCCACTTTGCCGCGCTGCGGGGCATCGATACGGCGCTGGGCTGCCTGATCGCCCTGGCCACCTACTACGTGCTTGCGCCGCGCGCCGAGCTATCGCGGGTTTATCGCCATAGCCTCGACGCGCTGGCGGCAAACACAGCGTACCTGCGCGCAGCATTCGCCGGCGCCAGCGCGTTCACGACCTCGCCCACCCGCTCGCCCGCGCCGACGCAGACACGGCTGGAAGCCTTGCGCATGGCGGCCGGGCGTACCTCCAGCCGGGCGGATCAAACCTTGCAACAGGGCGTGGCAGAGCTCGCTCCGGAACTGGCCCGCGAGTACACCCAGTTGCACCTGGGCTTGCGGCGCATGGCGGCACTGGCTGGCTTGGTGCGTGCCGGGCTAGAGGCCGAAGCGGGCAAAAGCCAGCCGGAACCGGCCACGCAGGCGGTCCTGCAAGGCCTCGCCGCACAGCTGTCCGACCTGGCGGCCAACCCCGGCGCAGGCGTGACTTCGCTTGCAAGCGGGTTCCAGCCCGATTCCGCCGCGCCGCTGGACCGGTTTCTGGTTGAACAGGCCGGCTTCGCCTCGACCCTGATCAGCGCCACCCACTCAGCCGTAGCCGCCGTGCAGCGGCTGGCTGGCGGCCAGCCCAAGCCCAACGAGCCGCATGTGCCATATCCGGGTTGATGGCGGTCAAAGCCCAGCACTCTGCGTTCATCGCGGATCGGAACCATCTCCTAGAATGGTTCCATTCCTCAGTGACCGGTGTGAGGCACGCCATGCCCGAAGTTTCCTTTCCCCGCAGCGTTCCCACCTACTGTGCGGCTAGCCTGACCCTCTCCTGCCCCGCCACTGTCAACGGGCAACCCACCTTGTATTCGATCACGGCCGAGGCGCTCGAGACCCATTTCGGCGCCCGCTCCCCACGCGAGGAGGACCTGGTGCGGGCGTTTACCAGCCATCGGCAGCGTATCGAACACATTGCCGAGAGCCTGTTTGAACTCACCCAGGCGCGGGAAATCCTGTTGCGCAGCGGGCACATCCGATTCGCAGGCTGAAGGCTCAGCCTTGCGCCGCCTGGCCGCGCACCAGGAGCACCGGCACGCTGGCCTGCCGGATCACGGACTCGGCCACGCTGCCCAGGACCAGCCTGCGCACGCCACGCCGGCCGTGGGTGCCGATCACGATGAGGTCTGCGCCCCACTCGGCAGCGGCATCGTTTACCGCGCTGGCAATGTCGCCCCCAACGGCCTGCTGGGTGACCAGCCGCGTTTCGTGGGGCACGCCCTGCGCGCTCAGGCGTTGCGCAGCGGCCGCCAGTGCACGTTCGCCGCTGTCAGCCAACGCTTGCAGCACGGGCGTCGGGTCGTAATACTCAACATCGAACATAAGCTGGCCGTTGTCCACGACATACAAGACGAGGACTTGCGCGCCCCCGGTGCCCGCGATCCGGATTGCCTCGGCAAGCGCCAGGTCGGAGGTTGCGCTGCCATCCACTGCCACCACAATCTTCTTATAAGCCGTATTCGTCATTGCCATTTTCTCCAGAAGAACAACGGATAGTGGCGGATGCGACATCGCATTCCGCCGGATTCGATACTACTCGCCCCCGCGCGACGCAGACGTTCCATGCGCGCCCGAGTCCACAATCACGAGGTAGCGCCCGGGCCGGGCCACCGGCGCCCGGCCCGGCGCCAGGACCCAGAGCGAGTCGCCGCGCTGCGCAGCCGCCAGGTAGTCGGCATCCAGCAGCCCATAGTGGTCAAGGAGGCGATTCAGGGTGGCGGGAATCCGCACGCATCCCTTGGAGGCCGGGTGGCCCAGCCGAGATTCAAGCCGGTCCGGATCGGTAGCATGCATCTGCAAGCGCATCTGGCTCTCCCCGCCCTTGCCCCAGCCACGTTGGGCATCGACCCAGCCGAAGTCATAGATGCGCATCCCGCTGACGCCGTAGCCGCGGATGCCGTTTTCGTTGTAGGTGCCCTCGGCGCGGAAATCCATGTTGTCCATGCTGTGGCTGAATACACCGGTCGGGGTAATGAAATGATCGAAAGTGCCTGGCTTGCCTGTCGAGACGGGCGCGGCGCCCACCCACTGCCAGGGCGCATCGTCGGCGGGCCGCGCGAACAGCATGGCGGCCTGGACGCGCGGGTTGCGATCAACCAGCACAGCCCAGTCACCCGCATCGGCCTCTCGCCCGTCTGCCTGTAGCGCGGACGCCAGCAAGCCGGCATACCGCACGGCGACGGCCGCCGGGAGACTGAGATGGCGGGACACCTGCTGCGCGAATGCTTGCCGGACCATGCTGAGCTCATTGGCGGCGGCAAGTGGTGACTGGAACGCTACCAGCGCGGCTAACGCCGATGGCGCCAGACATCTGAAGCGAACGAGCCAGCGCCGGAAACCCTTGACGCGGGCCCGCCCGAGGCGAGCGCACGGCATGATTGCCTCCTTTGGACGGGCGTTGCGGCTAAACGCCATGGTTGGCGTTTACGCGGTACGGCGCCTTGTGCAGAATCAAGCTCCATGCACGCAGGCGCTCCGACGCCAACGTCCCGAAACGGTGGACGGTCTACCTATATAGACCGCGAGGGCACCGACTATTTCCGTTGTGTATGCCAGACGCCGCTTCCAGCGGACGAAGGATCGCCAGCGCACCGAGCGTTGCGGCTCAGCCGCCGCGTTTCGTGCCTTACGCCGGTCGCATCCATATACAATCACGCCCATGCAATACATCCATGTCGTCAACGGCGACGTAGCGGGCAACACGCTACGGCAAGCCCTCGCTCAGGCCGCCAGGCCCGACCCGGTCGTCGTGCTTCGCGACGATCTCGCCGTCGGGCCGCTGGCCGATGTCGATAGCAGCGGGCTCATCCGCTCTGGTTTCTGGCAGCGCGTGGCGCCGCACAGCGACATCGACTTCGCCGCGGAAATGCATCAGGCGCTGGACCAGCTGCATGGCCTGCGCAAGGATGAGCTGGAGGTTGCCATCTGGCATGGCCAGAGCGCTTCCGACCAGTTGATGCTGCGCCGGGTGGTGTTCCACCTCTACCAGTCGCCCCAGCGCATCAATGAAGTGGCCATGGACCTGCGCGAGCTGGAAGCGCCCGCGCGCGGCAACCTGGCCGCTATCGGCATGTATCCCGCGGCCCGGCTGGCGCGGCGCTTCTCCACCATCGCCCCGGTCTCGGTGCTGCGCCTGGGCCGGCTGGGCTATGAGTGGCAGCAGAACGTCAAGGAAAACGCCGACGTGCGCCTGTGGAAGGGCAATACGCTGGTGCCCGCGGCTTACCACACGGTCGATGAAGTGATCCTGGAGCGCGCCCCGCTGGAATGGGCGCCGGCCGCGCAAGTGGTGGGCGGCGTGATGGGCGCCATCGAAGGCCTGCTGGCCAGCGACTGGTTTGTGTTCTGGCGCTGCCGCGAGCTGATCGGCGCCGGCCAGCTGGTGCTGCGCGGCAACGCCGAATCGCTGCAGACCTGCGAGCTGCGCCGCAACCTGTCCGCCGGCGGCGAGTAAAAAGAAAAAAGAGAAGGTCTCCATGGCCCGTACCAAGGCACCCGATTTCGAGGCGCAGCGCGAGCAGATCCTGGACCTGGCTGCCGCCGCCTTTGCCGCCAGCAGCTACCCCAGCACCTCGATGGCCGACCTGGCTGCCGCCTGCGGCACCTCCAAGGCCCGGCTGTACCACTATTACGAGAGCAAGGAGGCGATCCTGTTCGACCTGCTCGACCGCTATACGCGCCGGCTGATGCTGATCGTGACCGAGGTCGAGGCGGAAGCGGAACGCCAGGGACGCAGCGAGCTGGATAGCTTCTCCAACCTGATCCGGGCCTTCCTGGCCGAGTACGAGACCTCGCAGACCCGGCATGTCGCCCTGATCAACGACGTCAAGTTCCTCGCCGAGGAGCAGCGCGACCAGATCCTCAAGCGCGAGCGCGATGTGGTAGCCGCCTTCTCCCGCCAGTTGCGCCGGGCCTATCCCGAGCGCGTCACCCGCGACAACCAGGCCGCGCTGACGATGACGGTGTTCGGCATGATCAACTGGACCTTCACCTGGCTCAAGCCGGGCGGCAAGCTGTCGTACGCGGAGTTCGCCGAGATGGTGATCGACCTGCTGGCGGGCGGGCTGCCTGGCGCCCGCGCAGAACCCGCGGCGCGGCTGCGCGGTGTCGAGTAACACATATTCATAGGCAATGCCGGCGCCATTGCAGCGCCGGCGCGGCACCTCAGGACCAGTCTTCCTCTTCCCGCTGGCGGCGCTGATCGCGGTCCTGGCGGAACATCTCCTCCAGCTCGTCGCGCGCCTGGCGCGCCAGCGAGACCAGCTTCTTCTGGTCCGTGTAGTGCGGGTAGAAGCGCTCGATCGCCGCGATGTTATGCCGGCGAAAGCGCAGCGCGACCGAGCGTGCCTGCACGGGATCGTAGCCCAGCCCCTCCAGCACGCGACGGCCCAGCAACAGCGAGCCCTCGAACACTTCGCGCTCGAACAGATGCACGCCGCGGTCCTTGAGCTGGTAGACGTGCGACACATGGCGCGCCCGCGCGTAGATCTGCAGGTGTGGGAAACGCGCTCGCACGCTGTCGATCAGCGCGAGGCTGTCCTCCATGCCATCAATCGCCACCACCAGGATGCGGGCCCGCTCCGCGCCTGCGGATTCAAGCAGGTCCATGCGTGTGGCGTCCCCATAGAACACCTTGAAATCGTACTGGCGCAGAAACTCGATCTGGTCGGGATCATGGTCCAGCACGGTCACACCGATCCCTTGCGCATAGAGCAGGCGGCCGATGATCTGGCCAAAGCGGCCAAAGCCGGCGATCAGCACGGGGTTGTCCTGCGGCGCGATCACGTCGTCCGGGCGCCGCGCCAGGCGGGCCAGCCGGGGCGCCACCAGCCGGTCGAAGGCCAGCAGGAGCAATGGCGTGGCCACCATCGACAGCGCCACCACCAGCACCAGCAGCGCCTCGGTGCGTGCCGGCAGCAAGCCGGCGCCACCCGCCACGCCAAACACCACGAAGGCGAACTCGCCGCCCTGTGAAATCAGCAGCGCGAACAATAGCCACTGGCCGCGCGCGATGCCAAAGCGCGGCGCCAGCAAGGCCAGCACCAGCGTCTTGAGCAGCACGAAGCCAATCACCAGGGCAGCCACCCGCACCGGCGCATGCATCAGTACGCCGAAGTCGATCGACATGCCTACCGCCATGAAGAACAAGCCCAGCAGCAGGCCCTTGAAGGGCTCAAGGTCGGCTTCCAGCGCATGGCGGTACTCCGAGTCCGCCAGCAGCACGCCAGCCAGGAAGGTGCCCAGCGCCATCGACAATCCCACCGCGTCCATCATCAGCGCGATGCCCACCACGAGCAGCAGTGCGAAGGCAGTAAACATCTCGCGCATGTCGGTTCGCGCGATAAAGCGCAGCGCGGGGCGGACCAGATAGCGCCCGCCCACCACCACGGCGCCGATCACCCCGACCGCCTTTGCCGCCCCGAGCCAGCCCGCCGCGCCGGACGCGCCGGCGTCGGCGCCACCGGCAGCCAGCAGCGGCAACAGCGCGATCATCGGAATCGCGGCAATGTCCTGGAACAGCAGGATGCCAAAGCTGGCGGAACCCGCCGGCGTGCCAAAGAGATTGCGTTCGGTCAGCGTGGCCAGCGCGATCGCGGTGGACGACAGCGCCAGCCCCAGGCCCGCCACCAGCGCGACCTGCCACGATGCCCCGACCAGCGCGGCGGCGCCGCCGAGCAGGAGCGCGCAGGCCGCCATCTGGGCGCCGCCATAACCAAAGATCACGCGGCGCAGCGCCCACAGCTTCTTGGGCTCGAGCTCCAGACCGATCACGAACATCATCAGCACCACGCCGAACTCGGAAAAATGCAGGATGGATTCGACGTTGGTCACCAGCCGCAGTGCCCACGGGCCGATCGCCACGCCGGCCAGCAGGTAGCCGAGCACCGCGCCCAGGCCAAAGCGGCGCGCCACCGGCACCGCCACTACCGCGGCAACCAGAAAGACCACCAGGGCCACCAGGAAATCATGTTGTTCCATGGCGCGCTCCTCAGCTTGCGGCGGCGTTGGTGACAACGCCGCGAGCGCCGTCAGCAATGCCGCCCAGCACACCGGTGACCCGGCCGATATGGCCGGCAAGCGCCTGGGCATCAGCCTGGTTGGCATCGTGCAGCACCAGCGGCGACAGCCAGCTCATGCCGCACAGCACGGCGGTCTGCTCCAGCGGCAGCATGTACTCCTCGATGCTGTGGCCATGGGTGCCGTCGGGCCCGTAGGAGTCGGCGTGGCCACCGGTGCTGGCCACCACCAGCATGGACTTGCCGCGCAGCGCCGTACCGCCGGGGCCGTAAGCCCAGCCGCTCTCCAGCACGTCATCCACCCACAGCTTGAGCAGCGCCGGCATGCTGTACCACTGCACCGGGAACTGCAGCACCAGCGTACCGGCCCGCGCGAGCGCGCGCTGCTCGGCTACCACATCGATGTCGTAGTCGGTATAGCTGGTGTAGAGATCGTGCACGGTCACGCCGGGCAGGCTTTCCAGCGCCGCCGCCAGCGGACGATTGACGCGCGACAGGTGCGGCCTGGGGTGGGCGTAGATAACGAGAATCGGGGGCTCGGCCTTGGGGTCCACGAAAAATCCTGAAAAATCGGCTGCGCAACTGTCGCCACGAGGCCAGAAAGATGCGCTTAGAACACTTGAAACTGCGAATAACCGGGGCTGCTTCACCCCGAGGCAGGGGCCGATCTCACGCCCCAGCACGGGAAAAGCGGATATGCGGCGTTGCAGCAAACCCACACCGCCGGGCGGAAAGCGCGCTTAAAGCACCAAACAACCCATTGATTTATATAGATTTAGTTGGAATTTACAAAATCGAACAAGGTTGATGCGAGGCTCACCTTACGTGGAACTGACAAATCCACTACAATACTTTTTGCATTGCAGCAAGATAGTGTTTGCCCTTGTACTCAGGCCGATTTGTCGAAAGTGCATGGACGAACACCCGCTGAGTGCTATTTTTATACCTGATTACGTCGCAAGGAAAACAAAGTGAATCCGCTCGAACTGAGCAAGGCCGTCGGGGCCGTATCCGACGAAGATCTCCGCCGTGCAGCCGCAGCAACGCAAGCCTCGCATCGCCCCGCCACCCTGGTGCGCGAGTTGGCTGCGCATCATCGCTCGCGCCTGCTGAAGCATTTCCTCGCCCTGGGCGAGGAGGATCGCCTGCTCCGTTTTGGCCAGTCGGTTGGCGATCATGTGATCGAAGCCTACGTCGACAGCATCGATTTCGACCACGACACCGTGTTCGGCGTGTACGACGAGCACCTGGAACTGATTGGCGTGGGCCACTTTGCCAACCTGCGCGACAACACGCAAGGCCGCGTCGCCGAGTTCGGCGTCTCCGTGTCGCAGAGCGCACGTGGCCGCGGCATAGGCAGCTCGCTGTTCGAGCGTGCGGCCATGCACGGCCGCAACAGCAATGTGCGCACCCTGTACATGCACTGCCTGTCGCGCAATGCCGCCATGATGCACATTGCCAAAAAGGCCGGCATGAAGGTGCAGTATGCGTACGGCGAGGCCGATGCCTACCTTGAACTGCCGCCTGCCGATACCGTCAGCCGCCTGACCGAGGCGCTCGACGAGCAGGTTGCCGACCTCGACTACATGCTGCGCCGCAACCTGCGCGATGCGCGCCGTTTCGGCCTGCGCTTCTGGCGCTCGATGGTGCCGCAAAAGCACACCGCCTGAGCGAAGCCTGCCGGCATTGCACCCACGGCGCGCCCGCCCGGCGCGCCATTTTCTTTGGTGCCGGCGATAACCGCGAGGCCCTCAGCCCCCTGGTACCGGCAAGGCCGTGGTGTCCTTGATGCATTCGAGAGCGAAGCTCGATCGTACGTCGATGACCGCGGGATGGGCCAGCAAGTGGTCCTTCATGAAGCGTGCGAAATGCTCCATGTCTTCCACGTAGACCTTGAGCAGCAGGTCCATCTCCCCGGTCATGGCGTGGCAGGCGGCCACTTCCGGCCAGATCTCGATGGCCGCGCGGAACAAGTCCAGCGGCGCCTTGCCCTTGGGCGCGCCCCCGTGCTTCTCGAGCCGTACATTGATATAAGCCAACAGCCCCAGCCCGATCCGGCCGGGTTCCAGCAGCGCCGCGTACTGGCGAATCACGCCAACCTCCTCCAGCCGGCGGATGCGCCGCAGGCACGGGCTGGGTGACAGGTTCACGCGTTCGGCCACTTCCAGGTTGGTCAGCCTCCCGTTGGTCTGCAGCACCTCCAGGATCTTCCTGTCGATCTTGTCCAGCTCCACCTTGCTCACGATATTGTTGCTCCGCAATATGTTTGTCGGCAATTTTTTTGCGCAAATTTAGCAAACCGTGCACAAGTACGCAATTTTTTATGGCGACCTGTCTCCTCCAGCTTCATTTCGCCCTGCGCGATCGCCTTCCGGGTGCAAGATGCCGCCGCGGCGTACAGCCCATGCACAGGAACGGGGCGTCAGAGACTGCCATGGCAAATGCGGCCGGATCGCCCCGGACGTTCCGGCCTTCAGGGGCGCGGACTATTCGCTGATCTGGCAGGTCGAGCGTTCGGAAGGCAAGGATGGTGCCAACACTGGCAAGAGCCGCCAGCCACGGAGCAAAAAAAAAGCGCGGCCGGCAACGGTCGCGCTTTTTTCATCTGCCCACGGCGCGACGCGCCGTGGATCCTGCCTCAATCAGCCACCGCTGCTCGACGGCGCTGCCGGGTTGGACTGGCTACCGCGGGGCATCCGCTGCATGCGCTGCTCGTGCATCCTCTGCATGCCAGCGTGGATCTCGTCCAGCGTCAGCTTGCCGTCGTGGTTGGTGTCGAGCTGGTCGAAGTGCTTAGCCAGGTGAGGCATCCCGGCTTGCACCTCTGCCTTGGTCAGCGCACCGTCGCCATTCTTGTCGGCCGCCTTGAAGCGGGCATCGAGCTCGGCCCGCATCTCGGCACGGCGCTGCTCCATCATCGCCTTGTGGTAGGCCGCCAGTTCGCTCATGTCGAGCTTGCCGTCGTGATTGGTGTCGATCTTGTTGAAGAGCGCGTCGGCCTCCGCCTTGGAGATCGTGCCATCGCCGTCGGTATCGATCGATTTGAACCACATGCCGCCGCCATGCTCCATATGGTGGCGCATACCCGCCTGGGGTCCCGGGCCCGGCGCGGCGGGGGCAGTGGTCTGGGCGAAAGCTGCGCCACCCATCGCCAGGAACACCGCCGAAGCGGCCATGAAATTCCGGATCGAACGTGCCTTGAGATTGCCTTGCATGTCTTTGCTCCTTTTTCGTCTCGGTGGACTGGTAAGGATTAGAGCGCACGCCAGGCTGGAAAGTTGGTCCACCTAATACGTTGTTACGCGGCTCACAGTTAGGCACCGCCGGCGTAAACCGCTGAAAGTAACGTAAACAAATTGGCGCAGCGCTGTTACAAATCAGTCTTTAGCGGAGATAGGTTCGTTGCCGCCCTGGGACTGCTGCTGCGGCAAGGACTGCGGCGGCGGTGCGGGGATGGGCGTGGCGGGCACCGGCATCGGCGTGGATAGCGGCGCCGCCGCGCCTGCCGGCAAAGCCGGCTGCGTGGCCGCCGCGGGGCCGCGCGTGACGATGGCCGGGACCGGCAGCGCGATCTCCTGGCGCACGCCATTGCGCTCGATCACAACCCCGCGATCACGGACTTCCGTCAGCCGGATCTGCGGCGACAGCGCGGTGCCCGCGCGCACCGCCTTGGCCGGGCCACCATCCAGCGAGACAATGGCTGCCCCGGCGCCGCTGCCAATGTCGGCTACCACCCCGATCAACTGCACATCGCGCACGCCGGACTGCGCGTTGCCGCCAAACAGCGTGCCGGCCGCGCCGGTCTCCACCGCCTCGGTCTGCGCCACGCGGGCCGCGTTCGGCACGGCAATGGTCTGCATCGCGCTGAAGGTCAGCGCCCAGCGGGTAGCCAGGGCGCATAGCGCGACGAACAGCACGAGCGCGGCCAGTCTCGGCAGCCAGAGGCTGGAGGGGTTGAAGCGAAGGGCGGGCCGCAAGGAGAGTTGCACGGAAGTGGGCTGGTAGGCATCAAAACGCCAAGCCTACCAGAGCCGCATGACTGCTGTCTGCCTCCGTCAGGCCCGCAACGCATCGGCGCGCCAAGGCAAGACGGTGCATTCCGCGCATCCCGCGCCGTTGCGCCGCGGGTGAACATGCAAGCACTCGCTCGCAAAATCGTCATGAAGTGGCGGTTATACTGTTCGACCACTGGATCGCCGCCACGCGGATGCAACGCGGATATAAGCAGGCGCTCCGCCAGATATTCCATAAGGCTAACCATGATGCGCAGGAACGTTGCCACCCTTCCCGACTCTTCGCCCCGCCTGGGCCGCCGCCGTGCCCGCGGCTTTACCCTGATCGAAATCATGGTCGTGATCGTGATCCTCGGCGTGCTGGCCGCGCTGGTGGTCCCGAAGATCATGAGCCGCCCCGACGAAGCCCGTATCGTCGCCGCGCGCCAAGACATTTCCTCGATCATGCAAGCACTCAAGCTGTACCGCCTGGACAACAGCCGCTATCCCACCACCGAGCAAGGCCTCGCGGCACTGGTGGCCAAGCCCACCACCGAGCCCGTGCCCAATAACTGGAAGGGTGGCGGCTACCTGGAAAAGCTGCCCAAGGATCCCTGGGGCCATCCGTACCAGTACCTGAACCCGGGCGTGCGCGGCGAGATCGACGTGTTCAGCTTCGGCGCCGACGGCCAGGCTGGCGGCAGCGGCAACGACGCCGATATCGGCAACTGGGAATAAGGAACCACTGCCATGATCCGGGCCAGGCGCGCAGCCATGAGCACCTGGCCACAGGCAGGGCGACTTCGCGGCCATCGCAGCCGCGGCTTCACCTTGCTGGAACTGCTGGTGGTGATGGTCATCGCCGGCATCGTGATCTCGCTGGTAGCCGTCAATGCCGCGCCCAATGAGCGCGGCCGCGTGCTCGACGACGGACAGCGCATTGCGCGGTTGTTCGAGCTCGCCCAGGAAGAAGCCCAGTTGCGCGCCCGGCCGATTGCCTGGGAGGCCGATACGGTCGGCTGGCGTTTCCTGCAAGCCACGCCGGCCGGATGGGCCCCGCTCGCCGGGGACGTGTTCGCGCCGACCAAATGGCGCCTGCAGCTCGACGGCGTGGCCGTCACCGAGGGCGGGCGCGGCAACGGCGGCGCGCGCCTGGTGTTCGGGCGCGAGCTGATCGAAGATCCCCAGCATGTGGTGCTGGTGCGCGGCGGCATCCGCGTCGACGTGGCCAGCGACGGCGCCGGCCGCTACTTTGCCAGCACGCCATGACGCGCCGCCCGAAATCCCTCGCCTGCGCGCGTACCTCCCGGCGCTTGCCGGCGCGCGGCTTCACCCTGATCGAAGTGCTGGTCGCCCTGACCATCCTGGCCGTGGCGCTGACCGCCGCCATGCGCGCGATGGGATCGATGATCGAGGCGGGCGCCGCCTTGCAGACCCGCATGCTGGCCGAGTGGAGTGCCGAGAACCACCTCGCCACCCTGCGCCTGTCCAAGACCTGGCCCGAGCCCGGCACGCGCGGGTACGCCTGCCCGCAAGGCGGCGTGGAGCTGTACTGCGAAGAAACCATCTCGGGCACGCCCAACCCCTCTTTCCGCCGCGTCGAGATCGCGGTCTACCCGTCCGGCGCCGACAAATCCGTGCGCCTGGCCTGGCTGGTCACCATCGTTCCCAATGAAACGCGCAACCTGCTCTAAACGCGTTAAGCGCTTTAAGTGCCTTAAGTGCCTTGGGCGGCCACGCCCGGCCTTGGCCATGCGCGGCTTCACGCTGCTGGAAATGCTGGTGGCGATCACCTTGCTGGCAGTGATCGCCGTGATCGCCTGGCGCGGCCTGGACGCGATGACGCGCGGCCGCGAGCGCCTGACCGACCACGACAACCGCCTCAATTCGCTCAAGCTGCTATACGGACAGTTCCAGTCCGACTGCGAGCACCTGAGCAGCCCGACCCTGCTGCAGGGCAGCCCCGTAGAGCTCGGCAACGGTCAGTTGTTGATGGTGCGAGACCGCCGCGACGAGGGTCGCCCCGGCCAGTGGCAGGTCGTCGCCTATCGCCTCAACGGCAACACCGTGGTGCGCGCGGCCAGCCCGCCGGCGGACAACCGCAGCGCCGTGCAGGCCGCGATGATCACGCTGCGCCAGGCGGGCGGCGGCGGCAACCTGGCGCGGCCGCTGGTCGGCGATGCCGACAGCCTGTCGGCGCGCGTCTGGGTCGAACCCGGTGGCTGGCAGGCCGAGAACGGCCGTATCGCCGCCGCGCTGCTCAGCGGCAACGCCAGCGCCAGCGCGGTGGCCGCCTCGGGCGTGAGCGCCAGCCTGGGGGTAGCCACCACGGCGGTGCGTGCGATCGAGCTCAACCTCACGGCGCGCATGGGCGACGGCGACACGCCGCGGCGCTTCCAGAAAATCTGCATGACCGGCCTATGAGCAAGCGCATCGCTCCCCTTGTGCCGGCCGGCCGCCGCCAGCGCGGCGCCGCCGTGGTCACGGCCCTGCTGGTGGTCACGCTGGCGGTCGTGGTGGTATCCGGCATGCTCTGGCGCCAGCAGGTACAGATCCGCTCCATCGAGAACCAGCGCCTGTTGGCCCAGGCCAGCTGGATCGAGCGCGCGGCTGTCGACTGGGCCCGCCTGATCCTGCGTGACGACCAGCGCCGCACCAGCGTGGACCAGCTCGGCGAGCCCTGGGCGGTGCCGATCGCCGAGACCCGCCTGTCGGACTTCCTCGGAGCCGGCCTGCGCACCGACCAGGAAGGCGAAACCTCCTTCCTGTCGGGCCGCATCCTCGACGCCCAGGCCCGCTTCAACCTCTCCAACCTCGTGCTGTGGACCGCCAGCGAGTCCCAAGGCCGGATCGCCACCATCGACGCCCCCAGCCTGGCGATCTATCGCCGCCTGCTGCAGACGCTGGGCCTGAACGCCTCGCTGGCCGAGCCGACCGCCCGCTACCTGGTAAGCGCCGCCGGCGGCAGCAGCGACAGCCAGCGCGGGCTGCGCGCGCCCGACGACGTCAACGACCTGCTCGCCATTGCGGGCTACACGCCGGAGATCGTGGCCGCGCTGGCGCCCTTCGTCGACGTGCTGCCCGAGCGCACGCTCGTCAATGCCAATACCGCCGAGGCCGAAGTGCTGGCCGCCGTGATCGACAAGCTGCCACTCGACCGCGCCCGCGAAGTGGTGCGCCAGCGCGACCGCGCCTATTTCAACAACGTTAGCGACCTGCAAACGCAATTGCGCACACTGGCGCCGCAGGCCGACCCCAACACCGCCACCGGCACGCTCGACGTACGCACCCACTATTTCCTGATCTACGGGCTGATCCGCCACGAGCGCGCCAGCCGCATGCAGGTCTCGCTGGTCTACCGCGGCGAAGTGCTGGGCAATGCCAACACCACCCGGGTGGTGTGGGTGCGCGATATCGACCGGATGCCGGAGCAGCGCTGATGCGCGCAACCCCTCGTCCGTGTGGCCGTCGTGGCTGGCGGATTTTGGGATCATGCTGTCGGATCGCGCGGGGCGAAAAGGGTTACCGTAGGTGGCCACAAGGGGCAGGCCCGGGCCTCCCAGGCGCCCCGCGAAACGCCTGCCGGTGCCCTTCCCGGGCACTTGGCCAGCAGCATCAGACAGATACGTATTGACGCCAATTCGTCACACAGGCAAGGTATGCTCCGGCCCGGCGGAAGCGGTAGTCCACGGCTCCTGGCGCCCGCTGTGTCCTGTGCCGCCGGCAGTATCGCAGCCGGCATCAGCCATGCAAGCAGCGCCGTGCGCTGCATGGGCCGCATGCCCCCGCTATCGTTCATTGACGCCACGACCGGCGCTGTAGCAAGGATATCTTGAGCACCACCCTGTACGTCCGCCTGCCGCATCGGCCGCACGACCAGCCGCAACCCTGGCACTTCGGTGCCTTGCCGTTTGCCCTGGTCCGCACGGCCATCGCCGACCGTAGCCACCGGCAAGGCCCCCAGGCGGCAGGGCAGCTGTTGCGCGAAGGCCACGCCGCCGTCGCCGAACTACCCCCCGCCGAACGCCTGGTCCTGATCATGGCGGCCAGCGATGTGCTGCTTACCGAAGCCACGGTGCCGCCGCTCGCGCCGGCGCGGCTCAAGCTGGCGCTGCCGAACCTGGTCGAGGAGGTGCTGGCCACCGACGCCCAGCCTTGCCATATCGCCGTGGGCCCGGCCCTCGATGCGCTGCAGGGCAAGAGCAAGGCGGCCAGCGGCTCGCGCCGGCGCTTGCTGATGGTGACGGACCGCGCCTGGCTGCGCGCCGTGCTGGACGCCTTTGCCGACCATCGCCACCGCCGCCGCCACGTGTTGCCGGCGCAGTTGTGCCTGCCCCGGCAGCCCGTGGCGCAGCCCGCCGAGCCCGGCGCGGATTCCGTCGGGCACCCCAGCACGGCCAGCGCGACCCCCGCCACGCTGGCGCTCGAAGCCGCCTCGCTGACCAGCGCGTCGCCGTTGTTTGAAACGCAGGGCGTGCCCGCGCCAGCCGAGCTTTTGCGCTACTGGCAACTGACCGTGCGCAGCAGTGAGTACGCCGGCTATGGCCTGCTGCTGGGCTCCGAAGCGCTCGCCGCCTGGCAGGGACTCGCCCCCGCTGGTGACTGGTACGCGTCAAAGGACGCCTTGGCGCAGGTGGCGCCGCCGGGCGCGCAGCCGCTGGACTGGCGGGTATGGATCGAAGGGGCGCAGGCCAGCCTGCGCGAGCCCGCGCTCGACCTGGCCCAGTTCGAATTCGCCCAGGGCCGTGCCGACCGCTGGAACCTCAAGGCCTGGCGCCTGCCGCTGGCGCTGGCTGCCGGCCTGGTGCTGGTCCAGTTGATCGGCATGAACGTGCATTGGCTGCTGCTGCGCCAGGAGGCGCAGCGCCTCGCGGCCGGCCAGGAACAGACATTGCGCAGCGCCTTTGCGCAGATCCCCGTGGTCATCGATCCGCCGCTGCAGATGCGCCGCCAGGTGGAGCAACTGCGCCTGGCGAGCGGGCGCAGCACGCCCGACGATTTCCTGCCGCTGGCCGACCGCTTCGGCCAGGCAGCACGCCAGCTTGCGCCGGACGCGCTGCTGGCGCTCGAATACCGCGGGCACACCTTGTTCGCCACGCTCAAGCCTGGCACCGACACCAATGCGCTGCGCAGCGCGGCGCGCCAGTCCGGGCTGGCCATGGAAGCCGACAATAGCCCGCCCGACGCCGCGCGCGCCAACGCACCGGCCGGCACGCGCTGGTCGATCAAGCCCAGCCTGTGAGCGCGGAGCGCCAAGTGAACCCGATGAAAGACACCGCATCCAAGCCCGGCCCCCGCGCCACCCAGCGCAGCCCGGCTGGCCGCGCGCGCGCCGCGGACCGGCTGGCGCGCCTGCGCCCGCGCGTGCCGCAGCGCTGGCAGGAACAATTCGACACCTTCTGGTCGGCGCGCAACCCGCGTGAGCAAGCCATCCTGGCCGGCGGCAGCGCCGTGCTGGCGCTGGTGATCGGCTACACCGTCCTCTGGGAACCTGCCGCCGATGGCCGCGACAAGCTGCTGCGCAGCCTGCCGCAACTGCGCAGCGACTCGGCGGAGATGGAAACGCTGGCGCAGGAAGCGCGCGGCCTGGCAGCCAGCCCGGCCCCGTCGCTGCGCGGCGAGGCGCTCAACCAGGCCTTGCAGGAGAGCCTTGCCCAGCACGGCCTCAAGGCCACCCGCCTCAATGGCACCGGCGACAACAGCGTGCAGGTGCAGCTCGACAAGGTGCCCTTCGGCTCCGTGGCGAGCTGGCTGCAGGACGTGCGCCAGCAACAGCGCCTCAAGGTGATCGATACCCGCATCGTCTACGTGGGCGCCACCGCCTTGGTGAACGTCACCGCCACCCTGCAAGGCCCCGCGGCAAATCCGGGCGGGCGCGGCTGATGGCGCGCCTGGAGGCCCTGAGGCTCGCCCGCCGCCGCGTTGCCAGCCCCCGTGGCTGGCAACGCGCGGGCTGGCTGGCGCTTGGCTGCGTCACCGTCGCGCTGACCGTGCTGGCGGCATTTCCCGCGGCATGGATCGCCGAGGCCGTCGCCAGCCAGAGCCAGCGCCGCGTGCTGCTGGCCGATGCCGATGGCTCGCTGTGGAACGGCAGCGCCACCCTGGCCCTGTCGGCCGGCGCTGGCAGCGAGACCGCCACGGTGCTGCCCGGGCGGCTGCAATGGTCAGTGGCCTTCTGGCCGTTGCTGACCGGCACGCTGCGCATGGTGGTCAGCCATACCGAGGCCATGAGCGGCCCGGTCGCCGTGGCGGTGACCCCGCTGGGCTGGACCGCCCAGGCTGGCGCCATTCGCATGCCGGCGGCGCTGCTCGAAGGCATCGGCGCCCCATTCAATACCCTGCGCCCCGACGGGCTGATGCGCATTGACTGGTCCGGCCTGCAAGGCCGGTTCTTTGCCCGTGCCGGCGAGCCGGGCAGCGCAGGTGGCGCGGGTGGCATGGCCGGCCACCTGACCGTACGCCTTGACCAAGTATCATCGGCCGTCAGCCGGGTGCGCCCGCTTGGCAGCTACCGCGCCGAGATCGACTGGTCGGGCGCCGACGGCAAGCTGCAACTGACTACCCTCGCCGGGCCACTGCACCTGCAGGGCAGCGGCACCCTGGGCCGCCAGGCGCGCTTCGAGGGCACGGCCGATGCCGACCCCGACGCCGCCACGCAATTGGTGGGCCTGTTAAGCCTGCTGGGACGACGTGAGGACAATGTGACACGGCTGCGCTTCTGACCCCGGCATCGGCGCGAAACCTTCGCGCCGATGCCCGCAGCCCGGAACCGAATATGAAAACCCAAGCCCTTCGACCTTCGCTCAAGACCCGCTGCGCCCGCGCCACCGCGCTGCTATGCGGCCTCTCCCTGCTGGCACCCGCGCCGCTGTGGGCCCAGCAACCGAGCCAGCCGGCGGCCCAGCCAGGCCAGCCGCCCGATCTGACCCCGCGCAACCGCGACCAGGTCGTGCTCAACTTCGTCAATGCCGACCTGGAATCGGTGGTGAAGGCGGTGGGGCAGGCGACCGGCAAGAACTTCGTCATCGACCCGCGCGTGAAAGGCTCGGTGAACCTGGTGACCGAGCAGCCGGTGTCGCGCTCGCAGGCGCTGGAAACGCTGGGCTCGGTGCTGCGCATGCAAGGCTATGCGATGGTCGAGAGCAACGGCTTCACCAAGGTAGTGCCGGAAGCCGACGCCAAGCTGCAGGGCTCGCCTATCGTGGTCGGCGGCGGCAGGTCTCGCGGCGACCAGGTGGTGACCCAGGTGTTCCGCCTCAACTATGAGTCGGCCAACAACCTGGTGCCGGTGCTGCGCCCGATGATCGCGCCGAACAACACCATCACCGCCTACCCGGCCAACAACACGCTGGTCATTACCGACTATGCCGAGAATCTGCAGCGCCTGGGCCGCATCATCGCTGCCATCGACGCGCCGGCCTCGGGCGAGGTCGAGCTCGTGCCGCTCAAGAATGCCATCGCCAGCGATACCGCGCTGGTGCTGCAAAAACTGCTGGACCCGGGTTCCGCCGGCGCTGCTGGCGGGGCGGTGGCAGGCGCCGACGCCAGCCTGCGCACCTCGGTGGTGGCGGAGCCGCGCAGCAATTCGCTGATGATCCGTGCCTCCAGCCGGGCACGGCTGCAGCAAGCGCGCCAGTTGATCGAGAAGCTCGACCAGCCCTATGCGCGCCCCGGCAATATCTGGGTGGTGCCCCTGAAGAACGCGGAAGCCACCAAGCTGGCGCAGACGCTGCGCGCCATCGTCGCGGCCGACAGCTCCTTCAACACCAGCCAGTCCGGCACGCAAGGCGCAACCGGTGCGGCAGGCGTGGCCGGCGGCACAGGCCTGCTCAACACCTCGACGCCCAATACCGGCCAATACACGGGTGGCAGCACCGGCAGCTCGCGCAGCGGCTCGGGATCCGGTGGCGGCAGCTCGGCCTTCGCGAACTCGTTCGCCACCAACACGTTGCCGACCACCGGCGGCATCATCCAGGCCGACCCGGCCACCAACTCGCTGATCATCACGGCCAGCGAGCCGGTCTACCGCAACCTGCGCGCGGTGATCGAAGATCTGGACGCCCGCCGCGCGCAGGTCTATATCGAGTCGATGATCGTGGAAGTCTCTTCCACCCAGACCGGCCAGCTGGGCAT
The DNA here is from genome assembly GCF_000832305.1 of Cupriavidus basilensis. Classification (NCBI taxonomy): domain Bacteria; kingdom Pseudomonadati; phylum Pseudomonadota; class Betaproteobacteria; order Burkholderiales; family Burkholderiaceae; genus Cupriavidus; species Cupriavidus basilensis. The sequence continues at coordinate 4,215,045 of NZ_CP010536.1, forward strand.
CCAGTGGCAGGGCCTGCTCAACTCGCGCAACAGCAACACCAACGTCTTTGCCGGTACCAACTTCGGTACGGGCGGACAGAACATCATCAACCTGACGGGCGCTGCCGCCGCGATCAACGCGAACGGCTCCGCCGCCATTCCGTCCGTCTCGGGCCTGGTGCCCGACCTGGCCGGCCTGAACCTGGGCATCGTCAACCGGGCGATGGGCCTGGGCGCGCTGCTGCACGCGCTGGGCGCCGACGGCAGCGTCAACCTGCTGTCCACGCCCAACCTGATCACGCTGGAGAACGAGGAAGCCAAGATCCTGATCGGGCAGAATATCCCGGTCACCACCGGCTCCTACGCGCAGACCGGCAGTTCAGCGTCGGTCACGCCATTCCAGACCTTCGACCGCAAGGACGTCGGCATCACGCTGCGGGTCAAGCCGCAGATCACCGATGGCGGCCTGGTGAAGATGCAGATCTACCAGGAATCGTCATCCGTGGTGCAGGGCACTGCTGCCCTGACCCAGGGCCCGACCACCAATGTGCGCTCGATCGAGACCAACGTGCTGGTGGACGACGGCCAGATCATCGTGCTGGGCGGCCTGATCGAGGACACTTACGGCGACGGCGTGCAGAAGGTGCCGGGGCTGGGCGACCTGCCATGGATCGGCGGGCTGTTCCGCTACGAAAACAAGAACCGCGGCAAGACCAACCTGCTGGTGTTCCTGCGCCCGTACGTGATGCGCACCGCCGGCGCCACCGATCGCCTGACGCAGGACCGCTACGACTATATGCGCGGCCTGCAGCAGGGCTTCGCCTCGCCCAATATCATGGTGCGCGACGGCAATACGCCGATCCTGCCGCCGGCGGACGCGCCCATGGCACCGTTCGTCGACCCGCGCTCGCGCGGGCCGGTGCCGGGTCCGCTGCCGCTGGAGCAGACGCTGCCGCAATCGCAGCAGCAGCAGCAGCAGCAGCAGCAGCAAAGGCAGCCGCAAGCCCAGGCGCCCGCGGCCAACGGCACGCCGCTGCCGCCGGGCGTCAATCTCGGCAACGCCACGGTGGACGCCGTGCGCCCGGTGAACTGAGACTCGCCATGGCCACAAGCATCGCCCCCGCCGCCATGCCCGACGAGCCGCTCGAGCCACTGGACCCGCCGTCGACCATCGCCGCGCGCCTCGTCACCTACGGCTTCGCGCGCGAGGCCCGCCTGCTGATCGCGCACCAGCACGCCGACGGCCTGGAGGTGTGGGTCAGCCGCGCCACCTCGCCCGCAGCGCTGGCCGAAGTGGCGCGCGTGCACGGGCCGCTGCGCCTGCGCGTGCTGGAGCCCGAGGCGCTGGAGCTCGCCATGTCCGAGGCCTACAACCGCCAGGACAGCGGCAGCGCCGCGCAGGTGGTTGGCGAGGTCGAGGGCGAAGTCGACCTGTCGCGGCTGATGCAGGACATTCCCGCCGTGGAAGACCTGCTGGAGTCCGAGGACGACGCCCCCATCATCCGCATGATCAACGCGCTGCTCACCCAGGCCGCGCGCGAAGGCGCCTCCGATATCCACATCGAGCCGTTCGAGTCATCCTCGGTAGTGCGCTTTCGCGTGGACGGCACGCTGCGCGACGTGGTGCGCCCGAAGAAGGCGCTGCACGGCGCGCTGATCTCGCGCATCAAGATCATGGCGCAGCTCGACATCGCGGAAAAACGCCTGCCGCAGGACGGCCGCATCACGCTGCGCGTGGGCGGGCGTCCCGTGGACGTGCGCGTCTCCACGCTGCCCACCGGCCACGGCGAGCGCGCGGTGCTGCGCCTGCTCGACAAGGAGGCCGGCCGCCTCGATCTCGCCAAGCTCGGCATGGCGCCGGGCACGCTGGGCGGCTTCGATCACCTGATCCGCCAGCCGCACGGCATCGTGCTGGTGACCGGGCCGACCGGCTCGGGCAAAACCACCACGCTGTACGCCGCGCTGTCGCGGCTCGATGCGCGCACCACCAACATCATGACGGTGGAAGACCCGATCGAGTACGACCTCGACGGCATTGGCCAGACCCAGGTCAACCCGCGCATCGACATGACTTTCGGCAAGGCGCTGCGGGCCATCCTGCGCCAGGATCCGGACGTGGTGATGATCGGCGAAATCCGCGACCTGGAAACCGCGCAGATCGCGGTGCAAGCCTCGCTGACGGGCCACCTGGTGCTGGCCACGCTGCACACCAATGACTCGGCTTCGGCGGTGACGCGGCTGGTCGACATGGGCATCGAGCCCTTCCTGCTGTCCTCGTCGCTGCTCGGCGTGCTGGCGCAGCGGCTGGTACGCCGGCTGTGCCAGCACTGCAAGCGCGAGGAAGTGATCGAAGTCACACCCGACGAAGCCGACGTGCTGCTGGCGCAAGGCAAACCGCTGCAACGCGTGTGGCATGCGGTGGGCTGCGACAAATGCGGCCACTCGGGCTACCAGGGGCGCATGGGCGTATACGAGCTGCTCAGCGTGGATGACGAAATCCGCACGATGATCCACCGCCAGTCGGCCGAATCCGAGATCAAGAAGGTGGCCCTGGAGCGCGGCATGCACACCATGCGCCGCGATGCGCAGCGCTGGATCGACTCGGGCGCGACCGCGCTGGAAGAAGTCTTGCGCGTCACGCGCGACTAAGGGCGAGCCCGCAGACATGCCAGCCTATCGTTACGAGGCCGTCGACGCCGCCGGCAAGACCGATCGCGGCGTCATCGAAGCCGACAGCCCCAAGCAGGCCCGCGGCCAGTTACGCGCGCGCGGCCTGACACCGCTCAATGTGGATCCGCTGGCAGGCGTCGGCGGCGTGCAGAAAAGCAGCACCGCTGCCTTCGTGCGCCGGCTCTCCACGCAAGAGCAGGCGCTGTTCACGCGCCAGCTCGCCAGCCTGATCGTGGCTGGCCTGCCACTGGACGAAGCACTGGCGGCGCTGGCCGACCAGGCCGAGCGCAGCTATGTGCACGAGCTGCTGGCCGGCATCCGTGCGGATGTCGTCGGCGGCAGCTCGCTATCGGTGGCGCTGTTGCACCATCCGCGCGATTTTCCGGATATCTACCGCGCGCTGGTTTCAGCCGGCGAGCACTCGGGCCACCTCGGCCTGGTGCTGGAAAAGCTGGCGGACTATATCGAGACGCGCAATTCGCTCACCGCCAAGATCCGGCTGGCCTTTACCTACCCCGCCATCGTCACCGTGGTGGCGTTCGCCATCGTGATCTTCCTGCTGTCCTATGTGGTGCCGCAGGTGGTGAGCGTCTTCGCCAACACCAAGCAGAAGCTGCCGACGCTGACCATCATCATGCTGGCGCTGTCGGATTTCGTGCGCAACTGGTGGTGGGCCGCGCTGGCGTTCATCGTGGCGGTGAGCCTGGGCATACGCAGCCTGCTGCGCCAGCCCGGTGTGCGCCTGGAATGGCACCGCTGGCTGCTGACCGCGCCGCTGGTCGGCAAGCTGATCCGGGGCTATAACACCGCACGCTTCGCCAGCACGCTCGCCATCCTGGTTTCCGCTGGCGTGCCCATCCTGCGCAGCCTGCAGGCAGCCGGGGAAACACTGACCAACGAAGCGCTCAAGGCCAATGTGGATGACGCCACCACGCGGGTGCGCGAAGGCGCCTCGCTGGCGCGCGCACTGGCCGCGCAGAACCAGTTTCCTTCCGTGCTGGTGCATTTGATACGCTCCGGCGAAGCCACCGGCAACCTGCCGATCATGCTGGAGCGCGCGGCGCAGGGCGAAGGCGCGGAGCTGGAGCGCCGCACGCTGTTCCTCACCAGCCTGCTCGAGCCGCTGCTGATCCTCAGCATGGGCGTGGTGGTGCTGCTGATCGTGCTGGCGGTGCTGATGCCGATCATCGAGATCAACCAGCTGGTACGCTAATCATGCGGCTGGCGGCACAAGCTGCTGAAATGCAAAACGGCGCCTTGCGGCGCCGTTTTACGTTCTGGCGAGTGTGGCTTATTCAGCAGCCTTCGCCGTCTTCTTCGGTGCGCGCTTGGCCGGCGCGGCGGCGGCTGCCTTCTTGGCTGCAGGCGCAGCCTTTTTGGCGGGAGCGGCGGCCTTCTTGGCCGGCGCAGCAGCCTTCTTGGCGGCTACAGCGGTCTTTTTGGCTGGTGCTTCCGCTTTCTTGGCGGGTGCGTCTGCCTTTTTGGCAGGTGCGGCAGCCTTCTTGGCGGGTGCAGCCGTCTTTTTCGCACGGGCCGGGGCCTTGGCTTTCGCCTTGACCTCAACCACGGGCTCGACCGGCTCGGCAACCTCGACCACCTCGGCGATTTCCACAACCGGAGCGGCTTCGACGACCTCGGCAACCTCGACCGCTTCCACGACCGGCGCCACCTCGACAATCTCGATGACTTCGACGGCTTCGACGACCGCCGCCACCACGGTGGACGACGGTGCCACAAAGATCGAGCTGTCGATCGGCCACGGAATCTCGCTCAGCGTGACCTCGGGCTTGGGCGGCTTGCGGCGGCGGCCACCGTTCGATTCGCCGTTTTCGCCAGCATCGGCGTCGTCCCGCTCGTCCTCGGACTCGGCGCCGTTGTAAGCCTGCTCCACGCGCTCCAGCACGTCCATCGGATCGACCACGAACGACGGGGCGGTTTCGCTGACGGGAGCGGGGGCGGGAGCTGCAAATTCGGGCACCGGCGCGGGCTGCACAGGCAGTGCGGCCTGCTGCGCACGCTCCGGCCGCGAGCCTTGTTGCTGCGGGAAAGGCTGGCGATCGCCACCACGCCGCTTGTTGCGGCGATTCTCGCGCCGCTCGCGGTTGTCACGGTTCTCGCGGTTCTCAGCCTGAGGGCTTTCTGCCTGGGCGTTCTCGCCCTGGCGGTTCTCGCCCTGGCGGTTCTCGCCCTGGCGGTTCTCGCCCTGACGGTTCTCGCCCTGACGGTTCTCGGGCTGACGATTCTCGCCCTGGCGGCTCTCGCCCTGGCGGCTCTCGCCCTGGCGGTTCTCGGGCTGGCGATTTTCGCCCTGGCGGTTCTCGGGCTGGCGGTTCTCGGGCTGGCGGTTCTCGGGCTGGCGATTCTCGCCCTGGCGGTTCTCGGGCTGGCGCTCGTCGCCTTGGCGGGGCTCGCCTTCGCCAGACTTCGAACGGCGCTTCAGGCGCACCCACAGCGTCTTGTTGTTGTTGCCGTTGCGGGTCTCGACTTCGAACAGGCCCGTCGCAGCTACCAGCTCGGAGAGCTTGCCGTAGCCGTAGTTGCGCGAGTCGAACTCGGGTGCCTGCTTGGCGATGTGGTTGCCCATGCCGCCGAGCGTGGCCCAGCCGTCTTCGTCGGAGACCGCTTGCGAGGCGCTTTGCAGCAGGCGCACCAGGCGCGAATCCTGTCGCAGCTCGCCGCTGTTGCGCTTGCGCGCGGGCGCGGCGGCGCCGTCGGCTTCCGTATCGGTGTCGGTGTCGGCGTCGCTGCGCAGCACGTCGGCAAAGATGAACTTGTCGCAGGCCGTGACGAAGGGCTTGGGCGTCTTGCGTTCGCCAAAGCCGTACACGGTCAGGCCCTGCTCGCGGATGCGCGAGGCCAGGCGGGTGAAATCGCTGTCGCTGGAGACGATGCAGAAGCCGTCGAAGCGGCCCGTGTACAGCAGGTCCATCGCGTCGATGATCATCGCGCTGTCGGTGGCGTTCTTGCCGACCGTGTAGCGGAACTGCTGGATCGGCTGGATGGAGTGCGACAGCAGGCGCTCCTTCCAGCCAGCCAGGTTGGGCTTGGTCCAGTCGCCGTAGATGCGCTTGACGGCGGCTACGCCGTACTTGGCGACTTCGGCCAGCAGGCCTTCGACGATGGCGGGCGCCGCATTGTCGGCGTCGATCAGCACAGCCAGGGTCGCGGTGCCCTGGCGGGAGGAAATAGTCATGTTGGGTCCTGGAGGCCGGTCGGCCTCGGATGGGGCGGGTTGCACCGGGGCACAATCCCTGAAGATATGGCGCACGGTCCGCATCTGCCCGTTTGTTGCGTAAACCTGTTTGCAACGCAGTGTACACGCGAAGCGTGTCCATTCGGGAAAGCACGCCTGTGGCGGGCGCGCTTTTTGCTGCGTCGCAAGGTGCCGCCCCCTTGGGGGCGGTGCTACCATGCGGCAACGAGACACGGCCGTTCTCCGCCTTCACAAGAGGCGGCGCGCGGTCACCCACAACTGAAGTGAGTCGGTGATCCCGACTGCATGTCCCATAGAGGAGCACCTATGAATGCCCCCCTGACCCCTCCGGTCAGCGACGCCATCCGCCGCGCGCTCGCAAACGTTTCCCTGGAAGACAAATACACGCTGGAGCGTGGCCGCGTTTATATCAGCGGCACGCAGGCGCTGGTACGCCTGCCGATGCTGCAGCGCGAGCGCGACCGCGCCGCCGGCCTGAACACGGCCGGCTTTATCTCTGGCTACCGCGGCTCGCCGCTAGGCGCGCTGGACCAGTCGCTATGGAAGGCCAAGCAGCATCTGGCCGCGCACGACATCGTGTTCCAGGCGGGATTGAATGAAGACCTGGCTGCCACCTCGGTATGGGGCTCGCAGCAGGTGAACATGTATCCGGACGCCAGGTTCGAAGGCGTGTTCGGCATGTGGTACGGCAAGGGCCCGGGCGTGGACCGCACGAGCGACGTCTTCAAGCACGCCAACTCGGCCGGCTCCTCCAGGCACGGCGGCGTGCTGGTGCTGGCGGGCGACGACCACGCCGCCAAATCGTCCACGCTGGCGCACCAGTCCGAGCACATCTTCAAGGCCTGCGGCCTGCCGGTGCTCTATCCCTCGAACGTGCAGGAGTATCTCGACTACGGCTTGCATGCCTGGGCCATGAGCCGCTACTCCGGCCTGTGGGTGTCGATGAAATGCGTGACCGATGTGGTGGAGTCATCGGCATCGGTGGAGCTGGATCCGCATCGCGTGGAGATCGTGCTGCCGCAGGATTTCATCCTGCCGCCGGGCGGCCTGAACATCCGCTGGCCCGATCCGCCGCTGGAACAGGAAGCGCGCCTGCTCGACTACAAGTGGTACGCCGGCCTGGCCTATGTGCGCGCCAACAAGATCGACCGCATCGAGATCGATTCGCCGCATGCGCGCTTCGGCATCATGACCGGCGGCAAGGCTTATCTCGACACGCGCCAGGCGCTGGCCAACCTGGGCCTGGACGATGAGACCTGCGCACGCATCGGCATCCGCCTGTACAAGGTGGGCTGCGTGTGGCCGCTGGAAGCGCACGGCGCGCGCGCCTTTGCCGAAGGCCTGCAGGAAATCCTGGTGGTCGAAGAAAAGCGCCAGATCATGGAGTACGCGCTCAAGGAAGAGCTCTACAACTGGCGCGACGACGTGCGCCCCAAGGTCTACGGCAAGTTCGACGAAAAAGACAACGCAGGCGGCGAATGGTCGATCCCGCAGAGCAACTGGCTGCTGCCGGCGCACTATGAACTGTCGCCCGCCATCATTGCCCGCGCCATCGCCACGCGGCTCGACAAGTTCGAGTTGCCCGCCGACGTGCGCGCGCGCATCGCCGCGCGCATCGCGGTGATCGAGGCCAAGGAAAAAGCCATGGCCGTGCCGCGCGTGGCGGCCGAGCGCAAGCCCTGGTTCTGTTCGGGCTGCCCGCACAACACCTCCACCAACGTGCCCGAAGGCTCGCGCGCGCTGGCCGGCATCGGCTGCCACTACATGACGGTGTGGATGGACCGCAGCACCAGCACCTTCAGCCAGATGGGCGGCGAAGGCGTGGCATGGATCGGGCAGGCGCCCTTCGCCGGCGACAAGCATGTGTTCGCCAACCTGGGCGACGGCACCTATTTCCACTCCGGCCTGCTGGCGATTCGCGCATCGATCGCGGCAGGCGTCAACATCACCTACAAGATCCTCTACAACGACGCAGTCGCCATGACCGGCGGCCAGCCGATCGACGGCAAGCTGTCGGTGCAGGACGTGGCCAACCAGGTTGCGGCCGAGGGCGCCAGGAAAATCGTCGTCGTCACCGACGAGCCGGAGAAATACAGCGCCGCCATCAAGCTGCCGCAAGGCGTGGAAGTGCACCACCGCGACGAGCTCGACAGGATCCAGCGCGAGCTGCGCGAGGTGCCCGGCGCCACCATCCTGATCTACGACCAGACCTGCGCCACCGAAAAGCGCCGGCGCCGCAAGCGCGGCACCTACCCCGATCCGGCCAAGCGCGCCTTCATCAACGACGCGGTCTGCGAAGGCTGCGGCGACTGCTCGGTGAAGTCGAACTGCCTGTCGGTGGAGCCACTGGAAACGGAGCTTGGCACCAAGCGGCAGATCAACCAGTCGTCCTGCAACAAGGACTTCTCGTGCGTCAACGGCTTCTGCCCGAGCTTCGTCACGGCCGAAGGCGCGCAGGTGAAGAAGCCCGAGCGCCACGGCGTGTCGATGGACAACCTGCCCGCCTTGCCGCAACCGGCGCTGCCCGGCCTTGAGCATCCCTACGGCGTGCTGGTCACGGGCGTGGGCGGCACCGGCGTGGTCACCATCGGCGGCCTGCTCGGCATGGCCGCGCACCTGGAAAACAAGGGCGTAACCGTGCTCGACATGGCCGGCCTGGCGCAAAAGGGCGGCGCGGTGCTCTCGCACGTGCAGATTGCCGCGCACCCGGACCAGCTCCACGCCACCCGCATCGCCATGGGCGAAGCGGACCTGGTGATTGGCTGCGACGCCATCGTCAGCGCCATCGACGATGTCATCTCCAAGACCCAGGTAGGACGCACGCGCGCCATCGTCAACACGGCACAGACGCCCACCGCCGAGTTCATCAAGAATCCCAAGTGGCAGTTCCCCGGCCTGTCGGCGGAACAGGATGTGCGCAATGCCGTGGGCGAGGCATGCGACTTCATCAACGCCAGCGGCCTGGCCGTGGCGCTGATCGGCGACGCCATCTTCACCAACCCGCTGGTGCTGGGCTACGCCTGGCAAAAGGGCTGGCTGCCGCTATCGCTGGACGCGCTGGTGCGCGCCATCGAGCTCAACGGCACGGCGGTGGAAAAAAACAAGGCCGCCTTCGACTGGGGCCGCCACATGGCGCACGACCCGGAGCATGTGCTGTCGCTCACCGGCAAGCTGCGCAACACCGCCGAAGGCGCGGAAGTGGTCAAGCTGCCCACCTCCTCCGGCGCCCTGCTGGAAAAGCTGATCGCGCACCGCGCCGAGCACCTGACTGCTTATCAGGATGCCGCTTACGCGCAAACCTTCCGCGACACGGTGAGCCGTGTGCGCGCGGCGGAAAGCGCACTGGTTGGCAATGGCAAGCCGCTGCCGCTGACCGAAGCGGCGGCACGCAACCTGTCCAAGCTGATGGCCTACAAGGACGAGTATGAAGTCGCGCGCCTTTATACCGATCCGATCTTCCTCGACAAGCTGCGCAACCAGTTCGAAGGCGAGCCCGGGCGCGACTACCAGCTCAATTTCTGGCTGGCGCCACCGCTGATGGCCAAGCGCGACGAGAAGGGGCATCTTGTGAAGCGCCGCTTCGGTCCCTCCACCATGAAGCTCTTCGGCGTGCTGGCCAAGCTCAAAGGCCTGCGCGGCGGCGTGTTCGATGTGTTCGGCAAGACCGCCGAGCGCCGCACCGAGCGCGCCCTGATCGGCGAGTATCGTGCGTTGCTGGAGGAGCTGACGCGTGGTTTGAGCGCAGCCAATCACGCGACCGCGATCACCCTGGCCAGCCTGCCCGACGACATTCGCGGCTTCGGGCACGTCAAGGACGACAACCTGGCGAAGGTGCGTACGCGCTGGACGGCGCTGCTTGAGCAGTTCCGGCATCCGGAGACGGCGCAGCGGGTGGCTTGAGTTTTAGCTTGAACGGAGCGCCGCCGCGAAGGGGCGCTCCGGTTGCGGACGGACCCCACATTTCTCTGAAATGTGGGGTTTTTTTGTTTCCGGCGTGGCTGCTGGCGTCACGATTTCGCCCAGGCTGGCAGTTGAGTCCAACCAAATGGCGGCAGAGGACTTGTGTTCCGTTTTACCTCACCATTGGCTGCGGCCCTGGGCAGCAGCCATGTGGGCAGCGCGGTTCTGTAATTTCAATGGATGCCCGGTTAAGATCCGGCCGTATCCATGGCCCCGCAATGTCTAAACGGTAGCCTTTTACAACAGACTCTTCTATGTCCGTTGGTTCGATGCCGAGTGCCAGCAGCAGCGAAGTGAGGCTCTGCCGACGTTGCTCGGCGAGCCCTGCGGAGACTCCCGCCTTCTCATTGCGGTTGACTGTGATGTGATACTTGCCGCCATTTGGCAGCCAGATTCTTAAGCGCGCCCGCCAGTCCGCCAGTCGCAAGACTTCATTCGCGGAGAGTGTAGGCTTCTCGTCATCGAAGACCGGTGAATACCCGAGAAAGCCCAGACTACAAGCGACGGCGGGGACAGACCAGACAAACCAAATTATGAAAAACAACGCCCTTCTCAAGGTTTCCATACAGGGAAATCTCCCCTCCAATTTGGGATGTCAAGAACGTAGCTCGCTATGTTATTGGCCATTGCAATGCACAACTCATTTCCCTCTTTTGCCCTATTCTGAGAATTAAAAACAGAACTCCAGTCATCTCTTGCATCCATCGCACCTGGGAAATGGGATATTTCGTGAACGAGCACCAGAAGCATCGAATCCTTGTTTATTGGTATCCCGTCCAAGGTATTGATCTCAGCCTCTAGATAGCAGAATGGCATGTTAATGAAAATAGTATAACTACCGTCCGGCTTACAGACTGATGCGGCGTTCGGAATCTCCCCATCCTTCGCCCGCGGCACGCACCCAACCCGCGCAAGCCCTTCCATCGTACAGCGCTCATAGTTCCCACCGGTCAGCCCGCGCATGATCTCCCGCATCCGGGTCAACCCATCACGCAATGTCTCGCGCGTATCGTCCCTTGCATTGCCAAACCAAAGCCTGACCTTGTCCTGATCCGCCCGATTCCACCGGTCCAGTTCGACCAGACGGTCAGCCAGCAGCCGCACAGCCTTGTCGCGCAGCCGGTTCATCGTGGCGTGGAACTCCGCGTTGCTCATGTTCTGGCAGATCAGCGTGGGATCGTTTTCAGACGTTTCCCTGGGCACCCCCGCCACCAGTTTGTTCGATGCCTCCACCGGCGCGGCGGCAGCGCTATCCGCCGGCAAATGCGTGTGACCGCCACGGGTCACCTCAATGGTGAAGGTGTTCTGCGAGGCAATGACAATCGGCTTGACGGCACATTTGCAGTTGACGCGGGCGCCTTCCACCAGGATCTGCTTGTCCGTCAGGCTGAACGCGGGGTAGCAGTCATTGGTGACGGTGCCACCGCTCTTGCACACCGGGCAGGTGGCAAAGTCCCCTTCGACGCCAACCCGCGCGCCGTCGTGCGTCATCTCCCCGGTGCCCATCAGCATGCCGTTGTTACTGGTGCGATCCCCATCGCGAAGCGCACATCGCAAATGCATCATAAGAAGACCTCTCTGATGGCGTGTTCTTGCTGAAACTCGATAACCGGCCTGAAGCCAACCTTTCAGGCAACCGCCTTGCGATCCGGCTTGTCGAAGAAAACCTCGATGGGCACGAAGTGCCATTGCGCGGCTTCGGGGTCGTAGAGGGCGACCTGGTTGATCTGCGCGCCCACGCAGACCGTTTCCGGCATGCGCTGTATGGCCAGCGCCACCGCCTGATGCCGTTGCTGTTCCGTCCACGTTTCGATCAGGCTATGCGAATCCGCGTGCGCGAACAGCCCGGCGTGTTCGCGCAGGCGTTCGTACCTGGCAATGCCTTGCTGGTCGATCTCGAGTTCGATGGCATCGTGCTGCGCTGGCGGGATCTCGTCGGTCTGCACCATGCAAACGCTGGCGAGCGCCCCTTTGCGCCGGACCACGATCCGGCCGTCGCTTGCAGCCCAGCCGCAGTGCAGGTTGATATGGAGCTTTCCGCCGCTGTCCCGGATCAAGGTCCGGGGATCGAATACCGCCGCATGCACGACGTGATATGGCTTGCCCGGGCTAGACACGAACGCCGCGTTCAGCAGTGCGTCAAAGGGCGAGATATGGACGGCCAGTGCCGAGCCGGCATCGGCATTGCCCTCCTCCACGAACTCGCATGAGGCGTTGCACCAGTCCGGCTGGCCTTCGCCTGGCGCGTAGTTGATCAGCACGAACAGCGCTGGCCGGGTGTGCAGAACGTGCCCGCATGGGCGAAAGGGCGTGTTGGGCAGCGCCATATCAGTGCACCTCCTATAGGTTACATTCGGGGTGCCTCAATCTATACCCAACATGGAGCGATAAAAGAGTAGGAAATTTCTGCTTTTGCTTGGGGATTGCGCGAAGGCAGGGGTAAAGACACTGCTGACGCAGCGATATCAGCGGTCCCGATGCTTCAACGCGAACAGCGTCATCCCCCAGAACGGCACCCACCAGATCAGGTCGCTGCACAGCACGAACAAGCCGCTGCGCCATGCGAACACGCCGGTCAGTGCGCCATGCAGGAAACCCAGCGGCCCCAGCGTCTTGCCGACGAGTCCCACCACCACCAGAGGCCAGTAGCGCAGCATGTCCTGCGCCGCGATCCAGTAGCCCAGCGCGTAGACGCCCACCATCATGCCAATGCAGCGGATCATGGCATCGGGCGTGGCCGGCATGCCCAGCCAGTCGAAGATCTGCGACGGCCACAGGCTCAGCGCAATCGCATAGAGCAGGTTATAGACAGCTGCCAGCCGCAGTACGGCAGGCATCCACGCCGGTACGCGGGGCAGGCTGGCGCACGCGCTGTGCCCGATGGTAGGGTTGGACCTCATGCCGCATTCTCCAGGTAAGTCTCGGGTTCAGATTCAGGTTCGGATTCAGGTTCGCGGATGGTCAGCACGCCGTCGTAGCGCAGCAGGTAGCCCAGGCGCGGCGCCCAAATGCGCACATCGCAGCGATAGCTGTGCGCATCCCGTGCGCGTTCGCTGGCCAGCACGTGCAGCCACGGCACGGTCAGGCCGAACAGGCTGACGCCACGGCTGGCCTGCCACAGCCGGCCGGTGCCATCGACACGCGTTGCCAGCACGATTGCCAGCGGCCCCATGCGTTCCGTCACCTGCCCGGCCCGCGCGAGCCGCATGCGGCTCGCCACGGTGTGCCCGCCGATGCTGCGGTGCCAGCGCTCGCCGGCGGGCTCCGGTGAGATGGTCACAAGGGTCGCCGCCGCCACCGTGGGCCGGGGCAACGCCGACAGCCGCATCAGCGCGCGCAGCCAGCGCCGCGCGCACCAGCGCACTCTCAGCGTGCCGCGCAGGTGCACGCCCTCGGCACGATGCACGCGCTGCAGCACCGGCGGCAGGCTGGCAAGGGCGGCACCCAGCATGGTCCCGTACAGGCTTTGCGGGCCGGCGTGCGTGCCCTGCGCGGCTAACGTGTTCATCGACGTGCCCGCCCGTTGCCGAGCAGGTCCTCCAGCGCCAGTTGCAGGGTCGGGAAGCGAAAGGCATAGCCCTCGTGCTGCAGGCGCGCCGGCGCCACGCGCAGCCCGTCGAGCAGCAGCGTGGCCTGCTCGCCCAGCGCCAGCCGCATCGGCCATGCGGGCGTGGGCATGAAGGCGGGCCGGCGCAGCAGCGCAGCAGCCGCGCGCACAAACCCGGCCTGGCTCGGGTTATCTGGCGCGACCAGGTTATAGGTGGCGACAGCCGCCGGGGCGGCTTGCGCGGCGTCGCCCCGGCAGAGCCAGGCGATCACGCCGAGCACGTCGTGGATGTGTACCCAGCTCTGCGCTTGCCGGCCGCTGCCCATCGGACCGCCAACGCCGAGCCACACCGGCATCAGCATGGCGGGCAGCGCGCCTTGATGGCCATAGACCACGCCGAGGCGCAGGATGGCTAGCGGGATGCCGAGCGGCGTCACCGCGCGGGCCGCGTCCTCCCACTGCTGGCACAACTGCGAGGCAAAGATGTCTTGCGGCGCGCTGGCCTCCGTCCGCTGGCTCAGGTCGTCGTCACCCTGGATGCCGTAGAAGCCCACCGCCGAGCCATTGATCATCAGGCGCGGCCGGTACGCTGCGGCGGCCAGCCACGCTGCCAGCGCGCGCGTGGTGCCCACGCGGCTTTTCACCAGGCTGCGCTTGCGTGCGGCGGACCAGCGCGGGCCAAGGATGGGCGCGCCGGCAAGGTTGATCACCACGTCGAAGCGCACGGCCGGATCGATCTGCGCCAGCGAGCCGACGCATGCGGCGCGGCCGTCGAACAACTGGGCAGCCACGCGCGGGTTGCGCGCCCAGATCGTCACCCGATGGCCATCGGCCAGCAGCGAGCGCACCAGCGCCTGCCCGATAAAGCCGGTGCCGCCGGTCAGCAGGAACGACTGCGCGCGCCGCGAGGGATCAGCGCCGGCGAAATCGAACGACGGCGTAGCACCAGCGCGGGCCGCCAGCGAGCGGCTTGCGAACGCATCGCGCACGCCAGAGGCGGCCACGCCGAGCGCGAACACGCTCAGCACCCAGCTTTGCCAGCCTTGCGGATGGAAGTGCAGGCCCGAGGGCAGTTTCCACCAGGCTTGCGAATGCCAGGCCAGCAGGCCGAAGATCACACCACCGTTGATGGCCAGCACGGTATGCGTCACCCGCTCGCTCGGCGGCAGGCTGCGGGTCTGGTCTTCCACCACGAAGTCACGCAGCGTGAGCAGGATCTCGATGGCAACGATGGCCCATAGCGGCACCAGCCAGGCGCCACCCCAGGCAAACCAGGCCAGGCCGCCAAACAGCACGCCGTACAGCACCGCCCGGATCGCGTGCAGGCGCAGCTCCGGCGCGGCGTTGTGCTGCTGGGGCAAGGCGCAGCGCAGTTCGTGATGCCAGACGGTATCGAAGGCACCCATCAATCCCTGCACGATCAGCAGGTTGAGGATGACGGTGTAGAGCGTGCCGCTGGTGGGGTCCATCTCAAGCATCCTTATTTACATTAATTTCTGTCTTAAGAGAAATATCCGGTCAAAAAAAGCGGCCACTGCGGCGGCCTGCTTTTCATGCCTGTGCATGCCTGTGTTACTTGCCGGCTTCGCGGGCGCGCTGGTCGCCACGTACCAGTTTCTGGATACGCGCGCCGAGCTTCATCACCTTGACCAGGGTATCGGGCGACAGGCGCAGCATTTCGTCGCCCCAGCTGCCCAGCGTTTCCATCAGCTGCAAGGTGGCGATGATGCGCTTTTGCACTTCCTTGCTCTCCCTGGCGAACGCGGGATTGTTCACGCATTCGTGCAAGGCATCGATGGTGGGATCGAACTCGCGCTGCTTGCGCTCGCGTACCACGGTGCGGAACAGGTCCCACACATCGGTGATGGTCTCGAAGTGATCGCGCCGGTCGCCCATCATGTGCACGGTGCGGATCAGCTTCCAGTTCTGCAACTCCTTCAGGCTGTTGCTGACGTTGGAGCGTGCGACGTTGAGCGTGTCGGCGATTTCCTCGGCCGGCAGCGGATGCTCGGCAAGGAACAGCAGGGCGTGAATCTGCGCGACAGTGCGATTGACGCCCCACCTGGAGCCCATTTCGCCCCAGTGCAGGACGAAGCGTTGTGCGACTGGTTGAAGTTCCATGCCTCACAGTTTATCTGTTCGGAAATTTCCGTCAAGACAGAAATTCAACTTCCTTGCAGTCAACCTATGGCGGCCAGGTTCAGGCCGGCTGCGCCAGCGTACTCTCGTTCTCCTTCACGTACATCGAGTTGCGCGGACGCGCGAACACGCGCCGCACCATGGGCTCGAAGAAGGACAGCGGCAGCGTGTCGTAGTCCTGCATGAAGGCCGCGCCGTCGTACTTGGCGCAGAACTCCGCGGTGCGCTCGAACAGCGCGGGCTGGTCGCGGAATTGCTCGCGCAGGTTGCGGTCCAGACCCAGGTGATGGAAGAAGTAGTAGCCCTGGAACACACCGTGCTTCTCCACCATCCACAGGTTCTCCGGGCTGACGAAGGGCTTGAGGATGGCGGCGGCGATGTCGGGATGGTTGAAGCTGCCGAGCGTGTCGCCGATATCGTGCAGCAGCGCGCATACCACGTACTCCTCGTCGCGCCCGTCGCGGTGAGCCAGGGTGGCGGTCTGCAGACAGTGGGTCAGGCGGTCGATGGGAAAGCCGCCGCAGTCGCCGTCGAGCAGTCGCAGGTGATCGAGCACGCGGTCGGCCAGCGCCTGCGCAAAGGGCATGAACT
Organism: Cupriavidus basilensis; assembly: GCF_000832305.1. Classification (NCBI taxonomy): domain Bacteria; kingdom Pseudomonadati; phylum Pseudomonadota; class Betaproteobacteria; order Burkholderiales; family Burkholderiaceae; genus Cupriavidus; species Cupriavidus basilensis. The sequence goes on from NZ_CP010536.1 coordinate 4,231,145, forward strand.
CGGCGGATATCGCCGCCCAGTCCTCGCGCGTGCCTTGTTCCATGTGGCTGAAGGTGGCGCGGGCGTGCGTGGTCGTTTCGCTCATTGTGGGGTCTCCGTGCAGGCTGATCCTGCTTGTTTTGTTTGTGATGAACAACGATTGAACAACGATTGAACAAACATTGAGCAACGATTCTGGCACAGGTTTGGCGGCTACACTGTCAAGGACTTAACATTGCCGCCGCATGCCGCGGCGCATCAATCCGCATGCAGATCCGCCCTTACCTGACCGCCGACGAAGCCGCCATCATCGATCTCTGGCAAGCCTGCGGCCTGACCCGGCCGTGGAACGAGCCGAAGAAAGACATTGCCCGCAAGCTGACCGAGCAGCCCGAGCTGTTCCTGGTGGGCGAAGTGGAGGGCCATCCGGTGGCATCGGCCATGGTCGGCTTTGACGGCCATCGCGGCTGGGTCTACTACCTGGCGGTACACCCGGATCACCAGCGCCGCGACTACGGCCGCCGCCTGATGGCGCACGCCGAGCAGTTGCTGATCGAGCGCGGCTGCCCCAAGATCAACCTGCTGGTGCGCACTGGCAACAGCAAGGTCATCGACTTCTACCGCAGTCTCGGGTACGCGCAGGACGAGGCGGTCAGCCTGGGCAAGCGGCTGATTCCGGATATCTGAGCGCTGGGCACGCAGGGAGTTTTGGCCATGTTCCGCATCCTCGGCATCGATCACCTTGTCCTGCGTACCGGCGACGTGACGGCGCTCATGCGCTTCTATGTGGATGTGCTTGGCTGCAGCGTCGAACGTGTGCAGGCGGAATTCGGCCTGATCCAGTTACGCGCGGGCGGCGGGCTGATCGACCTGGTAGCGTTGGACGGCCCGCTGGGCCGTGCCGGCGGCGCCGGGCCGGGCAGGCAAGGCCGCAACCTCGACCACTTCTGCCTGCGCCTCGATCCGTTCGATGCCGATGCGATCGGCGCCCACTTGCGCGCGCACGGCGTGGAACCGGGTCCGGTGGAGATGCGCTTCGGCGCCGAAGGCAAAGGCCCGTCGATCTACGTGCACGACCCGGACGGCAACATGGTGGAGCTCAAAGGGCCGCCCACGGGCAAGCAATAGCCGCCGGGCCATGTGACGCAAGGCGGGCATTGCGCCTGGATGCCCGCTACAATTCCCGCTCCCCCCTCGCCGCCCAGCGCGCCATCCGCCTCCTCACGGCGGCCACCGCGCGGCGGTACATACCGCGTCCAGGCGCGCCATGACACGACAAGACGCCCCACCCGGCCCACGCGCCATCTCGCCACGCCAGCTGGTCTGGACCCTCGGCATCACCGAAACGATCTCCTGGGGCACGCTGTATTTCGCCTTCACCGTGTTCATCGGGCCGATGAGCGCGGCGCTGGGCTACTCCAAGCCCTTCCTTGCCGGCGGCTATTCGCTCGGGCTGCTGGTCTGGGCGATGTGCTCGTTCGCGGTGGGCCGCCTGCTCGACCGCGTGCCGGCGCGCGCCGTGATGTGCACGGGTTCCGTGCTCGCCGGCACCGGCCTGCTGCTGTGGGCGTGGAGCCCGAACCAGACGGCCTTCTTGCTGATGTGGATACCGATGGGGCTGGCCATGGCGACCACGCTGTACGAGCCCGCCTTCGTCGTGCTGCGCCAGGCCTTTGGCGATGGCTACCAGAAGTCCATCGTCACCGTGACGCTGATGGCGGGCTTTGCCAGCACCATCTTCGTGCCGCTGGCGCAATGGCTGGTGCTGCACCTGGGCTGGCGCGAGACGCTGCTGTGCTTCGCCGGGCTCAACCTCTTCGTTTGCGCGCCCTTGCACGCCCGCCTGCGCTATGCGGCGCATGCCACTTACGCGGCCGCGCCGGCGCCGGCCCCGCTGGCGGATGCCGCGCAACCGGGCATCGCCGGCATCGCACTGCGCCAGCCGGTGTTCTGGGCCGTGGTGCTGGCCTTCACCGCGCTGGCGGTGATTGCCTCGTTGCTGGGTGCCCACCTGATCCCGATGCTGACCGAAAAGGGCTTGCCGCTGGGCGAGCAACTGGTGGTGGCGGCGCTGATCGGCCCGGCGCAGGTGGTCGGCCGCCTGGTGATGATGCGTTTTCCCGTGCGTCACCCGCTGCGGCTGTCGCTGCCGGTCTATCTGGTGATGTGTCTGGGCCTGCTGTGCTTTGCGCTCGGCTATGGCAAATGGCTGATGCTGGCGGCGGTGCTGTACGGCTGCGCCAACGGCATCAACACCATGCTGCGCGCCATGGCCATGCCGGAACTGATCTCGCGCCACCATTACGCCACCCTCAACGGCCTGATGATGACGCCTGTGCTGCTGATGCAGGCCGCCGCGCCCTGGCTGGGCGCATTGCTGTGGCGCGCCGCGGGCGGCTACTGGCTGATGCTGTGGGTGATGGTGGCGCTGGCGCTGACGGCGCTGGCGGCTTTCAGCTTTGCCCTGCACCGGCGCGGGCTGCTGCGCACGGCCAGCCACACGGCGGCGGCGTAGCCGGCCACGCTGGCCGGCTACGCCGCCGGTCATGCGCCCGACGCACCAATGTGCGACGATGCTGGGCTCGATTACCCTGCCGCGCCCGCCAGGCCACTCCTTCCGCGCCATCCGGCGGGGCCGGCTGTGCCTGCCGCCCGTATGCCCGATTCCGCTTCCCCCAACCTGACCCAGCCGCCCGCCCCCTCCTGCGCAACGCCTGCCGCCGCGCCAGTCAGCGCGCGGCGCGTGGAGCATGCCGCGCGCGCCACCATGGCGCTGTTTTTTGTCAACGGCGCCACCTTTGCCACCTGGGGCGTGCACATCCCGACTATCAAGGCGCGCTTCGGCTTGTCGGATGCGGTGCTGTCGCTGGCCATGCTGGCCGTGGCCGGGGGCGCCATCGCGGCGATGGGGCCGGTGGGACGCTGGGTGGGGCGCGTGGGCAGCGCGGCCGCTTGTCGGCGCAGCGGCCTGGTCTACGCCCTGGCTACCGTGGCCATCCTGGCCATGCCGGAGTTTGCCTTGCTGATCCTGGCGCTGATCGCCTTCGGCACGGCCAACGCAGCCTTCGACGTGGGCATGAACGCGCAGGCCGCCACGGTGGAGGCCAGCCGCACGCGGCCTATCATGTCCGCGCTGCACGGCATGTTCAGCCTGGGCGGCATGGCGGGTGCGGCGGTTGGCGGTGTGCTGCTGGGCCTGGGCGTGCCGCCGCTGGCGCACGCCCTCGGCATGGCGGTGCTGACCGCGGCGGTCACGGCGGGCGTGGCGCCCTGGCTGCTGGACGACCATCCCGTGCTGCCACCTTCCGCGCATCACCGCGCGCATGCGGTGCGCGCGCTCTGGCTGCTAAGCCTGATGGCGTTCCTCGGCCTGGTTGGCGAGGGTGCGATGTATGACTGGTCCAGCGTCTACATGCGCGAGGTGGCGCTGGCGCCGCACGCCTGGATCAGCGCCGGCTATGCCGCGTTCTCCGGTGGCATGGCCTGCGGCCGTTTTAGCGGCGACCGCCTGCGCGCGCGCTGGTCGGACGCGCGCACGCTCGGCGCCAGCGCCTGGGTGGCGTTCGCGGGAATCCTGCTGGCGCTGTTGTGGCCCGCGCCGGCGGCGAGCCTGGTCGGTTTCGCGCTGATGGGCCTGGGCGCGGCGAACATGGTGCCGATCTTCTTCGTGGCGGCTTCGCGCCTGCCCGGTGTGACGCCGGCCGAAGCCATCTCGCGCGTGGCGCGCTTTGCCTATATCGGCTTGCTGATGGGACCGGTGATGATTGGCGGCGTGGCCCATGTCACCAGCCTGCGATACGGCCTGGGGGTGGTTGCCCTCACCATGGGCTGGATCGCGGTGGCGGGCGCGCGCCTGGCGCGCCCTTACCTCCTGGCCCGCAAGGCATGATGCCCGGGCAGGCTCAGACAGGCTCAGGCAGCCTCGCTCCATGCCGGGGCATGGTGCGTGCCAGCCCCTTCGAACACGAAGGTATCCATCGCCAGCACGCCATAAGTGACCTCATCGGCCACGCGTGCCACGCCGGCCGGCGCCTGCCCGGCGGGCACGCCTTCGTGCGGGCCTAGCGCCGCGCCCAGCGCCACGAAGAACGGCAGCAAATGCTCGTCGGCGGGATGGGCGCGGCGCGCATACGGCGCCTGCGCGCGATAGTCCGCGATGCGCGTGGTGTCGCCGGTGGCGAGCGCATCGTCCAGCGCCTGGATCATCCAGCCGCGGAATGCCTCCACATAGGGCTCGACGGGCGAGCCGTGCTGCTCGCGCCGGCCTCCGGCACCGAAGACTTCCTGCAGGTTGTGGGTAAAGCTGCCCGAACCCAGCACCAGCACGCCCTCGTCGCGCAGCGGTGCCAGCGCCCGGCCGATCTCGATCTGGGCTGCGGGGGGGAGATAGGGGTTCAAGGCCAGCTGCACCACCGGGACGTCCGCATCCGGGAAGAAATGCCGCATCGGCATCCAGGCGCCGTGGTCCAGCGGGCGCTCATCGTCCTGCAGCACTACCGCGGCGCCGGGGACTTGCGCGGCCTCGACCAGCGCCTTGACGCGAGCGGCCAGCGCCGGCGAGCCCGGGGCGTCGTAGCGCAGTTCGTACAGCGCGCGCGGAAAGCCGCCGAAGTCGTGCCAAGCCTCCTGCCGCTCGCGGGTGCCGACCACCAGGGTGCTGTAGATCCAGTGCGCCGAGACGACCAGTACGGCGCGCGGCTTGCGCGCCCTCAGCACTTGGCCAAGGGCGTCGAAGGCGGCGCCGCTCGAGCCCGGCTCAAGGGCAAGCATGGGCGAACCGTGGGAGATGTAGATGGCGGGAAGCATGATGGCGGCCTTCAAGTCCTTTTGATAGCGGTGTTCAGTTTGACAAAACTGCCCAGCCCCAGCGCCACCTATTTGCGGACACCTCCATCAAAAAACTTGAATTCACGCGGCGCCACCGCACTTCCCACCACCATATGCGCGCCCAGCCCACCCTGCGAGCGTGGGGTGCACCACACAACGCTTTAAAGATTCGGACACGCAGCGGGCAATCGGCTTATGATTCCAGCACGGGGTCCGGCCCAGCTTCGCGCGGCGCAATGCGTCGTCCGCGCGGACCCTGGCAAACCCCGCATGACTGGATACGACGCGCCCCGAAAGCGTGTCAGGTTGGAGAACACCGTGGTCAAGCGCACAGCCCACAGGCCCTTGCTGCCCCATGCAAACTGGTGGCAGCCAGGCGTGTATGCAAGCGGACCGGCTGTGCTCCTATGGATTGCCGCCCGCCTTCCTGCCCCCTTGCTGGTCGATGTATTCAATGCGCCTGGCGCCCCGGCGCTGCTCAACCACGTGGGCGATTCCGTCTTCGTGGCCGGGTGGGTCGGCAGCGCCCTGTGGCTGTGGCTCACGCGCCAGCGGCCGGATACACCGGAGCCGCAACAAGAAGCCGGCCCGGGCGAGGCGCCCGACGCCCGCGGCGCGCGCCAGCATCACGCCAGCCAGCCCTGAATCCCGGCCGTCGCGCGCCCTGGACGGCGGGCACGGACATGCGTGCTTCACGTGGAACATTCCACCGGGCGCTGGCCGCACAGCCGGCCATGCGGATCTGACTCCACACGCTGCCATCCTGCTGGGTAATTAAAGAATCGCTTACTATTCTGCCTTTCGGAGCGCATGCCCGTTTTCGGGGCAGGCCTCCCGTCGATTTCTCACCGCATCAAACGCCACATGCAAGCCAACGCTGCAATACCTCAAGTCCACGAAATATCCAAAGCCCAACGACGAAAGGCCATCCTCGCCGCCACCATCGGCAACGGCCTGGAGTGGTTCGACTTCACTGTCTACAGCTTCTTTGCGCTGATCATTGCCAAGCTGTTCTTCCCCACCGGCAATGACCTCACGTCTTTCCTGCTGACCGTCGCCACCTTCGGCGTGGGCTTTTTCATGCGCCCGGTCGGCGCCATCGTGCTCGGCGTCTACGCCGACCGCGTCGGCCGCAAGGCAGCGCTGACCCTGACCATCCTGATGATGGCACTCGGCACCGCCATCATCGGCCTGGCGCCCACCTATTCGTCGATCGGCCTGTGGGCACCGGCGCTGATCGTGCTGGCCCGGCTGATCCAGGGCTTCTCGGCCGGCGGCGAGGTTGGCGGCGCCACCGCCTTCCTGATCGAGCACGCTCCCGACGAGGAGCGCGGCGCCTATGCGAGCTGGCAGCAGGCCAGCCAGGGCATTTCCTTCATGCTGGGCGCTGCCATGGGCGCACTGGTGATCAACGGCCTGGAGCCGGAGCAGATCGATGCCTGGGGCTGGCGTATCCCGTTCCTGTTCGGCCTGCTGATCGGCCCGGTCGGGATGTATATCCGCTCGCACCTGGAAGAGCCGCCCGCCTTTGAGGCCCGCCGTGCCGAACGCGCTGCCAGCAAGGTCAAGTTCTCGCCGCTCACGCAGGTACTGCGCGACCATCCGCGCGAAGTGCTGGCCGGCCTGGGCGTGACCATCCTGTGGACGGTCTGCACCTATGTGCTGGTGTTCTACATGCCGTCGTACGCCAAGCAGCAGCTCGGCCTGCCGCTGGGCGCCACCTTCCAGTCGACCGCACTGTGCGGGGCCATCATCCTGGTGCTGTGCCCGCTGATGGGCATGCTGTCCGACCGCGTGGGCCGCAAGCGCATGCTGGGCACCGTGGCGCTGATCATCGGCGTGCTGGCCTATCCGCTGTTCCACTGGCTCAACGTCTCGCCAACCACCCAGACCCTGCTGATGGTCCAGGTGATCCTGGGCATCCTGCTGGCGGCCTTCACCGGCCCGGCGCCGGCCGTGCTGGCCGAGCAGTTCCCCACCGAGGTCCGCTCCACCGGCCTGTCGCTGGCCTACAACTTCGCCGTGACCATCTTCGGCGGCTTTGCCCCGCTGATCGTGACCTGGCTGATCGCATCGAGCGGCAGCAAGCTGGCGCCGGCCTATTACGTGATTGCCGCGGCCGCGATCAGCTTTGTCGCACTGCTGTTCATGCACGACCGTACCGGCAAGCCCTTGCAGTAATTCCGCCCTACGTCGCTTTGGAATGGAAAAGGCCAACCGCAAGGTTGGCCTTTTTCTTTGCTCAGTCCGGCGGCGCCTGCGGCGCGCCCAGCACCCGCAGCAGCCGCCAGGCCATCAAGCCCAGCACGCCGACCGCCAGCAGCAGCGCACCCCACAGGATCAAGCGCCGGTTGCGCTGAGTATCCGAAGGCACGGACGCCGGCGGCGATGCCGTCATGCCTGCAATCCGGGCGTCGGCGATCGCCGGTGCCGGCCCGGCCAGCAACTCGGCCCGCGCGACCGCCCCGGGTTCTTGCACCGCGCCCGCCGGCTCCCCCACCGCCAGCGAGAAGGGCCGCGCGCCGCGCGCGACAAAGGTCACCACGGCGGGGCGCCAGCCAAGCGCCAGCACCGGCATGCCAGCGCCAAGCCCACCAGCGCGGGCATCCACGCTCAGGCGCCACAGGCGATCCGTGTTGCGTCCGATCGCCAGCTGCGCGCTTTCCTGCTCGGTGCCCGCCGTGCCGGAAAGACGGTAGAGCTGTGCGCTGCTGACCATGCGCCAGGCTGCCTGCGCATCGGGCCGCGACCACAGCGTGGCTTGCACCACCGTGTTGGCCTGCGGCAGCCGAATGCGCACGCGCTCGGCCGGAAAGCGTCCGCCGCTGTCGAACAGGTAATCGCCCCCAGGCTGGGCCTGCGAGGCGACGATGCCGTCGCGCCATTGCAGCGCCAGCGGTGAGGGCAGGCTGGCCGCCACGGTCTCCACCTGCACGCGCGCCGGCACGGGCGGCGCGCCCTGCCACTGCAGCCGCAGGTAGCGCACCCGCAGGCGCCCCAGCGCAATGCGGTCCTGGCTCAGCGTGCTGCCCTCGCGGCTCAGCCGCAGCAGTTGCGCGCCGCCCGCGGCTTGCCAGTGCTGCAGGTCGTCGCTGCTGGCAACGTCCACCCTGCCCTGGTAATCGCCATCCGGCAGGCCGATCACCACCGCGCCGGCGTCGTCGCGCAACTGGCTCAGGTCCAGCAGCCATGCCCCGGCAGTGCCGGCTGCGGGCGGGGCGGTGGCGGCGCGCAGCGCGCCGTCGGCCCCGATCACCACGCCCATGGGCGCGGACTGCCGCGACTGCGCGGCCGGCAGCGCGAACCACGGCACATCGCGCAGCGTGCGTACCTCGGCCGCCGGCTCGGGCGGCAGATCCAGCGCGTAGGGCAGCAATTCGCCCGTGCCGTTGCGCACGCGCAGGTCAGCCAGCCCGGGGCGCGTGCTATGGGCGTAGACATCTGCATCCAGGGTCACCGCGTAGTACGCCGCGTCGCGGTCGGTCGCCAGCGCGAACCGCTCAGCCCGCGCGGGCAGAGGCAGCAGCAGCGATGACAGCAGCGATGGCAACAGCGCGGCCATCAGCATCGGCAGCGCCCGCCCGGCCGCGGTTCGGAAAGCCGCCATCACGTCGCCTCCTCTGGCTTCGGCGGCAGGGGCGAGAAGTAGCCGATCAACAGCAGCAGCACGCCCACACCGATAAACGAGATGATCCGCTCGATGCCCTTGACGAAGGACAGGTCGAACAGGAACAGCTTGACCACCGTCACCCCCAGCAGCGCGCCCCCGACAAACCACAGCGCGCGCGAGCCGCGGCGGGTGGCTGCCACCATGGCGATTAGCGCCAGCACGGTCCAGAACATCGACAGCGACGCCTGTACCAGCGTTGAGCCGGCCAGGCCCTCCAGCGTGTAGGGCACGCCGGCCCAGTGGTGCAGGGCACGCAGGAGCACAGCGTTCAGCCACAGCAGCACCGTGGCGATCGCGGCGTACCCGAGCACGCGCGGCCGCGTGGCCAGGCCCGCGGCGGCAAGCCGGTGCTGCCACAGCGCCACCGCCAGCATGGCAAGCAGCTGGGCAACATCGAGCGGGTTGAGCAGTGGCAGATAGAAGAGCGGCGCGGCGTCGCCGTCGCTGGACACGCTGGCAAGGCTCCACAGCCACAGCAGCGCCACCAGCGGCAGCGCGCCATAGAGCAGGTAAGCGCGCTGGAAACGCCCCACCGGCCAAGGCAGGCGCCAGCCCCAGGCCGAGAGCAGCGCCAGCAGCCCGCCGTAGCCATAGGCCCAGGCGCTCCAGCTCCAGGCGCCCTCCGGCACATAGGCGCGCAGCCGCCAGTAAGCCTCGGTGGACAGCAGCACGCACACGGTCCAGAACAACAGGGCATGCATGGGCGCCAGCAAGGCATCGCGTTCATCGTCCTGCTGCCGCCACAGCAGCAGCCAGGCCGCGCCAAACACGATCAGCCAGGCGAGCGCGCCAAAGCCGAGCAAGGGCGACGCCGACGGCACGATGCAGCTAAGCACGGCCAGGACCGCCAGCAGCGGCGCCATGCCCCGCGCCGGCACGCCGGCCAGCGGCCACGCCAGGATGCGCCGCGCCAGGTGTGCCAGCCACGCGCTCAGCACCATGAACATCGCCAGCATGTCGAGCAGCGTGCGCACCTGCCAGCCCCGCACGCCGTGCCAGTGCTGGATTTCGATCACGCCGCCGCCCAGCCACCACAGCAGCCCCCACAACGCCGCCGCCAGGCCGAGCGGCGCGCATGGCGCGGACCAGGCGCGCGCCTCGGGCCGCCCGTGCAGGCGCCAGCCGCTGAAGACACCGGCCACCGCCAGCAGCAGCGTGCCCACGTAGCGGCTGTTCAGCACCGGCCACGCCAGTTGCGTGGCATCGAACAAGCTGCCCGCGGCAAACGCCGCGCCGGCCGCCAGCTGCAGCAGCAGCCCGCTGGCCAGCGCAAGGCGCCGCTGCTGGCGCACCCCCACCCACACCACGGCAGCGCCTTCCACGGCCCATACGGCGCTTGTGGTGCGCCCGTCGAACGCCAGCGGCACCGCCAGCGACGCAAAGATGACGCCCAGCGCCAGCACGGCTTCAAACAGCAGCCCCAGGCGATCGCGGCGCGCCGCCAGCCAGGCCGCCAGGCCGAGATAGAAGGCCGCGAGCGCCACCGCGCTCCATGCCATGGCAAAAGGAATATTGCGCACCAGTGCGGCCTGCAGCCCCATGGCCAGCAGCGGCGTGCCGAACACCAGCGTGCCGTCCACATAGTCCTTCAGGCTGACCTGCCGGCGCAGCGCATAGCGCAGCGCGATGCCCGTATACATCAGGAAAAACAGAATCAGGAACGGCTCCGTGGTGGCGAGCAGCTCGGGCCGGTAGTTCAGCGCGCCCCAGGCCGTGCCGATGCCGAAGGTAAACGCAAAGCCGAGCAGGTTGAGCTGGCGCCAGGCCCGGAACCAGGCAATGGCAAAGATGCCGGCATTGAGCAACGCGTAGTAGCTGAACAGCATCACATGGCTGCCGCCGCCCGTCGAAATCAGCACCGGGGCCAGGAAGCCGCCGGCGCTGCCGGTGAAGGCCAGCGCCGGGGCGTTCTGCAGCACCGCGAGGCCACCGGCGAGCGCGCAGATGGCCACCATCAGCGGGAACGCGGCCGCCGCCGGCAGCAGGCCATAGAGCTTGGTGGCAGCGAAGACGGTGAGATACAGCACACCCACGCCACCGCCCTGCAACACCAGCGCATAGGCGGCGCGCCGCTCGCGCAGGCGCCAGCCCGCCAGCAGCAGGACCACCGCGCCGGCTGCCACGCCCGCCAGCCGGAACTCGGCCGGCAGCATGGCATTGTCGGCGGCGTATTTGAGCAGGAACGCCACGCCGAAGAACAGGATCAGGATGCCCACCCGCACCACGCTGTTGCCGCCAAGCAGCCAGCCGCGCGCGGCGGATATCGCGCGCTCGACGAAATCGGGCTCACCCGGACCGAGCGTGGACGAAAGCGGTGGTTCAATGTGGCGCGCGCTTGCAGCTGCGGGAGCCGGTGCCGGTGCCGGAGCTGGCGTGGAGATCGGCGCGGGTGCCGCCGCGATCGGGATCGGGATCGGGATCGGGATCGCCGCCGGAGGGAGCGGCGCTGGCACGGCGACGCTGGCGGCCGGCTCGAAGGACGGGAATTCGCTGGCTACAACCGTACCCGGCGCTGCGCCAAGGGCCGATGGGGTGCCCGCGCTCTCGCCGCGCAGGCTCGCCAGCTCGCGCTTGAGCGTGGACAGCTCCTGCTCGAGCCGCAGCACGCGGGCTTCGAGCGGAGCCGCCGCCACGCCCTGCGCTTCGCCCTCACCAGCAGGCCGGGTGGGCCGGTCGCTGACCATCCAGCCAAAACCGAAGCCCAGGACCGCGCCCGTCAGCGCACCGCCATACCCGGCCGCCACCATGCCGAGCACCAAGCCAATCACCCCGAATATCCAGCGCATCAGATGAGGTTTCGCCTAAGAAGGTTGGGGAAGGCGGTGGCCGTTGGCGCGGACATAGCGTTTGCCGGCGCGCGCAACCGCCCGCATCATGCGTGCCCAGTGTAACGCCAGGCCGACATTTCCAGGCGATTCCAGGCGATACGCACCGGCTGGGCGCTTAACCGGGGGGTTATTCTTCTTCGCCCTCTTTATGGATATTGATCACATGCCGCGCCTCGAACCAGAGCGGCATGCCGGGCGCCATTTCCTCCGTGCAATAGGGCTGGTTGTCCAGCTCGCCACTGTAGAGATCGCCTTCGCGCCCGGTCACGACCACCCACATGCGTTCCACGTGCTGCTCCTCGCGGTCCTGCTCGTCGGCGGTGACGATGCGAAAGATCAGCTTCACCAGCTGGCCGGCCTGCAAGGCCTGGCGCTCTGCCAGTGCCGGCACCCAGAACGTCTCGGGGTGCGCCTCGCCGATGACCTCGCCGTCGTCGAGCTGCCAGCCGTCTTCTTCGATGGTCGCCAGTCGTTTTTCCATGTCAGTCCTCTTGATGAATTCGTCCTTTACTGGCGGCATCGTAGCAAATGCGCCCCGAGGCCGCGCGGGCGGGACATGCCGCGCGAGTCGCTTTAAGATGGCAGATCGAAGGAGAACGCACCCATGGCAGCAGATAGCGACGTGACAAAAAAAGTGGCGACGAAGGGGCCGAAGACGGTGCCGACAAAGGTGTCGAAGAAAGCGGCGCTACCGGCGACAAACATCGTGGCGGACACGGAGCGCCAGCGCTGCGGCTGGTGTGGCACGCTGGAAGACTACTGCCACTATCACGACAACGAATGGGGCTTTCCCGTTGACGACGACCGGCGCCTGTTCGAGAAGCTATGCCTGGAAGGTTTCCAGGCCGGCCTGAGCTGGCTCACCATCCTGCGCAAGCGCGAGGCGTTTCGCCGCGCCTTCGCCAACTTCGAGATTGAAAAGGTGGCCCGCTTCGGCGAACGCGATATCCAGCGGCTGCTGGGCGACGCCGGCATCGTGCGGCACCGCGGCAAGATCGAGGCGGCGATCAACAACGCGCAGCGCGCCCTGGAACTGCTGGAGACGGAGCCGTCGCTGGCCGCGTACTTCTGGCGCTTCGAGCCCGATCCGGCCAGCCGCCCCAAGCGGCTGACGCCAGAAGTGCTTCGCACCATGGCCATCTCGCCGGAATCCACCGCGCTGTCCAAGGACCTGAAGAAACGCGGCTGGCGCTTTGTCGGCCCCACCACGATGTACGCGCTGATGCAGGCGATGGGCCTGGTCAACGATCACCGGGAAGGCTGCGAGACGCGACAGGAGGCCTTGCTCGCAAGGCAAGCGTTCAAGGTGCCGCGAAGGTGAGGTAAACGTCGGGCGGGCGACGGCGGCACGTATACCCACTGACCCCACTGGCGAGGATGTCCGCTCAGGTATACGTACTAAGCGCTGCGACAAATGCGGGCAACGTATACGTCCGGCGCAATGGTTGCCTTGTGTCTTTCTTTATTGTTTACGTATACCAATATAGTAGTAGTAGGTAAACGGCCCGTTTTCCCGTGGATAAGCCGGTTTTTCCCTTTCCGCTCAATGACTTGCGAACAGGATAAGCTCTAGGGAATACCCTGATCTCGCGGGATATCTACTGGACGTATACGTGGCGAAAAAAAACCGCCTCGAAGTTGTTCGTATACGCTTCACAACCCACCCCCAACCGGGGCACAGCTTTCCTGCCTGCTTGTCCCCAGGTTTTTGCCTGGTTATCCACAGCCGGGACGGGGCAGTCGCCTCTCGCTTTCATCGATCGCATGTCGTGTCCTGCCCAACCACGGGCAGCATGCGTGTCTGTCGTTCTCCAACAGGATTACCCGGAAAAGTGGCGACGCATTCGCTATTGGCGCTGCCAGGCGGATGGCATGGTCCATGCGGTTAAGGGTTCAGAGCGCGGCGCCGATGCTCGTTTCCTTCCACGTTGCCACCTTTCCGCCTGGAGCCATCGCTCCTTTGGAGAACCCTCATGAAGATCAACTGCCATGAACCACGAGAGAGCCTGCCCTGCTCGCGCATGCAGGCAGCGATGCGAACGCTGCGCCGAGGTGTCCTGTTGGTGCGTGTGCTCGCGCTATGCGCGAACAGCATCGCCTATGCCCAGCCCCCCGCACCGGCCCAGTCATTGGTCACGCCAGAGCAGACGTTTGCGCAGGGTTACCTCGAAGCCGTCTCCACCGGCTATGACAACGGCCAGGCGCTGCTGGGATCCGAGGGCATGGCACCCGTGCGGCTGCCGCATTCGCCCGCCCCGCAGTTCAGGCCGTCCCCGGCGCCGTCCGTACCGGCACCCACGGCCGCAAATCCGTCGGTAGTCCCGGTTTCGCAAAAGACGCGCCGCGAATAACCGCGGTGAGCCGTGAGAACGACGTGCGCCCCCGGGGGGCGCATCGTGCAATCACGCCGTAATACCGTCATGTCCGCCGCAGCGTCGGCTTGCGCTTCAGGGAATGCCGCACCCCAAAAACAAAAAACGCACTACGTCGTTAAACGTAGTGCGTTGTCTTGTACTGCGAATCCTGGTGGACCGAAGGAGGATCGAACTCCCGACCTCTGCATTGCGAACGCAGCTCCCCGGATAGAGTCGGGCGACCGTTTGGTCAATTGTGGAGCGGCTTTCCGGGTTCGCTTCAAGATTATTTGTTTGGCTTGTCACCCTGCTGTCACCCTTGGGGCAGTGATGGCAACCATCCGACAACGCAATGACCGCTGGCAGGCAATCATCAAGCGGAAGGGGTATCCCCTTCAGACGAAGACTTTCGACCTGAAAAAGGACGCCGAGAAGTGGGCACAGCAGCAAGATCGACTGATCGACACCGGCGACTGGACCGACAAGTCTGAGATCAAGCAAACCACACTCGCGCAGCTTCTGGACCGCTATGGCGAGGAAATCAGCACGGCCAAGCGCGGAAGTCGGTCAGAAGCCTACAGAATCGGGCGCTTCAAGCAGCAAGACCTTGTCAAGTATTCCCTGTTGGCCATCACACCGCAGATGATCGCATCATGGCGGGACGCCCGACTGAAGGAAGTTTCGCCCGGCACGGTGCTGCGTGAGCTTCAACTTCTTGGGCATGTCTTCAGCGTCGCCATCCGAGAATGGGCGATTGCGCTTCCGGCAAACCCGGTAAGTCTTGTCAGCAAGCCAAGCGCCGGTAAGCCGCGTGATCGGGTGCTGACGCCGACACAACGTGAGGCGCTGGTCGGCAGTTGCGGACAGTGCCAGAATCCGTGGATCAAGCCGGTCGTGGTCTTCGCCTTGGAAACGGCGGCACGACGGGGCGAAATCCTTGCCCTGAACTGGAAGGATGTTGACTTGAACCACAACACAGCTGGACTGAAGATCACCAGGACCGGCCAGCCACGGATCGTTCCCCTGTCTCCGCCTTGCGCTTCGATGTTGGCGTCCTTGCCCAGAAGCGTCAGCGGTCCAGTCTTCCCTGTCTCAGTCGAAGCCCTGAAGCAGGCATATGAACGAGCAGTCGGAAGGGCAGGCATTCATGACTTCACGTTCCATGACCTGCGACACGACGCCCTCACCCGACTAGCTGGACAGGGCTTCTCAGTGCTTGAACTGCGTGCCATATCGGGGCACGCCACCGCGAATATGCTTCAGCGGTATGTATCAATTGACGCCAGAGAACTGGCTAGGAAGTTGGCCGTCAACGGCTAGACTCAGACCCGGTCGCAAGGTGGCGAGGTCGCCTTTCTCTTGGGCCACTTCACCCATCGGCACGATCTGCACCATACGGCAATTACTGACAAGCGGCACACGTCTGTATTCTGGCTCCCGCAACCTTCGGAAGCGCAAACAAGAATCCCGCCGAAGCGGATTGCCGGGATCATCAAACTCGAAGCATCCTATTCGGAAAAAATGCTCGTACACCACTGGGACTCACAAGGAATCCCGTCACGGTCACCGTCCATCTCAGTGTTGGGACAGTTTTTCAGGAAATATTTGGCCTCTTTGCAAGAGGTCATCTGAGAACAATATTTCCGTCCATCGCACTGAAATGGGCTAGACGCCATCGATACTGATACTGGCACCTGAGTCGAGTCAGAAGCCAACGATTCGGGCCCGCCGAACTTCGGGGCGATGTACTTGTATCCGACACCAAAGAAAACGGCAACAGCGATCAATCCAGCCAGACGGGGGCCGATTGATCTTCCTTGGCGGACTGGCGCTTGCGCACGACTTCGACGCGATACTGACGGACTAGCCCCGGTCCGTTGGACAAGGATGGCCTTTTTCTTGCCATCTTTATCGAGCATTACAAGGAACGTCAGCGACTCACCAACCTTCGGCTGACCACCCTGCTTGGGGTAGGCTGATATATGAACGAAGATGTCCCGACCACCACCTGACGAGGCGATAAACCCGAACCCTTTGTCGCCGTTCCAAGTTTTGAGCGTCCCGTTGATACGTGTATTCATGGATGGTGGCGAGTCAACAATTATTGCAACGTGATTATCACGTGGCCGTGGTTAATGAATTGACAACCCGCTGACCTCATGGCTTGCCCCGTCCCCGATGAGATCAGGCGGCACGTGGAAGCCTGACCCGGCACCCCTTCGAGTAGTTGCGACAACCCCAGAAGGAACCGCCCTTCCCTTGTCGTTCCACCATCTTGATGCCGCAGGCCGCACAAGTCGGGGTCTGGTAATCACCTTCAAACGCACGTGTCAGCAGCCTCGCTTGCTTCTCGGCATCCAAGGCACGGATGCGCTCGACAATTCCCGCACCATCAAGCAACTGGATACCGGCTTCGGCAGCGTAGTCCTGCACGGGCTTCCCGATAAATCCGGCAAGCGACCAGAAAACGCCCCGCTTCACCTGCTTCGAGTGCATGACCCCACCAAGTGCCCGATGAGGTTACCCCGCTTCGTTGGACTGGTCTACATAACCGAACCGACACTTATCACTGCGGCCCCGTCCAAACGCAGTGCCATCACTGGTACACCAGCACCGGAATATCGCTGTGCGCGAGAAGCTTTTGGGTTTCCCTGCCATGCAAGATGCCCTGAATCCCTCGCCGCCCATGCATCGCCATAACGATCAAGTCACACGCACGCTCTTGCGCGACATGAATAATGGCCTCATAAGGATGCGCGTGGATGACTGAGACGGTATCGCACCGGACATTCGCTGCCTCTGCTTCGGTGGATACGGTCCTCAGATGGCCAGCAATCGCTTTACGCGCCTCTTGTTCGTACCGCTCTCGCAAACCGGCCAGCATAACAACCTGATAACCGTGAAGGCGGAGGTCCGGGATGACGTGGATTGCCGTTACGCGGGCGAGGGAGTCGTGGGCAAAGGAGATGGCCTTGTGCAAAGCCGCCACTGGCAAATCCGAGCCGTCAACGGCAAGCAACATATGTTGGAACATAGTGGATTCCTCACTTGTATGCGCCCCCGGAATTCTGAGAATCAACATCGCCGGCTCTCAAATGACCGGCGTAACAGATTCGACCCAGTATAGGTCGCGTCCATGCGCCTTGCACCAGTTAATGAAGGCCAAGGGCGGCTGACATAAGTGACCGGGTCGGCATACACACGGTGTCCAAAGCGGGTCCGCCCAAGGTGCTGAAATCCGAGGAACCGTCGATCAGCAAATGACCACGGAACATCAAGTCAGCGTCCCCAAGGCTATTGCTTGTGCCAGATGCGACCGCCGTATTGGAAACTGTTGTCCGCCAATGGAAGCGGCCATCTGCACCAACGGTGACACTGCTCCACCGGACCAGTGCCTACCAATGGTCGTCGGAACAATGGTGGTGCCAGCGGTCATGCGACTGTGACAACCATTGGGGACATACACAACGGTCCACGGTCCACGCCCCCAACGGCTACAGCCAGCACTGTGAATGTTGAACGGGACTGCATTGGTCAGGACCATTGCCCATAGGCGGGGGCAATGGTGCAGCAACAGTCTTCGACTGTGGCAACGATGACTGTGACCGATTGTCAATGGTCGGCACAACTGAACGAAACCGTTGATCCTATGCCAGGCCGTGTGGCATTCTTCGGGCCGACAGGCACAACAATCCTGGCACCCTCATGTCACCCTGCGGGGAGAAAAGCCAGACAGAAATCTGAGGAAGCCAGAATAGAAAAAGGGCTTGGCGAGATGCCAAGCCCTTGATTTCATTAATTTTATCCTGGTGGACCGAAGGAGGATCGAACTCCCGACCTCTGCATTGCGAACGCAGCGCTCTCCCAGCTGAGCTATCGGCCCGTGACGAACGATTGTAGCTCAGTTTTTCGCGGCTGTTCAATCACGTTGCCATGCCTGCGTTGCCGGTCATGCCGCGCACCGTGGGCAGGTTCAACGGGCGGGCGGTGACCTCGCCGGAGGCGCGCAGCCACTGGGCCATCAGGTCCCAGATCGGCGGGCTGCCGCTCTGGCGGGCGTCTTCCGAGACGGGTGCCCAGCCGGCTACCTTGTAGGTCTTGTCGGCGTCGATGGGCCGGCCCTTGAGGCGCATCTCGGTGATGCGTTTTCCCATCGATGCGGTGGGGTCGATGGTGTATTGCAGGCCACCCACGCGCACCATGTCGCCGCCTTGCTGGTAGTAGGGATCGGGGTTGAACAGGTTGTCGGCCACGTCTTCGAGGATGGTCTTGATGGTCTCGCCGCTCATCGCTGTGACGGTGGTGTGGGGATACGTGATGGCGGTCTGGTCCATCAGGTGTTCCATGGTGATGGCCTGCCCGGGCAGCAGCGTGGTGCCCCAGCGAAAGCCGGGCGAGAAGGCGATCTCGGCGCCCTGCACGTCTATCAGGCCGTCCAGGATCAACTGGTCGAACGTGCCGTTGAAATTGCCGCGGCGATATAGCAGGCCGCTGTTGCGCGCCAGCACTTCGCCGAGTTGCTTCTCGTACGGCGCGCGCACCTTGGCGATGAGCGCGTCCATGGCGGGATCGGCGGCGAGGTAGTTGGCGAAGACCGGCAGCAGGCGGTAGCGCACGCCGCTGACCTTGCCGCCCTTGACGTCGAAGTCGAGCACGCCGAGGAACTTGCCGTTGGACCCGGCGTTGGTGACCAGTGTGGTGCCCCCGGCGTTGCTGACTGGCACCGGCGCGGGCATGCCGTCGTGCGTGTGGCCGCCGAGGATGGCGTCGAGCCCGCGCACGCGCGAGGCGAGCTTGAGGTCCACGTCCATGCCGTTGTGCGACAGCAGCACGACCACCTGCGCGCCCTTGCCGCGCGCCTGGTCGATGACCTGCTGCAGGTTTTCTTCCTGGATGCCAAAGGTCCAGTCGGGCGTGAAGTAGCGCGGGTTGGCGATCGGTGTGTAGGGGAAAGCCTGGCCGATGATGGCCACCGGCACGCCGTTCATCTCGCGGATCACGTAGGGTTCGAAGACGGGATCGCCGAAGTCGTTGGTCTTGATGTTCTGCGCGAGGAAGGCGATCTTGCCCTTGAAGTCGCGCTCGACGATCTCGGTGACGCGCTCGGCGCCGAGCGTCATCTCCCAGTGTGGGGTCATCACGTCCACGCCCAGTGCCAGCGCGGCGTCGACCATGTCTTGCCCGCGCGTCCACAGCGCGGTGGCGGAGCCCTGCCAGGTGTCGCCGCCGTCGAGCAGCAGCGCGCCGGGCCGCCCGGCCTTGAGCTGCTTGACCAGCGTGGCGAGGTGGGCGAAGCCGCCAACCTTGCCGTAGCGGCGCGCAGCTTCGGTGAAATCGAGATAGGTGAAGGCGTGGGCCTGCGCGCTGCCGGGGGCGATGCCGTAGTGGCGCAGGAAGGCCTGCCCGACGAGGTGCGGCGGCTTGCCCGCGTAGTCGCCCACGCCGAGGTTGACGTTGGGCTCGCGGAAATGCAGCGGGCGCAGTTGCGCGTGGCAATCGGTGAAATGCAGCAGGTGCACATTGCCGAAGCGTGGCACGTCGTAGAGCTTGCCGGCGGCCTGCGCGGCTTGGGCGTCGGTGGCGGGAAAGGTCATGCCGCCGGCGCCGGCGATAGCCAGCACCTGCAGGAACTCGCGTCGGTTCATTGTCTCGTCCTGTGCATGTCATGCGCCGGTGTCTGGCTCTTGCGACCCGGCATCTTGTGGCCGATGTGGCCGATGTGGCTACTTCTGCGTTGGCGTGGCGTACCTGGCCAGCGCCGCGACTTCCTCTTCCAGCATCTCGCCAACCTCCTTCTGCACGACCTTGCCGTGGGCGTCGATCACGTACAGCTCGGGCAGGCCGCGGCGCTTGCCGAGCGCGGCGCGCAGCGCGGGCGTGTCCATCGCGGCCGGGAAGGTGTAGCCGTGTTTCGCCATGTAGGCGGTGGCGTCGCGAGGGTCCTTGTCGATGCTGAGCGCCAGCACCTGCAGCCCGCCGCGCGCGCCGCCGGTGCTCTCAAAGAGCTTTTGCAGGCGCGGGTTCTGCAGTGCGCAGAAGGGGCACCACGATGCCCAGACTTCCACCACCAGCGGCCTGCCGGCCAGGTCGGCGGGCGTCAGGACCCGGCCGTCGAGCAGCTGCACCGGCGGCAGGCGCACGGTGTCGCCTACCTCCAGCGCGGCGGCCGCGCCGCTCCAGGCCAGTGCGGCAAGCAGGAGCAGCACGCGCGCGCGCCGCAGCGAGCCTGCCATGTGGCTGGGTGTCATCGCGCAGCCTTACTGGTTGACCGGCGAGGCCGGGTCCAGCAGCAGCGCCATCACGTCGCGGATCTGCTGCTCGGTGAGGATGCCCTTGTGCCCGAAGCGTGGCATGTTGGAGCAGGCCGCGAACGCGCTGGAATCCCAGATCTTGCCCCAGGTGTACTTGAGCACCGCCTCGGAGTCGCCGCGCAGCTTGCCGTACTGGTACAGCGACGGGCCGATATTGCCAAACGAGATCTCGGCCTTGGTCATCTGGTGGCAGGCATAGCAGTTGGCGCCGTTGGGGCTGCCGACCGCATCGGAGAACTGCATGCCGCGCCCGTTCTGGGCGGTCTTCTCGCCTTCCTTCCAGTCGCCCAGCCATTGCTTGTCGGCGGGGTACTTGATCTGCTTGAACTCGGCGGCCTCGATCTTCCTGGCCACCGCGGCTGGCACCTTGGAGCGGTCGGGGTAGTCGCTGCAAGCCTTCTGCATGGCGTCGCGATCGAGCACGCCTTCGACCGTGGCGGGGCCCTTGGAGGTAAAGGAGCTTTCGATCAGCGTCTTCATGTCGGCGTCGCTGACGGCGGCGGCCTTGGCGGTGATGTTCGCAGGCTTTGTGGCCTTGGCTGGCTTGGCGCTGTCCTGCGCGTGAGCCACGCCACCCATGCAGGCCAGCATGGCGAACGTGGCCAGCGTGCCTTGTGCGTATTTGTGCGCTTGTTTCATCTCTGCTCTCCCTTGCCTCAGCGCTTCATGGCCGGACCGTCGTATGTGCCGCCGTTTGCGTTCCTGGCGAGGAACAGGCTCAGCGCGGTGATCACGTCGGAGCCATAGGCGGGTTCGGGAAAGCGCTGCTGGCGCAGGCAGTCGTAGAGGCGGTGCTGCATCGAGCGTACCTCGCCCTGCGAGACGCGGTAGGCGGGCCACGTGGTGTACGCGGCTTGCGCGCCTTGCTTGGTCAGCAGGTTGGGCAGCTCTTGCAGGCGGATGCGCTGGCCGTCCACGGCGTGGCAGGTGGCGCAGGCGAAGTCGTAGGCGCCGCCACGGTAGAAGAACATCTTCTGGCCAAGGGCGTACACGCGCTTTTCTTCGGGATGGTTCAGCTCCACATTCATCTTGATGCCGCGCGATTCGCCGGCCACGAAGGCCACCAGGCGCTCGATGTCGGAGGGCTTGCCGGTGGAGGCGAAGGGATTCTTCATGGCCTCTTCCTGGGTCAGGCCCTGCAGCGTCACGCGGCAGTAGGCCAGGCGTTGCTCCAGGTCCATCACGCGCCCGGTGTCCTTGAACAGGCGCGGCAACTCGGCGTAGGCGCCCTTGGTCACGCCGGGGCCCTTGCCCAGGTCGCATTGCTCAAGCGAGGCGTTCTTGGGGCCGGCGGGCTTTTTCCAGAGTTCCTCGCCGGCGGCTTCCCACAGTTCGGCGGGGTTGCCCTCGGCGAGCATCTGCCGGTACTTGGCGATTTCCTCGGCGGTGCTGCCCTGGGCGTGCACCGCCGCGGCGGCAAGCGCCACGGTGCCGGCCAGCGCCAGCGCCAGCGCGGCGCCGGTGTGGCGGCGTCTGATCGTTTTCATGGGGCTTCTCCTCGGGGCCTCGGAGCCTGCCGCCGTGTGGCGTCAGTCCGTGCGTGCCCATCTTATGGCTTGTCTTCCCGTTATCGGCGCCCGGTGCGGGCCGGCTCTTGCGCGGGTGCTGCTTGCAACCTCTAACAACCTCTATTTACGGCTTGCGTATCTACAGCTTGCGTATTTACGGCTTGATATAGGCATAGCCTTCATCGAACTGCAGTTTGGCCACTTCCACCACGCCAGCCTGTACCACCTTGGCTTCCATCAGCAGGCTGGACTCCGGAATCTTGCGCGCCATGAGCGTATTGCGGCAAACGCGGAACTCGACGCCGGAACTGGCCAGCGCGCCGACCGCCGCCTCGAAGGTGTTGCCGCGCGCGTCACGCGCGCCTTGCACGATGAAGTCCACGCCGTAGCCAAACGCCACCACCACGATCTTGGTATCCGGCGCGGCGTTCAGGTGGTTGCGCAGGTTGGCCATGGCGCGCACTGCCTGGTCCGTGCCTTCGGACAGCTGGTAGACCACCTTGACGCGCCCGCCCTTGCCCGCAGCCGCCGGCGCCGCTTGCGCCGCCGCCTTGGCGGCCAGGCCCATCGCCGCCAGCGCCGCCGTTGCTCGAATAAATGCTCGCCGCATGATTGCTATCCTTCCGGTCGCGCCCCCGCGCGCACCATGCGCCGGCCCGGGCCCGACATTCGACCTGAACCATAGCAGAGGATGCCGCTGCCCGCTCGGCCAGGCCGGTACCGGCCCGTAGCCGGTTCGATCAGGAAATGGTGGCTTCGTCGGTCCGCTTGTCGCCGCGGTTGTCGACCCAGGTCACCGTGACCTTGTCGCCCTTGGCGCCGCCCTTGAACTTGAAGTTCAGGAAGGGATCCTTGGATACCGCCGGGCCGAACTGGGCCTGGAATACCTCCTTGCCTTTGCACTGTGCCGTCACGCTCTGGATATGCCAGGCGGGAATGATCTTGCCGGACGCGTCCTTGCGCTGGCCGGTTTCCATGTCATGCTTCATCAGGATCTTGACGTCGACCACACCGCCGCTCTCGGCGGCACGTACGCGCATCGGGTCTGCCATGTTCTTTCCTCTTTCAGGTAATGGTGGGGCGGGAAATCCGCTTGGGTGGATGGGAGCGTGGCCTCAGCCGCCGCAGCCACCCAGCGTCACCTTGATTTCCTTGGACGCCACGTACCATTTGCCGCCGGCCTTGACGGCGGCGTACACCATCGAGGTCTGGCCCATCTTCACCCGCGTGGAGACGAAGGGCTCGGTGCCGGCCGGGATGATGAAATCCGCTGCCAGCGTGTTGGGGTTCTTTTCCACCAGGATGGCGATCTGCTCGGTGCCAGGGATGTTGCTGGTCACGGCGACCGGCACCACGGCGCCGTTCTCGGCGATGTCGGGGGCGGTAAAGACAATGGCGGTGCTCTTCTCGGTGCCGCTGCCGCCAAATGCCTTGATGACGTCGGCCACGCTCTTGCCGTCGAAGGCGGTCTTGTTCCACTCCGCCGCCTGCGCCTTGCTGATCAGGCCGGTGGCGGCCATCAGTGCGAGCACGGAGGTGACCCGCAATACGTCTCGTCGTTTTGAATGCATTGTTTCCTCTTCTCCTGCGTTTTCCGTTCCGGCTTGGTTTTCTGTTGGCCTGCCGCGCCTTTTTTTCGCGCCGCAGCGGGCGGTGCATTGCCGCCCTCGCACAGGGGCGCCATCGGCGCCCCTTTGGTCCCGAAGCCGTAACCGGTCCGGGCAGGGCTTGCCCTGGCTGTGCTTACTTGGCCGGGGCGCCTGCCAGCACCCACTCCACGACCGTCTTCAGGTCGGCATCGCTCAACGCGGCATTGGCGGGCATCGGCACCGGGCCCCAGACGCCAGAACCGCCGCCCTTGACCTTCTTGGTCAGCGTTGCCAGCGCGTTCTTGTCGCCCTTGTACTTGGCCGCCACGTCCTTGTAGGCCGGGCCAACCAGCTTCTTGTCGACCTGGTGGCAGCCCATGCAGGCGTTCTTGTTGGCGATTTCCTGGGCCTTGGCGGCATCGACCGCAGCGTTGGCCGAGGCGGCGCAAGCCAGCATCAGCGTTGCGATGACAAACTGCTTCATGGATATGCTCCGAACTTTGAAGAGCCGTGGGGACGGCGAAAAGCCCGCTCGCTGCCAGTATTGCCTGTCGGCACGGCCGGCGCGGCGGCGCGCTGGCCGCGCCACGGGGCGGCCAGTCCGCTATTTTGCCTCAAGAATCCACCCCACCACGGTGCGCAGGTCGGAATCGGGAATCTGCGCCTGGGGCGGCATCGGCATGCTGCCCCAGGCGCCCTGCCCACCCGCCCGGATCTTGTGGGCGAGCGCGTCCTGCGCATCCTGACCCTGGTACTTGCGCGCGACCTCGGCAAAGCTCGGGCCGACCAGCTTGCGATCGGTCGCGTGGCAGGCCATGCACTGGTACTGGCTGGCCAGCTTCGCACCCGCCGTCTCGCCGAGTGTGGCCGGGGTGGCGGCCGCGGGTGCGCTGGCGCCGCCGCCAGCCCAGCCGCGCGTGGGCCCCACGGTGCGCTGTTGCGCCGCCAGGTCGCCGTGGGCATCGCGGGCATAGGCCGGCATGGTCGACACAATCCTGACCGTGGGCGTGCAATCCTTCATGCACGCCGCATTGCGCGTATCCGCCCGGCCCCGCCCGGGCCACAGGCCATGTTGCAGGGTCATGCCGTTGCGGTTCGGCATTTTTTGCTGCACCTCGGCGATATTGCCATCCGACAGCGTGAATTCCGCCGGCACGATATCGCCCAGGTTGAGCAGGTAGGCCGTGACTGCGTAGACGTCGTCGGCGGACAGGCTCCGGGGCGCGTTCCACGGCATCGCACGGTGGATGTAGTCCCACAGGGTGCTGACCGTGCTGACCTTCATCAGCGTGGTGCGGTACGGCTGGTTGCCGGTCAGCGAGGCCACCCGGCCACGCCGGATATCCTCGGCGCTGGTGCCGCCGACGATGGGCGAGAACACTTCGTTGGACTCACCGAAGTCGCCATGGCACGAGGCGCATTTTCCGTCCCAGATCTTTTGTCCCTGCGACACAGTGCCGCTGCCCTTGGGCAGGCCCTGGAAGTCGGGGCGCACATCGATATCCCAGGCCTTGACCTCGGCCGGCGTGGCAGTGCGGCCGAGCGCGGCACGCGCACTGTCAGCCGGGGCGGCGGCCATCGCCACCTGCACGCATAGCGCGGCGGCACAGGCGAGCATTGCCGCACGCCCGGCACCGGGCAAGTTAGTCAACGTGGACATTGGAGACCTCGCCGCCATCCGCCACCTGCCAGCTCTGGATGGCGTTGTTGTGATAGATCGAGCGCGCGCCCCGCACCGCGCGCAGCTGCGCCAGGCGGGGCTGCACGTAGCCGGTCTCGTCGATGGCGCGGCTCTGCAGGATCGCCGGGGAGCCATCCCACACCCAGTCCAGGTTGAAGCGCGTCAGGCATTTGGAGAGCACGGGCGTTTCCAGCCTTGCTGTGCGCCAGTTGCGCCCGCCGTCGACGGACACATCGACGCGCTTCACGCGCCCGCGCCCGGACCACGCCAGCCCGCTGATGTTGTAGAAGCCACGCCCCACCAGCTGCTGCCCGCCGGAGGGCGTGGTGATAACGGACTTGCACTCCTGGATCGAGGTGTACTGGCGCAGCATGCCGTCGGGCATCATGTCCACGTAGTGCACGGTTTCGTCCTTGGTGTTCCACGGCTGATCGCCGAGCTCCAGCCGGCGCAGCCACTTGACCCACGACACGCCCTGCACCCCGGGCACCACCAGCCGCAGCGGGTAGCCGTTTTCGGGGCGCAGCATCTCGCCGTTCATGCCCCAGGCGACGATGATCTCGTCGGCCAGCGCCATCGCGATGGTGCGGGTCATGCCTGAACCGTCGCCGCCCTCGGCCAGCAGATAGCGCCCGCGCTTGAAGTCCGCGCCGGCATCGTCGAGCAGGACCTTGAGCGGCACGCCGGTGAACTCGCAGCACGACAGCATGCCGTGGGTGTACTGCACCGTGGGCACCGCCACGTTGCCCCACTCCATGCCAGTATTGGCCCCGCACTCGATGAAGTGCATGCGCGACACCGCGGGCAGGCGCATCAGGTCGTCCATGGTGTAGACGCGCGGCGCCTTCACCAGGCCATTGATCATCAGGCGGTGGCGGGCCGGATCGATGTCTTGCCAGCCTTGATGATGCCGCTCGAAGTGCAGGCCGTTGGGCGTGATGATGCCGAAGAAGCCTTGCAGCGGGGCAAAGGATACCGAGGCCGCCGATACCCGCGTCAGTCCTGGCGACTCGCGGCGCACCAGGTTCTTCTCGAACGGTGACGGCTGGCCGTAGGGATGCGCGGCAACCGGCTGGCCGAGCGTGGTGGCCCAGGGTTGCGGGGTGAGGATGGCGTCGTCGCCGGCAGCGCCATCCGCTGCGCGGGCCCGGCTGGCGACGCCAGCGGCCAGCGCGGCTGCGGCGCCCAGGAAGCTCTTGCGCAGGAAGTCGCGCCGAGGACTGTCGGACGCACCTACGCCATGCTGCGTGATGTCCTGCTGCAGCGAGGCGCTGACGAAATGTTCCGGCGCACGCACGATGCGCCCGGGGCGGCTCTGTTGCGGCACTGCGGTCTCCTCCGGCTCGCGCGTGCGGCGCCAGAGGCGCCGTCGGCGAACCTGTTGTGGGTCAGCGCCCGCGCAAGCGGACGGCTGCCGTCGAACCTTGGTGCGAGCGTTGCGGCCCTGGCGCGTGGCGCCCGGCGCATCGCTCAGCGGCTGCGCCGGCGCGGTGCCGGGGTGGCCTGCGGCATGAAGCGATCGACCATGCTTGCTGGCAAAGCGTTGTCTTCCAGCCGGCTGGCGACCTGCACGCAGACCGTGCGGCACAGCTCGATCACGCTCTCGTCCTCGATGGCGTAGAACACGAGGTTGGCCTCCTTGCGGCGCGACAGCACGCCCGCGCGGTACATCGCGGTGAGATGGCGCGACACATTGGTCTGCGACGATCCCACCGTCTCCACCACGGTGCCCACCGGCTTCTCGCCATCGCACAGGGCGTGCAGTATCTTCAGCCTGGTGGGCTCTGCCAGCAGGCTGAAATACCCCGACACTTTCTCGAACACGCGATCCATCTCATCCATGCCGTTCAATATATTCGTATATGCGTAATTGCGCATATAGTGTTTACCCCTTCGCATAGCCGAAGCCGTCGAACAGGCCAAAGCCGCGCGCCATGACGACGGCTATCTCTCCCTCTCCCCTCAGGGGGAGAGACTGCCTTCAGCCCAGCATGTCGGCCCAGATGGCATCCGCCCACGCCTGCGCATAGGTGCCTTCCAGCGCGTTCGGCGCTGCCGACAGCCCGCCTGACCCGGGCACCGTGACCATGGTCTTCTGCGCCGCATCGTAGCGATGCACGCTGGCGACATGGATGGCTTCGCGCTCCGAGGTGAAGCTGTAGCAGGTGTTGTTGTACAGCGGCTCGGGGTTGGGCGCGTGGCCGGCCAGCAACGACACGATGGCGGCGGCCGCCACCTTGCCGTGCTGGTTGGCCATATGGCCCGACTTGGGCATCAGCGGCGCAATCTGGATGGCATCGCCGAGCACGTGGATATTGGGCGCGGCCTTGGATTCGAAGGTGAGGAAATCGACCTCGCACCAGCGGCCGTTGGCGGTGGCCAGCCCGCTTGCAACGGCGATGGCCCCGGCCCGCTGCGGCGGCAGCAGGTTGAGCACGTCGGCGCGCTCGTCGTCCTGCACCTCGAACTTGAGCGCGCGGGTGACAGGGTCCACATCGACGGCGTTGTACTGCGGCCGATACTCGACCATGCCCTGGTAACGCGTGGCCCAGACCTGCTTGAACAGCGCGGCCTTGGAGGTGACGTCGGGATTGGCGTCAAGGATCAGCACCTTGCTGCGCGGCTTGGCCCGGGTGAAGTAGTCCGCGACCAGGCAGGCGCGCTCATAGGGGCCAGGCGGGCAGCGATACGGCGCCAGCGGAATGCTGATGGCGAAGGTGCCGCCGTCGCGCATGGCCTCCAGCTGGCGGCGCAGGCCCACCGTTTGCGGGCCGGCCTTCCAGGCGTGCAGGATCTGGTCGCCGCCGGGCTGGGCGAGGCCCGGGATCTCGCTGCGGAGCACGTCCACGCCGGGTGAGAGCACCAGCTTGTCGTAGGCGAGCGTGCCGCCACCTGCCAGGCGTACCTCGCGGCGCGCGGCGTCGATCGCGCTGACGTGGTCGCGCACGACCTTGACGCCGTGGCGCTTTGCCAGCGCATCGTAGGACAAGGTGATGTCGTCGATGCGCTTGCTGCCGGCGAGCACCAGGTTGGATAGCGGGCAGGACACAAAGCTGGCGTTGGGCTCGACCAGCGTGACCTCGATGCCCTGGGCGCTCCATTCGCGCAGGTAGCGCGCGGCGGTGGCGCCGCCGTAGCCGCCGCCTACCACCACCACCTTTGCCTTGCGGGTCGCGGCCTGCGCGCCGAGCGTGCCGAACATGGCCGTGCCGGCCAGCGCGCCGAGAAACTCACGTCGTTGCATCTGGAAATCTCCTTGCCGGGTTGCAGGGTCAGCGCACGGCGGCGAACCAGCCCGCGATGGCCTCGATCTGTTGGTCGCTGTAGCCCTTGGCGATCTGCTGCATCACGGTGGCTTCGCGCTTGCCTTGCTGGAAGTCCTGCATCTGGCGGACCAGCTCGGACTGGCTGCGCCCGGCGAGTGCCGGCACCACGCTGCCCGCAGGCGCGCGGCCGGCCGGGCCGTGGCAGCCGGCGCAGGCGGCTGCCCAGTTGCGCGCCTGTAGCGCGGTGGCGTCGGGGGCCTGCGCGCGCGCGCAGGCAGGCAAGGCCAGCAGCGTCAGCGCTATGAGCGCCGCTGTCAGGGCAGCTGGCGTGGGGGTCTGGTTCATGGTGTTCGCTCCGGGGTCGCGCCGCGAGGGCGTGCCAACCCTAGCACAGCGCAGCGCGCGCATGTGATGCGAAATCCGCAGATCGAACTGCGCCGGCTGCTGTCAGGCAGCGGGCTGCGGCCGGCAGAGTCGGTGGGCGTTGCGCGAAAGGCGGGAGCCTGGCGGGCCGCCTTTCGCGCCTGGCCGTTCAGGGCAGGTTACGGCCGGGCGGCAATGCCACCGGCGAGGCAACGGGCGATGCCACCGGGCTGGTCGTGGCGCCGGTGGCCGCGTCGGGCGCGGCTTGGGCGGGCGCCGACTGCACCGGTGCTGGCGTACCCGGCGCTGCGTCTGCCGGCGCGGTCCGCCCGGTGGCGGCAGCGTCGAGCCTGGCCGCCTCGGCTTCGGTCACATAGTCGAATGCCTTGACCACCTTGACCACGCCGCTGGCATTGCGCGCCACATCGGTGGCACGCTCGCCCTCGGGCGGCGTGACCACGCCGAGCAGGTAGACGACGCCCTTCTCGGTGACGATCTTGATCGAGTTCGAGGGCACGCCATCGGCAGTGACCAGCATGGTCTTGACCTTGCTGGTGATGAAGGTGTCCTGGCTTTGGGTGACAAACGACGGCGACGAGACGATCTCGAGCTCGTTGACCACCTCGCGCGCATTGGACAGGCCCTTTACGTATTGCTCGATCTGCTGCTTGACCGTGTTGTCCTTGGCTTCGCCGGTCAGCAGCACCTTGCGGTTGAAGACCGTCACGCTCACGCGGGCCTGGCCGTTGTAGCGCGAGTTCAAGGTGTTCTCGGCTTCGAGCTGCAGGCCGCGGTCGATGGTCTGGGTAGCGGTGGGCCGGCGGTCGGTGGCCATGGTCACGCCGCTGGCCATGCCGGCAGCGATGACCGGAAAGCAGCCGGCGAGCTGCGTGGCCGTGACGGTCAGGGCCGCCATCATGGCGGCGGTGCGGGCCAGGCGTGGCAGGTGCCCGGTCAGCCGGGCGGCGCGGGATTCACGCGGGTTGGGCAGAGTCGTCATGCGGTCCTTGCTGAAAGCGGTGAGGCAAAAAAACTGTGTTGGCAAAAGGCGGCAGCGCCGCGCGGCGGGCTTGGGTGGGCGCAGGCCTTACCCTTCGCCCAGCAACGCTTCGTCGATGCCGTCGCACAGGCAATGCAGGGTCAACAGGTGCACTTCCTGGATGCGCGCCGCGCGCTCGCTGGGCACGCACAGGTGGACGTCGAATTCGTCGAGCAGGCCGGCGAGCTCGCCCCCGCCCTGGCCGGTCAGCGCCACCACGCTCATGTCGCGCTGCTTGGCGGCCAGCACCGCGGCGATCACGTTGGCGGCGTTGCCGGAGGCGGACATGGCAAGCAGCACGTCGCCCGGCTGGCCAAGCGCCTCCACCTGCTTGGAGAACACCACGCTGAAATCGTAGTCATTGCCGATGGCGGTGAGGATGGAGCTGTCGGTGGTCAGCGCAATCGCCGCCAGGCCCGGGCGCTCGCGCTCGAAGCGGCCGATCAGGTCGGCTGCGAAATGCTGGGCATCGGCGGCGGAACCACCGTTGCCGCAGGCCAGGATCTTGTTGCCGCTGGTGAGCGCGCCAACCAGGCGCTCGATCGCCGCGGCAATGTGCGGCGCCATCACCGTGGCGGCCTGGCGCTTGGTCTCCGCGCTGTCGAAGAAATGCTGCTGGATGCTATCGATATGCATGGCTCGATCGGCCTTCTTGTTTTCAAACGCTTTTCAAATACGGCATGCGCCGCAAGATACCGCGCATTATGACGCAGGCGCCTGGGCTGCCCGCCGCTTCATGGCGCCGCGCCAGCATCGAACGCATCGCGGATCCATTCGAGACGGCCCGGCTCCAGCGCGACCACATCCAGCCGGCAGCGCGGCTCGAAGCCCTGCCCTGCCTGGGCCGCCAGGTAATGCGCCGCCGCCAGCAGGATGCGCCGCTGCTTGGCGGGCGTGACGCTGGCCGCCGCACCGCCATAGGCACGGCTGGCGCGCTGGCGCACCTCGACAAACACCAGCGTGCCGTCGGCCTCGCGCATGATCAGGTCGATCTCGCCGCCTTTGCAGCGATAATTGCGAACCACGAGCGCCAGGCCCTGCCTTTCCAGGTAGTCCAGCGCGCGCGACTCGGCCCGGGCTCCCCGCGCCTGCGTCGGCGACATCGTGGATTTGAATGATGGTTTCAACGGAAGTTCTCAAGCATGACTGACTGGATCTCCCTGGCGGCCGGCCAGTCCTACCCGTCCGGCACCCTGTATGTGGTGGCCACCCCGATCGGCAACCTGGCCGATCTCTCGCTGCGGGCGCTGCATGTACTCGGCCTGGTCGACGCCGTGGCCTGCGAGGACACCCGCAACACCGGGCAACTGCTCACGCGCGTGGGGCTGCACCGCCCCTTGCTGGCGGTGCACGAGCATAACGAGCGCGAGGCGGCCGAGCGCATCAACGCGCGGCTGGCGGCCGGCGAGCGCATCGCCTATGTGTCCGATGCGGGTACGCCCGGCATCTCGGATCCGGGCGCGCGGCTGGTGGAAGCGGCGCGCGCCGCGGGCCACGCGGTGGTGCCGCTGCCCGGCCCGAGCGCGACGGTGGCAGCGTTGTCGGTGGCGGGCGCGATGCTCGACAGCGGTGACGGCCGCTTCACCTTTGCCGGTTTCCTGCCGCCCAAGGCGCGTGCGCGCGCCGACGCCATTGCCGGGCTGGCCACGCTGGACCATGCCTGGGTGGTGTATGAGGCGCCGCACCGCATCGCCGACACGCTGGCGGCGCTGGCCGCCGCGCTGCCGGCCGGCAGGCGGCTGCTGATCGGCCGTGAACTGACCAAGCTGTTCGAGCAAATCCAGGTGCTGCCCGTGAGCGAGGCGCCGGCCTGGCTGGCCGCCGATCCGTCGCGCGCCAAGGGCGAGTTCGTGCTGGTGGTGGAAGGGGCAGCGCCCGCGGCGGCGGATGCCGGCCTGCCCGACGCCCGCGCCCAGCAGGTGCTGGGCCTGCTGCTGGCCGAGTTGCCGGCCAAGCGGGCCGCCAAGCTTGCCGCCGCCATTACCGGCGCACCAACGGATGCGCTGTACCGGCTGGCGCTGGCGCAGCGCGCCGAGGGTGACGCGGACGACGAAGCCACGGCGTAAGCCGCAGGCAAGCGCGAGGCTGGCGCCGTCGGCCTCGCTGACCTGGCAGGGCTGCATGGTCCGCGCCCCGGCTCAGCGGCTCTTGCGCTTGGTAGTGGCAGGCTTGCGCGCCTTGCGGGCCGTACGCGCCGGCCTGGCGGCATTGTCTGCCATCTCGGAAAGAGGGGAGGCATCTTCGCCGCCATCGCCCGCATCGTCGTCGCCAGGCGCGATCTGTGGCCCCAGCGCCGCCACCTCGGAGCGCGACAGGCGCCGGATCTCCACCTGGGTCGAGCCGTGGTTCGTAAAGCCGAGGCGCTTGGCGGCACCGTAGGAGACATCGAGAACGCGGTTGCTGTGATACGGCCCGCGATCGTTGATGCGAACCACCGCGACCTTGCCGTTGCGCAGGTTGCGCACCAGCACCCAGCTGTCGAGCGGCAGCGAGGGATGCGCGGCGGTCATCGCGCGCATGTCGAAGCGCTCGCCATTGGCGGTCTTGCGGCCATGGAAGCCCTTGCCATACCAGGACGCCATGCCGCGCTGCTCAAAGGAGCCCAGATCGGGCCGCAAGCCTTCCAGCGAGCCCTGGCCGGCGCCTTCGCCCAGCCCATCGTTGCCGCCGCCCCAGCGGAACAGGCCCCAGCCGTTACCGTTGTCTTTCTGGGCATGATCGGTCGCCTCGCCCCTGGCGGCATCATCGGCCTTGCCATTCTTGCCGCCGCTTCTGTCGCCACTTCTTTCGCCGTTTTTGTCGCCCTTTGCCGTCCTGCCCGGCTTGGCGGCCTTGGCACTTCCCGGGGTGGCGGCAGTGGGCATGCCCTCCTGCCCTTCATTCGCCGGCGGGATCGCGCAGGCGGCCAGCGCCAGCGCGCACGTGGCGTGCAGGCACAGGCGGACGATCCGCCCGGGGCGGGAAAAATAGGGGGGTAACCAAGACATCGCGGGAGTCTAGCATCACGCAGTTACACCTATGGCCTTGATTATGTTACGAATTGTCTGTAACACGCGGCAAAAGCCGTACCCGATTCGGCGGTCGTCGGGCGCAATGCCAGTCCTGGCAAGGCTTTCGCGGTGTGATGCCCGCATGGCTTCATGTCCTGGCCTTGCTGCCTGGCGCAGCACGTTCCGGTGTGCCCGACGCTACAATGCGAGGACGATTTCCATCGCGGGCCGCTTCGGCGGTTGCGTCCGTTGTGGCGCATCAGGCGCCCGCGGCTTCCGCGGCTTTCGCGATATCCCCGCGTTCCCCCTCCTGAGTTCCGCTCCATGCAAGTCCTATTGATTCCCGTGACGCCCTTCCAGCAGAACTGCGCGCTGCTGATCGACGAGACCACCGGCCGCGCTGCGGTGACCGATCCCGGCGGCGACCTTGACCGCATCCATGCGGCGGTCAAGGAGCACGGCGTGACGCTGGAGAAGATCTTCCTCACCCACGGCCATGTGGACCATTGCGCGGGCGCCGCGTCGCTCGCGCGCGAGCTTGGGATCCCGATCGAGGGGCCGCACGAGGACGAGCGCTTCTGGATCGAGCAACTGCCCGAGCAGACGCGCCGCTTCGGCTTTGGCCACGCCGAGATCTTCGAGCCGCAGCGCTGGCTGGACACGGGCGACACCGTGCAGTTCGGCAGCGAGACGCTGGAGGTCTACCACTGCCCGGGCCACACGCCCGGCCACGTGGTGTTTTTCTCGCGCGCCAACCGGCTTGCCATCGTGGGCGATGTGTTGTTCGCCGGCTCGATTGGCCGCACCGACTTTCCGCGCGGCAACCACGCCGACCTGATCCGCTCGATCCGCACCCATCTGTGGCCGCTGGGCGAGGACGTCACCTTCGTGCCTGGCCACGGGCCCGTCTCCACCTTTGGCGAGGAGCGCAAGCACAACCCCTACGTGGCGGACCACCTGATCGATGTGGCCTAGTGGCCTGGCAGGCTAGCGGGCGGGTGGGCTAAACCCGCCGCCGCTTTTCTCTTTTCTCGAACCTCATTTCCAAAGCAGGCCATGGCCAAGCGACAGGCACCGGACACCCGTCCCGAAATCTATGTCAGCACCGACGTGGAGGCCGACGGCCCCATCCCCGGGCCGCACTCCATGCTGTCGTTCGCCTCCGCCGCGATGCTGGCGGACAAGACCGTGCTGAGCACCTTCTCGGCCAACCTGGAAACGCTGCCGGGCGCGGCCGGACATCCGGCGCAGATGCAGTGGTGGCAAACCCAGCCGGAAGCCTGGGCCGCCTGCCGGCAGGACCTGGAGCCGCCCGGGCGGGCCATGGTGCGCTACGTGGAATGGGTGGAAAGCCTGCCCGGCAAGCCGGTCTTCGTGGCCTTTCCGGCTGGCTTCGACTTCACCTGGATGTTCTGGTACATGATGCGTTTTGCCGGCCGCTCGCCGTTTGGCTGGGCCGCGCTCGACATCAAGACGCTGGGGTTCGCCATGACCGGGCTGCCATACCGCAAGACCGTCAAGCCGGCGCTGCCGGCGCAGTGGAAGGACCCGCTGCCGCACACCCATGTGGCGCTTGACGATGCGCTGGAACAAGGCGCGCTGTTCTGCAACATGCTCGCCGAGCTGCGCGCGCGGGAGGCCACGCTGGCCGCCGCGCAAGCCTTGGCCGAACGCGATGGCGCGCCACCGGCTCCCACGGCCTGAGCAGGCTTGCCTGCGCAGGGCCATGCGCAGGCCTCGCATCCTGGGCCACGCCAGCTATAGTTAAGACGTATATGGCATCCGAACCCACCCCGTCTCTCAGGGCTGCCGCAGCGCCACGCCATATACGGCTTGCACGGCCTCGCGAGCCACGCCCAGGAGGTGTCGCCCATGCGTTTCCATCCCAACCTGCACTTGCGCCAGATGGCCGGCCGGTTGCACTGGCCGCACGTGAGCTCATCCTCGCGCGAGTCCACCCGCCCGCACTCCCTGGAGGACGATGCCGAAGTCGCCAAGGCCATGGTCTACGTGAGCGTGGTGACGCTGGTGATCCTGCTGGTGGTCCTGGCGGCAATCGCTTTCGGTCAGGAGGCCGTGCACTGGCTGGGTGTTCAATAGACGACCCGCCTGAAGCAGTTCAGCCTCCCTGACCGGGCCGGCCCCCACCTAGGTGGGGGCCGGTTTTATTTCGGGGCCAAGGTTTGCCGGCGCCGGCTCAGGCCAGCAAGGGGGCGACGTTCTCGGGGGGGCGGCCGATGGCGGCGCGGCGGTTGCGCACCACCAGCGGGCGTTGCAGCAGGATGGGGTGGTCGGCCACCGCACCCAGCACCTCGGCATCGGTCAGGCCCGGATCGGCCAGGCCCAGCTCCTTGAAGGGCGCTTCGTTGTCGCGCACCATCTCGCGCACTGGCACGCCCAGCATGGTGTGGAGCTGCTTGAGCGTGGACAACGTGGGGGGCGTCTTCAGGTATTCCACGATCTCCACGGGCTCGCCCAGCCGGCCAGCGGCAGCCTCGACCAGCGCGAGTGTTTCGCGCGACTTCGAGCAACGGGGGTTGTGATAGATGGTAATCATGGTGGCACTCCTGGTTCGACCGATGCCCCGGCGCCGGGGCTCAAACCCGC
Source organism: Cupriavidus basilensis (assembly GCF_000832305.1). Lineage (NCBI taxonomy): Bacteria > Pseudomonadati > Pseudomonadota > Betaproteobacteria > Burkholderiales > Burkholderiaceae > Cupriavidus > Cupriavidus basilensis. The sequence continues at coordinate 4,266,157 of NZ_CP010536.1, forward strand.
ACTATACAAGCGGCGCCGCCCGCCCGCATGCCCCCGAGAGTTGGCATAGCGGCTCAGGCCGGGCTTTGCCTTTGCGGCGCCAGCCGCAGCAGGGCCGCCACGGTGGCGCGCAGCCCGGCGCGCAACGGCTTGTCGTGGCGCAACACCAGCGCCAGCGTGCGCGCCAGCGGCGGGGCCAGCGGGCGCACGGCGATCCGCGCGCGCGGCTGGCCCGGCGGCAGCGCCATGCCCGGCAGCACCGAATAGCCCAGCCCGGCACCCACCAGCTCCTTGATCGCCTCGACGCTGTCGAGCTCCATCACCGGGCGTGCGCTGATACCGGCGCGCAGGAACCATTCGTCCACCAGCCGGCGCGTATTGCCGCCGGGCGAAAAGAGCACCAGCGGCCGGCCGGCCAGGTCGGCGGGCGCAACGGTAGCGGGCAATGGTTCGTCGTCGGCGGGGCCGATGGCCACGAACGGGTCTTCCAGCACAGGCGTGATGTCGAACATCCGGCCAGAGGCCGGCAGCGTCACGAAGGCCAGGTCCAGGGCGTTGTCTTCCACCGCCTTGAGCGCCTCGCCGGTGTTTTCCGTGCTGACCACGATCTCCAGCGCCGGCATGGCGCGGCGCAGGTCGCGCAGCACCGCAGGCAACAGGTAGATGCAGGCGGTGGCGCCCGTGCCCAGCCGCACCCGGCCGACCACCCCACCCGCGTGGCGCGCCATGCTGTCGTCAGCGGCGGCCAGCGCCCCGGCCACGCCACGCGCGTGCGCCAGCAAGTCCTCGCCAGCGGGGGTGGGCAGCACATGGCGCCCTACCCGTTCGAGCAGGCGCAGGCCATAACGCTGCTCCAGCTGGCGCACCTGCAGGCTGACCGCCGGCTGGCTCAAGCCGAGGCGCTCGGCCGCCGCCGAAAAGCTGCCAAGATCGCAAACCAGCGAAAAAGCGTGCAGGAAGTCGGGATTGAGATGCCGCATGCCAAAGATTTTCTTATGCGCTGCATAAGTCAGCGAAGCTTCCTTTATAGCATCGGCGCAAGTTAAGGTAGCAGCGTGCCCCGGCCCTTGCCACCGCGGGGCAGTTTGCTGCAACACGGCTTTCATCCACGTATCGCCTTTCCTCCGGCATCGACTACGCTCGAACCGGCTTACCTGCCCAAACCGCTCGCCGCGCCAGCATCATGAAAGCCCCTCTCGCCACACTCAGCGCCGCCTGCGCCACGCCGATGGCCGTGGCCAATGCCACCGCCGCCGTCCAGGCCTGCGCCAGCCCGTCGATCCGCGACGCCACCGCCGCCGACATCCCTGCCATCCAGGCCATCTACGCGCACCACGTGCGTCACGGCCGCGCGTCGTTCGAGGAAGTCGAGCCAGGCGTGGACGACATCCGCCTGCGTCACGCCGAGGTGAGGCGCCAGGGCCTGCCCTACCTGGTGGCCGAGCGCGGCGGCGAGGTGCTGGGCTACGCCTACGCCAGCGCCTACCGTACGCGCAGTGCTTACCGCTTTGCCATTGAGGATTCGGTCTATATCGACGAGCGCTACCGGGGCCAGGGCCTTGGCCTGGCGCTGCTGGCCGCGCTGGTGTCGCGCTGCGAGAGCGGCCCGTGGCGGCAGATGGTGGCGGTAGTGGCCTGCACCGCCAGCGGCGAAGGCGCTGGCTCGCTGGCCTTGCACGAGCGGGTGGGCTTTCGCACCATCGGCCGGTTGCAGTCCGTCGGGTTCAAGCACGGGCAGTGGATCGATACGGTGCTGATGCAGCGGCCGCTGGGAGATGGGGACGAAACGCCGCCGGTGGAGCGCGCGGCCAAGCCGTAAGACCTGGCCGGCTCCAAGCCGGCGGACAGCCGATCCACCTGGGTTAATTCTAGTGAGGAATTTTAAGCGGATCTGGCTGGGAAGATATATTCGTCATGCGCATGATCTTGCGATCAAGGCTGACGAGCGGGCACGGCGAGCGCCTGCCCTCTCTTCAAGTTCCAAGGCTGATATCAGCCCCGGGACCATGACGGATCAACCGATCAGGTCCGACAGCGCCAGCGCCACCACCTTGGTGGCACGGTTCAGGTCGCTCAGGCGCAGGTTCTCGTCCGAATTGTGGCCGCGCGCTTCCATCAGCGTGCGCGGGCCGGCGCCGTACAGCACGGTGGGGATGCCGTGCTTGGTGTAGTGGCGGGCATCGGTGTAGAGCGGCACGCCTTGCACCGGGATCTCCACGCCGAACACTTCCTCGGCACGGCCCTTCAGGGCGCCGATCAGCTTTTCCACGCCCGGCAGTTCCGACAGCGGCTCGGCCAGGATGATGCGCTCGACCTTGACCTCGATGCCCGGACGGTCGCGGGCGGCCTTCTCGACCACGGCGCGCAGCTCGCCCTCGGCGTCGAAGCCGATTTCTTCGGGGATCATGCGGCGGTCGACGCGGAAGGTCACCAGGTCCGGCACCACGTTGGTGTTGATGCCGCCCTTGATCAGGCCGACGTTCAGCGTGGCGGTATCGATGCCCAGCGTCTTCGACTTGCGCGTGGCCAGCTCCGCACGCAGGCCGTAGATGGCTTGCAGGATGTGGGTGGCGGCTTCGATCGCGTCCACGCCGGTGTGCGGCATGGCGGCGTGGCCTTGCTTGCCCTTGACCGTCACTTCCACGTGCAGGCAGCCGTTGTGGGCCGAGGTGATGCCGTAAGAGAAGCCGGCCGAGATGGCGTAGTCCGGCTTGCTCAGGCCCTGGTCGAGCAGGAACTTGGGACCGATGTCGCCGCCGGTTTCCTCGTCGTACGTGAATTGCAGTTCCAGCGTGCCGTTGAGCCTGGCGCCTTGCTTTTCGGCTTCCATCAGCGCCAGCACGGCGTACGTGTAGGTGGCGAAGTCCGACTTGGACACCGCCACGCCACGGCCGTACATGACCGGACCGTGCTCGCTGTCGGCGATTTCGCCGCCGTACGGGTCCTTGGTCCAGCCCAGCCCCGGAGGCACCACGTCGCCGTGGGCGTTCATGGCGATGGTGGGGCCGCCCGTGCCGAAGGTCTTGCGCACCAGCAGGTTGGTGGCGCTGATCATGCCGGCGGCCTTGACCAGCTCGTGCGGCACCTTGTGCGCTTCGACCTTGAAGCCCAGGCCTTCGAGCAGCACCTTGGCGCGCGCGCCGTGCGCGTCGCAATCGCCCGGCGGGTTATCCGACGGCACCTTGACCAGTTCGGCGAGGAAGGCTTCCTGCGCGGGACGCTGGGCGTCGATGTAGTTGGTGAGCGTGGTCTGCAGCGGGTTCACGTTGTCTCTTGCGGTCATGGTGATTCTCGAAAAAGTCTTTCAGGATGACGGATGCGGGCGCTTTACTGCTGCCGCGCGGAATGCTTGTCGAAATGCTCGACGAAATCGCTGAACACGGCAGCCGCGCTGGCGGCGTCCTCCGCAGTCATGATCTCGGTGGGGTGATGGCTGATGCCACCGTTGCCGCAGCGCACAAACAGCATCGCGACATCGGCAATGGCCGCGATGGCCATGGCGTCGTGGCCGGCGCCGGAAGGCAGGTGCCGCACCGGCAGCCCCTGGCGGGCGATGGCATCCGCCCATTGCTGTTGCAGCCAGGGCGCGCACGGCACGCTGACGGCCTCGTGCGTCTTGCGGATCTGCACGCGCACATTGCGCCGGGCGCACACGCGCTCGATTTCGGCCAGCACGTCATTCACTGCAGCCTGGCGCACGGCGTCTTCGCCAGCACGGATGTCGATGGAGAAGACCGCGCGGCCCGGCACCACATTGGCGGCGCCGTTAGGCACGTTGAACTGGCCGATCGTGCCGACCAGGCCCGGCAGGCCACTGCAACGGCGCTCGATAAACAGGCCGATCTCGGCGCCGGCCATGGCGGCGTCGCGGCGCATGTCCATCGGCACGGTGCCGGCGTGGCCGGCCAGCCCTTCAAGTTCCACGATAAAGCGGGTGGCGCCGGAGATCGCGGTCACGACACCCAGTGACAGTCCTTCGTTGAGCAGCACCGGGCCTTGCTCGATATGGACTTCCACGAAAGCCAGCACCTGCTCGCGCGCATGCGCGGCGGCGGGCAGGCCAGCGGGATCGAAACCTGCCGCGCGCATCACTTCGCGCATGGTCTTGCCCGAGTCGTCCACGTTGTCGAGCACATTGGTGTCGAAGGTGCCGGCGATGGCGCGGCTGCCCAGCAGCGTGGCCTTGAAGCGCACGCCCTCCTCCTCGGCAAAGCCGACCACCTCGATGGCGAACGGGAAGCGCTTGCCCTGGCGGTTCCACTGCGCCACACAGGCGACCGGGAGGATCACGCCGAGGTTGCCGTCATAGCGGCCGCCATCGCGCACGGTGTCGAAATGCGAGCCGGTGAGCAGCGCGGGCACATTGGGCGTGGTGCCCTCGTAGCGGCCGATCACGTTGCCGGCCGCGTCGCGGCGCACCGTCATGCCGGCAGCCTGCATCCACTCGGTGAGCTGCGCGGCGGCGCCGTGGTGAGCCTCGGTGAGATAGGTGCGGGTGAGCATGCCGGGCTGCTCGGTGTGGACGGCCAGGGTATCGGCCCAGGCCATGATGCGCGCCCCGGTTTCGGTAGCGGGCGTGAGGGTTGCTGCCATGCGTGTCTCCTGCTGGAAGTGCGCGAATGCGGGTGGCGCCGGATCATGCAAGCCCCGCGCCAGCGGTGCCTCGGGTGCCGGGCCGGCGCCGCCGGACCATCCCGGTGCGCCTTGACTCTCGTGCGAGAGCTCTATTTTGTGCGATTCATGGTAGCACAGTGAATTCAAAAATTGCATACAAAAATGATATGCACTATATTGGCTTCCACGTTCCGACAATTCGCTGCGGACAATCCGATCCGGACAGCGAGTTGCGTGGATTCCGCTCCAACAGGAGGGCCAATCCACGAAGCGCCGCAGCCCTCACCCGGCCACGCGCCCGGCACGTCAGGCCGGCTGTCCCGCCACGCGGGCAACCGGCAATTCCTGCAGCAATGACAGGATGCGCCAGCCAAAGTCCAGGACGCGTCCGCATGGAGACAACGATGCACCCAGCAGTCCAGCAACGGCCGGCTTCCGGCCGCCCGCACGCCGCCCCTTCCCGCTTTTCCCGCTTCTTCCGATCCCTGTTCGGCCAGGTCCTTGTCGCCCTGGTGCTCGGGACTGCGCTCGGGCTGCTCTTCCCCGAATTTGCCGCCAAGCTCAAGCCGCTCGGCGATGCCTTTATCAAGCTGATCAAGATGCTGATCGGCCCGATCGTGTTCTGCGTGGTGGTGGCGGGCATCTGCGGCGCCGGCGAGCTCAAGAAGGTGGGCCGGGTCGGCATCAAGGCCGTGCTCTATTTCGAGGTGGTCACCACCATCGCGCTGGCGCTGGGCATCGCGCTGGCCTACATCTTCCACCCCGGCACCGGCATGAACGTGAACCCGGCCTCGCTCGACGCCTCGGCCATGTCCGCCTACGTGGACACGGCCCAGAAGGTCAAGAGCGCGGGCATGGTGGACTTCCTGCTCAAGCTGATCCCCAGCACGGTGATGGGCGCGTTCGCCAGCGGCGACGTGCTGCAGGTGCTGCTGGTATCGATCCTGTTCGGTTGCGCGCTGTCGCTGGTGGGTGAGCGCGGCCAGCCGCTGGTGACGATCATCGATACCTTCTCGCACACGCTGTTCAAGATGATGGGCTTCATCATCAAGCTGGCTCCGCTGGGCGTGCTGGGCGCGGTAGCCTTCACCGTGGGCAAGTACGGCATCGGCTCGCTCAAGCAGCTGGGCTACCTGGTGCTGGTGTTCTACGGCGCGGTGGCCTTGTTCGTGATGGTGGTGCTGGGCACGGTGATGCGCCTGTGCGGCTTTTCCGTCTTCAAGCTGATCCGCTACCTGCGCGCCGAGCTGCTGGTGGTGCTGGGTACCGCCTCGTCCGACAGCGTGCTGCCGCAGGTGATGAAGAAGCTGGAGTTCCTCGGCATCAAGAAATCGGTGGTGGGCCTGGTGATCCCCACGGGCTACTCCTTCAACCTGGATGCCTTTTCGATCTACCTGACGCTGGCCGCGGTATTTATCGCCCAGGCCACCAATACGCCGCTCGCGCTGGGCGACCTGCTCGGCATCCTGGCGGTGGCGCTGGTCACCTCCAAGGGCGCGCACGGCATCCCCGGCTCGGCCATCGTGATCCTGGCGGCCACGCTGTCGGCGCACCCGGCCATTCCCGCCATCGGGCTGGTGCTGGTGCTGTCGGTGGACTGGTTCATCGGCATTGCCCGCGCGGTCGGCAACCTGATCGGCAACTGCGTGGCCACCGTCGTGGTCGCCGCCTGGGAAAAGGACATCGACCGGGCCCGCGCCCACGACGTGCTCAACGGCAGGATCGACGCCAGCGACCTTGAAGCGGGCTTTGCCCCGGCGCCGCACGAGGCCGCCCTGGCTACCCCCGGGGCATCCCCGCTGCCCGGCGCGGCCGCGGGGCGCTAGAATCTCGGGATTCCTCCTACCGAGACGCTGCGCAAGTGCGCAACCATGCCTGAGCATATCGACCCTGCCATGACCGCCGAAGCGATCGCCGAAGACATCGTCGCGGCGATCGTCTCGCACCGCCTGCCGCCCGGCACCAAGCTGCGCGAAGAGGCCCTGGCCAGCGTCTACCGCGTCAGCCGCACCAAGGTGCGCGCCGCGCTGCTGATGCTGTCCAAGGACAAGCTCATCCAGATCGTGCCGGACAAGGGCGCCTTCGTGGCCAAGCCCAGCGCCGAGGAGGCGCGCGAAGTGTTTGCGGTGCGCCGCATCCTGGAGGCGGCCCTGGCCCGCGAGTTCGTGGCGCGCGCCACCGCCGCCGACTACAAGCGCATTGACCGGCACCTCGTCGCCGAGAAGAAAGCGCTGGGCGGCAGCGATGCCCATGTGCGCACCCGCCTGCTCAGCGATTTCCACATCATGCTGGCGGACGTGGTGGGCAATGGTGTGCTGACGGGCATGCTGCAGGAGCTGTCGTTGCGCAGCGCGGTGATCACCATGCTCTACCAGTCCCGCCGCGATGCCGCCTGCTCCTCGGATGAGCATCGCGACTTCATCGAGGCCGCCCGCGCCGGCGACACCGAGCGCGCGGTGACCCTGATGGTGGAGCACCTGAACCACGTCGAGGCGGCGCTGCATTTCGAGCAGGTGCCCGCCGCCCGCAGCAAGGACCTGGTGACGGCGCTGCTGGCCTGAACCGGGCATGCTGCTGCGCGCTTGACCCAGGTCAATGCGCGCCACGCGCCTTTGCACGATCATCGACCTCGTCATGAAGCTGCGGGGGCGCGCTTCATGACACACTGGCCCGTCCATCGCGGACGGCAGCCCGCACGCCGGCTTGGGTGCGGGCTTTTTCTTTTGCGCGCCGCGCGCGCCATCATTGCCAGATCCGCACGTGATCGAATCACGGCTTCGGAGTAGGATGTCGGAGGCCCAAGTCAGAGGCTGCTTAAAAGATAAATGGCAAAAGATAAAAGCCAGGAGACAGACATGACCCGTTCCAGCCGTCCGGTGGCGATGTTCGAGCCATCGCCAGCACCAGCCCGCGCCATCCTGCTCCCCGATTTGCCGCCCCTGGCGGTCTCGCCGTCCGTGCGCCCGCGCCGCGTGCGCGGCTGATCTTCCCGCCCGATTTCCGTGCCGGGCCATCCGCTTTCATCATCCAACCCATCCGAGGGAGGGAAACCTATGTCCAACGCGTTCAAAGACGACGTCCTGGCCGGCAAGGTCGTGTTTATCGCCGGCGCCTCGTCCGGCATCAACCTGGGCATCGCCCGGCATTTTGCCAAGGCAGGCGCCAGGCTGGCGCTGGTCAGCCGCGACCCCGAGCGTATCGCGGCGGCGGCGGCCAGCATCAACGACGCCGGCGGCAGCGCCATCGGCATGGCAGCCGATGTGCGCGACTACGCCGCGGTGGAAGCGGCGCTCGCGCGCACGCGCAACGAGCTTGGCCCGATCGACATCGTGATCTCGGGCGCGGCCGGCAATTTTGTCGCACCGGCCCTGGGCATGTCCGCCAACGGCTTCAAGACCGTGGTGGATATCGACCTGATCGGCACCTTCAATGTCTTTCGCGCCTGCTTTGCCTTTCTGAATGCGCCGGGCGCCTCGCTGATCGCCATCACCGCGCCGCAGGCGGTCAACGCGATGATGTTCCAGGCCCACGTATGCGCCGCCAAGGCCGGCATCAACATGCTGGTGAAATGCCTGGCCATGGAATGGGGCCCGGCCGGCGTGCGCGTCAACGCCATCTCGCCCGGCCCCATCGCCGGCACCGAGGGCATGGCGCGGCTCGCGCCCACGCCGGAAATGGAGGCGCGCTTCAAGGCGCGCCTGGCGCTGCGTGACTACGGCGACAAGGACGATATCGCCAATACGGCGCTGTTCCTGTCCACCGACAACGCTCGCTATATCACCGGCACCATCGTCGACTGCGATGGGGGCAGCAAGCTGGGCGACGCGTCCGCCGACGCACTGCATCCGCCCAAGGCGCCCGGCAAGGCGGCCTGAGCCGCGCGGCGCTACACACACTCAAGCCTTCGTGCATTTGTGCAGCAGAACACCTACGACAAGGAGACTCCTATGACTTCACCCGTGCTCTATCACGCCGCCGAGGGCGTGGCCACCATCACCCTGAACCGCCCCGACGTGCTCAACGCGCTCAACAGCGCGCTGCTGCTCGAGCTGCGCGCCGCCGTCGAGCGTGCCGCGCAGGACGAGGCCGTGCGCGCGGTGGTGCTGAGCGCCAACGGCCGCGGCTTTTGCGCGGGCGCCGACCTGGCCGGGCGTGGTACCGGGCTGCAGGATTCGGGCACGCTGCTGCGCGAGCGCTACCACCCGATCATCCTGGCGCTGCGCAATATGCCCAAGCCCGTCATCACCTCGGTCAACGGCGTGGCGGCCGGCGCCGGCATGAGCCTGGCGCTGGCCGGCGACGTGGTGCTGGCTGGCCGCTCCGCGTCGTTCCTGCAGGCCTTCTCGAAAATCGGCCTGGTGCCCGATGCGGGAAGCACCTACTTCCTGCCGCGCTACGCGGGCGAGATGCGCGCCCGCGCGCTGGCCATCCTGGCCGAGAAAATCGACGCCGAAGAAGCGCATCGCATCGGCCTGGTGTGGAAGGTGCATGAAGACGAAGCCTTGCCGGCCGAGACCGCCAGGCTGGCCGCCCACCTGGCGCAGATGCCCACCTTTGCCTACGGCCTGATCAAGGAAGCGCTCAACGCCAGCCTGCAGAGCGACCTGCCGGCGCAGCTCGAACGGGAAGCCACGCTGCAGTCGCGCGCATCGAAGAGCGAGGACGTCAAGGAAGGCGTGGCGGCGTTCCTGGAAAAGCGCAAGCCCGCGTTCAAGGGCCGCTGAGCGCCGCTGGCTACGCATCGCACCACCCATTCGAAACCAGGAGACGCGCACCATGCTAGGCCTCATGCAAGACCGTCCGTTGCTGATTTCTTCACTGATCGAGTACGCCGCGCAGTACCACCCGCAGCAGGAGATCGTGTCGCGCACGATCGATGGCGGCACGGTGCGCTCCAACTACGCGCAGGTGCACCGCCGCGCGAAGCGGGTCGCCAGCGCGCTCGTCGGCCCCGGCGGATTGGGCGGACTGGGCGGACTCGGCGTTGAGCAAGGCGACCGTGTCGGCACGCTGGCATGGAACACGCACCGCCACCTGGAGCTGTACTTTGGCGTGTCGGGCGCGGGCGTGGTGCTGCATACCGTCAATCCCCGCCTGTTCCCGGAGCAGATCGACTACATCATCAATCACGCGCAAGACCGCGTGCTCTTCTTCGACCCGTGCTTCGCGCCGCTGGTGGCGCAACTCGCGCCGCGCCTGTCCAGCGTCAAGCACTTCGTGGCAATGACCGATCGCGCCGGCACCGACGCGCTCGGCCTCGCCGGCAAGCTGCCCAGCCTGCTGTGCTACGAAGACCTGGTCGAGGCCGGCAGCGAGGACTATGCATGGCCGCAGTTCGACGAGCGCACCGCGTCCTCGCTTTGCTACACGTCGGGCACCACCGGCAACCCCAAAGGCGTGCTGTATTCGCATCGCTCCACCGTGCTGCACAGCCTCAAGGCCTGTGCGTCCGACACGTTTGGCGTGAGCGCGGACAGCACGATCCTGCTGGTCGTGCCGCTGTTCCACGCCAACGCCTGGGGCATGCCCTACGCATGCGCCATGACGGGCGCAAAGATGGTGCTGCCCGCCCAGCACCTGGACGGCGAAAACGTCTACCGCATGCTGCGCGACGAACGCGTGACCTTTTCCACCGCGGTGCCCACGGTGTGGCTGATGCTGTTCCAGTACCTGGATGCGCATCCGGAGATCGATCCGCGCTCGCTCGGGCTGAAGCTGGCCGGCGTAGGTGGCTCCGCCGCGCCGGCGGCGATGATCGAGCGCTTCGAGCAGCAGTTCGGCGCGCGCTTCGTCCAGGGCTGGGGCATGACGGAGACCAGCCCGATCGGCGTGATCAGCACGCTCTTGCCCAAGCATCAAGCGCTGGGCGCGCAGGAGCAATTGAAGATCAAGCTCAAGCAAGGCCGCGCGCTGTGGGGCGTGGACCTGCGCATCGAGGACGACCAGGGCAACGCGCTGCCGCACGATGGCCAGGCCTTTGGCCGGCTCAAGGTGCGCGGGCCGTGGATCGCCTCGGCGTACTTCAAGGCAGAGCACGACGCGCTCGATGCCGACGGCTGGTTCGACACCGGCGACGTTGCCAATATCGATGCCGACGGCTATGTGCAGCTGGTGGATCGCGCCAAGGACGTGATCAAGTCCGGCGGCGAGTGGATTTCTTCCATCGATCTGGAGAATGCCACCATGGGACATCCCGCCGTGGCCGAAGCCGCCGTCGTGGGCGTGCCACATCCCAAGTGGCAAGAGCGCCCGCTGCTGGTGGTGGTGCGCCGCGCGGGCAAGGACGTGAGCGCCGCCGACCTGCTCGCGTTTCTCGCCGCGCGCGTCGCCAAATGGTGGGTGCCCGACGACGTCGCCTTTGTCGACTCGCTGCCCCACACTGCCACGGGCAAGCTGCTCAAGGTGAAGCTGCGCGAACAATTCAAAGACTATGTCCTGCCCACGGCGCAGGACCCGATTCCAGCAAGGAGCAATGCCCTATGAGCACCAGCAGCGAACGCATCATCCTGACCATCGAAGACGGCGTGGCCGAGGTCAGGCTCAACCGGCCCGACAAGATGAACGCGCTCGACCCCGCCATGTTCGACGCGCTGATCGAGACCGGCCAGCGTCTCGCGCGCGAGCCGGACTTGCGCGCCGTTGTGCTGTCGGGCGCAGGCCGCGCATTTTGCGCCGGGCTCGATATGCAGAGCATGGCCGGGCTGGGCGATGGCCAGGGCGACGCCATCGCCGCGGGCCGCCTCGCGGCGCGCAGCCATGGCATCGCCAACCGCCCGCAGTTCGCCTGCATGGTGTGGCGCGAATTGCCGGTGCCGGTGATTGCCGCTGTGCACGGCGTGGCGTTCGGTGGCGGCTTGCAGGTCGCGCTCGGCGCGGACCTGCGCTATGTCACTGCGGACACGCGCATGTCGGTGATGGAGATCAAGTGGGGGCTGGTGCCCGACATGGCCGGCATGCTGCTGATGCGCGGCCTGGTGCGCCCCGACCGCCTGCGCGAGCTGATCTACAGCGGGCGCATCGTTACTGGTGAAGAAGCCTGCGCGCTGGGCCTGGCCACCGCCGTGGTGGACGACCCGCGCGCCGCCGCGCTAGCCACCGCGCGCGACATCGCCAACCGCAGCCCGGACGCAATCCGCGCCGCCAAGCGCTTGATGCAGGTGAGCGAAGACGGCGATGGTGCCGCCATCCTGCTGGCCGAATCGGTCGAACAGGACCGGCTGATCGGCGGCGCCAACCAGCGCGAAGCCGTGATCGCCAATATGGAAAAGCGGGCAGCGGCGTTCAAGCCGGCGTCGTAGTGTTGCGTGGCGCAGGCGCAGGCGCAGGCGGAGGTGCTTGGCGATCCGCGCCTTGCGTCCTGCGCGCTCAGGCGTGCCGACGCGTTCGCTGGCGCCGCATCCGGCGATAGAGCGCCACGTAGACCGTCAGGTTGAGCGCCAGCACCACGGCGCCAAGCCCCATCTGGATCTCGCGCGTGAGGCCCTCGGGATAGATCAGCGCCAGCACGTAGTGCTGCACAAAGTCCCCGCCATAGGCTTGCTGCCCCGCGCGCTGGCGCAGCGCATTTTCCAGCGGCGTGAGCGGGCAGATCCATCCGCTCCACTCCACCACCACGCCCCAGGCCGCTGCCGGCAGATGCAGCCAGGCCATGCGCGGCCAGCGCAACACCAGCAAACCGCCCAGCATGACGAAGACGATAAAGGCGAGGTGAACAAGGACGATCGCGTCCGCGAGCCACCCCGCCATCATCTTCCTTGCCGCCCGGTCCAGTAGCCCGGCACCGCGAACGCCGCCTTCAGGTGCTCGATAAAAAAGCGGATCTTTGCCGGCACCGGACGCTGCTGCGGGTACACCGCAAGGATGTCGTAATCCGGCAGCGCGTACTCATCCAGCACCGTGATCAGCTCCCCGCTCTCCAGCTGCGGCAGGATTTCCCAGGTGGAGCGCCAGCCCAGCCCCAGGCTCTCGCCCGTCCAGCGATGCAGCAACTCGCCGTCGTTGCAATCCAGGTTGCCATTGACGCGCACCGTCACCGTCTTGCCGTCCTGCTGGAAATACCAGCCGCGCTGCTGGCCTCCCTGCAGGTTGAACGCCAAGCAGTTGTGCTGCGCCAGGTCGTCCAGTGTCTGCGGCACGCCGTTGCGCGCGAAGTAAGCCGGCGTGCCGCACACCACCCGCTTGTTGGTCGCCAGCTTGATCGCGACAAAGTTCGGATCGATGGCCCCGCCGATGCGGATGCCCACGTCATAGCCCTCGCGCACGAGGTCCACCACGCGGTCGGTCAGGTTGAAGGAAATCTGCACCTCGGGGTTCGCCGCCAGGAACGCCGGGGCATGCGGCGCCACATGCTTGCGCCCGAACGCCGCCGGTGCCGACACGATCAGGTGGCCGGTCGCCTTGTGCTTGCCCTCGGCGATCAGCATCTCGGCCCGGTCCAGGTCCGCCAGGGCCTTCTTGCATTGCTCCATGAACGCCGCGCCTTGCTCCGTCACCACAATGCGCCGGGTCGAGCGGTGGAGCAGCTTCACGCCGATGCGCGCCTCCAGCGCATTGATGCGGCGCCCGATCATCACCGGCGTCACCCCCTGCGTCAGCGCGGCCGCAGCCATGCTGCCGTGTTCGACAACGGCGATAAAGGCTTCGATCTGTTTTAGCTTGTCCATGCTGTGTGTCTCCTGGGCGTCATTGTGGCGCATTTGGATGCGGCGGGCATGTGCTGGGGGCTATGGGGGCGATTCGGGTGGGGGTATGAGGAATGAGATATCCGGCGAGAGGCCCGGACCTGGAGTCTGCCCTCGGGCCATTCGTATCCGATCAGGCACTCGGGCGCCCGGACAATGCATCACTGCACTCACCTGCCCGCACGCACCGCGGGCCGCCCGCGCGGCATCGTTTGCGCGCAGTGCCGTACCTCCTTGCTGAACTCGGCGCAGGCGTGGGTCATCAGGTCTTCCGATCGGTAGACGAGGAACACGCGGAACTCGGGTAGTTCGTCGCTGATCGGCAGTCGAATCAATGACGAAGCATCGAGCCGCAGCGGGCCGGTGCCGTCGAAGACAAAGTCGGACCACATGCTGATCAGGTCGGTGCGCGTGGCCAGCTGCAGGCCGAGCAGGTTGGAGGCGCTCTGCACCACGCGCTTGGGCATGTCGAGGCGGTGCAGCCGCATCACGCTGGCGAGCGGGCTGCCAGGGTCGTCGAGCGGGTCGAGGACGAGCCAGTCGGCATCGAGCAGCGGCCGCAGCCGGCGTACCCGCCGCAGCGGATGGCCGGCGCGCACGGCCAGCGACATCCCGATGGAAAACAGCGGTTCCCACTGGAAGGCGCCGGTGCCGGGGCCGCTGTTGGTGGAGATCAGGCCGAGGTCGAGCCGGCCTTCGCGCAGGCCTTCGAGGATCTGTTGCGGGCGCAGCTCGAAGCCGCGCAGGCCGACGTTGGGAAAACGCTTGCGGAACGCGGCCATGGCGTCGGGCAGCGGACCGCTGGAGGCCACCGCGGTGAAGCCGATGTTGAGCTGCGCGTCGGCGTGGCCGCGAATGGCTTCGATGTCTTCCAGCGCATGCCGCAGTTCCTGCTCCACCAGGCTGGCGCGCTTGACCAGCGCCACGCCATAGGCGGTCAGGCTCACGCCGCGCACGGAGCGCGACATCAGGGTGACGCCGAGTTCGCGTTCCAGTTCGGCGATGGCTTTGGACAGCGCCGGCTGCGACACATGGAGGCTGCGCGAGGCCTCGTGGATGCTGCCGTGCTGGGCCACCGCCAGCAGGATGCGTAGTTGCTGCAGCTTCATCTTGGCTTTTCCTCTTTTTATGTTCTTCCAGGCGCCCCGCAACGGTGCGCGCCGCCCCGCAGCCGTGCCCGAGCGCCGCTGGCGACACGACTGCGCGCACCCGGTGCTACGCCGCGAATGCCCATGGATACTCATGGCACAAGGCTTCTCGGTACTTGTACCGATAGCGGCGCGACGGTGGTTATGACGGCGATGCCATTTGGTTATCAGGATGAAAATATATGATTTTTGGCTTGCCGTGTTTGCCTTAATACTTCATCGCCAGGGAGTCCCCACTTTCCCGCGATGGATGCCCGGCAAGCGCCAGCCTCCACGGCCCCCACCCCTACCCCCTCAACCAGTTCGTGGAGATCCGACATGAACGATGCCACCCTGCCCGCGGCGCCCTCGCTGGCCCCTTCCCAGGCCACGCCCGCGAGCCCGGCGCGTCAGAGCCAGTCCCGCCTGATCGCCGCCTGCTCGATCGGCAATGCGCTCGAGATGTACGACTTCACCGTCTACAGCTTCTTCGCGTTGCTGATCGGCAAGCTGTTCTTTCCGTCCGACAGCGCATACGGCTCGCTGCTGCTGGCGGTGGCGACCTTCGGCATCGGCTTCGTGATGCGGCCGCTGGGCGGCTTCGTGATCGGCAACTACGCGGACCGCCATGGCCGCAAGGCAGCGATGACGCTGACCATCGGGCTGATGGTGATTGGCACGATGTGCCTGGCCTTCGCCCCGACCTACGCGGCCGCTGGCTTGTTCGGGCCGGTGATGATCGTGGCCGGACGCCTGCTGCAGGGCTTTTCGCTCGGCGGCGAGATTGGCGCCTCCACCGCCATGCTGATGGAGTCCGGCGGCATCAATGGCCGCGGCTTTCGTGTCAGCTGGCAGCTCGGTAGCCAGGGCATCGCGGCGACGCTGGGCGCGCTCACGGCCGCCATTCTCTATGGCGTGCTGCCGCAGGCGTCGCTGGAAAGCTGGGGCTGGCGCGTGCCCTTCGTGCTGGGCCTGCTGATTGCGCCTGTGGGGCTGTATATCCGCGCTCACCTGGACGAGACGCACACGGCCGAGGCGCACGCGCCCAGCCCGCTCGGCACGCTGTTCCGCGAGCATGGCGGCACGGTGGTCAAGGGCATCCTGACCATCATCGGCGGCACGGTCGGCACCTATCTGGTGGTGTATTTCATGCCCACCTACATGATCCGCGAACTGCATCTGCCGCCATCGCTGTCGCTGCTGTCGGGCTGCGTGACGGGTGTGGTGTGCCTGGTGATGTCGCTGGTGGCCGGCACGCTGGCCGACCGCTTGCC
Organism: Cupriavidus basilensis; assembly: GCF_000832305.1. Classification (NCBI taxonomy): domain Bacteria; kingdom Pseudomonadati; phylum Pseudomonadota; class Betaproteobacteria; order Burkholderiales; family Burkholderiaceae; genus Cupriavidus; species Cupriavidus basilensis. The sequence continues at coordinate 4,281,832 of NZ_CP010536.1, forward strand.
GCACCGCAAGCCGCTGGTGCTGGGCTCGATGGCCTTCACGCTGGTGTGCCTCTATCCCGCGTTCTGGCTGATGACCCATTACCCGAGCGTGCCGCTGGTGCTGTCGCTGTCCGCGTTGCTGACCGCCAGCGTCTACCTGGGCTCCACGCCGATGCTGCTGATGATGATGGAACTCCTGCCGGCCCATGTGCGCGCCAGCGGCCTGTCGGTGATCTACGCGGTTGGCGTGACGGTGTTCGGCGGCTCCTGCCAGTTCATCGTCACCTGGATGCTGGCCAAGACCGGCAACCCGATGGCGCCCGCCTTCTACATGATGGCCTGTGGCGCGGTGACCATCCTCGCGGTGCTGACGATCCGCGAAAACGCCCAAGCGCATTGAGCGCTCCCCTCCTCTACCCGGCCAGGCCGGCCAACTTGCAGCAAAGGATAAACACATGACCCGCGAACCGACCCTGACGCCCTTCCAGCTGCTGCCGCACCTGCTGCCGGCGATCCAGATCGATGCCGAGACCTTTATCGGCATCCGCCGCCAGATCCACGCCCAGCCTGAGCTCGGCTTCGAGGTTGGCGCCACCAGCAAGCTGGTGGCCACCTTGCTGGAGAGCTGGGGCTACGAGGTGCACACGGGCATCGGCAAGAGCGGCGTGGTCGGGCAGCTGAAGCTGGGCAACGGCAAGCGCCGCCTGGGCATTCGCGCCGACATGGATGCGTTGCCGGTCGTCGAGGCCACGGGCCTGCCGTATGCCAGCAAGATCCCGGGCAAGATGCACGCGTGCGGCCACGACGGCCACACTGCCATCCTGCTGGCCGCCGCCAAGGCACTGGCGGATAGCCGCGATTTCGATGGCACCCTCAACCTGATCTTCCAGCCCGACGAGGAGAACCTCTGCGGCGCGCGCGCGATGATCGAGGATGGCCTGTTCGCGCGTTTCCCGTGCGATGCCGTGTTCGCCTTGCACAATATGCCGGGCGTGCCCGCCGGCACCTTCCGCGTGCTCCCCGGCCCGGTGAGCTTGTCGTCCGACGTGGCCGACGTGACCATCAAGGGCGTGGGCGGGCATGGCGCCATGCCGCACCGCGCGCGCGATCCGATCGCGGCGTCCGCGGCCATCGTCACCGCGCTGCAGACGGTGGTGGCGCGCAATGTGGCGCCGGACGATACGGCCGTGGTATCGGTGGGCTTTATCCGTGGCGGCGCCACGCACAATGTGATTCCGGAATCAGTCACGCTGGGCCTGAACGTGCGCGCGGCGCGCCCGGAGACGCGCGCGCTGGTGGAGCAGCGCATCCGCGAGATCGTCAGCCTGACCGCGCAGGCGCACGGCGTGGAGGCGCACATCGACTATCGCCAGCTGACGCCGCCGATGGTCAACACACAGGCCGAAACAACGCTGGCGCAGCAGGTCTGCGCCGAACTGGTCGGCACCGACAAAGTCGTGACGCAAGCCCCCAAGGGCCTGAACGGCAGCGAGGACTTTGCGTGGATGCTGAACGAGGTGCCGGGCTGCTACCTGATCCTCGGCAACGGCGAAGGCGAGTTCGGTGGCTGCATGGTGCACAACCCGGGCTACGATTTCAACGACCGGGTGCTGCCGCTGGGCGCGGCTTGCTGGGTCCGGCTGGCCCAGACCTACCTGGCGGGCTAAGAGGCCATTTCAAAAAGACTCTGGCGTCGTTGCGCGGCCTTGGCCGTACCACTTGTACTGTCTGCGGCCGCGCGCCTAGCCAAAACCGCTTCGCTTCATTTTGAAACAGCCTCTAAGGCAGCGCAGGCAGCGTGGGCGGACCCGCTGCTGCGTGGTCCGCGTGGTCCACTTGTGCCGCGGCATCCTCCTGCGGCGAGGCCGCGGCTGCATCCCCGAGCGCGCTTGCCTGGCGGACTTCGGGCGGTAACGGTGCCGGAGACGGGACTGCGGATGGGGCCGCTGCGATGGGTACGACGGCGGACACTGCCGATGCCGCCGCGCTCGGCGTCGGCGCCTTTTCCAACTGCGCGCTGATCTGCGCCGCTTCGCCAAGCACGTAGGCAAGCCGGCGCAACGGCCGGCTGACCTGCAATTGCAGGAAGACCGCCAGCGCCGCGCCCGACACGAAGCCGAGGCCATAGAGCGACAGCAGCGGCAGCAGGCTGCCGCCTTTGCGCGGCAACTCGAGCAGGCCCGTAACCAGCGCCAGGGCGCCCGGGCTGACCACGATCAGCAGACCGACCGTCTTCGCCATGCCCTCCCACATCCGTAACTGCACCTCCACCCGCCGTGCCCTGGCGCGCAGCGCCTGGGCGGGGACGCGCGCCAGCGAGCGCAGCAGCGCGCTCTCCGCCTCATCGTGCCGGTCGACCTGGTCGGCCAGTGCCCCGAGCGGATCGCGCAGCCGGCGCGCCAGTGCCGGCAGGTGCGTGAGCAGCAGCGCCGCCAGCCCCGCCACGCTGCCGCCCAGCAGGCTGTAGACCAGCCGCGCCAGCCATGGCGCCGGCGTCTGCAGGATCTGGTACCTGGTGTACAGCACGGCGCCGGTCACTAGCAGCGCAGCCACCGAACAAGCCCAGAACAGCACCAGCAGGCCCCGCTGCAGCCGCATCAGGTTCATGGCGCTCGCGGGCGAACCGGCGGTATCGGATACGGCGCTCGGCTTGCGCTTGAGCGCGTCAAGCAGCTCGCGGGTGGGAGGGAGCCTGGTATGCATGGCGGTCAGGTTGGCGATAGATGGTTCCTGCGCCGTGCCTTGACACAGGTACTGGCGCGATACCCGCACATTGTCGCCATTTAGCGGGCTGCGGGGTGCGCGCCGTGGCCGTCGGGCGGGCTTTTCCCGCCATTTCCTACGTATCGTTGCCGTCACACAACGTATGTCAATGACACGCGCCAGACCACGTCGGGCGGCCGTGTTTTCTGCCTCGGGCCTCCTCATTCGATATCACGGGTATCGAATCAACTGATCTCCCTTCCCTTTATCCCAACCCGCTTGCGGGAATAGCATGGGCTCCAACAGTGATTCGCAGCCATCCATAGCCATTCACAAAACATCGCATCAACGATTGGAGACAGACATGCCGAAGATGAGAGCAGTTGACGCGGCCATCGCCGTGCTGGAAAAAGAAGGTATCACCACCGCGTTCGGCGTGCCCGGCGCCGCCATCAACCCGTTCTACTCGGCCATGCGCCGGGCCGGCACCATCGACCATTTCCTGGCGCGGCACGTGGAAGGCGCCTCGCACATGGCCGAAGGCTACACCCGCGCCGAAGCCGGCAACATCGGCGTGTGCATCGGCACCTCGGGCCCGGCCGGCACCGACATGATCACCGGCCTGTACTCGGCCTGGGCTGACTCCATCCCCATTCTCTGCATCACCGGCCAGGCGCCGCGCGCCCGTTTGTACAAGGAAGACTTCCAGGCTGTCGACATCGAATCGATCGCCAAGCCGGTGACCAAGTGGGCCGTGACCGTGCGCGAGCCGGCGCTGGTGCCGCAAGTGTTCCAGCAAGCCTTCCACCTGATGCGCTCGGGCCGGCCGGGCCCGGTGCTGATCGACCTGCCATTCGACGTGCAGGTCGCCGAGATCGAGTTCGATCCGGAAACCTACCAGCCGCTCGCCCCGTACAAGCCGGTTGCCTCGCGAGCGCAGATCGAGAAGGCCATTGCCATGCTCAACGCGGCCGAGCGCCCCCTGATCGTGTGCGGCGGCGGCGTGATCAACGCCGACGCGGCCGAGCTCCTGGTGGAATTCGCCGAGCTGGTCAACGTGCCGGTGGTCCCCACGCTGATGGGCTGGGGCGTGCTGGCTGACGACCACCCGCTGCAGGCCGGCATGGTTGGCCTGCAGACGTCGCACCGCTACGGCAACGCCACGATGCTGGCATCGGACTTCGTGCTCGGCATCGGCAACCGCTGGGCCAACCGCCACACCGGCAGCGTCGAGGTTTACACCAAGGGCCGCAAGTTCGTGCACGTGGATATCGAGCCTACCCAGATCGGCCGCGTGTTTGGCCCCGACCTGGGCATCGTCTCCGACGCCAAGGCGGCGCTGGAGCAGTTCGTGGAAGTGGCGCGCGAGATGAAGATGGCTGGCCGCCTGCCGTGCCGCAAGAGCTGGGTGGCGGACGTGCAAAAGCGCCGCCGCACCATGCAGCGCAAGAGCGATTTCGACAACGTGCCGGTCAAGCCGCAACGCGTGTACCGCGAGATGAACCAGTACTTCCCGCGCGATGTGCGTTACGTGTCCACCATCGGCCTGTCGCAGATCGCCGCCGCGCAGTTCCTGTCGGTCAACGAGCCGCGCCACTGGATCAACTGCGGCCAGGCCGGCCCGCTGGGCTGGACCATTCCCGCCGCGATCGGCGTGAAGGTGGCCTCGCCGGAATCGGATGTGGTGGCCATCTCGGGCGACTACGACTTCCAGTTCATGATCGAAGAACTGGCCGTGGCCGCGCAGTTCAAGGTGCCCTACATCCACCTGGTGGTGAACAACTCCTACCTCGGCCTGATCCGCCAGGCGCAGCGCAACTTCGAGATGGACTACTGCGTGCAACTGGCCTTCGACAACGTCAACTCGCCTGAGCTCAACGGCTACGGCGTGGACCACGTGAAGGTGGTCGAAGGCCTGGGCTGCAAGGCGATCCGCGTGTTCAAGCCGGAAGACATCGCGCCGGCCTTTGCCGAAGCGCGTGACCTGATGGCCGAATTCTCGGTGCCGGTGGTGGTGGAAGTGATCCTGGAGCGCGTGACTAATATCGCGATGGGCACCGAGATCGACAACATCAACGAGTTCGAGCCGATCGAAGACATCGAGGAAGCCATCCTCAAGGAAGAAGTGGAAACGGCGTAAGCACGGCAGGCTGACAAGCGCGGGCCACGAGCCCGCGCGCAGCGCTGCATCCCCTGACGCGCCCCCCCAATCACCGCATCCGCGCGAGCGGAATCACAAGACAAGTCATCCGGAGACATCCATGCCAAAACTTGCCGCCAACCTGACCATGCTGTTCAATGAAGTGGCTTTCCTCGACCGCTTTGAAGCCGCCGCGCGCGCGGGCTTCCGCGGCGTGGAGTTCCTCTTCCCCTACGCCTTCCACGCAGACCAGATCGCCGACCGGCTCAACCGCTTCCAGCTCGACCTGGTGCTGCACAACCTGCCGGCGGGCAAGTGGGAAGCGGGCGAGCGCGGCATTGCCTGCCACCCGGACCGCGTGAGCGAGTTCCAGGACGGCGTGGGCGAGGCGATCAAGTACGCCAAGGTGCTGGGCGTGCGCCAGCTGAACTGCCTGGTCGGCATCCAGCCGCAGAACGTCAAGCGCGAACAGGCGCAGGAAACACTGGTGGAGAACCTGCGCTTCGCCTCGCAAGCGCTGGGCGCCGAGCAGATCGACCTGCTGGTCGAGCCGATCAACACCTTCGACATCCCCGGCTTCTTCCTGTCGCGCACGCAGCAGGCGCTGGACCTGATCGCACAGGTCAACGCGCCCAACCTCTACGTGCAGTACGACATCTATCACATGCAGCGCATGGAAGGCGAAATCGCCGCCACGCTCAAAGCCAACCTGCCGAAGATCAAGCACGTGCAGCTGGCCGACAACCCGGGGCGCAATGAGCCGGGCACCGGCGAGCTGAACTACCACTTCCTGTTCCAGTGGCTCGATGAGATCGGCTACGGCGGCTGGGTCGGCTGCGAGTACAAGCCGCGCACGACCACCGTCGAAGGCCTGGGCTGGCGCGCGGCACACGGCGTGCAGTAAGCGGAACAGGCAAATCCACAAACATTCAACATCCCATCAAGGAGACATCACATGGCAAACCAACGCAACGTCGGATTTATCGGCCTGGGCATCATGGGCGCACCGATGGCGGGCCACCTGCGCGCGGCCGGCCACACGTTGTTCGTGCATGACGTGAACCCCGCGCCGCAAGCACTGGTCGACGCCGGCGTCACGGTCTGCACCAGCGCCGAGGAAGTGGCCAAGCGCGCGGACATCATCGTGATCATGGTGCCGGACACCCCGCACGTGGAAGCCGTGCTGTTCGCCGAAAAGGGCGTGGCCGCCGCGCTCAAGGGCGCCGGCAAGCAAGCCGCGCACGGCAAGATCGTGGTCGACATGAGCTCGATCTCGCCGATCGCCACCAAGGACTTCGCCGCGCGCGTCAACAAGCTCGGCGCGGCCTACCTGGATGCACCGGTGTCCGGCGGTGAAGTGGGCGCGAAGGCCGCATCGCTGACCATCATGGTCGGCGGCCCGCAAGAATCGTTCGACGAGGTCAAGCCGCTGTTCGACCTGTTGGGCAAGAACGTGACGCTGGTCGGCGGCAACGGCGACGGCCAGACCACCAAGGTGGCCAACCAGATCATCGTGGCGTTGAACATCCAGGCCGTGTCCGAAGCGCTGCTGTTCGCCTCCAAGGCGGGCGCCGATCCGGCACGCGTGCGCCAGGCACTGATGGGCGGCTTCGCAGCTTCGCGCATCCTGGAAGTGCACGGCGAGCGCATGGTCAAGCGTACCTTCGATCCGGGCTTCCGCATCGAGCTGCACCAGAAGGACCTGAACCTCGCGCTGCAAGGCGCGAAGGCGTTGGGCGTGGCATTGCCCAACACCGCCACCGCGCAAGAGCTGTTCAATACCTGCGCCGCCAACGGTCTGGGCAAGCAGGACCACTCGGCACTGTGCCGCGCCATCGAGATCATGTCCAACCATGAGATCGCCAAGGGTGGCGCCAAGTAAGCCAGCAGCACCATCACGGCCTGCCTTGGCAGGCCAGTATCACTCCCGGCAGCTTGCGGCCGGGAACGCAGCACTTCCGGATCCCGTCATGCTCGCCACCGATTCCTACCCTACCCTGCTGGCGCCCCAGCGCCCTGCCGGACTCACCGATCCGCGCGCCCTGCTGCGCGACCTGTTCGATACCGCGGTTGCCGCCGTCAGCGCCAGCCATTGCCTGGTGCCGCACCTGCCCACGCCGCCCAAGGGCCGCACGGTGGTAATCGGCGCCGGCAAGGCCGCCGCCGCCATGGCGCAAGCTGCCGAGGCGCACTGGCAAGGCGAGATTTCCGGACTGGTTGTGACGCGCTACGGACATGGCGCGCCGTGCCAGCGTATCGAGGTGGTGGAAGCCGCGCACCCGGTGCCCGACGAAGCCGGCCAGCGCGCCGCGCAGCGCATGGTGGCGCTGGTCAAGGACCTGAGCGCCGACGACCTGGTGCTGTGCCTGATCTCCGGCGGCGGCTCCGCGCTGCTGGCAGCGCCGGCCGACGGCATCACGCTTGCCGACAAGCAAGCCGTGAACAAGGCGCTGCTAAAGAGCGGCGCCAACATCGGCGAGATGAACTGCGTGCGCAAGCACCTGTCGGCGCTCAAGGGCGGCCGGCTGGCGTTGCACTGTGCGCCCGCGCGCGTCGAGACCCTCTTGATTTCCGATATTCCCGGTGACGATCCCACGCTGATCGCCAGCGGCCCGACCCTGCCCGACGCCACCACCTGCGCCGACGCGCTGGCGGTGATCGCCAAGTACGGCATCGAAGTGCCGGCCAATGTGCGTGCCCACCTGGAGAGCGGCGCGGGCGAAACGCCCAAGCCCGGCGATGCGCGCTTCGACGGCCATCGCAGCGTCACGCTGGCCACCGCGCAGCAATCGCTGCAAGCCGCGGCGGCGCGGGCGCGCGAGCTGGGCGTTGAAGCCCACATCCTGTCCGACAGCATCGAAGGCGAATCCCGCGATGTGGCGCTGGTGCATGCCGCCATCGCGCGGCAGGTTGCGCAGCATGGCCAGCCGTTCAGGAAGCCCTGCGTGATCCTGTCCGGCGGCGAGACCACGGTGACGGTGCGCGGCAGCGGCCGCGGCGGGCGCAATGCCGAATTCCTGCTGGCGCTCGCGGTCGCACTGGACGGCCTGCCGGGCGTGCATGCCATTGCCTGCGACACCGACGGCATCGATGGTTCCGAAGACAACGCCGGTGCGTTGCTCGCCCCCGATACGCTGACCCGTGCCGAGGCGCGCGGACTGTCGGCGCGCGCGCACCTCGGCAACAACGATGGCTACGGCTTCTTCGCCGGCCTGGACGACCTGATCGTCACCGGCCCGACCCGTACCAACGTGAACGACTTCCGCGCCATCCTGATTGTGTAAGCCCTGAATTTGAACAACGGCGCGCCCATGCGGCGCGCCGCCCGAGATTGGAAGAGGAGACAAAATGAGACGCCAGCGCAAAGCCAAGATCGTTGCCACGCTCGGACCGGCCAGCACCGACATCGAGGTGATCCGTCAGTTGTTCGAAGCCGGAGCGGATGTCTTCCGCCTGAACTTCAGCCACGGCTCGCACGACGACCACAAGCGCCGCTACGACGCCGTGCGCCAGGTCGAGGCCGAGACCGGCCGCCCCATCGCCGTGCTGGCCGACCTGCAAGGCCCCAAGCTGCGCATCGGCACCTTCGCCGCGGGCAAGGTGGCGGTCAAGGCCGGCGACGCTTTCGTGCTCGACAGCGACCCCAGCCCGGGCGACGCCACCCGCGTGCACCTGCCGCATCCGGAACTGTTCCGGGTGGCCGCGCCGGGTCAGTCGTTGCTGATCGACGACGGCAAGGTGCAGTTGAAGATCGAGGCGGTGGCCAGCGGCAGCATCGCCACGCGCGTGGTCAACCACGGCACGCTGTCCGACCGCAAGGGCGTGAACGTGCCCGACGCGGTGATCCCGATCCCCGCCCTGACCGAGAAGGACCGCAAGGACCTCGACTTCGCGCTGGCGCTGGGCGCCGACTGGATCGCGCTGTCGTTCGTGCAGCGCCCGGCCGACATCGTGGAAGCGCGCGAGATCATCGGCACCCGTGCCGGCGTGCTGTCCAAGATCGAAAAGCCCGCCGCGCTGCAGCAGCTCGAGGAAATCGTGCGCGTGTCCGATGCGGTGATGGTGGCGCGCGGCGACCTCGGTGTGGAACTGCCGCCGGAGCGTGTGCCGGGCGTGCAGAAGCGCATCTTGCGCATTTGCCGCCAGCACGGCAAACCCATCGTGATCGCCACGCAGATGCTGGAATCGATGATCGATTCGCCGGTGCCCACGCGCGCCGAGGCATCCGACGTGGCCAGCGCCATCTATGACGGCGCCGATGCGGTGATGCTGTCGGCCGAGTCGGCCAACGGCCGCCACCCGGTGCCGGCGGTGGCCATCATGAACCGCATCATCACCGAGGTGGAGCGCGATCCGCTGTACCGCAACCTGCTGGACGCGGGGCATGAGGCGCCGCTGTCCACCCGTCAGGATGCGATCTGCGCGGCGCTGCGCGAGGTCACGCAGATCATCGGCGCGGTGGCTACCGTCACCTACACCTCGTCGGGCTCCACCGCGCTGCGCGCCGCGCGCGAGCGGCCGTGCGCGCCCATCGTCAGCATCACGCCGAACCTGGAAATCGCACGGCGGCTGGCGATTGCGTGGGGCGTGCATTCCACCGTCAGCCCTGACGTGCAAAGCGTGGACGAGATGGTGGATGCGGCAACCCGCGCGGCGCTGGCAGAGGGCTATGCCGAACCCGGCGACCAGATCACCATCGCGGCAGGCATGCCGTTTGGCCAGGGCGGCACCACCAACCTGCTGCGCGTGGCCGAAATCGGCGGCGCGCAGCCGGGCAAGACGCCGGGGCAAGCCACTGCCAGCACGGCACCGGCGGTTACCGCCTGATACACCACGCGCATGCGTTGGCGGCATTGCCGTTGCTATACTGACCGACACGCTGCGGCCACCTTTTTGCCGCGGCGATCAACCAGTAATGCGGAGCCACCATGCGTCTCGACGACGAAGCCGAAAGCCAGAATGTAGAAGACCGCCGGGGTGAAGGCTCCGGCGGTTTCGGCGGCTTTGGCGCGGGGCCCAGGACGCTCGGCATCGGCACCATCCTGGTGGCGCTGGCGGCGTCTTATTTCTTTGGCATCGACCCGTCCGTGATCATGCAGGGCGCCTCGGTGCTGCAGGGCTCGCAGCAGCAAGCGCCGCAACAGCAGCATGTGCCCAGCCATCCCCCCGCCAAGGACCAGATGACGGTCTTCGTGCGCAAGGTGCTCGGTAACACCGAGCGCACCTGGTCGCATATCTTCGAGACCGATCTCAACCGCCGCTATGCGCCGCCCACGCTGGTGATCTTCTCGGGGGCCACGCCTACCGCCTGCGGCACGGGCCAGTCGGCCATGGGGCCGTTCTATTGCCCGGGCGACCAGAAGGTCTATATCGACCTGGCCTTTTACGATGAATTGCGCCAGCGCTTCGGGGCTGGCGGCGACTTTGCCCAGGCCTACGTGATTGCCCACGAGATCGGCCATCATGTGCAGAACCTGCTCGGCGTGTCGGGCAAGGTCGACGCCGCGCGCCGCCGCATGGGCGAGGCGCAGGCCAACCAGTTGTCGGTGCGCGTGGAACTGCAGGCCGATTGCCTGGCCGGCGTATGGGCCGCCACCGCGGAGCGCATGAACCAGCAGCTGCTGGAGCCCGGCGATATCGAGGAAGGCCTCAAGGCCGCCGCCGCCATCGGCGACGACCGCCTGCAAAAGCAGGCCCAGGGCTATGTCGTGCCGGAGGCGTTCACCCACGGCACCAGCGAGCAGCGCACGCGCTGGCTGCGCCAGGGCCTGACCAGCGGCGACATCCGCAAGTGCGACACCTTCGCGGCCAAGCAACTCTGACCCACGCCCGCGGATGACCGCGCTGCGCCGGCGCTCCGGGCAGCGCCCCCTCGCTGGTGGGGCACTTATTTGTGCTGAATTCGCCATGTAAACGTTGTTTACAAAGTGAGCGGTGTTTATAATCGCGGCCATGTCCGCCACCCGCCCAGCACAATCCAGCCCGTCGGCCCCGCCCGCAAACGTACCCGCCACGCCGGTTGCCGCGCGTGCCGGCGCGCCCATTGCGCCCATTGCGCCCATTGCGCCCATTGCGCGGGTCAGCGGTGCCGAGTTGCGGCGCGAAAGTGTGCGCGAAGCCTTTTTCAATGCGGCCCGCGCGTTGTTTGCCGAGGCGGGATTCAGCGGCGTCACGTTGCGCCGCATCGGCGAGCGCTGCGGCTATAGCGCGGCCGCCATATACCGGCATTTCGAAGACAAGACCGCACTGCTGTTCGAGCTGTGCGCGCAGGACTGGGTACGCCTCGCGGCGGCCCTGGCCGACGCGCGTGCCGCCGCGGGCACGCCGGCCCTGGCGTTGCCGGCCGTGCTCGATGCCTATGTGTCGTGGGCCCTGGCCAACCGCCACAGCTATCACCTGATGATGATGATGGGCCTGCCGGCCGACGCCGAGCGCGCGATCGACCTGCGCTGGGGCGAGCGTTTCCCGGAAGACCCGGTGAACGCGGTGCTGATGGCCTGCGTGCATGACCAGCAAGCCACCGCGCTGATCGATTCGATGTACGACCCCGGCGATGTCACCAACGCGGTGTGGACTGCCGTGCACGGGCTGGCCGCGCTCGAAATCACGTTCGAGCACCTGCCCCACGAGGACTGGCAGCCGCTGGCGCATCGGCAGCAGGTGCTGCTCGCCGCGCTGCTGCGCGGCTTCTCCCAACCGTCCCGCTAGAGCGACGGCCAGACACACTTCCCCCACAGCGTTTGTGCCACGCTGCCCGGCGCGTTTGCCCGCTCGCATCTCGCGGTGCCAGCGCGCCGGATCCGTTCCACCGCGCCGGCGCGGCGGCTAGCTGCCGCGCCGGCGCAAAACAATCCAATGTGCCATGGCGTCCTTTTTTCTTCGCCGGCCCGCGTTCGCGTGGGTGATTGCCATCCTCACCATGGTGGCGGGCCTGATCGCCCTCACCCGCATTCCGATCGCCCAGTATCCGGCGGTGGCGCCGCCCACCGTGATCGTCTACGCGGACTATGCCGGCGCGTCGGCGCGTACCGTGGAAGATGCGGTGACCGCAGTGCTGGAGCAGCAGATGCACGGCATTCCCGGGTTGCTGTACCTGGATGCCAGCAGCGAGGGCGGCGCCGCCACCATCACGCTGGGCTTTCGCCAGGGCACCGATGCGCAGCTGGCGCAGGTCAACGTGCGCAACCGCGTCATGCAAGCCGAGCCGCTTTTGCCGGAGGCGGTGCGCCGCGGCGGCATCTTCGTGGACCAGGCCGGCAGCAGCCCCTTCATGTATGTCTCGCTGGTGTCGCAGAACAGCCAGCTCGACGAAACCGCGCTCGGCGATTTTGCCGCCGCTTCGGTGCTGCCGATGCTGCGCCGCCTGCCCGGCATCGGCAAGGCGGAACCCTACGGTGCCGAGTACGCACTGCGCATCTGGTTCGACCCTGACAAGCTCAACGCCTACGGCCTCACGGCCGCGGACGTCGAGCAGGCCATCAAGGCGCGCAACGGCGACGTCACCCCGGGCCAGCTCGGCGGTGCGCCGGCGGTGCCGGGCCAGCCCTACCAGGCGCTGGTGCGCCCGCCGCGGCCGCTCGCCGAGCCGGAGGCCTTCGGCCAGATCGTGGTGCGCGCCGGGGGCGACGCCTCGCTGGTACGGCTGCGCGACGTGGCGCGGGTGGAGCTGGGCGCCAGCGACTACCGCTATAGCTCGCGCCACGACGGCCAGGTGGCAGCCTCGATCGGCCTCAAGCTGGCAGACGGCGCCAACGTGCTGGCCACCTCGCGCGCGGTGCGCGCCGCGCTCGACGAAGCCGCGCGCGGCTTCCCCACGGGCATGCGTTACGAGATCTCATCCGACAGCGCGCAGTTCGTCGAACGCTCGATCTGGCGCGTGCTGACCACGCTGGGCGAAGCCACGGCGCTGGTCTTCCTGATCCTCTACCTGTTCCTCGGCAACCTGCGCGCCACGCTGATCCCGGTGATCGTGGTGCCGGTTTCGCTGCTTGGCACGGTCGCCTGCCTGTACGCGTTGGGCCTGTCTCTCAACGTGATCACGCTGTTTGGCGTGGTGCTGGCGATCGGCATCCTGGTCGACGACGCCATCGTGGTGGTAGAGAACGTCGAGCGGATCATGCGCGAAGATGGCGTCCACGCCATGGCGGCGGCGACCCGCTCGATGCGCGAAGTGTCCGGCGCGCTGGTGGGTGTCACGCTGGTGCTGTGCGCGGTGTTCGTGCCGATGGCCTTCCTGGGCAGTGCGGTGGGCGTGATCTACCGGCACTTCGCCATCACGCTGGCGATCTCCATCGCCTTCTCGCTGTTCTTCGCGCTTTCGCTGGCGCCGGCCATGTGCGCCAGCCTGCTGCGCCATGCCCCGCATCCGCAGCGCGGCCCGCTGGCCTGGTTCGAGCGCGGCTTCACGGCGCTCACCGCACGCTATGCCGGCTGGGTACTGGCGCTGCAGCGGCGCCGCCCGCGCTGGCTGGGCATCTACCTGGCGCTGGCGGTGGCCGGCGGCGTGCTGATGTGGCAGATCCCCGCCGGCTTCCTGCCAGAGGAGGACACCGGCGAACTGGTGATCGACATGGAACTGCCCGCGGGGGCCACACAGGCGCAGACGCGCGCCACCGTGGCGGCGCTGGAGGCATGGCTGAAAGCCGGCAAGTATCCCGTGCGCTCGACCTTCGCCGTGCTGGGCTGGAGCAATTCCGGCAACGGCGAGCAGCGCGCCAGCATGTACCTGGCGCTGCGGGACTGGTCGGAGCGCGGCGCCGGCGAACGCGCGGACGCCGTGCTGGCCAGGCTCCAGGCCGGGCTGCAAGCGTGGCCCGGGCGCGGACAGGCGCAGCTGTACGCGTATAACGGCGCGGCCCTGCCCGAGCTGGGCAGCACCGGCGGGCTCGACATGCGGCTGGTGGCGCAGGCCGGCTCCGGGCGCGAAGCGCTGTTTGCCGCGCGCGACAGGCTGCTTGCCGCCGTCAAGGATGAGCCGTCGCTGGGCGAGGTGCGCGCCACCACTGGCGAGCCGGCGCCGGCGCTGGACCTGCACATCGACTACGAGCGCGCGCGCAGCTTTGGCGTGGAGCCGGAGGCGATCCACCATGCGCTGTCGGCCACGCTGGGCTCGCGCTATATCGACGAAGTCGCGCGCGAAGGCCGTATCCGCCGGGTGATCCTGCAAGCGGATGCGCCTTACCGCATGGACCCGGCCAAGCTGTCCCGCGTGCATGTGCGCAATGCCAGCGGTGGCATGGTGTCGCTGGGCGCCTTCGCCGAACTGGCCTGGGGCAAGGGCGAAGCGACGCTGGAGCGGTTCAACGGGCTCACCTCGGTGCGCATCAACGCCGAAGTGGCGCCGGGCCACAGCACCGGCACAGCCATGGAACGCCTCACGGCCAGGGTGCGTGAGCTGGGCGGCGCCTACGACGTGCGCTGGACCGGACGCGCCTTCGAGCAGCAGCAAAGCGGCACGCAGGCGCCGTGGCTGTTCGCCTTGTCGATGTTGTTCATCTTCTTGTGCCTGGTGGCGCTCTATGAAAACTGGACCTTGCCGCTGGCAGTGCTGCTGATCGTGCCGGCGGGCCTCGTTGGCGCGCTGGTGGCGATCTGGCTGCGCGGCATGCCGAACGACGTCTACTTCAAGGTGGGCGGCGTGGTGATCATGGGGCTGGCGGCCAAGAACGCCATCCTGGTGGTGGAATACGCCGAGCAGTTGCGCCGCGGCGGCATGGACCTGCTGGAAGCCGCCGGCCAGGCCGCCCGCCAGCGGCTGCGCCCGGTGGTGATGACCTCGCTGGCCTTTGTCCTGGGCGTGGTGCCGCTGGCGATCAGTACCGGCCCGGGTGCGGCCGCGCAGCGCGCGGTCGGCACCGGGGTGCTGGGCGGCATGCTGGGCGCCACCGTGATCGGCTCGCTGGCGGTGCCGCTGCTCTATGTCTTGATCGGGCGCAGGCGTGCCGGGCGCGAACGGGAATGACAAGGCGCGCGCCGGTCAGCGGCGTTCGGGATAGTCGGGGCGGGGATCTTGCGAGACTGGCGGAGGAAAAACGAGAGGCAGCTAGTGCGGGGAGCGGCGGGTAAAAATCACCCACCCGGCGGGAGAGAGAAGGAGGAGGAGGTCAGCCGGGCAGGTGGGAGATAAAACGGGGAACAACAGTGATACCCAGGCGGCCACCAAGGTGGCCGTCAGATACCACGGGGGTCGGTTTCAGACCCGGTAGCCGTACAGCGAGCCGTCGCCGCCGCGCGAGTTGTCCAGCGAACTGGCCGCGATGTCGCCACTGAAAGCGGCACGGGCACCATCGGTGAACGTGTCGAACTTGCCTGCCTTGGCACCGTCGGTGAACGTGTCGAACTTGCCTGCCTTGGCGCCGTCGGTGAACGTATCGAACTTGCTGGCCTTGGCGCCGTCGGTGAACGTATCAAACTTGCCGGCGCGCAACGCGTCGGCGTACACGTCGAACTTGCCGACCTTGCTGTTGGCGGGCGCTGCCAGTGCCACGGCCGACGAGGCCACCATCAGCACGGCGAGAGCGCCGCCGAGGATGCGTTTGGCATTCATTTGGGACTCCTTCAACTGATTGTGTCGTTCTTGCTTTTAATTTTCTGTACTAGCTGCCCCGGCAAATCTATGTTGCGCTGCAGGCACGGACTGAAGATTAGTGGCTTGGCGGGCAAGGAGAAATACCACTGCGACGAATGGTGCGTTGCGAGTCGTGAAACGCTGGAAAGTCGGACGAACGGCGCGGATTGGACGCCCAATGGCGTGACGGGAGGGCTTGCGAGGGGGCGCGGCGGGTGGCCAAAGCGATGCTTGATGGCCCGCCAGCCCAGGCCGCAGGCCGGTCCGCGGGCGAACAGCTTGCTGGCGGGCCAGCGTTTTGCGGGATGGGCGGCGCCGATGAGCGCGCGCCAGGGCGCCACGACCGGCGCCCGGAATCAGCCTTGAATCGGCCTGAACGTACCCAAAAGTGCCGGATAAGCTTTTGACCAGGCCTTGACCAGGTCTTATACGGTGTACTGGCCGTTGGCCTCAGGCTGGAAAGACAGCTCCACCACGGTGACGCTCTGCTCACGTCCGTCCGGCAGGCGGTAGCTCACGGTCTGCCCGGCGCGCGCGCCCAGCAGCACACGGCCGATCGGCGACAGTACCGACAGGCGGCCTTCCTCGAAATCGGCGGTATCCGGATAGACCAGCGTCCAGCGGCGCGGCGTGGCCTCGCCCTCCAGCGCGCACAGCAGGCTGGAGTTCATGGTGACCACATCCTTGGGAATCGCCTCGGCCGGCACGATGGCCGCGCGCTCGAGGATGCTGTCGAGCATTTCGGCCAGCGGCGCGGCGCCGGCGCGGCCCGCGATGCGCTCCAGACGGGTCACGTCGAGCTCGGTCAGGTAAAGGGTCGGTTGTTGTTTGGACGATGCCGTCATGATGAATCCTCGCTAAGTGGCGATGCGGCGACCCGGAACAGGCTGGAGCGATCCGTCGGGGATCGGCTCCTGGCGTTGCCAGGTCATGAAACAAGGTGGGCCGTTACCGGCGGTCAGTACCGGCGGGAAAACCGCGAACAGGGAGTGACTCGGCCCGGTTCAGCGTCTGCCTGCGTTGGGGGGAACGTCAGACTGGGAACCGGGCAGGATCAAGCGGTACGTTGATCCGGCGGCAGGCAATCGCCTGTTTGGCTTGCGCGCGCGGCGCCTGGACTGCGTGCGCGGTCGCGCCAGCCTGCCCGACAGGGGCAAGCTCGACAGCAATCGGCGACAGGCAGCAAGGCGTCATTGGGTGCGGCAGCAATTGGAATGGAAAATCGGGAAAGCGCGCCATGCGGCGAAACTGACGAGAGCAATGGCTCACTCAAAGGCTTCGTCGCGGGCTCGGCCCGCCGCTTTTTCACCAGCTTGGTGCGCGGCAGGTAAAGGGATCGTAGCATAGCCGGTACCTTTCAGGCACCGGGGCGCAACCCTTACGCGTGGCTTTCCGGATGCGGATGGCACTCGCAGGCGGCGCCAGCGGCGGCTTGCTGCAGGTTCTGCAGGATGCCGCACTCGCTGGCCGGATGGGGCTGGTCGCAAGTATGGCGAAGTGCCCGCAACTGCCCTTCCAGCGCCTCCAGCGCCACGCGCTGGGCGTGGATCTGCTCGATCTGGCGATCCAGCAGGCTGTTGATATCGTCGCAGGCCAGGGTCGGATCGCGCTCGAAGTCGCGCAGCCGGCGCACGTCGGACAGGCTCATGCCAAGGGAGCGGCAGTGGCGCACGAAGTTCAGCTGCAGCAGATGGCCGTCGCCGTAGCGGCGATAACCGTTGTCCTCGCGCTGGGGCGCGTCGAGCAGGCCTTCGCGCTCGTAATAGCGGATGGTTTCCACGTCGCAACTGCTGTGCTTTGCAAGCTCACCGATACGCATGCCGACTCCAGGTCACTCCCGACCGCACCAAATACCCCGTAGTAATTACGGGGTTAGCTGGCAGTGTAGACCATCGCGGCAAGCCTTGCCAGCTTCGCGCTCAGCCAGGCGCCGGGCCCCGTGCCTGGTCGCGCAGCGTAAGCGTGCGCGGCACGAAGGCCGCGCGCATCACCTCCACCGCCAGCTCTGGCCGGGCGGCGCCGCACATGAACACATCCACGGCGGCAAAGCCGTACTCGGGCCAGGTATGGATGCTGATATGCGACTCCTTGAGCAGCAGCACCCCGGTTACGCCCAGCCCCGGCCCGAAGTGCCGGAAGCGCGCATCGACCACGGTGGCGCCGGCGGCCTGCGCCGCCCGGTAAAGCACGCGCTCGACCAGTGCGGCATCGGCCAGCAGATCGCTCGCCACGCCTTGCAGGTCGGCAAGCAGGTGGTGGCCGAGCACGGCCGGACAAGGCAGGGCTGGCGCGTTCATGGCCGCCGGCTCATTTGTGGCCGCCGCCGGAGGACCAGCCGCTGGAGCCGGAGGAACCGCCGCTCCAGCCACGCGAGCTTGCGTATCCGGACGAGCCGGAGCCGGTGGATTCGCCGATGTTGAAGAAGGTCGTGCCGAACAGCACGATGATGCCGTAGACGAGATAAAGCAGGCGCACGCTGACTCAATCCTTTCCGGCCCAGCGCTGGACCAGCCAGATCGGCGCCCAAAGCAGCAGGAAGCCGATGACGATAGTGAACCAACCCCGATCAGTGACGAGCGCCACCGGGACATTGAGGATGGCGAGGAGGATGGCGTAGACCTTGGCGCTCTTGCGGCAAAAGGCGAGGTCGGCGCTATTGCCCGCAGCCGATGCGCGCGCTGCCTGCGGCAAGCGGGCGGCCGCGGCCAGCCCCGGGCTGGACTTGAACCACTGCGCCAGCTGCGCGCGCGCCACGGTGGTGGACAAAGTCCAGACGATCTCCGTGCCGGAGGTCTCGCGCGTGAGCCGGCGCGCCGGCTTGCCGAATTCGGTCAGGCGCGTGGTGTCGCCCACCTTGACGCGCCAGTTGAAGGTGCCGGCCGCGTACAGCACCTCGCTTTCGTAGTCGTAACCCTGCTGGAACGTCTGGCCCTGGTAGCTTGCGGACGTGCCGGAGACCATGCGCGGCCAGGTATCCAGCACCTCGACCCGGTCCCAGCCGCTGTCTTGCTCCACCAGCCACATCAGGCCACGCTGCTCGTTGAACAGCAGATACTCGACCCAGGTGGAGGCTTCTTCCTCGTCGTTGTCGGTGCACTGCATCAGGCCCAGCACCGTGTACGGTTTGCCGTCGATGTTGCCAATGTCGCCCGGTGCCAGGCTGGTCTTGAGCGCATCGAGCTCACGCTGCTTTTCCAGCACGAGAGCCGTGGAGGTGGAGCAGTCGATCTCGCTGTGGCAGCTCGGGCAGACCACGAAGCTGGCCACGCCCGCGCGGTAGGCGATCGGGCCGCCGCAGCCGGGGCAGGCCAGCGGCACGGCCTTGCCGCGGTAGCGGTCGGCGGTGCCGGCGATCTGGCCGGCCTCGCGCAGCAGCTGGCATTTGAGCTGGTCGAGCGTGACCGCCTGGCCGGCGTAGATGGCGGGCGGATCGCCATCGGCGTAGTCGAGCGTGAGGAAACGGCCTTCGTCGCGGAAGTCCGCAACCTGCGCGGTCCAGCCAGCGCCCACCGCGAACGGCAGCTCGCCCTGCCCGCCGGTGCAGCGCGCGCTGCGCACGTCGCTGGCCAGGTAGCGATGCTTGTCGAAGTACAGGGGCGTGCCGGGCGTGAGCTGGTCATGGCGCGGCAGCGCCACGCCGTTGAGCTGCGCGGCGGATTGCTCGGCCGTGACGCGTCGGGTCAGCATGTACTGGCCGGAGGCATCCGCTAGCCAGCCGTCGCTGCCGTCGTCGAACAACAGGTACCACTCGTTCCACAGGCCGGAGTCGTAGCGCAGCTGGATGCGGCCGACCAGGGTGAAGCCCTGCCCGTCCCACTGGCCCGAGGTGTGGATCTGCAGCGGCGTGTAGTCCTCCAGCACGGCGGACATCTTGCCGATGTCCTTGACCGTGTCGGCGTCCTTGAGCAGCGTGCTGTGGCAAAACTCGCACACCACCATCACCGCGGCAGACGAGCGGAAGGCCGCCGGCGCGCCGCAGCTTGGGCAGTTGATTTCTTGCATGCTTAAGGGATAAGGGCGCGCTCAGCCTATCAGTTTCTTGAGGATCTCGGCCTTGGCGGTGTCGAACTCCGCCTGGGAGATCAGGCTCTTGTCGAGCAGGTCCTTGAGCTTTTGCAGGCGTGCGGCGGGATCGTCGGCGGGCGCGGCCACTGCGGGCGCGGCCGCTGCCGCGGCGGGTGCGGCAGGCTGGACCCCGGCGGCGGCGCCAAGCCCGCCCGCCATCGCCTGGCCCATCACCGCGCCGGCCGCCAGGCTGGCGCCAAGGCCGGCCACGCCGCCCTCGTTCTGCGCGGCCAGCGGGATCGAGGTGGCGACCTGGTACTGCGTGAACTTCGCCATATCGCCCATCATGCCCATGGAGATACGGGTGTCGATGGCCTTTTGCAGCTCTTCCGGCAGCGACACATTGGTCACCGCGAAGTTATCCAGCGCCACGCCATAGCGCTCGAACTCCGGCGCCAGCTTGTCGCGGATGGTCTGCGACATCAGCGCCTGGTTCGCGGCCATGTCCAGGAAGGGTACCGAGGCGCCGCCCAGCGTGGCGGTCATGGTGGCGATCAACAGGTTGCGCAGCTGCTCTTCCACCTCGTCGCGAGTGTACTCGGCGCGCGTGCCGCTGATCTCGGTATAGAACCTGGCGGCGTCGGCCACCTTGTACGAATACAGGCCGAAGGCGCGCAGCCGCACCATGCCGAAATCGGCGTCGCGGATGGTAATCGGCTGGGCGGTGCCCCACTTGCGGCCGATCTGCAAGCGCGTGCTGAAGAAGTACACATCCGACTTGAAGGGCGACTCGAACAGCTTGTCCCAGTTCTTCAGGTAGGTGAGCACAGGCAGCGTTTGCGTGGTGAGTTTGTGCATGCCGGGCCCGAACACGTCGGCGATCTTGCCTTCGTTGACGAACACCGCCATCTGCGACTCGCGCACGGTCAGGCTGCCACCGTACTGGATTTCCATATCCTCCATCGGATAGCGCCAGGCCAGTACGCCGTCCGTGTCCTCCGTCCACTGGAGGATGTCGATAAACTGCTTCTTGATGAACGATCCGATGCTCATGGCAATCCCCAGGTTCTCAGCGTTGTTCCAGCACGATCAGGAAGTCAGGACAGGCAGGCGGCATTGATCAAGCCGACCGTCACTGAAATAGCGCCCATCAGGCCGCCCATGCCGATATTGTTCGATTCGATCGCCGCATCCATGTCGGGCAGCGCGCGCGCCAGGCCCGCGTAGGCCAGCGCCTGCACCAGCATCGCCCCCACCGACCACACCAGGAACATCAGGAAGGTGTCGTTGTGCTGGATGCTGGACGACAGCGTAAAGCAAAAACCGATCATCGCCCCCGACAGCGAAAGCGCTGCCGCGAGGTTGCCCTGGCGGATCAGCGCGAACTCGCGAAACGGCGTGATCCTGGTGTAGACTCCGACGAACACCGCCAGCAGGGCAAGGCCGGCCAGCAGGTGCAGCACGTAGGCGTAGATGGCTTGCATCCTGGTTGATCTCCTGCTTGTTCCACGACGGTGTTCCGGGCTGCCGCAACAGCAACAGTAAGCGAGTCGTGAATCGTGAATCGTGAAGCCGTATTGGCGACATCAGCATTGTTGGCAGTTGGCGCCCAAGTATATCCGTTGTCCATTTCGGTTCATCACAACTTTTTGCAGTTTGCCAGGCGTGCGCGCATCGCGCGGCGGCTCGCCTGAGCGCCACGCCTGCCCTTTCCAGCGTCCTTCCCGGCTTCCCTCCCGGCTTCCTCTCCGACCCCCGATTCCCTAGCCCCGATGCGCGACCGTACCCTTGTTCTTTCGGTGTTGATCGTGGCGTCCTGCGGGCTCGGCTACGAGCTGATCGCAGGCGCCCTGTCCAGCTACCTGCTGGGCGACTCCATCCTCCAGTTCTCCTCCATCATCGGCTGCTACCTGTTCGCCATGGGCGTGGGCTCGTGGCTGTCGCGCTATGTGAAGGATGAGGACGTGCTGGCGCGCTTCATCGATATCGAGATCCTGATCGGCCTGCTCGGCGGCATCTCCGCGGCACTCCTGTTCGTGGTGTTTGCCTGGCTGTCCGCGCCCTTTCGCACCGCGCTCTACGCCATGGTGTTCGTGCTCGGCGTGCTGGTAGGCATGGAGATCCCGCTGGTCATGCGGGTGCTCAACACGCGCCGCACCGCCTTCAGCGAATTGGTCAGCCGCGTGCTGACGTTCGACTACCTTGGCGCGCTGGCCGTCTCGCTGGTGTTCCCGCTAGTGCTGGCGCCGCGCCTGGGGCTGTCGCGCACCGGCTTTTTGTTCGGCATGCTCAATGCGGGCGTGGCGCTCGTCACCATCCACATCTTCCGCGACGAACTCAAGCCGGTGATGTCGCGCATGCTGCGCGCCTCGCTGGTGCTGGTGCTGCTGGCGGGTGGCTTCCTGGCCTCGGGGCGGCTGACCCACTGGGCCGAGCGCGGCATGTTTGGCGACGAGATCATCCATAGCGAAAGCACGCCGTACCAGCGCCTGGTGATCACGCGCTGGAAGGACGACATGCGCCTCTATATCAACGGCAACCTGCAGTTCTCCTCGCGCGACGAGCACCGCTACCACGAGGCGCTGGTGCATCCCGTGCTGCAGGCACTGCCGTGGGCGCGCCGCGTGCTGGTGATCGGCGGCGGCGACGGACTGGCCGTGCGCGAGATCCTCAAGCACAAGAACATCGAACACGTGACGCTGGTCGACCTCGACCCCGCCATGACCACGCTGTTCTCGCGCAGCGAGCCGCTGGTGGCGCTGAACCAGGGCTCGCTCAAGGACGCGCGCGTGCAGGTGGTCAATGCGGATGCCGCGCAATGGATGGAGCAGCACAACGAGATGTTCGACGCCATCATCGTCGACCTGCCCGACCCGTCCAACTTCGGCCTGGGCAAGCTGTACTCGGTGCCGATGTACAAGCTGATGTCGCACCATCTCGCGGAGAAGGGCTATGCCGTGGTGCAGTCCACCTCGCCGTATTTTGCGCCGCGCTCGTTCTGGGATATCGACGCCACGCTGCGCGAGGCGGGCCTGCATACCTGGCCCTACCACGCCTATGTGCCGTCCTTCGGCGAATGGGGCTTCATCCTTGCGGGCAAGCGCGACGACTACACGCCGCCCACGCGCTACACCGTGCCGCTCAAATTCCTCGACGCCGACAGCACCGCGCTGATGTTCCGCTTCCCGGCCGACATGGCGCCGCGCGAGGCGCGTGCCAACCGGCTCAACGAGCAGTCGCTGGTGCATGACTTTGAGCAGGACTGGCGCAATGTCATTCGCTGATCCGCATCACCCGCAACCGGAGCTGGCATGGACCGCCGCCGCTTCCTGATCGCCGGCGCTGGCGCGAGCGGCCTGGGCTTGCTGTCCGGCTGCGATCGCCTGGGCGACGATACCAGGCGCTTCCTGGCCGGCGTCGGCCTGCGCGAGCCCATGCCCGTGGTGCTGCGCCCCGGCATGGCCGAAGGCCACGCGCTGCGCGATGCCGCCAGTTGGCCGTCGACCGTTTCCGCACAGGACGAGATCGTGACCGATGTTGCCATCCTCGGCGGCGGCGTGGCCGGGCTCAGCGCCGCGTGGCAGCTGGCGCGCGGCGGCCTGAAGGACTTCCTGCTGGTGGATGGCCCGGAGTTCGGCGGCAACGCGGCGGCCGGAAGTTTCGGCGGCGACCTGGCCTTCCCGCGCGGCGCGCACTATCTGCCCCTGCCCTCGCCCGAATCCACGCACATCCGCGAGATGCTGGCCGACACCGGCGTGATCCAGCGCGACCCGTTCGCCGCGCGGCCCGAGTTCGACGAACGCGCGCTGGTGCATGCGCCTGACGAGCGCCTGTTCTTCGCCGGCAAGTGGCACGACGGCCTGCTGCCTAGCGACGCTGCGCCGGAGCAGGAAGCGGCGCAGCACGCGCGCTTTCTCGCGCGCGTCGAGCAGCTCAAGAGCGCGCGTGGCAGCGACGGCCGCAAGGCCTTTGCCATCCCGCTGGCGCTGGCCTCGCAAGACCCGGCCTGGACCCGGCTCGACCAGCAGAGCATGCGGCAGTGGATGCTGACCGAAGGCTTTACCGCGCCCACCCTGCACACCTATGTGGACTACTGCTGCCGCGACGATTACGGCGCGGGGCACGAGCTGATCTCGGCCTGGGCCGGCCTGTACTACTTCGCCAGCCGCGCGGGCCATGCAAGCGATGCGGCCGACGGCGCCGTGCTGACCTGGCCGGATGGATTGCACGCGCTGGTGACGCGGCTCTCGGCGCGCATCGATGCACACCGCGGCGTCAAACCTGGCGCCCAGCCCTGGCGCCGTCCCGGCATGGCGCTGCAAGTGCAGGAGCAGGGCCGTGGGGTGTCGGTGCTGTGCGCCTGGTGGCCGGATGGCGTTGGCGCCCGTCCCCCGCGCATCTACCGCATCCGCGCGCGCCGCGTGATCTGCGCCATGCCCCTGCATGTGGCCGCCCGCGTGGCGCCGCTGCGCGAATTCGGCTTCGACCCGGCGCGCCACCTGCCGCCCACCGCGTCCTGGCTGGTGTCCAGCTTCCGCCTGCAGGGCTTCCCGCCGGAAGCGCCGGGCGTGCCGCTGGCGTGGGACAACGTGGTGCATGGCGGACGCGGGCTGGGCTATGTGGTGAGTACCCATCAACTGATCCGGCAGGCAAAGCCAGCAGCCACGGTCTTTACCGCGTACTGTCCGCTGGACTTTGCGGCCAGCCCCGGCGCGGCGCCGCGCTCGCTCGCCGACACCCGCCGCTGGCTGGCCGAGGCCAGCGCCGCCGAGCTGATGGACTATGCCACCACCGATCTGCGCACGGTCTACGGGCGCGCCTTCTGGCGCCACGCGGACGCGGTGGAAATCACGGTGCGCGGGCACGCCATGGCCTCGCCGCGCACGGGCTTTCTGGGCAATGCCGGTGCCGCGGCCCTGCGCGCGGCCGATGGCCGCATCCTGTTTGCCCATGCGGACCTGTCCGGCGTGTCGGTGTTCGAGGAAGCGGCCTGGTGGGGTACGCGCGCCGCGCGGAATATCCTGGGTTGAGCGTCGCGCAGTGACGCTTTCGCCATAACATGCCGCGGCGCCGCATCCTGTAGAATTCCTTGCTCGATTTCGTGTCGAACCCCCTGACACGCGATCCCAACCCCGATTTTTTTGTGCGCGCAATCCGCTTCCTGCTGCTGCTCCTGATGCTTGCCGTCATGCCCTTCCAAAGCTGGGCAGGCGCGCGCACGTGCGCAGTGGGCAACACGGTGCAGGCGGATTCGTGCAGCACCTTGGCACAAGATGCCGCTGTGGCCACCGCAGGCGATGCGGCCCATGCTGCCGCCATCGATGCCAGCGCAGCCCCGGGCTCCGCTGACGTTGGCGACGCCAAGGATCCGTCGCAGCCCGGCGCCGACCTTGCCGAATCCCTGTTGCCGGCCTCGCCCCCGCGCTTTGCCGCAGGGCTTGCCCGCAGCGCAGCGCCCGCGCACCGCGCGGGCGTCATGTCCGACCCCGACCTTCCCCTTCAGCAGCGCCCTCCCAGCGCCTGAGTCACTCCCGCGCGCGTGCGCTGGCCTTGCGTGCGCTCGTAGTCAGGTTCCCGGTTTTCCTGTCGTTAGTCTCCTGCACGCGGCGCGCCTGGCCTGGCGCTGCGCGTGCTTGCGATGCGCGCCCCTGTTTTCACCATGGCATTGATCACTTCCTCACACAAAACATGAAACGCGTCCTGCTCTTCCTGGCGACCAACCTCGCCGTCATGCTTGTCCTCAGCTTCACCGCCAGCTTGCTGGGCGTGAACCGCTTCCTCACCGGCAACGGCCTCAACCTCGGCATGCTGCTGGCATTCGCCGCGCTGATGGGCTTCGGTGGTTCCTTCATCTCGCTGCTGATGTCCAAGACCATCGCCAAGTGGTCGACCGGCGCGCAAGTCATCACCCAGCCCGGCAACGGCACCGAAGTCTGGCTGGTGCAGACCGTGCAGAAGCTGGCCGACCGCGCCGACCTGCCGATGCCTGAAGTCGCCATCTATGAAGGCGAAGCCAATGCGTTCGCCACCGGAGCGACCAGGAAAAGCTCGCTGGTAGCCGTTTCCACCGGCTTGCTGCAAACCATGTCGCACGACGAAGTGGAGGCCGTGCTCGCGCACGAAGTCGCCCACATCGCCAATGGCGACATGGTCACGCTCACGCTGATCCAGGGGGTGGTCAACACCTTCGTGATCTTCCTGGCGCGCGTGGTGGGCTACTTCGTGGATTCGATGCTGCGCAAGAACGATGAGGAATCGAGCGGCCCCGGCATCGGCTACATGATCACGGTGGTGGTATGCGAGATCGTGTTCGGCATCCTGGCCAGCATCATCGTGGCCACCTTCTCGCGCCATCGCGAATACCGTGCCGATGCCGGCGCGGCCAAGCTCATGGGCAGCCCCACGCCGATGGTGGCGGCGCTGCGCCGGCTGGGCGGCCTGGACTCCGAAGGCTTGCCGCAGAACATGCAGGCGATGGGCATTGCCGGTGGCAAGTCGTGGCTGTCGCTGTTCTCCAGCCACCCGCCGATCGAGCAGCGCATTGCCGCGTTGCAAGCTAAGGCCTGAGGCCCTTGGCGGGCTCCTCTGGCTGCGCCCGGAACGCTGCCCGATAGCGTTCCGGGGTGGTTTGCACATGCCGCTGGAACGCCTGGCGCATCACGTCGGCATTGGCAAATCCAGTCGCACGGGCGATGCCATCCAGGCGTCGCCCATCTTCCTCCAGCATCCTGCGCACCGCTTCCACACGTAGCCGCTCCACGTAGCGCGCCGGCGTCTCGCCGACCTGCCGCGCGAACACGCGCGCGAAGTTGCGCGGGCTCATCGCCACGCGCTCGGCCAGCACCTGCACCGACAGGTCGCGCGCCAGGTGCTCCGCCATCCAGGCCTGTAATTCACGCAACTCCGGGCTTTGCGCGCTCTGGGCCTGCAGCAGCGTGGAGAACTGTGCCTGGCTGCCGGGACGGCGCAGGAACAGCACCAGCTCGCGCGCCACGGCCAGCGAAGCAGCATGGCCGAGATCGTCCTCCACCAAGGCCAGCGCCAGGTCCATGCCGGCGGTCACGCCGGCCGAGGTGTACAGATCGCCCGCGCGGATCCAGATCGGGTCCGGGTCCACCTGTACCAGCGGATGGCGCTGCGCGAACCGCGCGGCGTGGCGCCAGTGCGTGGTGGCGCGATGGCGGTCCAGCAGCCCGGTGCGCGCCAGCACGAACGCGCCGGTGCAGACCGCGCCGAGGCGGCGCACGCGTGGTGCCTGCGTACGGATCCAGGCGATCAGGCGCGCGTCGTCGGCTGCCGCGGCGTGGCCTGAGCCGCCGGCGATCAGCAAGGTGTCGATCGGCCCGGGCAGCATGTCGCCGATGCGATGATACGGCGCGTCGGCCAGCAGCCGGATCCCGCTTTCGGTGCACACCAGGCCGTCGTCGCGCACGCTGGCAATGCGGATGTCGTAGGCCGGCGAGGCCCGGCCGGGGAGCCGGTTGGCATGGCCGAAGACCGCGCTGGGCCCGGTCACGTCGAGTTCCTGCGCGGGGTCCGGCGCGACGAGCACGACGATGCGCGGCGGATCATTCGGCAAGGGATGGCTGGCAGGCATGGACGGTGACCCAGGGCGAGAGTGTGAGTGCGCGAGTGCGCGAGCGCGGTTAGCGCCGATCATACTGGTGCCGGCGCTTATCCGGCCAGCACCGCCGCGCGCGGCATGCTGCGCCGCCAGCCTAGCGTGACCAGCAGCGCCACCGCCAGCGCTGGCAGCACGGCGAGGTTGACGGCCTGCCAGCCATAGCGGTAAAGCACCTGCCCGGCCGCGAGCGTGGCCAGCGCGGTCAGCGCGGCGGCGCAGAATTCGGCCAACGCCTGGGTCCGCGCGCGCTCGGCGGGCCGGTAGCTTTCCGCCAGCAGCGTGGTGCCGCCGACAAACATGAAATTCCAGCCAATGCCAAGGCATAACAAGGCGACATAAAAGGCAGGCAACGCCGTCGAGGCCAGGGCCACGAGCGAACCCATTGCAGCGAGCGCGATGCCGCACATCAGCATCGGCCCGCGCCCGAAGCGCTGCAGCAGCCAGCCGGAGAAGAAGGACGGCGCGTACATGCCCACCAGATGCCACTCGATGATCTGCGCGCCCTGCGTGAGGGTATGGCTGCACGCCACTGCGGCAATCGGCGTGGCGGTCATCACGAACATCATCACCGCGTTGCCGATGCCGTTGTTGGCAAACGCCGCCAGGAATACCGGCTGGCGCGCGATCTCGGCGAGCGGGCGTGCGGGCAACGCCGCGGCGCCGTGATCGGCCGCCACCGCGCCTGCGTGCGCCTTTGGCTCGCGGTAGCCAAGCGCCAGCAGCAAGACCGTGGCCATGCCGAACACCGCGACCACCGCATACGATCCGGCAAAGGGCTGCGCCACCATCAGGTCGCTGCTCCACGCGGCGATGGCGGGCCCGCACACGGCAGCCACCACGCCGCCGGTAAGCACGGTGGAAATGGCGCGCGGCTTATCCACAGGCGCGGCGGCGTCCGCCGCGGCCAGCCGGTAAAAGCGCGCGAACGCCTGGAACACGCCGACCAGCGCCGTACCGACGCAGAACGCCACGAAGTCATGGTGTGAGATGGCCCACACCGACACCAGCCCGCCCGCGCAGCACGCGAGCCCGCCGAGCGAAAAAGCGATGCGGCGCCCCAGCCGCTCAATGAGGAAGGCGGCCGCGATGGCGGTGAGCGCCGACGCCACCGTGATCAGCGCGAACGGCAGCGTGGCCAGCGCCTTGTCGGGCGCGAGCGTGTAGCCGACCAGCCCGGTCAGGGTCAGGTCGACCGACAGCGCCGAAGTAAACAGGGCCTGGCAGATTGCCAGGACCCGGGCTTGGGACATTGCGGGACGTGCCATCGGGCGCTCCGGTAAGGAAGAGACGGGGATGGCACCGAGCGTACGAAAAGCGCGAGCGTGGCGGCTGACAATGATCCGCAGAATCCTGCCAACCGGCTACTGGCTACCGGCTCCTGGCTGGGTTAGTTGAACACGTCCTGGCGGTAACGTCCCTGCGCCACCATGCCCGCCAGCCAGTCGGAGGCCGCGGCCTCGCTCATGCCGCCCTGCTGCGCCGCGATCTCGATCAGCGTGCGCCGCACCGCCGGCGCCATCTGCCGGCCATCGCCGCACACATAGATCGTGGCGCCGTCCTGCAGCATCGCCCAAATGGCCTGGCGATCGCGCCATAGCAGATGCTGCACATAGCGCTGGTCCGCAGCGGGGGTAGTGGAGTAAGCCGCATGCGCCTGCACCACGCCCTCGGCCTGCCAGCGCGCGACGTCATCGCGATAGAGCCAGTCATGCCCGGGATGGCGGCAGCCGTAATAAAACTGGCTGGCGGCTACCGCCCGTCCGGCAGCCTTCTGCGCTGCGCGCTCTTCCAGGAAGCCGCGGAACGGCGCGATGCCCGTGCCTGGCCCGACCAGGATCATCGGCCGCGCCGGATCGGGATCGGGCGCGAAGGCCGGGTTGGGCGTGCGGATCGCTGCCGCCACCACGGCGCCCGGCGCGAGTCCTTGCAGCCAGGTGGACGCCACGCCACGGAACATGCCTCGCCCCGAGAGCGCGGGCGACCACACGGTGCCAACCGTGATCGTCGCCACGTCCGGTGAGACCAGGGGCGACGAAGCGATGGAATAGAAGCGCGGGCGCATCGGCACCGTGCAAGCCAGCAGGCCCGGCAGCGTGAGCGCGATGGCGGGGTGGCTGACCAGCACATCCACCAGCCCCAGCCGCTGCGACGCCACGCGCGCCGCGTAGCCCTCTTGCGCGTGGTCCGAGCCGAGCCGCTCCAGCGCCGCGCGAGTGAACGGGCAACGTGTGTATTGCAGCAGCGTGCGCAGCGTCTGGCGCGACACCACATCTTGCAGCTCGATGAAATGCGTCAGCAGTTCGCGCAGGGGCAATGCCTCGTCCAGTGGCAGCCCGCGCGCGGCGCAGCCAGGCGCGGCGGACAGCGTCACCATGGCGTCGGGATCGAGATCGAGCCGCTCGCACAGGTCCCGCACGGTGGCGGGATGGTTCCGTGGATACACCGCAAGATGATCGCCGGTCGCGTAGCTTGCGCCTTCCGGCAGGCGCAGCTGGATGTCGCGCGTGGCGGTGCGCGGCGCTTCCAGCGCGAAGTCCCAGAGGCCCGCCGGATCGTTCACCAGCTCCGTGTTGGCCAGCACCGTGAAGGCTTGCGCCGACGGCGGCAGCGTGCTGGCACGGATGGTGGCGATATCGCGCAGCCGCACCTCGATCTGGCTGGCGCCCGCCGCATCCGGTGCCGCGCCCTGCTCCACGCGCAGCGCCTGCAGCGATTGCCACAGCGCGGCGAGCCACGACTCCGCAGCCTGGTCGAAGTCGCCATTGCCATCCGCCTCGCCGCGCGCGAGCAAAGGCGCCGCGCCAGCCGCGCTGAAGAAGTCGTGCAGCCGCTTGGGGAATGCCTGGTACGTGGCCCATTGCGAATTGCCGCAGCCTAGCAATGCAAAGCGCAGGCCTTGCGCGCGGTAGCCGCCAGCATCGCCGCTATCGAGCATCGCTTCGAAACGTCGCGCTGAATCGGGTGCGCGCCCGTTGTAGGTCGCCGCCACGATCACGGCGAGCCCATCGGTGGGCAGCGCGCCCACGGCTTCGTCCAGGTCGCGCAGCGTGGCGGCAAAGCCGGCCGCCAGCGCGCCGGCGTGGATCTGCTCGGCCAGCTCGCGCGCGGTGCCCAGGCTGGAGCCGCACAGCACGGCAAGGGGCTGGCCATTGCCGCGCACCGCCGGGGGTTGCGACTGCACGCTGGCGGCGCCGGGCGCGGGCGCGGCGGCGATGCGCTCATGCGCCCGGCGCCGCCGTGCACGCAGCGTGAACGCATCCGGCTTCAGGGTCAGCGTTTCCTTGATGCGGAACTGGTAGTCGTGCGGATCGCTGAACTGGAAGTTGCGCAGCATCAGGGCCAGCGCGAGCTTGGCTTCGGTCAGCGCGAACTGGCGGCCGATGCACGCGCGCTCGCCATTGCCGAACGGCTTGTAGGCGTGGGGATGGATCCTGGCCTCGTTCTCGGGCAGGAAGCGGTCGATGTCGAAGGTCTCCGGATCGGCCCACACTTTCGGGTCGCGGTGCAGCGCGGTGAGCACCACCGAGACGCGCCGATCCTTGCGGATCAGGTAGCGCCCGCCGATCACCGTGTCCTCGAGCGGGGCCACCGCAAAGGCGGGCGCCGTGGGCCACAGGCGCAGCGTTTCCTTGAGCACGCGGTCAATCACCTGCAGCTTCGCCAGGTCGGCATAGACCGGCTGCGCGTCGCCCGGCAGCACCGCGTCCACCTCGGCATAGGCTTGCGCGAGCACGCCGGGATGGCGCAGCAGCTCATATAGCGCGAACGTGAGCAGGCCACTGGTGGTCTCGTGCCCCGCGATCAGGAAGGTGATGACCTGGTTGCGGATGTTCACGTCGTCCAGGCGCTGGTCGGTCTCGGGGTCGCGCGCCTCCAGCATCAGGTTGAGCAGGTCGTGCGCGGGCGGCTGCCCGGCGTGATTGCCGGCCGCGGCGCGGCGCTGGCGCACCACGTCGTCCACCAGCTCTCGCATGTACTGGATATCGTCGGCGAACTTGCGGTGCGCCTTGTGCATGAACTTGTCCTGCAGCGCAAAGCGCGTGAGCTTGCCCATGGCCTCCTCGAGCGCGCCGACCATGGCGTCGATAAAGGGATGGAGCTGCTCGCGCGAGAATGAATCGAAGTCATAGCCGAAGCCTGACAGCGCAATGGTGTCCAGCGTGAGCCGGGTCATGTCGTCGGCGATCGGGATGTCGGTGTCGGCGCCCTGGCGGTCCCACTTGTCGACCAGCCGGTTGGCCACGCGCAGCATCACGTCGAAGTAGCCCTTCATCGCACGCTGGCTGAAGGCGGGCATCAAGATGCGGTGAGCACGGCCCCAGTTCTCTTCCTCGGCGTGCGCGGTGAACAGGCCGTCGCCAGCCAGGTCGCGCAGGTAAGACAGCGGCGGCCCGACGATCTTGCGAAAGTGCTGCCCATCCGACAGCTCGCCCACCAGCGCGGCGTCGCTCACGAACGCCACCCGGCGCCCGGCGAAATCCAGTTCGAAAATGCCGTCGAACGCACGGCTGCGCGCCAGCAGGTGCTGCCCGACCTTGCCCGGCGTGACCTGCAGCAGGTTGCCGACCAGCGGCCAGCCCGGGTCGCGCGGGATGGGTTCGAGCGAGCGTGCGGGCTGCGCCGCCGGAATGGTCGCCGAGGTTGCTGCCGGAGCGGCGGATGCGGGAGTGGAGGCGCGCTGCATGTTCAGGTCACCAGATGGTAATCGGCGGGCGAAACGCCAGGGTTGGGCCAAGGGGCTCGGGCGCCGCCTTGTGTCTCTTGTTCGATTTTCTGTTTCTTGCCGGGTGCATGGCGTACATGCCGTACGTGGCTATCCCTGCAAGTCGACGTAGACAACCGTCTACTTTTGCAGCAAAGTAGACGAATGTAGACCGAGTGTCAATTCCAAACCGGATTCGCCCAAGCCGGCATATTCAAGCCGGCATGTCCCGGCCCTAACTTTTTTGCCCGACACCATGGAAGACGTTGCCGGCGGCAAACGCAAACTGATCGACGCGGCGCTGCGCCTGGCCGCAGCCAGGCGCAGCTTCGCCGGCCTCGGCCTGCGTGAATTGGCGCGCGAAGCGGGGCTGAACCCCAACACCTTCTATCGCCACTTCCGCGACATGGAAGACCTGGCGCTGACCGCCGTGGCCGAGGTCGGCAACGAACTGCGGCCCATGCTGCGCGCGGTGCGCTGGGCGGTAGCGCAGGACAACCCCGGCGAGGTCGCCACCCGCGCCTGCGACGCCTTCTTCGCCTACGCTGATGCCCACCCCGACGCCTTCTTTGTCGGCGTGTGCGGCAGCACCGGCCCGCAGCCGGCGCTGCGCGAAGCGGTGCGCCAGGTGCTGGCGGATATCGCCGGCGAGATGGCGGAAGACATCGAGAGGCTGGAGCTCAGCCCGGGCCTGTCGCGCCCCATCATCGACGACCTCTGCGGCTACGTGGTGTCCTACCTGTTCCACCTGTCGACGGACTATCTCGAAGATAGCGCCAAGGGACGCCGCCTGCGCATCCAGCAGTCCAAGCAGCTGATCAGCTGGCTGCTGCGCGGCGCGGCCGAACAGCAGCGGGCGCAGGATCAGCCCGCGCCCGTACCTGCGCGCAAGCGCAAGCCAACGGAGCGCCGGCCGCACTGAGCGCCTGCCCTGCCGGGTTTCCTCGGTACTTTCCCTGAGCCAGCCGCGCAACGGCGGGAAAGCTGGATGAAGGCTTGCCATGCCTACGATGCAAGGGCTGCTCTCATGGCCGGGACACGCGTCTCGCCCGCGAGCAGCCCGAATCATCGACAAGACTAGCAAGCCCCGAGGAGATCAGCTTGAAAACCAAAACCACAGCCATCGCGCTGGCAATCGGCGCGGCCTTTGCCGGCCACGCCAACGCGCAATCGAACGTGACGCTCTACGGCCTCATCGATACCACCATCAGCACCATCAGCAACGCCGATGCAAGTGGCCATCGCCTGACCGGCTACCACCAGCCGGCATGGTTCAGCGGCAACCGCTGGGGCCTGACCGGCGCGGAAGACATCGGCTTCGGCACCAAGGTGATCTTCAAGCTGGAGAGCGAATTCCAGAGCTACGACGGCGCGATGGACACCCCCGGCGTGCTGTTCAACCGCGACGCCTGGGTCGGCATCAACAGCGATGTCTTCGGCAAGCTGACCTTCGGCCGCCAGAACGCGCTCGGGCGTGACCCGATGGCTTCGGGCCTCTACGGAGACCCCTACGGCCCGGCCGCGATCACGACGGAGGAAGGCGGCTACACCAACAACAACAACTTCAAGCAACTGGTGTTCTACGCGGGCAGCGCCACCGGCACGCGCATGGACAACGGCGTGGTGTGGAAGAAGCTGTTCGACAACGGCCTGACCGCCGGCGCGGGTTACCAGTTCGGCGAAGTGCCGGGCGCGCCGTCGCGCAACACCACGGAGACCGCCACCCTCGGCTACAACGGCGGCAATTTCCACGTTTCCAGCTTCTTCACCCAGGCCAATGTGAATGGCCAGCGCAACCGTACCTATTCCGCCGGCGGCAACTATGTGTGGGGCATCGTGCGCGCCAGCGCCGGTTATTTCCACTACACCGCCGAACAGGGCGCGCTGGGCCAGCGCAAGGACGACGCCTACACGGTGTCGCTCAAGGTCGATCCCGCCGGTCCCTTCGACTACGAGATTGGCTACCAGATGATGAAGGCCGGCCATGCCGCCCTGAATGCCAACGGCTTCACCATCAACGCCTACGGCAACACCGCCGCCTCGACCGCGACCGACAGCGGCCGCAAGAACACGGTGTACGGCTCGATCTTCTACCACTTCTCGAAGCGCACCGAGGTCTACCTGGCGGCCGACTACATGTTCCTGCAGCACGGCTATCACGCCGCGCAGTCGAACGGCTTCGCCCACCAGAGCGAATTCGCGGTGGGCATGCGCACGCGCTTCTGATCCAACTGCATCGGCGCGTGCCTAGCGGCGCGGGCCTGGCTCCGAACTTTCCTTGTCCCGGCCACAAGCCGGGTTTTTTTCGTCCTGACCGGCATTGTTGCCCGCTGCTATCGTTGCTTGCCATCGCCTATCGTCCTGTCCCGCATACACATGAAAAATCCCACGCCGCAAGGATGCGCGCGTGGGACAAAGGAGATCACGGCAGGGGCGGCAGACTGCCGCGGGAACGAGGCAGGCTCAGGCGAGGTTGCCCGGCCTCCATTTGAGCAGGCGCCGCTCCATCGTGGTCAGCAGGAAGTCGGCGGCAAGCGCCACCACCGCCAGCACGATCATGGCGGCGAACACGCCGCTGGCATTGAAGGCGCCCTGCGCCGTGGCGATCAGCAGGCCGATCCCCTGCTTGGAGCCCAGGAACTCGCCCACCACGGCGCCGACCAGCGCGAAGCCGAAGCTGACGTGCAGGCTGGCCAGGATCCAGCTCAACGCCGACGGCACCACCACGGCGAAGGTCAGTTGCCGTTTGGAGGCGCCGAGGATCTGCGCATTGGCGATCAGGTAGCGGTCGGCTTCGCGCACGCCCTGGAAGGCATTGCCGAACACCACGAAGAACACCATCACCACCGCCAGCGCCACCTTGGAGGCCATGCCCAGGCCCAGCGCGATCACGAAGATCGAGCCCAGCACCACGCGCGGGATGGAGTTGGCAATCTGGATGTAGATGCTGAACACATCGGCCAGCAGCTTGTTGCGCCCGAGCACGATGCCGCAGATCACGCCGGCGACCGAGCCGATCAGGAAGCCCAGCCCGGTCTCTTCCAGCGTGACCGCCACCTGGGCCAGCAGCGGTCCCTGCGAGGTGCCGTTGACGAACCAGTCGTAGATCTGCTCCGCGATCAGCGAGGGCATGGAGAAGAAGAACGGGTCGATCCAGTGCAGCCGTCCCGCCAGCTCCCAACCGCCCAGCGCCACCACCAGCAAGGCGATGCGCAGGGTGATGATCAGTTGGCGGCGCCGGCGCATGGCTAGCCTGGCCTCCCGTTCAAAGACGTCGAGTTCGTCGGCAAGGGCCGTGTTTGCTTCCATGTTCATTGGTATCGGTATCGGTGTCGGTATTGGCATTCACATTGGCCGCGTTCGCGGCGCAGCATCAGTCGATGTGGACTTCCTCGCGCAGATCGGCCCAGATCTCGCGCGACAGTTCGACAAAGTGCTTTTCGTAGCGGATCTCCGACGTCACGCGCGGGCGTGGCAGGTCGATCTCGTAGACACGCTTGAGGGTGGCCGGACGCGCGGTCAGCACGAAGACCCTGTCAGCCATGGCAATGGCTTCTTCCAGGTCGTGCGTGACGAACACCACCGAGCCGGCGTTCTGCGACCAGAGCTGCAGCAGCTCGTCCTGCATCAGCGTGCGGGTCTGCATGTCCAGCGCGCTGAATGGCTCGTCCATCAGCAGGATCTGCGGATTGTTGATGAAGGTCTGCGCCAGCGCCACGCGCTTGCGCATGCCGCCCGACAACTGATGCGGGTAGTGGTTGCTGAACTTGGCCAAGCCGACCTTGCGCACCCATTCCTCAGCCAGGCCATAGGCCTGGTCGCGGCCGGCGCCGCGGAACAGCGGCCCGGCCGCCACGTTGTGCAGCACCGAGCGCCACGGGAAGACCGCATCGGCCTGGAACACGAAGCCGATGCGCGGATCGATGCCGGTCACGCGTTTGCCCATCAGGCGCACCTCGCCGGTGCTCGGCTTGAGCAAGCCGGTGATCAGGCTCAGCGTGGTCGATTTGCCGCATCCCGTCGGCCCGACGATGGCGACGAACTCGCCCTTGCCCACACGCATGGAGAAGTCGCGCAACGCCACGGTGGCAGTGCCATCGGGTGCGATGAAGCGGCAGGAGACGCGCTCGAATTCGATGGCCGGCGCATCTTGCGGCACGGTATTGGTCATGAGGTTTCCTTGCAGTGCGCGCGCCGGCGGCGCGAACCGGTTATTCGCCTGGTGCCTCACCTGGCGACGTGGTCGACGAACTCGTTGGTGAACGTGCGGCCCAGTTCGATGTGCTTGCCCTTGACAGTCGGATCGAACGAGGAGAGCACCTTGAGCACCGTTTCGGGGCCGCCGGCGGGCATCCTGCCGTCGTCCGTGAACATGGGCAGCGAGGCCCCCAGGGCCTTGACGTAGAGCTCGCGGTTATTGCCGTAGTAGTCCTTGGGCATCTTCTGCGCGATCTCCTCGGCGCTGTGGGCTTTGATAAAGCGCATGGTCTTGACGAAGGCGCGCGCCAGCTTCTGCACCTGGTCCTTGTGCCCCTCCACCCAGGCGCGCTGCATATAAAGGCTGGAGGCCGGATAAAGCCCGCCCAGTGCCTGGGTGGTGCCCTCGGCCGTGCGCATGTCGACCAGCACCTGCGCCTCGCCGGTCTTGAGCAATTGCGAGATAGTGGGCTCGGTGGTCATGCCGGCATCGATGCGGCTCTGGCGGATCGCAGCCATGAAGCTGTTATCGGCGCCGACCGGCAGCACCGTGTACTGGCTCGGCGCCACCCCCGCCTTGAAGGCCAGGTACTGCGTCAGGAAGTTGGTCGACGAGCCCAGGCCGGTCACGCCGAGCGTCTTGCCTTTCACATCGGCCATGCTCTTGATCTGGCCGGCCGCACGCGTGGCCACCATCTCCACCTCGCCCGGCACCTTGCCGAACACCACCACGGCCTCTACTTCCTTGCCCTTGCTCTGCAGGTCAATGGTGTGATCGTAGAAGCCCACCACGCCCTGCACCGCGCCGGCCAGCAGTTCGTTTTCGGCGTCGACCCCGGCCGGCTGCGAGAGGATCTCGACGTCGAGCCCCTCCTCCTTGAAGTAGCCCAGCTGCTCGGTCAGCCTGGCTGGCAGGTAGATGATCTTGGTCGCGCCGCCCACCATGATCGACAGCTTTGCGTCGGCCGCGTGCGCCGTGTGCGCGGCCGCAAGTGCTGCAAGTGCCGCAGAGGCCACGGCAAGCATGCCCTTCCTGTATGCATTCATCTTTGTCTCCCTTGTTTTGCTGGCGCCAGGCCTTGGTGGCCGGGGCATGATTGGGCTCTGATTACGGCGTGCCTCCGCGCTCGCCGGGGCCACAGCGCGGGGCTCGAAGCATTCTAGGCAGCGCAAACCTTCACGCAGCTTTCGCCGCATCTCAGGGAATATCCCGATGCGGTGCAGCGTCCGCGCCA
Organism: Cupriavidus basilensis; assembly: GCF_000832305.1. Classification (NCBI taxonomy): domain Bacteria; kingdom Pseudomonadati; phylum Pseudomonadota; class Betaproteobacteria; order Burkholderiales; family Burkholderiaceae; genus Cupriavidus; species Cupriavidus basilensis. The sequence goes on from NZ_CP010536.1 coordinate 4,318,984, forward strand.
TGGCGGGCAGTGGTAAAAGGAGACCCCGGCAACAGCAGGTCCTCACCAGAGCGGTTCATGAAGGTATTGCTGATCGAAGACAATGCTTCGCTCATCCACTGGCTCGCGAGGCTGCTGAAGGAAGAGCGCTTCATGGTCGATACCGTGCTGGACGGCGAATACGCCGATCAGTTGCTGCAGACGCAGAGCTACGACGTGGTGCTGCTAGACCTGCAGATCCCGCGCCTGGCCGGCAAGAGCGTATTGCGCCGGCTGCGCGCGCGCCGCAACAACGTGCCGGTGCTGGTGGTGACGGCAAGCGCCTCGGTCGACGAAAAAGTGGAGTGCCTGGGCCTGGGCGCCGACGACTACCTCGTCAAGCCTTTCGAAGTGCGGGAACTGGTCGCGCGCATCAAAGCCCTGGCGCGGCGGCAGACGGGGGAAAAGCAGGCCGAACTGGTTTGCGGCGATCTCACCTACAACACCGACACGCGGCAGTTCTATGTCGCGGGCGAGCTGCTTTCGCTGCGGCTGAAAGAGCACACCGCGCTGGAAATCCTGATGATGCGGCTCGGCAAGACCGTGTCCAAGGCGAGCCTCATGTCGGGCGTGTATTCACTCGACGAGGAGCCCAGCGAGGACGCCATCGAGATCTATATCCATCGCATCCGCAAGAAGCTCGAGGGCTGCCAGGCCACCATCATGACGCTGCGCGGCCTGGGCTACCTGCTGCAGCAAAAGCAATGATCCACAGCCTGCGCGTACGGTTGCTGCTATGGCTGCTGGTGCCGCTGGCGGCCTTTGTGGGCATCAGCAGCTATGCCGCGTACCTGAGTGCGGCCGATACCGCAAACCGCGTGCAGGACCGCGCGCTGCAAGCTTCGGCCGACGTCATCGCGGGCCACATCGCGTGGGCGGACGGACGCATCACGGTGCAGGTGCCGCCGTCGGCGCTGTCCCTGTTCGACTCGCCCTATGGCGACCAAGTTTTCTACAACGTGGTCGATGATCGCGGCCGGATCCTGGCCGGCAATCCGCGCTTCGAGCAGCCGCCGATGGCGGGCGCCGCCAGCCCCGTGTTCTATTCGTCCCGCTTCCAGTCGCAGCCGGTGCGGGTCGTGCAAGCCACCCGCACGATGTTCGACTCCGGCGAGGCCCGCAAGGTCACCGTCACCGTGGGGCAGACGCTGATCGGCAACCACGAGCTGGTTCGCAGCCTGCGCATGCCCGCGCTGCTGCGCGAAGTGGTGATGCTGGTGCTGGCCGTGGGGCTGGTGATGATCGGGCTCACGGTGGAACTGAGCCCGCTGCTGCGCGTGAAGGACGAAGTGGCGGGACGTGACCCGATGGACCTGGTACCGGTGAGCGCGGTCGACCTGCCGCAGGAATTGCGGCCCATTGTCGAGGCGATCAACCAGTGCATCCAGCGCCTGAACGAATATGTGCGCCAGCAAAAGCGCTTTATCGCCGATGCCGCGCACCAGATCCGCACGCCGCTCGCGGTGCTGGGGGCACAGCTGGAGTTTGCCGCGCGGGTGGACGATGAAGCCAGGCTGCGCGAGATCCTCGGGTCGATGGAGACCAGCACGCAGGCCATGACCAACCTGGCCAACAAGCTACTGTTGCTGTCGCAGGCCGAAGCCGCGCGCAGTGCCGGTGCCGGTGCCGCGCAACAAGGCGCGGACCTGGTGCCGCTGGTGACCGCCGTGCTGGAAGACATGGTGGTGCTGGCGCAGCGCAAGGGCATAGACCTGGGTGCCGAGCTGGCGGTAGACAGTGCACGGGTGAGCGTCAACGCGTGGATGATGGCGGCCGTGGTATCGAACCTGGTCGACAACGCGATCCGTTACACGCCGGCGCAAGGCCAGGTCACCGTGGCCCTGATACTCGAGGCAGGAAATGCCGTCCTCGCGGTGAGCGACAACGGTCCCGGCATTCCCGCGGAAGCACGGCCCAAGATATTCGATCGTTTCTATCGCAACGCACTGCCGAACCAGGAAGGCAGCGGCCTGGGGCTGGCCATCGTCAAGGAGATCGTGCTGACGGCGCAAGGCCAGGTAAGCCTGAGCCCCGGCATCGGCGGGCGCGGCGTCACGCTGACGGTGCGCCTGCCTCTGGCCGCCTGAGTGCCGGCGCCGATGTCAGGCGGCGCGAAGCCAGGAAGCCAGCGCAGGCGTGCCGCCCTTAGTCCCTTAGTCCCTTAGTCCCTTAGTCCATCACCTTGCCGCGCTGCGCCTTGACCTGGCTGCGCTGGCTCTTGCCTTCGAGACGCCGCATCTTCGAGCCGAAGGTAGGCCGCGTGGGGCGGCGCGTGCGCGGCGGCGTAGCCACGCTGCGCACCAGGTCGTGCAGGCGCTGCACGGCCTCCTCCCGATTCATCTCCAGGCTGCGGTGTTGCTGCGCCTTGATCACCACCACGCCATCGCGCGTGATGCGGTGGTCATGCAACTGCAGCAGCCGTGCCTTGTGCCCTTCTTCCAGCGACGAGGCGCGGACATCGAAACGCAGGTGCACCGCATTGGACACCTTGTTGATGTTCTGCCCGCCCGCGCCTTGCGCGCGGATCGCGGTGATCTCGTACTCGGTGTGGGCGATGGTGATGTCGGGCTGCATGGCACGCATGATAGCAAGGGCCGGCGCGGCCCGCTCCCATGCGCTACCCATGCGCTAGCGGGCCGACGGCAGCTCGCCCCAGGCCACCAGGATTCGCTGGATGCTGCGCGCGTAAGCGTCGCGCTGGCCCGGCGATTCGGAGTGGTAGGCGCCAATGGCGCGCCAGGTGTTGCCATGCCTCACCATCTTTTGCTTTAGCAGCCAGGCCGCGACATAGACGTTGACGCACGAGTCGGTCAGCGCGCGGCTTGGCACCCCGTGGCGTGCCAGGTCATTGAAATGCACCGAGTTGATCTGCAACTGCCCAACGTCGATCGACCCGTTCGCATTGCGGTTCACCGCGGCGGGATCGCCCTTCGACTCGAACCACGCGATGGCACGCAGCACCGACGGGTTGACGCCCTGGTAGGTACCCGCCTGCTCGAAGCAATCCTGCGCACGGGCCGCACCATGGAACAGCAGCAGCAGCAAAATCGCCAGCAAGCTGCCGGCAAGCCCGCGGTACTGGCGCGGGCCGACCGCTTTCGTATGGGCGTTAGCGGACACGATTGATGCCCTCGCTTGCCAGGCGTTGGCGATGATCTTCAGCCAGCCCGGGCGGCGACGACTGCTGCAGGGCCAGGTCGAGCTGATGTCCGATCGTGTCCAGGTATGCACGCGAGGTGTCGGAGACTATCAGGCGCACCACCGGCGCGAGGCTCTTGCGTTCCTGCGCGGGCAGCGCTTTCATCCTGGCCCGGGCGGTGTGTCCCACGCGCGGCGCGCTGAGCTCGTCACTGCCGCTCGCGGGCGGCAACATGGCCAGGGTCGGCAGCGGTGGATAGACCTTGTCCGCCGCCGGCGCGGCTGCCGGCAAGGCAGGACGGACATCGGCGCCAGGCTCGGTGGCAAGGGCCGGCATGGCCAGCGCCAGGCTGACGGCAAACAGGGTGAGGCGGTGCATCGGCTGCGGCTCCTTGTTGCGGTGTTATTGCGGCGTTATTGCGGCGTTATTGCGATTGCGCCGTCTTGATGGTGACGCTGTACGGCTGGCTCGTGCCGGCCGTCAGGTTCTCGAGGTGGACGGCGGTGGTGCGCTGTGCCGGTACACCCTTCCAGATTGCCTGGTTGAGGTAGGGCAGGTCCTGGCCGAGCGCGGTGACGACGACGGTCGCCGGCTGCTTCTGCCGGGCCGCCAGCGCGCCGGCCTTGGCAAGCACGGCCGCGAGTTGCGCATCGCGCGCGCCAAGCGCATCGGGCGGGATCACGAAGCTCGCAATCGTGCTCTGCGGCGCCGGCGCGTCCGCCGTCGCAGAGGCAGGCAGTTGGGCACAACCCGCCAGCGCGAGCAAGGCTGCCGAGCCGGCCAGCGGCATCGCCAGGCACGTTGCCCACGCGCCCTGCAACCGAGAGTGAGCAACGGCCCGGCGCGTGCGCTCGCGGGGCACTTTGTCTGCGATATTGCACATGGAATGGCTTCCCTAGGCGTTTGATGCGGGCCATTTACGCATTGGGCCGATCGGGCGAAAAGGCGCAATTAAGGGGAGAAAATGCTTCTGTTTGCGGATTGACAGTGCCTTCCTCCGGGCAGCCGTAGCGCGCGCAAGCGCGGCTACGCGCCGGGCATGACACTTTCCGGGAAGACACGTGCTCGACAAGCCGCGCAGCGCGAAGACGAAATGCATCATGCGCCATACCGTGCGCTCCGCCGGAAATTGCCCGCGACGGTTCCCCCGCAGCCCGAAACCTGCCCAGGCACGCGCAGCTGTATCACCGGCACAACGCGCGCAGCAGCTGGAACCGGCTCAGCCCGGCAACCTCGGCGAGTTCGGCCTGGAAACGGGTCTGCGGCGCGCCAACGTCACCGGGCTGCAGTGGTCGCAGGTGGATCTGGTGCGGCGTGTCGCCTTGATCCACCCGGACCAAGCCAAGGCGCGCAAGGCGATCACCGTGCCGGTGTCGAACTGGGAGGCTGGGAAACGATGGAGATGGTGCAACGCTATGCGCACCTGTCGGCGGACCACCTGGCGCAATGGGTGGCGCCCCTGACTGAGGTGCCTGCGCTGAAGTTAGGTGCAGTCGCGCTTCGCAGGAATAGGGCGAAACGCTGGAAACCGTTGTGGGGATTGGTGCGCCCGGCTGGGATCGAACCAGCAACCCCTGCCTTCGGAGGGCAGTACTCTATCCATTGAGCTACGGGCGCACAGGGTATGACGGGGTACAACGCGGGCAGCGCGCGAGTGCCGCTGCCGGAAAGGCGCATAGCATACCGTGTTTGGCGAAAGACGTCCACGCCGGGCTGAAAAGTGCGGCCAGATGACGTCTCTTGCAAGCCGCTTTTGCCTCCATGCGGTAAGTCTTTGGGGCTATAATCGCGAGTTATTTGTGTAAAAACGGGGCTGCGCAACATCCACATCAGGTCCGGGGATGATGGTGCCGCGCCCTGCTGGCTGGCCCGTTTCGGGGCAGTTGGCACCGGATAATAGTCCGATGCGCGCAATTGGCCAGGGGGAATTGGCCACCGAGCAAGCGGCCACATAAGCAGCCGATCGCGAGCGGCCACAGGTTTCCTGCAAAATTGAGAGTTGAGTATGAGCGACGTCCACAACGCACAAGACGAACACGAGTCTCCCATCAAGACCCCCAAGCAGCTGATCGCTGTGGTGATTGCCGCCTTCCTGGTGCCAATCATCGTGATCATCCTGCTGGTCAACTTTGTCGGACACGGTGCCAAGGAAGGCGCGGGTTCCACCACTACCGTGGAAGCTGTCAATGACCGCATCAAGCCGGTCGCCTCGCTCGAGCTGAAGGACCCGAACGCACCGCGCGTCTTCAAGACGGGCGAGCAGGTCTATAAGGAAGTCTGCGCCGCCTGCCACGCCACCGGTGCTGCCGGCGCGCCCAAGTACAGCAACGCTGGTGACTGGGCTCCGCGTATCGGCCAAGGCTTTGACGGCCTGCTGAACTCCGTGCTGCATGGCAAGGGCGCCATGCAAGCCCGCGCCGGCACCACCGCCGACGACTACTCCGATTACGAACTCGGCCGCGCCGTGGTCTACATGGCCGACGCCGGCGGTGCCAAGTTCCCGGAACCGGCCGCGCCCGCCGCCGCTCCGGCTACCGCTGCTGCCTCGGACGCCGCGGCGCCTGCGGCAGCCGCTGCGCCGGCCGCTCCCGCAGCGGCACCTGCCGCCGCCGCACCGGCTGCCGCAGCTGCAGCCGCGCCGGCTTCCGCCGAAGTGGGCAAGAAGGTCTACGAACAAGTCTGCGCCGCCTGCCACGCAGCCGGTGTTGCCGGTGCGCCGAAGTTCGGCGACAAGGCAGCCTGGGCGCCGCGCCTGAAGGAAGGCATGGACGCCGTGCACGCGTTCGCCCTGAAGGGCAAGGGCGTGATGCCGCCGAAGGGCGGCTACGCCGGCCCCGACGCCGACGTGATGGCCGCAGTGGACTACATGGCCAACGCTTCGAAGTAAGCGCAAGCCGCTCTCAACAAAAAAGCCCGCGGCATGCCGCGGGCTTTTTGCTTTCCGGTGTGGCTTAAACCACGCGCGAGTAGCGCGTTGGCATCGGCAAAGGCGTACCTGCATCAGCGCTCCGGATGGCGGCGGGCTCTGTACGCCGGGCATCCTCGCGCAGGAAGCCGTCGAACACCATGGCCAGGCGGCGCACCAGCAAACGCCCCAGCGGCGTCACCTCGATGCGGCCAGGCTCACAACGCACCAGCCCGTCTTCGGCCAGCCGCGCCAGCTCCGCCAGCTCGTGCGCGAAGTGCACGGCAAAATCGATGCGGTGGCGTGCTTCGACCGCGGCGACATCCAGTACGCCATTGCACATCAGCGCGCCAATCACATCGCGCCGCAAGTGATCTTCGTCGCGCATGGCGAAGCCGCGCATCACGGGCAGCACGCCGGCGTCGAGGCTGCGGTAGTAGTCATCCAGCGTGCGGGCGTTCTGCACGTAGCGGCCCGCCACCGCGCCGATCGACGAGACGCCGAAGCCCAGTTGGTCATGGCCGGCATGGGTGGAATAGCCCTGGAAGTTGCGCTGCAGCCGGCCCTCGCGCTGGGCCACGGCGAGCGCGTCGTCCGGCAGCGCGAAGTGGTCCATGCCGATGTAGACATAGCCCGCGGCGGTGAGCTGCTCGATCGTGCCGACCAGGATGTCGAGTTTTTCTGCGGCTGCCGGCAGTGCGCGTTCATCGATGCGCCGCTGCGGCTTGAACACGTGCGGCAGGTGCGCGTAGCTGTACACGGAGAGCCGGTCCGGGCGCATCGCCAGCACCTGCTCCACAGTGGCGGCAAAACGCGCCGTGGTCTGGTGCGGCAGGCCGTAGATCAGGTCCATGCTGACCGAGCGGAAACCCAGCCGGCGCGCGGCGTCGACGACCGCCTGCGTCTCAGCTTGCGATTGCACGCGGTGGATGGCGCGCTGGACCTCGGCGTCGAAATCCTGCACGCCCAGGCTGATGCGGTTGAAGCCAAGTTCCGCCAGCAGCGCCATCTGCGCGTCGCCGATGCGGCGCGGGTCGATCTCGATCGAGTGCTCGCCCTCGGGCAGCAGGTGGAAGTGCTGGTGCAGCGCGTCCATGACACGGCGCATCTCGGCGGGATCGAGGAAGGTCGGCGTGCCGCCGCCCCAGTGCGACTGCACCACCTCGCGCCGCGTGCCGAGCTGCTGCGCCACCAGCGCCATCTCGCGCGCCAGGTAGTCCACGTAGCGGGCGCTGCGGCGGTGGTCCTTGGTGATGATCTTGTTGCAGCCGCAGTAGTAGCAGATGTTCTCGCAGAACGGCACGTGCACATACAGCGAAAGCGGCGCGGCGGCTTTGGCCGTGTTGGCGGCGTGGGTGGCGCTAGCAGCGCAATCGGCCAGCGCCTGCTGGTAGTCCTGCGCGCCGAAGCCGCCGTGGAAGCGGTCCGCCGTCGGGTACGAGGTGTAGCGCGGGCCGTTGATATCCATGCGGCCCGCCAGCGCGCGAAAGTCCGACAAGGCATGCCGGTCCGGCGCGGCAGCGCCTGGTCCTGCCGGCTTGCCGGTGCAGGCGGCGCCACACTTGCCGGAGCAGGTGCGGGACTGGCTCGAGACGGCAACGGGAACGGACATTGCGTTGGGGAACGGGGCGGGGGCAGTCGCAGCCATGGGGCGGCCTTTGTCGTGGATTCGATGGCCCATCGTAGGGCGCGCCGCCCGCGCCTGCGTTGACCGGGGTCAAGCCGCGGCCCATGACATGCGGCGCGCCACGGCCCGGACATGCCCGGCGTCATGCCAGCGTCACCTGGATCGGATAGGCTGCGCGGCGCTCTCCCCAATCATGCCATTGCTCTGCACCTGGCCTCGCGGATTCCCATGCACGCTTCCTCCCTGATCGCCAACCCCGCACGGCCGCCGCGCCGCCGGGTCCTGGCCGCGCTTGGCAGCGCCATGCTGGCGCCTGCCTCTTTGCTGGCGCAGGCGCCACCACGCCGCCCGCTGGTGATCGGCCACCTGGTGGACCGGGGCGGTGCCCAGGCCGACCTGGCACGCGACTACCTGGCCGGGGCCAAAGTGATGTTCGATGCGGCCAACGCCGGCGCGCGCGAGCCTCGCGTGGTGCATGTGGTGCGCGAGGTCGACGCCGATCCGCGCGCGGCCACCGCGCAGGCGCTGTCGCTGGTTGACGGGGAGCGGGCTGAATTGCTGTTCGGCCCCAGCGATGCCTTGCTGCCGGTGCTGGCCGCCTCGCCCGAGCTGGCCCGGCGCGGCGTGCAGATCGTGGCGCCGTTGTCGGGGCTGTCGCTCGCGGCGGATCACGTCTGGTACACGCGGGCCGACTACCGCAGCGAGCTGGACGCGGCCATCCGGCAGTTGCGCAGCTATGGCCTCAAGCAACTGGTGCTGGCCGTGGCGCCGGATTTTGCGGCCGGCAGCCTGGCTAGCGGCACGCCGTGGCGGCGCCAGGCCGAGCAGGAGCCGGGACTGCAGGCCCTCACGCTGGATGCAGGCAAGGGCAGCGACGCCGGCGCGGTGGCGCAACGCATCGCCGCCGCGCGCCCGGCCGCGGTGATCGTGGCGGGCGATACGCTGGCCTATGGCAACCTCGGCCGCGCGCTGGCGGCGCGGGGCTGGTACGGGTTCCTGGTGGGATTGTCGGCGGTCAATTCGCTGGCGGCACGCGAGATTCTTGGCGCCGGCTACATCGGCGGCATCGTGCTGACGCAGATCGCCCCGGGGCCGCAGGACCTGACCCTGCGCGTGGTCAAGGAGCACGTGGGCCGGATGAAGCAGTTCCTGGACGAGCCCGCCTCGCCGGCCACGCTGGCCGGCTATATCGGCGCGGCCTGGCTGGTGCGCACGGCGCTGGCCGCGCCGCGCGGGGCCACCCCGGCGGACCTGCGGCGCGCGCTGCAGGCCCGTGTCGACGTGGGCGATTTCGTGCTGGATTTCACGCGCGGATCGCGCGGATCGCAGTATGTGCAGCTTGCGGCAATGGGTGGCGGCACGGCACGGTGAGCGGTAGCGCTGGCACCGGCCGCCCGCCGCTCAGGCGCGCGGCAGCACGATGCGCACCCGCAGGCCGCCCTCCGCCCGGTTGGCCAGGCTGAGCTCGCCGCCGTGGCGCGAGACGATATCGGCGGCGATCGACAGGCCCATGCCAACCCCGCCGGTGGCACGGTTGCGCGAGGATTCGAGCCGGTAGAACGGCTCCAGCACGCGCGCCATTTCCTCCGGCGGAATGCCGGGGCCGTTGTCACACACATCGATCATCACCCGCTCGGCGCTGTCTGCCAGTTCGATGCACGCGCTGCCGCCGTAGCGGTGCGCGTTCTCGACCAGGTTGACCACGGCCCGGCGCAGTTCGGCCGGATAGGCCAGCAGCGGCTCGGCGTCGCCAGACAAGGTGACGTCCTGGCCAATCTCCGTGGCATCGTCCACCACGGCCTGCAGCAAGGCATGCACATCCACCCGCTGGCGCGGTGCGGCGGCGCCGTCGCGCTCGCGCAGGTAATACAGGGTGGCATCGATCAGACCGTTCATCTCCGCGAGGTCCTGGCGCAGGCGATAGCGCACCTGGTTGTCGTCGACGCCTTCGATGCGCAGGCTCATGCGGGTGAGCGGGGTGCGCAGGTCGTGGGACACGGCGGCCAGGAAGCGCGATTGCTGTGCCAGCTGGGTGCGGATGCGCTGCTGCATGTGGTTGAAGGCCTTGGCTGCGGCGCGGGCCTCGGCCGGGCCGCTGTCCTCGTCCAGCGGCGGGGCATGCACGTCCTGGGCCAGCCGGCCGGCGCTGCTGGCCAGGCGCTGGACTGGCCTGGCCAGCAAGCGCGCACCCACCCAGGACGCGGCCACAATGGCGGCGAGCTGGAACAGCAGGCCCAGGCGGGGCGGCCCAAGACCGCGGGTCCGGCGCTGCCGGCGTGGCGGCACTGGCGCCCCAGCTCCGGCTTGGCCGTTGTCCGCGCGCGCCTCGGCATCCGGCGGCGGCGGGAACTCGCCCCGCTGCCCCTCTTCACCCGGGGGCGGGGGTGGCGGCATTTCGTCGCCGGGGACGAAGGTGAACCCGGTATGCCCCGGGCGCGGGAATACGCTCTCGATGACCGTGACGCCGAGCAGATGCACGGCCAGCATGATCGCGGCCATCACCAGGAACAGCCGGATGAACATGGAGTCGTGGCGGGCCACCCAGCCCGCGCGCTCAGGCTTCGACGGCGCCGGTGAAGACATAGCCCTCGCCTCGGACGGTACGGATCAGCGTCGGGTCGCGCGGATCGTCGCGCAGCTTCTGGCGCAGGCGCGAAACCAGCAGGTCGATGCTGCGATCGAAGACGTCGAGATCGCGGCCGCGCGCCTGGTTGATCAGCAGCTCGCGATCCAGCACGCGGTTCGGGTGCTCGATAAACGCCAGCAGCAGCCGGAATTCCGCATTGGACAACGGCACCACGGTGTCCTCGCCATCCACCAGCTGGCGCAGCGTGGTGTTCAGGCGCCAGTTGCCGAAGCGCAGTTCGTGGCCGCCCGCCGCCGCCGGGCGCTTCACGCCGCCGCCCCGGGCACGGCGCAGCACGGTGTGGATGCGCGCCACCAGCTCACGCATCTCGAAGGGCTTGGTGACATAGTCGTCGGCGCCCACCTCCAGCCCGACCACGCGGTCGGCCAGTTCGGTGCGCGCGGTGAGCATGATCACCGGCAGGTCGCTGCGCTCGCGGATCTCGCGGCACAGCGTCAGGCCGTTTTCACCGCGCAAAGAGAGGTCGAGCACCACCAGGTCGTAGTCGCGCGTGGCCATGGCGGCGCGCATGGCAGCGCCGCCCTCGGCGCCGTCGGCTTCGATGCCAAAGGTGGATAGGTACTCGGCCAGCATGGAGCGGATCTGCGGATCGTCGTCGACGATCAGCAAATGAAGGGGCGAGGCGGGAGAATGGTCCATCGGGTTTCGTCGTGCTTTGCAGCGGTTCGCCGCGTCGTTCGCGGCAGGTTGGTGCGCCGGCAGGCCGGCATTGCAGCAGATTGGTGGGGCGGATCAGGGCGGCCCCGGCAAGCCGCCGCCGCCAGGGATTCACTCTACCAGCCCGGCGCGGCGGCCTGATAGGCAGGGTGTGGCCGCTTTGTACCGGGCTTGATACAAAGCGGCTCGCCCGGCGGCCCGCTTTGTACAGCATTGCTTCCGCGCGCTGACCAAGCGCTCAAGCAACAGCGGGCGGGCCTTTCTAATATGTCATGTCGTTACCCCGCCGCTTTTGTGCCTGCCAGTTCCCGACCGGCGGGCCACGGCCGCCCGGCTGCCCCCGCTATGCTTGAAGCCATCGGCATTACGTTGGCAATCCCGGGCCTCTCCCCGCATCACCTCCATGGAGAATCCTTGTGACCCAGCCCCAAGCCTTGCTGCCCCGCATCCGCGCCTTGCTGTCCCTTGCCGTGCTGTGCGGCGCCTGCGCCTTGACGCTGCCGGCGCACGCACTGCAGACCAGCCCACAGGTGGTTGCCGGCGCCGGCCGGCCAGTGGCGCCCACATCGCTGCGCGAAGCGCTGGCGCTCACGCCTGCCCAGGCCACGCTGTGGCAAGCCGCCCTGGATGCGGCGCGGGAGGCGCATGCCCACGCGCTGGAACTGCAGGCGCGCTTTATCCGCGAAGGTGGAGGCCCCGGTCAGCCGGAGGGGCCCGAGTCGTCGCTGCGCGCCCGCGCGGAGCGGGAAGACCGGCTGCACGATGCGCTCGACAAGGATCGCCGCGCCGCGCGCGATCGCTGGATTACATTTGAAGAGAGCCTGGATGCCGGCCAGCGCAGGCACCTGCACGACATGCCGGAGGGCCGCTTGGCGGTTCCGCCGCAGGGCACATTCGGCCCCGGCGCCCACCCCTTCCCCGGCGCCATGCCAGGCCCCATGCCCGGCCGCGGACCAGCGCCCATGCCCTGCGCCTTCGGCGCGAACAGCCCATTTGGCGTACCCGGCGCTGCGGGGCCTCACCAACAAGGAGCGCCAGATGCCCGGTAAGCCCCTCGGCCACGCAAGCCCGATAGCAGCAAACAGCGGCCGCCGCCGCTTCCTCGGCGGTGTACTGTGAGGATCGCCACCGGCGCCGATGGCGCCGCGCAGTTCCTGACGATCTACCCGGGCTGGTACGCGCCGCGCGCGGTGCGTATCCACTTGAAGATCCATCTCGGCAAGACCGAGGTACTGACCAGCCTGCTGTTCTTCGACGATGCGCTCAGCCGCGAGGTGCATCTGCAGCATGCCGCGTATCGCACGCGCGGCGCTTCGCCAGTGCAAAACGCACAGGACGGCATTGCCGGCGCGCGCCTGACGGCCACGGGATCTGGCGGATTCCCTAAAAAAACGCCCCCGGACCCAAGTGCGGAGGCGCTGAACAGGGAAGAATTCGGGCGTGCTGCCCGGCCACGCCACTCCGAAGGGACGGAACGGCGCGACGCCTGGTCCATACGTCGGGCCAGGCACCGGTGATGTTAGACAGACATCGGGCGGGGGTCTTGTCCCGCTTGTAGGCTAATGTATCGACTTTGTACGATTGGCACCGGGATGGGGCACGGAACGCCCGCCGGGGCCGGTCATGCGGAGGTCTTGCCTGGCGTGCCGGGCGTTCCCAGCAAGGCCTTGAGCCCTGCCAGGCGGTCCTTGGGGCTCATGGCGGGCGTTTCGTCCTTGATCGCGGGGGCCTCTTCGAGCTTCATCTCGCCGATAAAGCGCGAGGGCTCGCAAGAGTAGGTATCGCGGGCGCGCTTGCGCTTCTTGCACCAGCTCAGGTGCAGGCTGCGCTGCGCACGCGTGATGCCTACATACATCAGGCGGCGCTCTTCCTCGATCTTCTCGTCGCTCATGTCCTCGTCTTCGCGGCAGTGGGGCAGGATGCCCTCTTCCACCCCGACCAGGAACACGTGCGGGTACTCCAGCCCCTTGGAGGCGTGCAGCGTCGACAGGCGCACCGCGTCGGGATCTTCCTCGCGGCCTTCGAGCATGCTCATCAGCGCCACCGTCTGGGTCAGCTCCAGCAGGTTCTTGCCCTCGTCGCCGAAACCATCGGCGGTGTCGAAGCCGGTGGCCTCCTCGCCCTCGCCCGTCGCCTCGGGCTTGGTGCCCTTGCGCTTGAGCCAGTCGAGGAACTCCAGCGTGTTGGTCCAGCGCGACTGGGCCTGGCGCTCATCGAAGGTGTCGTACAGGTAGGCCTCGTAGTGGATGCCTTCCATCATGTCGTCGAGCACCTGGGTGGCGGGATCGCTGGCCGCGCGCCCGGCCAGGCGCACCATGGCCTCGCAGAACACCCGCAGCGGCTCCAGCTGGCGCGGCTGGAGCTTGCCTTCGATGCCGCCCATCATGGCCGCCTCGAACAACGACACCTTGGCCTGGCCGGCGAAGGTGCCAAGCACTTCCAGCGTGGTGTTGCCCACGCCGCGCTTGGGCGTGGTGATGGCGCGGATGAAGGCGGGATCGTCGTCCGGGTTGGCGATCAGGCGCAGGTAGGCGCAGATGTCCTTGATCTCGGCCTTGTCAAAGAAGCTCTGCCCGCCCGAGAGCACATAGGGAATGCGCTCGCGGCGCAGGATCTGCTCGAACAGCCGCGCCTGGTGGTTGCCGCGATACAGGATGGCGTAGTCGCGGAACTGCGCGCGCCGCTCGAACTTGTGGGCCGACAAGCGGAATACGACCGACTCCGCCTCGTGCTCCTCATCGTTCATTGGGTTGACGGCAATGGGGTCGCCCATGCCGTGCTCGCTCCACAGCTTCTTGTCGAACAGCTTGGGATTGTTGGAGATGACCGCATTGGCCGCCTCCAGGATGCGCACGGTGGAGCGGTAGTTCTGCTCCAGCTTGACCACCTTCAGGTCGGGGAAATCGGTCTGCAGCAGCTTGAGGTTGTCCAGCGTGGCGCCGCGCCAGCCGTAGATGGCCTGGTCGTCGTCGCCCACCGCGGTGAAGGCCGGTGCGCGCAGGTGCGAGCCGCCGGCGAGCTGCTTGAGCAGCTGGTACTGGCAGGCGTTGGTGTCCTGGTACTCGTCCACCAGGAAGTAGCGCAGCCGGTTCTGCCAGCGCAGGCGCACCTCTTCGTTGCGCGCGAACAGCTCTGCCGGCAGGCGGATCAGGTCGTCGAAGTCCACCGCCTGGTAGGCATGCAGCGTAGCCACGTAGTTGCGGTAGATCAGCGCCGCCTGGTGATCGTCGGGGTTGTCGGCCCGGGCGATGGCGGTCTCGGGATCGACCATGCCGTTCTTCCACAGCGAGATGGTGCTCTGCACGCTGCGGATCAGCTTCTTGTCGGTGGAGGCGAGCTGCTCCTGCACCATGCCAAAGCAATCGTCCGAGTCCATGATGGAAAAGCGCGGCTTCAGGCCCACGTGCTCGGCCTCGGCGCGCAGGATCTGCACGCCCAGCGAGTGGAAGGTGCTCACCGTGATCTGCTTGATGGGGATGCGCTTGCCCTCGCGCGTGGTCTTGCCTTCCATCAGCTTGGCGATGCGCTCCTGCATCTCCTTGGCGGCCTTGTTGGTGAAGGTCACCGCGGCGATGTGCTTGGGCTGGAAGCCCTTGTCCTCGATCAGGTGCGCGATCTTCTGCGTGATCACCCGGGTCTTGCCCGAGCCAGCGCCGGCGAGCACCAGGCAGGGGCCGTCGAGGTAGCGAACGGCTTCGGATTGGGCAGGATTGAGTCCGTGGGTCATGCGAGGGCTGGTGGTGGTGCTGGGTGGCGGGATGGCCGGCAAGGCGGGCGCGGGCTTTTGCGCATGGCAAAAGCAGCACATGCACTGGCGCGGCCAAGGCCACGGGTGAAGCCTGCAGCACAGCAAAAGCCATCGGAGCCGCAGATGTTAACACGCCGGCCAGCCGGCCAGCGGCTGCGCCCGGGCTGGCGCGCGAGCGCGTTGACAAGCCCCCGAGGCTGGCTGTAGAGTCGCGCCATCCGACCGGGAGAGCGCGCAGATCTTGCGCCGCCGAAGGGGTATCACCCGAAAACTCTCAGGCACCATGGACTGGTTGGATCGGCTTGCAACATGCACACGATGCACGCCGTACTCTGGAGAGCGGCACCCGCCACTGATCGATTCCGTCGACAGCCTTGGTGAGCGTGCCCACCGAAGGGGCGCGCAAGGCTTGGGTTTCCGGTAAATGGAATCCGCCTTGTAATCTCTCAGGTATCGAGGACAGAGGGGTCATCCGCCGCAGCGGATCTGGCAGCGCTATGGCGCGCCGAATCCTGCGGCGGATGGCCCTTTTTAGTTTTCGAACCGAGATTTGCCTTCCCCCGAGGATTCCATGACGCTCCAGGCCACGCCCCTCAACGCTATCCACCGCGCACTCAGCGCCCGCATGGTCGACTTCGGCGGCTGGGACATGCCGGTCAACTACGGCTCCCAGATCGAGGAACATCACGCCGTGCGCACGGATGCCGGCATGTTCGACGTCTCCCACATGTGCGTGGTCGATCTCAATGGCGAGCATGTGCGTGCCTTCCTGCGTGGCCTGCTGGCCAACAATGTGGACAAGCTGCAAACGCCGGGCAAGGCGCTGTACTCCTGCATGCTGGACGAGAAGGGTGGCGTCATCGACGACCTGATCGTCTATTTCTTCGCCGAGGACCACTTCCGCCTGGTGGTGAATGCTGGCACCGCCAACAACGATATCGAATGGATCGCCGCGCGCAACGCCGCCACCAATAGCGGCGTGCGCATCACGCCGCGCCGCGGCGACAATGCGCCCGACGGCGTGGCTCCGCTGGCGATCGTCGCGGTGCAGGGCCCGAATGCCCGCGCCAAGGTGTGGAACGCCTTCCCCTCGACACAACCCAGCGAAGCCCTGAAGCCGTTCAACGCCGTCGTGGTGCAGGACCCCGCCCTTGGCGAAGTCATGGTGGCACGCACCGGCTATACCGGCGAAGACGGGTTCGAGCTGGTGGTGCCAGCCGAGAACGTGGCCGGCCTGTGGGAAAAGCTGATCGCCGAGGGCGTGCGCCCGGCGGGCCTGGGCGCGCGCGACACGCTGCGCCTGGAGGCCGGCATGAACCTGTACGGCCAGGACATGGATATCCACACCTCGCCGCTCAACGCCGGCCTGGCCTGGACCGTGGACCTGCAAAGCGAACGCGACTTCACCGGCAAGGCGGCCCTGGTCGCTGGCGGCAAGACCCAGCAGTTCGTCGGGCTGATCCTGCGCCCGGCCAACGGAAAAGCGGGCGGCGTGCTGCGCGCCCACCAGAAGGTCATCACCCCTGCTGGCGAAGGCGAAATCACCAGTGGCACCTTCAGCCCCTCGCTGTCCCAGTCCATCGCTTTTGCCCGCCTGCCGCTCGACGTTGCGCTCGGCGCCGAGGTGCAGGTCGAGATCCGCGACCGCAAACTCGCCGCGACTGTGGTTAAACTGCCGTTTGTGCGCAATGGCAAGGCACTCGTGAGCTGAAACGCTCGCACCGGTCACAGCGCGCCCGCCGGCGGTTACCCCGTCGAACTTCGACATCCCCCCGGCTGGCGCTGAATAACAAATTGAATCTGGAGCAATCCCATGAATTTCCCCGCCGACCTGAAATACACCGAGTCCCATGAGTGGGTGCGCGTCGAAGCCGACGGCACGCTGACCATCGGCATCACCGACCACGCGCAGGACGCGCTGGGCGACATCGTCTTCCTGGAACTGCCGGAAGTGGGCAAGTCGGTCGGCGCCGGCGACGCGCTGGCCGTGGTGGAATCGGTCAAGGCCGCGTCCGACATCTACGCGCCGGTGGCAGGCGAAGTGATCGCCATCAACGACGCCGCCGCGGCCGCGCCGGAAAGCGTCAATGCCGACGCCTTCGACGCCTGGCTGTTCAAGCTCAAGCCGGCCAACAGCGACGACGTGAACGGCCTGATGTCGGCCGACGCCTATAAGGCCAACGTCGGCGCCTGATGCCAGATCGTCATTCCCGCGCCACGGGAATGACGGATAAAGACTGCCGCGACGCGGACCGGGCCGACCACCCGCCGCACCGCTCCCACGAGATTCTTGCCATGAACGCCCC
This sequence comes from Cupriavidus basilensis, assembly GCF_000832305.1. Taxonomy (NCBI): domain Bacteria; kingdom Pseudomonadati; phylum Pseudomonadota; class Betaproteobacteria; order Burkholderiales; family Burkholderiaceae; genus Cupriavidus; species Cupriavidus basilensis. The sequence continues at coordinate 4,336,031 of NZ_CP010536.1, forward strand.
TTTGCCCATGACTGCCGCCCAAGTTGCCCGGCCCACGCTGGCCGAACTGGAGGCGCGCGACGCCTTCGCCTCCCGCCATATCGGCCCCGACGCCGCCGAACAACAGCACATGCTCAAGGTGCTGGGCTATGACAACCGCGCCGCGCTGATCGACGCCGTCATCCCCGCCGCCATCCGCCGCCGCGACGGCATGCCGCTGGGCGAGTTCACCGCGCCGCTGACCGAAGAAGCCGCGCTGGCCAAGCTGCGTGGCCTGGCCAGCAAGAACCGCGTGCTCAAGAGCTTTATCGGCCAGGGCTACTACAACACGCTGACCCCGGGCGTGGTGCTGCGCAATATCTTCGAGAACCCGGCCTGGTACACCGCCTACACGCCCTACCAGCCCGAGATTTCCCAGGGCCGCCTGGAAGCCATGCTGAACTTCCAGCAGATGGTGACCGACCTGACCGGCCTGGACATCGCCAATGCGTCGATGCTGGATGAAGGCACGGCGGCCGCCGAGGCCATGACGCTGCTGCAGCGCGTCAACAAGCACGCCTCCACCACTTTCTATGTCGCGGACGACGTGCTGCCGCAAACGCTGGAAGTGGTACGCACCCGCGCGCTGCCGCTGGGCATCGAAGTCAAGGTTGGCCCCGCTGCCGAAGCGGCCGGTGCCCATGCCTTCGGCGTGCTGCTGCAGTACCCCGGCGTGAACGGCGATGTGGCCGACTACCGCGCCATCGCCGACGCGGTGCACGCTGCTGGCGGCCTGGTGGTGGCTGCCGCCGACCTGCTGGCGCTGACCCTGATCGCCGCGCCCGGAGAGTGGGGCGCCGACGTGGCGGTGGGCAACTCGCAACGCTTTGGCGTGCCGCTCGGCTTTGGCGGCCCGCACGCCGGCTACATGGCGGTCAAGGATGCCTTCAAGCGCTCCATGCCCGGCCGCCTGGTGGGCGTGACCATCGACGCGCAAGGCAACAAGGCGTATCGCCTGGCCCTGCAAACGCGCGAGCAGCATATCCGCCGCGAAAAAGCGACGTCGAACATCTGTACGGCACAGGTGCTGCTGGCCGTGATGGCCTCGATGTACGCCGTGTACCACGGCCCGCAAGGCCTCAAGCGCATCGCCCAGCGCGTGCACCGCCTGACGGCCACGCTGGCCGGCGGCCTGGAGCAACTGGGCTACGCGCGCACCAACGCCACCTTCTTCGATACGCTGACGCTGGAAACCGGCTTCAACACCGAAGCCCTCCACGCCTCGGCCACCGCGCGGGGCATCAACCTGCGCCACGCCGGCGCCACCCGCATCGGCATCTCACTGGACGAGACCGCCTCGCGCGAGGACGTCGTCGCCCTGCTGGAAATCTTCGCCCACGGCAAGCCGGTGCCCGGCTTCGATGCACTCGAAGCCGCCGCGCAAGACGCGTTCCCGGCCGGCCTGGCGCGCCAGAGCGCCTACCTGACGCACCCGGTGTTCAACACGCACCACGCCGAGCACGAAATGCTGCGCTACCTGCGCATGCTGGCCGACAAGGACCTGGCGCTGGACCGCACCATGATCCCGCTGGGCTCGTGCACCATGAAGCTCAACGCCACCAGCGAGATGATCCCGGTGACGTGGCCCGAATTCAGCAAGATCCACCCGTTCGCGCCGCTGGACCAGACGGTCGGCTACCGCGAGATGATCGACCAGCTCGAAGCCATGCTGTGCGCCGCCACCGGCTACGCGGCGGTGAGCCTGCAGCCCAATGCCGGCTCGCAAGGCGAATACGCCGGCCTGCTGATCATCCATGCGTACCACGCCAGCCGTGGCGAAAGCCACCGCGACATCTGCCTGATCCCGTCCTCCGCGCACGGCACCAACCCGGCGTCGGCACAGATGGCCGGCATGAAGGTGGTGGTGGTGGCCTGTGACGAGAACGGCAACGTCGACCTGGAAGACCTGGCGAAGAAGGCCGAGCAGCACAGCAAGAACCTCGCCGCGATCATGATCACCTACCCGTCTACGCACGGCGTATTCGAGCAGGGCGTGCAGCAGATCTGCCACATCGTGCACAAGCACGGCGGCCAGGTCTACGTCGACGGCGCCAACATGAACGCCATGGTCGGCACCGCCGCGCCGGGCCAGTTCGGTGGCGACGTGTCCCACCTGAACCTGCACAAGACCTTCTGCATCCCCCACGGCGGTGGCGGCCCGGGCGTTGGCCCGGTGGCGGTCGGTGCGCATCTGGCTGACTTCCTGCCCAACCAGGACAGCGTGGGCTATCGCCGCGACGACCAGGGCATCGGCGGCGTGTCCGCCGCGCCGTTCGGCTCGGCCAGCATCCTGCCGATCTCGTGGATGTACATCGCCATGATGGGCTCGGCCGGCCTGACCGCCGCCACCGAGAACGCCATCCTGGCCGCCAACTACGTGGCGCGCCGCCTGTCGCCGCACTTCCCCGTGCTCTACACTGGCCAGCACGGCCTGGTGGCGCACGAGTGCATCCTGGACGTACGCGCGCTGCAAAAGACCACCGGCATCTCCAACGAGGACGTGGCCAAGCGCCTGATGGACTACGGCTTCCACGCCCCCACCATGAGCTTCCCGGTGCCGGGCACGCTGATGATCGAGCCGACCGAGAGCGAGGCCCTGCACGAGCTGGACCGCTTTATCGACGCGATGATCGCCATCCGCGCCGAGATTGCCCGCGTGGAAGACGGCACCTTCGACCGCGAGGACAACCCGCTGAAGAATGCGCCGCACACCGCCGCCGTGATCACCGCCGACGTGTGGGAACACAAGTACACGCGCCAGGAAGCCGCCTACCCGGTGGCCGCGCTGCGCACGCAGAAGTACTGGCCACCCGTTGGCCGTGCGGACAACGTGTACGGCGACCGCAACCTGTTCTGCGCCTGCGTGCCGATGAGCGAGTACACCGAAGAGTAAGCTGGCATGAGGCCGGGGCGGCTGCGCGTTGCGGCGGCCCCGACGCATCGCCCTCGCGCTATGCTCTGTGTGGATGCGCGGCCACCCGGCCGTGCCCGGAATGCGGAGCACGCATGTGGAATCTCAGCGCCCCATGGTGGGAATTCGTCCTGCGCGGACTGATCGTCTACGGCAGCCTGCTGGTGCTGCTGCGGCTGTCCGGCAAGCGTCAGATCGGGCAGCTTACCTCGCTCGACCTGGTGCTGCTGCTGGTGCTGTCCAACGCCGTGCAGAACGCCATGAACGCCGGGGACAACTCCGTCACGGCCGGGTTGATCCTGGCGGTGACGCTGGTCGGCGCCAACCTTGTGCTGGCGTGGCTGAGCTGGTGCAGCCGGCGCTTCGAGAACGTCGTCGAGGGGCGCCCGCAGGTATTGATCCACGACGGCATGGTCTTCGGTGACGTGATGAAGCGCGCCTTCGTGACCCGCGACGACCTGCACAAGGCACTGCGCCATGCGGGGTGCGAGCGCGTTGCCGATGTGCATTTCGCGATCCTCGAGAACGACGGCACCATCAGCGTGCTGATAAAGAAAGACGTGCCACCCCCGCCGCCCGATGCGGCGGGTTCGCTGTGGCGCGCCCCCATCAATCAGGACACGGACGCGCCGGTCTGACCCCGGCGCGAGCCAACCCCAGGAGCCTACCGTGGCTGTCAGCGTCTTCGACCTGTTCAAGGTGGGCATCGGCCCATCAAGCTCGCACACCGTTGGTCCGATGCGCGCCGCGCTGATGTTCGCCCAGGGCCTGGCGCGCGACGGCCTGTTGCCGCAGGTGGCCAGCGTGCGCGTGGAGCTGTATGGCTCGCTCGGCGCCACCGGCCGCGGCCACGGCACCGACAAGGGCGTGATCCTCGGCTTGCTGGGCGAAGCGCCCGACACCATCGACCCCGACACCATCGACGTGCGGCTGGCCGCGCTGCGCGCCAGCCGCACGCTCTCGCTGCTGGGCACGCATCCCGTGCCCTTCGTGGAGAAGGAGCACATCGTCTTCTACCGCCGCGAGGCCATGGCCGAGCATCCCAACGGCATGAAGTTCCACGCCTTCAATGCGGGCGGCGAGCGCATCCGTGAAGGGCGCTACCTGTCGGTGGGCGGTGGCTTCATCATCACCGCCGGTGCAGCCAATACGCATATCCTGGAGGCTGACCAGCAGTTGCCGCATCCGTTTCGCAGCGGGCGCGCGATGCTGGAGATGGCAGCCGCCAGCAAGAAGAGCATTGCGCGGCTGATGATGGAAAACGAATGCGTGTGGCGCAGCGAAGCCGAAGTCAATGCCGGCCTGCTGCAGATCTGGGCCGTGATGCAAGCCTGCGTGGCACGCGGCTGCCGCACCGACGGCGAGTTGCCCGGGCCGTTCAAGGTCAAGCGCCGCGCCCACGACCTGTTCCGCAACCTCACCGAGCACGCCGAGCGCGCGCTGGCCGATCCGCTCTCGGTAATCGACTGGGTCAACCTGTATGCGATCGCCGTCAACGAGGAAAACGCCGCCGGCGGCCGCGTGGTCACCGCGCCCACCAACGGCGCCGCCGGCATCATCCCGGCCGTGCTGCATTACTACGACCGCTTCGTGCCCGGCGCCAACCCGCAAGGCGTGATCGACTTCCTGCTGACAGCCGGCGCCATCGGCATGCTTTACAAGCTCAATGCCTCGATCTCCGGCGCCGAGGTCGGCTGCCAGGGCGAGGTCGGCGTGGCCTGCTCGATGGCCGCCGGCGCCCTGGCCGCCGTGATGGGCGGCACGCCGGAGCAGGTGGAGAACGCGGCCGAGATCGGCATGGAGCACAACCTCGGGCTGACCTGTGACCCGGTCGGCGGGCTGGTGCAGATTCCCTGCATCGAGCGCAACGCCATGGCCTCGGTGAAGGCCGTGAACGCGGCGCGCATGGCGTTGCGCGGCGACGGCATGCACTATGTGTCGCTCGACTCCGTGATCAAGACCATGCGCGAGACCGGCGCCGACATGAAGACCAAGTACAAGGAAACCGCGCGTGGCGGCTTGGCGGTGAATATCGTGGAGTGCTGAGGCCGCCCCGCCAGCGCAAGCGAATGCACGCTTTCTGCTACGCTTGCCAGGCATTTACCCCCAATCCGATCCGATCCAACTGGAGTCCGGCATGATCAAGATCAGCTTTCTCTATCCGCACAGCAAGGGCGGCAAGTTCGACATGGATTACTACCTGCAGCGCCACATGCCGCGCGCCATCGCGCTGTTTGGCGCGCACCCGGGCTATCGCGGCGTGGCGGTGGAACGCGGTCTGGGCGCCGGCGCGCCGGGTTCAGATCCGGCCTTCACGGTGATGTGCCATTTCCTGTTCGAGTCCGTGCCTGACTTCGTTGCCGCCGCCAAGGCCGCCGGCAACGAGCTGCAGCTCGATATCCCCAATTACACCGATGCGGTTCCCGTGGTGCAGATCAGCGAAGTGCTGACAATCGGCTGATTGCGCCCGCTGGCGGCGCTATCATGTAGCGTTTCCCCACTAGCGGGCATGGCCATGCAGACCTTCCACCAGCTGTTTGACGAGACCTCGTCCACCTACACCTATTTGCTGATCGATGCCGCCACGCGCCAGGCGCTGCTGATTGATCCGGTGGACCACCAGCTGGAACGCGACATGGCGCTGCTGCAGGCCTGCGGCGCCACGCTGGCGTGGGTGGTCGAGACCCATGCCCATGCGGACCACATCACCTCGGCCGGCCATGTTGCACTGCAAACCGGCGCACGTACCGCAGCCCCCTCGGGCTGCGACATCCAACCCGCGCAAAAGCAGCTGATCGACGCCGACACGCTGCAGTTCGGCACGCAGACGCTGCGCGCCATCCATACGCCGGGGCACACCGCCGGCAGCATGAGCTACCTGTGGGAAGAGCCCACGCCCGCCGGCCCGGTGCGCCGCGTCTTCACCGGCGACGCGCTGCTGATCGACGGTTGCGGCCGCACCGACTTCCAGTCCGGCGACGCCGGCACGCTGTACGACAGCCTCACGCAGAAACTCTTCGCCCTGCCCGACGACACGGTGGTCTACCCCGCCCACGACTACAAGGGCCGCACCGCATCCACCATCGGCTTCGAGCGCGCCAACAACAGCCGCGTGGCCGGGCGCACGCGTACCCAGTTCATCGAGATGATGGGGCAGCTGAACCTGCCCAAGCCGAAGCTGATCGATGTGGCGGTCCCCGCCAACCAGCGGCTCGGGCTGCGGGATGGCGAAAGCGTGCCGCACGGGGCGTGACGCGCGCGTGCGAGAAGCGATAGGCGATAGGCGATAGGCGATAGGCGATCGGAACACCGGTATCCGGCCTTCGCAGGCAATTTAGTGGAGAGAGAAGCATGGCCCAGTACACCGCAGAGATCCTCTGGCAACGTGGCGAGCAGGATTTCCTCGGCAATCGCTATAGCCGCAAGCACCTGCTGCGCTTCGACGGTGGCGTGGAAGTACCTGGATCCTCATCGCCCCATGTCGTGCCCCTGCCCATGTCGGACGCTGCGGCCGTGGATCCCGAAGAAGCCTTCGTTGCCTCGCTCTCCAGTTGCCACATGCTGTGGTTCCTTTCCATCGCCGCCAAGCACAAGTTCTGCGTGGACCGCTACGTCGATGCCGCGGTCGGCACCATGGCGAAGAACGCGGAAGGCCGGATGGCCATGACGGTGGTCACGCTCAGGCCGGAGGTCACCTTCTGCGGCGAGCGCCAGCCGACCCGCGAGGAACTGGCGCACCTGCATCACACGGCGCACGAGGCCTGCTTCATTGCCAACTCGGTGAAGTCGGAGCTGCGCTGCGAGCCGGTGTACGTGGGCGCGCAGGCGTAGTCAGCCAGCCCAGCTGTCGCAGGTCTGCCGCACCGTTTCGCGCAGGCTGCGCGTGGTGCTTTCGATCTGGCGCACGCGCTCCGCGTCGCCGTTGCGGCTTTGCGCCAGCGCGCGGATATTGGCCAGCGCATCGAGCGAACCCAGCGCTTCGGCATGGGGCACCAGCACGTCGCAGATCGAGATGATGTGGTCGGCGATCGGCATCCGGGTCAGCTCGTTGGGGTGCACGTACTCGCCTTCCAGCCCGAAACGGCAAGCCTGGAAGCGGTTGAAGGTGTAGACCAGGTAATCGTCTTCCTGCGGCATGAAGGGACGCGACAGCAGCAGGTAGCGCGCGAGCGCCTGGATGTAGGCGGCGATATCGCAGGCGCGCCCGACGCTCAGCGGCGTGTCCATCACGCGGACTTCGATGGTGCCGAACTCCGGCTTGGGACGGATATCCCAATAGAAGTCCTTCATGCTCTCGATCACGCCCGTGTTGCGCATCTTGTTGAAGTACGCGGTGAAGGCGTCCCAGGTGAGCAGATGCGGCGCGCGCCCGCTCATGGGAAAGGCGGCGACGGAATTCAGCCGTGCCGAGGCGAAGCCGGTGTCCACCCCCTGCACATAGGGCGAGGAGGCGGCCAGCGCGACGAAATGCGGCACGTAGCGGCCGATGGCGTGGAGCAGGAACAGCGATTCGTCGGCGCTCGGGCAGCCGATGTGCACGTGCTGGCCGAACACCGTGAACTGCTTGGCCAGATAGCCATAAAGCTCGGAAATGTACTGGTAGCGCGGCGAATCGGAGATGGTGCGGTCGGCCCATTGCTGGAACGGGTGCGTGCCGCCGCCGCAGATGCCCAGGTTGAGCGAGCGCGCGGCGTCGACCATCAGGTCGCGCATGGTGCCCAGCTCGTCCAGCGCCTGTGCATAACTTTTGCAGATGCCGGTGCTGATCTCGATCATCGAGGGGCTGATCTCGGGCTTGATGTCGCCGGCGTGCTGCGCGCCCCTCAGCGCACGCAGCAGATCCGGCGCGAACGGCGCGAGGTCATAGTCATGCCGGTTGACGAGCTGCAGCTCCAGCTCCACGCCAAACGTCAGCGCCTCGGAATGCTTGAACGGTTCGAGTGACATCAGCGCCCTCCTCCATTGCTTCTGACCTCGCCCGCATAGCGAAGTGCCCAGCCCGCCAGCGTAGGCCCAAGCAACTGCTCGATCGCCAGCGTGCACAGGATGATGGCTGCCAGCGGCTCACCCGTGGCGGGATACAGCAGCGCGATATCGCTCATCAGCAAGTACGCGAGGCCCGACATGGGTGCCAGCGCAAGCCCGAGCGCCACGCACTGCTTCATGCTCAGGCCCGAGAACGAACCCAGCGAGACCACACCCACCAGCTTGGCAATATGACGCAGCAGTACCAGCACACAGGCGGCGCCGCCACCGATGGCCCAGTCGTGCGCAGTCAGCGGCAGGCCGAGCGAGACCACCATCACGATGATCAACAAGCTGCCCGCGCTGCCGAAGTGCGCTGGCCATACGCGCGGCTGGCTGTCCTGGTGCTTGAACACCACACCGGCGAGCAACAGCGTGAGCGGCATCGACAGCTTGAGCAAGCGCGTGAGCGCCAGCGTGAACAGCACCAGCCCCACCAGCACCAGGAAGCTGTAGTGATCGTCCGTCTCCATGCGCGCATAGATCGCGTGGCCGAGCTTGCCAACGCCCCAGGCCAGCAGGCAGGAACCCACCAGCAGGTAGAGCGGATGCAGCAGCGCCGCACCCAGGTTGCCATATTCGGAATGCAGCCAGCCGGTGGCGACCTGGACGATGGCGGCGGCGTAGATGCTGTTGAGCGCGGCCATGGCCAGCAGCCGCTCGGTCACCTGCCCTTCGGCGCGCAGCTCGTTCTTGAGCTGCAGCACGATGGTCGGCGAGGTGCTGACGGCAATGCCGCCGGCCAGGATGGCAACCGCCGGGCTCACGCCGATCCATTGCAGCACGGCGGCGACCAGGCCCCAGGTCAGCAGGCTTTCGAAGGCGCTGGTGAAGAGCAGCCAGCGATTGGCCCGCAGCCAGGTGAGCGAGAGCCGGTGCCCGAGCTCGAACAAGGCGAGCGCCAGCGCCATGTCGATCAGGATGCGGGTCTGCGCGATCATGTCCTCGTCCACGATGCCGCGGCCAAGCATGCCAGCCGCGAGGCCCGTTGCGGCGTAACCGACGATGCGGGGCAGCCGCAGGTACATGCGGCACACCTCGCCCGCCAGGCCGGCGCCCACCAGCGCCAGCCCGACCCAGAAAAGCCCGCCCGGTGCCAGGGGCAGGCTTGGAAACAATTGGCTCAGTCCATTCATGGGCTATATGGTAACGGAGCCACATGACATTCCATGTCAGAGTTTGTCCGACAGAGGCATGGAATTTGTTGCCAACGTGACGCGTTCACACGTAAAAAAACGCCATCTTACAGGGATGGCGTTTTTTTATCGTGACTGGACCGGTGATGCCGCTGGTCCCCGCCGGCTACACGCCCCAGAACTTCCATCCCGGACGCGTCGCCCGCAGGCCGGTTTCCATGCGGGCATAGAGTGAGCGCGTCTTGCCCTGCGCGGCGCCGCTCACGCGGGCCTTGTCGAAGTAGCCCAGCGCGGTCTCGCGCTGCTCCAGGCCCAGCGCGGCCTCGACGGCGCCGAGGTAGGCCTCGCCATCCCAGCCGTTGCGCGCGGCAAAGGCAGCCTCGAAGTCCGTCAGCGCTTCGGCGTATTGCTTCTCGCCGTTGCGGATCAGCGCGCGCTGCAGGCGCGGGAAGGCCTGGTCCGCAGGATCGTCGGCGGTCAGCGCGATGGCTAGCTCGAACAGCGGCAACGCGCGCTGCGGCGCGCCCAGGCCGCGCCAGATCATGCCGAACTGGTTGCACAGCCACGCGTCCTCGATCAGCAGCGCGCGGCGCTGCAGGGCCTCGATCTCGGCCTGCGCGTCGGTGCGGTCGTGCTGGTCCATGCTGTCCATGGCGTTGCGCAGCAGCCCCGCGAAGTGAGCTCGGGCGTGCGCCAGCGCGTGCGCGGTCTGGCTGCGCTCCTCCACCGGCAAGGCGTCGGCGCGCGCATCCATGTGCGCCAGCGCGTCACGGGCCGCCGACGTTACTTCCGTGCCGCCGATGGCCTTCCAGGTGCTCACCAGCCGGCTGAAGATCCAGCCCACGTTGGCGGGATCGCGCTCCAGCGGATAGCGGTTGAGCACATCGCCCGCGACTTCCACGGCTTTGCCGTGCTGGCCGGCCGCCTCGAGGCACTCGAGCAGGTCGATCCAGTGCTCGATGAATTCGCTGACCGCGATGCCCTTCTCGTGCAACGCGATGCGCTCCGCGCGGTTGCCGTCGCCTTCCAGCCGGGTCGCCAGGTTGTGGCACAACAACGAGTAGATATGGGGATCGGCGTCGTCGTAGCCGCCCTCGCCGGTGGCGAAGTAGGCTTCGAAGCGCGCCAGGCCCAGGCGATAGGCCTTGATCAGGTGCGGCATCAACGCCGCTTCGGCGGCCGGCACCGCGTCCATGAACTCGGCCAGCGCCACGCCCGCGTTGTAGTAACCGGTCGCATCCGCCGCGCCCTCGACGAAGGCAAAGCGCAGCCAAGGCTCCGCTTCGCCGGACTGGTGGCGCCATTCGAGCTCGCGCACCTGCGCCTTGGGGTCCGGCGCCTTGCGCTGATAGGTGGCGAAATCGTCCCAGGCACCATCGAGCTCGCCCGCGCGGTAGCGCAGCGGCGCGCGGATGCGGCGGGCATGCGGGTGGTCCGGCTGGCTGGCCAGCACGATGGCCGCCTGCTCGGCGGCCAGGGCATCGCCCGCGGCTTCGTCGAGCGCCAGCAGGTCGGGGTTGTCCAGGCCGATGCGCGCCAGGCACAGGCGCAGCATCGGCTCGGCCTCGTCGCCGGCGGCATTCACGTGGGCCAGCGCCTGGCCCAGGATGTCTTCGGCGCCGAGATCCGGCGCGCGATAAAGCAGGTCATACCAGTAAGCGCCGGCCGCGGCGAAATTGCCCAGCCGGTAATGCACCAGCCCGGCGTGCAGGCGGGCGCTCCACTCGCCGGAGGACAAGCCGTTGCGCAGCGCAGCCTCTTCCAGCCAGGGCAGCGCCTCCTGCAAGCGCTCCATCCCCATCAGCAGCATGCCGTAGCGGTGCGCGATCACACCGCGCGAGGACCAACGGTGCGCCGGGTGCAGCGGCAGCCCGGGCAGCTTGGCCAGCGCCGCATCGAGCACGGCAAAGGCGGCCTGCGCATCGCCGCGGTCAAAATGCAGGCGTGCCCGCAGGCAGTCGAAATCCACCACTTGAGGCTGCGCCTGCGAAAGCTGGTCGAGAATGACCAGCGCTTCATCGTAGCGCTCTGCGTTGGCTAGCTCGATGGCGTGGTCGTAGCTGACTTCCTGCACGGACACGGACTGCTCCTTCGGGGTGGATGTGCGAGTGCGGGATTATGCGCCATCGTGGCCCCGTCCTGCTCGTGAAAACAGGGGGAGAAATCTGCCCCTAGCGCAGCACTAGACATCGGCTGGGTCCCCATGTATGCCAGAAACGACAGCACCACGCCGCAGGCTTGAGCAGATCGAAACAGGGCCTAAAACAGGTCTGAATTTAGACCTATCTAGACCTATCTGGAGCATGTGATGGAAAACATCCACAGCCTGCTGACCGTCAGCATCTCGGAATTCAAGCAAAACCCCAGCAAGGTTGTCGAGGAGGCCCATGGCCAGCCAGTGGCTGTTCTGAACCATAACCGGCCCGCGTTCTACACCGTATCTCCGGAATTCATGGCCAAATTGGCCGAACCGTATGATGAGCGCCAGCTTGAGAGCCTGGTGCAGACGCGACTCAAATCAGTGAGCCGCGCGGTCAAAGTCAACATTGACGACCTGTAAATGCCCCACGAACTACGGTTCGTCCCGGAGGCACTCGAAAATTGGGCGAAGCTCGAGGGTTCGGTCAAAGCCCTTTTCAAGAGCGCGCTGAAGCGGCGCCCGGCGACGCCGAGGGGACAGGACCTCGGCGCCAACGAAGACTGAGGGCAGGTCTCGTCGGCATTGACCTGCCCCTGCGGGTCAAGACAGACCTTGCCGCGAAAAAAACGCCCCAGCCGCTGACTGAGGCGTTTGCACGCCCCTCGCGGGGCGCGACCAACGCTTTAACCCGACGGGTAGGCCCGCAGGGTGGCGTCGTTCCAGAGCAGAATAGCTTACTTGCCGCCCACCGTCTCCAGCACGGTCCACTTGCCGCCAACCACCTTGTAGACGGTGATGCCGCCGTCCTTGAGGTCGCCGCGCGCGTCGTAGGCCAGCGTCTTGGTGGTCACGCCTTGCATGTTGGTGGCGGCCAGCACCGGCAGGTAGCGCGCCGGATCGGCCGAGCCCGCCTTGATCATGGCGGTCATCAAGGCGGTGGCGCCGTCATAGGCGTACGGCGAGTAGGTCTGCACCTTGCTGCCGAAGCGCTTCTCGTACTTCTTCTCGTAGGCGGTGCCACCGGGCATCTGCTCCAGCGGCAGGCCGGCCAGCGAGACGACAGTGCCCTCGGCGGCAGGACCGGCCAGCTTGAGGAAGTTGTCGGTCTTCGACATTTCGCCCGACACCACCGGCGACTTCATGCCGAGTTCCTTGACCTGCTTGGCCATCGGCGCGGATTGCGTCTCGGCGCCGCCAAAGAAGATCACGTCCGGGTTGCTGCGCTTGATGTTGGTCAGCACAGCCTTGAAGTCCACCGCCTTGTCGTTGGTGAACTCGCGGCGCACGATCTTGCCGCCGGCGGCCTTGGCGGCCTTCTCGAACTCGTCGGCCAGGCCTTGGCCGTAGGCCGTGCGGTCGTCGACGATGGCGATGTTCTTGGCGCCCAGCTTCTTCACCACGAAGGCACCGATCACCGAGCCCTGCTGGGTGTCGGAGGTCATCATGCGGAAAGTGGTCTTGAAGCCCTGGCGGGTGTACTCAGGCGCCGTTGCCATGGCGATCTGGGGGATGCCAGCGCGGTTGTAGACCATCGACGCCGGGATGCTGGTGCCCGAGTTGAAGTGGCCCAGCATGCCCTGGATGCCGTTGTCGACCAGCTTCTGCGCGACCACCGAGCCGGTCTTGGGGTCGGCCGCGTCGTCTTCGGAGAGCAGTACGAACTTGACGTCCTTGCCGCCGATCTTGGGCTTGGTCGCGTTCATTTCCTCGATGGCGAGGACAACGCCGTTCTGCATGTCCTTGCCGTATTGCGCCTGGCCGCCGGTCATCGGCGCGGCAAAGCCCAGCTTGATTTCCTGCGCCTGGGCGAAGGCGGCCGAGGTGGCGCACAGGCCAGCGACGGACAGGGCAACGGTGAGGGCCGTCTTGTGGAAAGTCGAGTTCATCTGTTCTCCTTGGTAGCTATTCTCTATAGCCTTTGCTGCGTTTTTGGACGCGTCCGGGTGTGGCGCGAAACGCTCCCCGATTTTCAAATACGCGAGGTTTGCGGGATCACCGCTGCCTCGCGCCGCTTCGATCGACGCCCGGCGGTTAGCCGATCGTCATCAAACTCGCATTGCCACCCGCTGCCGCCGTATTGACGGACAGCGAACGCTCGATCAACAAACGCTCGATGGCGATATTCGGTTCACCATGTGCCAGGCCTTGCACCGAAATGATCGGGCCGGGGCGCGTGGCCAGCTGTTCGCATACCGCGCGCAGCTGGTCGGAATCGCCATGGTGGAGAACCGCGTCGAAGCCGGTATCGCCGGCCGACCAGTCGGCCACCAGGCGGACGCGCGATTGTACTGCCTTGGGCAGGCGCGCAAACAGGGCCCGGGCCATGGGGCTTTCAACCCACACCGCCTGGCTGCCAGCCGCCAGTACCGCCGCCAGTTGCACAGCCAGGTCGGTCTCCTGCTGGGCCAGGCACAGCACGGCGGCGCGCGGCAGCAGCGTGTAGGTGTTGCGCTCGCCGGTGGGGCCGGGCAGCGTGACCGACAGGCCGGCCGCCGAGGCCGCGGCAAAGCGCTCGCACGCCGCCACCAGCCCGGGCAGCGCCGCGCTCTCGCGCTGCGCCCATTCCTTGAGCGTAGCCAGTGTCTCGGTCAGCGTGCGGCGCACCGGGCCGGTCTCGTCGGCGCCGCCGACGGTGTCGGAGGCGCGCACCACGCGGGCCACGGCGTCCAGCGGGCAGACCGACAACAGACGGTGCAGGTACAGCGGGCCGCCCGCCTTGGGGCCGGTGCCGGACAGGCCTTCGCCGCCGAAGGGCTGCACGCCCACCACCGCGCCCACGATATTGCGGTTGACGTAGAGGTTGCCCACTTCCGCGCGCTCGACGATGTGCTCGATGGTCTCGTCGATACGGGTGTGAATGCCCATGGTCAGGCCGTAGCCGGTGCCGTTGATCTGCGCAAGCAGCGTGTCAAGGCCGGCTCGCGGGTAGCGCACCACATGCAGCACGGGGCCAAAGACTTCGCGCTGCAGTTCTTCGATGCTGTCGAGTTCGATCAGCGTTGGCGACACAAACGTGCCATTGCGGCAGGCCGCGCTGAGCGCGCCGTTCGGGTCGGCCTGGTGGACGCGGCGGCCCTTGGCGCGCATGGCGTCGATATGGCGCACGATGTTGCCGCGCGCCTCTTCGTCGATGACCGGGCCGACATCGGTGGACAAACGGTCCGGGTTGCCCATGGTGAGCTCATCCATCGCGCCCTTGAGCATTTCCAGCACGCGGTCGGCCACTTCTTCCTGCAGGCACAGCACGCGCAGCGCGGAACAGCGCTGGCCGGCCGAGTCGAAGGCGGAGTTGACCACATCGCCAACCACCTGCTCGGCCAGCGCGGAGGAGTCCACGATCATCGCGTTCTGGCCGCCGGTCTCGGCGATCAGCGGCACCGGGCGGCCAGCCGCGTCCAGCCGGCCGGCCACGCTGCGTTGCAGCAGGCGCGCCACTTCGGTGGAGCCGGTGAACATCACGCCCTTGACGCGAGCGTCGCCGACCAGCGCGGCGCCCACGGTTTCGCCCCGGCCCGGCAACAACTGCACGGCGCCAGCCGGCACCCCAGCCTCGCGCAGCAAGCGCACCGCCTGGGCGGCGATCAGCGGGGTCTGCTCGGCGGGCTTGGCCAGCACGGTGTTGCCGGCAGCCAGCGCGGCCGCGACCTGGCCGGTGAAGATGGCCAGCGGGAAATTCCACGGGCTGATGCAGACCACCGGCCCGAGCGGACGATGGGTGTCGCTGGAGAAGGTCTCACGCACTTGCGCGGCGTAATAGCGCAGAAAGTCCACGGCCTCGCGCACTTCGGCGATGGCATTGGAGAAGGTCTTGCCGGCCTCGCGCACGATGATGCCCATCAGGGACTGCATCTGCGCTTCCATCAGTTCCGCGGCGCGCTCCAGCGCGGCGGCGCGCACGTCGGCCGGGGTCGCCTGCCAGATCGGCGCGGCGTTGACGGCGGCCTGCAGCGCGGCTTCCACCTCGGCCATGCTGGCCTCGGTGACATGGCCGACCACGTCGCGCTGGTCGGACGGGTTGCGCACGGGTGCCGGCTGATTGACGTCCTCGCCCGCGGCGGCTTCCGTGCCCAGCAGCGGCACAGCGCTGACCGCCTCGCTCGTGCCGGCCAGTAGCGCGGACGACAGCGAGGCCAGGCGATGCTCGTTGGACAGGTCGATGCCGGCAGAATTGGCGCGCGACTCGCCGTAAAGGGTGCGTGGCTGCGCAATGCGCGGATGCGGCAGGCCAAGCGCGCCCTCATCGGCGTGCATCTGCTCGACCACGGCCACCGGGTCGGCCACCAGTTCGTCCAGCGAGATGGTGTCGTCGGCGATGCGGTTGACGAAGGACGTGTTGGCGCCGTTTTCCAGCAGGCGGCGCACCAGGTAGGCCAGCAGCGTCTCATGCGTGCCGACCGGCGCGTAGATCCGGCACGGGCGGTTGAACTTGCCATCAGCCAGCGGGCCGACCACCTGGTCGTACAGCGGCTCGCCCATGCCGTGCAGGCACTGGAACTCATACTGGCCAGGGTAGTAGTTGTGACCGGCGATCTGATAGATGGCCGCCAGCGTGTGGGCGTTGTGGGTAGCGAACTGCGGGTAGATCACGTCCGGCACCGACAGCAGCTTGCGCGCGCAGGCTACGTAGGACACGTCGGTATAGACCTTGCGCGTGTAGACCGGATAGCCCTCCAGCCCGTCCACCTGGGCGCGCTTGATCTCGCTATCCCAGTACGCGCCCTTGACCAGGCGGATCATCAGGCGGTGGCGGCTGCGGCGAGCCAGGTCGATCAGGTAGTCGATCACGAACGGGCAGCGCTTCTGGTAGCCCTGCACCACGAAGCCGATGCCGTTCCAGCCGGCCAGCTCGGGCTCGAAGCACAGGCGCTCCAGCAGGTCGAGCGAGATTTCCAGGCGGTCGGCTTCCTCGGCGTCGATATTGATGCCGATGTCGTACTGCCGAGCCAGCAAGGTCAGCGACTTGAGGCGGCCGTACAGCTCGCCGATGACGCGCTCATGCTGCGCGCGGCTATAGCGCGGATGCAGCGCCGAGAGTTTGATCGAGATGCCGGGGCCTTCATAGATGCCGCGCCCGCGCGAAGCCTGGCCGATGGCATTGATGGCCTGCTCGTAGGAGGCCAGGTAGCGTTGCGCGTCGGCCTCGGTCATGGCCGCTTCGCCCAGCATGTCGTAGGAGTAGCGGAAGCCCTCGGCCTCGTACTTGCGCGCGTTGGCCAGCGCCTCGGAAATGGTCTCGCCGGTGACGAACTGCTCGCCCATCAGGCGCATCGCCATGTCCACGCCCTTGCGGATCAGCGGCTCGCCGCCCTTGCCGATGATGCGGGTCAGCGCCTTGGACAGGCCGGCTTCGGTATGCGTAGCCACCAGCTTGCCCGTAAACAGCAGGCCCCAGGTGGCGGCATTGACGAACACCGACGGGCTCTGGCCCAGGTGCGACTGCCAGTTGGCGCCGCTGATCTTGTCGCGGATCAGCGCGTCGCGGGTGGCCTTGTCGGGAATGCGCAGCAGCGCCTCGGCCAGGCACATCAGCGCCACGCCTTCCTGCGAGGACAACGAGAACTCCTGGATCAGGCCCTGCACCAGCCCTTCGCGGCCGGTGCCGACCTTGCGCTCACGCAATCGCGTGGCCAGGGTCCGGGCCATGGCAAGTGCGGCTTCGGCCTGCTGATGTGGCAGGCGAGCCTGCTCAAGCAGCACCGGCACGCACTCGGACTCCGGGCGGCGATAAGCGGCTGTGATGGCGGCGCGCAGCACCGATTGCGGCTGCACGCTCTGCGCAAACTCGAGGAAAGGCTGTATCGCGCCATCGCTAGCCGCACCGTCAAAGGCGTCGGCGCCGTCCGCCGCACCCTCGCTCCCCGTACCGGCGGCGCTGGTCTCATGCGGGATGTTGCCCCGTTCGACTTGCTCCAGATACGTGAAGATCGCCTGCTTGATCAGCCAGTGCGGCGTGCGGTCGATCGACTGCGCAACGCGCTTGAGGCGCTCGCGGGAGGCGTCGTCGAGTTTGACGCCGAGGGTGGTGGTGGCCATGCGCTTGATTCTCCGTAAGATGCGGATGCCGGCTTCCTGACTGCGGGGAAACCGGCAGATTGGCGCGATCATACTCCCGGGCAAACCAAAGGTGCAACTAGGTATAACCACTCAGACACATCAGAAAAAGTGGTTGCACCGTACCTTGCGCTGCGCTGCCCCTGGCGCAACCGGACCCCACTCGGGTTCCGCTCGGGTTCCGCTCAGATACGCAAAGGATCGATCTCCAACTGCCAGCGCACGCCCTTGGCATCGCCCAGCGCCTCGCCGAAAGTTTGCACCCACTCGCTGATAAATCTTTGCAGTGCAATGCGCGAGGTACTTTCCACCAGCATTTGCGCGCGCTCCCGGTTAGCCACCCGCACCATCGACATCGGCACCGGGTCATGGAGTTGCACCTCCGGCGCCATCCGGCACGTATCGGCCCGATTCCGCGCGCTCTGGAGGAAGGCCAGCGCACGCTCCAGTTCGGCATGGTCGGCCGTGACGAGCACCTGGTAGGCAAACGGGGGCAACCCGGCCTGGCGGCGCTCGCGCAACTGGGTAGCCGCGAATCCATCATAGTCATGGCGTACCAATGCCTGCAATGCCGATGCATCGGGATAGCGGGTCTGGATCAGCACCTCGCCCGCCAGCCCTGCCCGCCCGGCCCGTCCGGCCACCTGCATCAGGGAGGCAAACAGATGCTCGGCCGCGCGAAAGTCGTGGCTGAACATGGCGGCGTCCGGATGGACGATGCCGACCAGGGTCACGCGTTGGAAGTCGTGTCCCTTGGCCACCATCTGCGTACCGACCAGGATGTCGACCTCGCCTGCGTGGACCTCATCGAACATGGCCTGCGCGCTGCCCTTGCGGCGCGTGGAGTCGGCATCGATGCGGGCGATGCGCGCTTGCGGGAAGCGTGCTGCCAAGGCCTCCTCGATGCGCTGGGTGCCTCGGCCAAGCGGTGCAACATCCACATTTCCACAATCCGGGCAATGGTGCGGCACCGGGGATTCCAGCCCGCAATGGTGGCAGCGCAGGCGGCGCTCCGGCCGGTGCAGCACCATATAGGCCGAGCAGCGCGGGCATCCGGAGAGCCAGCCGCAGCTATCGCAGGCCAGCACCGGGGCGTAGCCGCGCCGGTTCAGGAACAGCAGGCTCTGCTCGCCACGCTGCAGGCGGGCCTCGATGGCGTTGAGCAACGGCACCGACAGCCCTTCGTAGAGGGCACGCTGGCGCTGGCGTTCCTGGTTGATATCGATCAGCCGCACCGTGGGCAGCGTGGCATCGGTCTGGGCCCGCTCACGCAACACCAGCTTGCGGTAGGTGCCCTGCTCCGCACGCCACCAGGACTCCATGGACGGCGTGGCGGAGCCCAGCACCACAGCCGCGCCGAGCTGCTTGGCCCGCCATACGGCCAGGTCGCGCGCGGAGTAGCGCAGGCCTTCCTGCTGCTTGTAGGATGTGTCGTGCTCCTCGTCGACCACGATCAGCGCCAGGTGTGGCAGCGAGGCCAGCACGGCCAGCCGCGTGCCCAGCACGATGCGGGCCTCGCCGCGATGCGCGGCCAGCCATTGCAGCGTGCGCTCCTGGTCGGCCAGGCCGCTATGCAGCACCGCCAGCGGCAGATGGGGAAAGCGCGAGGCAATGCGGCCCTGCAGTTGCGGCGTGAGGTTGATTTCAGGCACCAGCATCAGCACCTGCGCCTGCGCATCGCGCGCCAGCACGTCGGCCATGGCGTGCAGGTAGACTTCGGTCTTGCCGCTGCCGGTGACGCCGTGGAGCAGGAACGGCGCGAATCCCTTGGCCTGCGCGATGGCTTCCACGGCCACGCGCTGCTCCTCGTGCAGTGGCGGCGCGGTCGACGGCTCGGCAGCCGAGGGCGCGCCCAGCAAGGGCTGGTCGGCCCGCCCGGAGATCACCCAGCCGGCCTCGGTCCACTCCGCCAGGCGCGAGGGCGCCGCGCTGCATAGCACGCGCGCCTCGGCGGCGGATACCGCCCGCCCTTCCCCGGCGGCTGCCACCAGCGCTTGAGCCAGCGCCAGCACGGTGCGGGCGCGCGGCGGCACCGCCGCCAACAGCGCCTCGCCCTGCCCCGGGGCCGCGCGGTAGTGTTCGCTGCGGGCACGCAGTGCCAGCCGCGCCCAGCCGTCGGCCTCGCGCAGGGCCGGAGGTAGCGCGGGCAGCATGACTTCGCCAAGGCAGCGGTGGTAATAGCGAGCGGCAAAGCCCGCCAGCGCAATCCAGTGGGCGCCAAGCGGTGGCAGCCAGTCCAGGCGCTGCGCGACAGAACGCAGCTTGTCCGCAGGTACATCGGAGTGCGTACAACGCGATATCGCCACGCCGACCAGCGTACGGCGGCCGAACGGCACCGTGACCAGTTCGCCGGGCTGGACTTCCGGGCCAGCAAGGTAATCGAAGACATCGTCAGCCGGCGTATCAAGTGCCACCCGCACGACGGCAAGCGGTGCGCCGTCGATGAGCTCCGCGGCCGGCCCGGCTTGCCCGGGGATCGCCGGTAACATCACACTGTGCCTCCCAGGCCGATCGCCCAGCGCAGCGGTGGGTACGGTCCAGATTGGGGCAAGCAAGCCCAATGCATGTGCAGACCGAGGCTGAGCCGCTTTCCAGACAAATTCAGTGTGCGGCGCAACATCAACTTAAAGTAACGCTTCAAATGTGCCCCTAAGTCGATGATAGATGGCTGGTTTTACCGGCCCCGGGCAGCGCCTGTGGATAACTTTGTTGAAAACTCGTCCGGCGTTCCCGGCAAGCCCCGTAAAACAAGGCTCCCACGGGCATTCCAGCCTGTGCGTGGCCAGATGCAATGCCTTGTAAATCAAGGACTTGGCGACATCCCTCAGATGAGTTAGGGACTAACCCGCTCTTGCACTGCGGAAAACCCATTGATGTGCATAAGTCAAGCCTTGACAAGCGTGAACCGGCACCGAAAGGGCGAAATATTGCAAAATAGTTTACTTGACAGCGCTTCGGGCAAGCCTCCCCCGGCACCCGCCCGTCCGGGTGCGGCGTGCGAGCCCGGCTCGCTGCGCCGCACAGGCGGTACCCCCCGGTGGGAGGGAAGACGTGCACCAGCTGTCACCTTGCCGCGGTGCGCAGCTGCCGGCTGTAGCGATGCACCTCGTCCACCAGCACCGTCACATTCTCGGGCGGGGTGAACTGGGAAATGCCGTGGCCGAGGTTGAAGACGTGTCCGTCGCTGCCGCCGCCGGCTGCATAACTGTCGAGCACGCCGCGCACCTGTTCGCGAATCGCGGCTTCCGGCGCAAACAGCACATTGGGGTCGATATTGCCCTGCAGCGCCACCTTGCCGCCGGTGCGGCGGCGCGCCTGCGTCAAGTTGACCGTCCAGTCCAGACCGAGCGCATCGGCACCGATCTCGGTGAGCGCCTCCAGCCACAATCCGCCGCCCTTGGTAAACACGATGGCTGGCACCTGCTCGCCGTTATGCTCGCGCTTCAGTCCGGCCAGCACCTTGCGCATATAGGCCAGGGAGAACGTCTGGTACATGCCGTCGGCCAGCGTGCCGCCCCAGGTGTCGAACAGCATCACGGCTTGTGCACCTGCCTCGATCTGTGCATTCAGGTAGGCCGACACGGCCTGCGCGTTGATCTCCAGGATGCGGTGCATCAGGTCGGGGCGGCTGTACATCATGGCCTTGACCGTGCGGAAATCGGAAGAGCCGGCGCCCTCGACCATGTAGCAGGCCAGCGTCCAGGGGCTGCCCGAGAAGCCGATCAGCGGCACGCGCTGGCGGCCGTCCTGCACCAGCGCGCGGCGGATCTCGCTGACCGCGTCGAACACGTAAGACAGCGAGGCCATGTCCGGCACCGCCAGCTTCTTGACGTCGCCTTCGGTGCGCAGCGGGTGGGCAAAGCGCGGACCCTCGCCTTGCGCAAACGACAGCCCGAGGCCCATGGCATCGGGCACGGTCAGGATGTCGGAGAAGAGAATGGCCGCGTCGAGCGGATAGCGCTCGAGGGGCTGCAGGGTAACTTCCGTGGCATAGGCCGGGTTCTTGGCCAGGCCGAGGAAGCTGCCGGCGCGAGCGCGCGTGGCGTTGTATTCGGGCAGGTAACGCCCCGCCTGACGCATCAGCCACAGCGGGGTGTACTCGGTCGGTTGCCGGCGCAGCGCGCGCAGGAAGGTATCGTTCTGCAATGCGGTCATGGTCATCCTCGTAAGACCACCATTTTACGGGATGGCCGGCCCCTGCCGGCAGCTTAGATATCCTCCGCCAGTTCCTTGAAGGCCTGCGCGGCGCGGCGCATCCATTCGCGCGCGCGCGGGACATCGGGCTGCAGCCGTGCAAAGCCGTGCGTCATCCCGCTTGCCTCCAGCGTGATCACCGGCGCGCCGTAGCGCACCAGGTAGTCCGCGTAGGCCAGGCCGTCGTCGCGCAGCACGTCGTGTGCGGCAACAATCACCACGCTGGCCGGGGGCAGGTGCTGTGGCGCGGCGCCCATCAGGTGGATGCGCGTGTCTTCGATGGCGGCGCCGGCGGCAAGGCGCTCGGCGCCGATGAATGCCGTCCAGAACCAGGCCATTTCGTCGCGGGTGAGGCCGGGGCCATCCGCAAAGGCGCGATAGCTTTCGCTGGCCAGCACCGGCGCGGCCACGGGATAGATCAGCAACTGGGCGTTGACCAGGCCGGGGCGCCCGTGCGCATTGGCCCAGCGCGCGGCCTGCGCGGCCAGGTGCCCGCCCGCGCTGTCGCCCGCCACGGCCAGGAAGCCCGCATCCAGGCGCAAGCGGTCGCGTTGCTCGGCGAACCACAGCACCGCCTGCAGCGCGTCGTCGCACGGCGCGGGGAACGGATGCTCGGGCGCCAGCCGGTAGTCCACGCTGGCCACCGCGCAGCCGGTGTCGGCGGCAAGCAGCGCTGCCACGCTGTGATGCGTGTCCTGCGAACCCACCACCCAGCCGCCGCCATGGAAATAGACAATCAGGCGCGGCTCGGCCACGCCTTCCGGGCGGAACAATCGCACCGCCAGCGTGCGCCCGGGTAGCACCAGCTCCATGTCGGTGGACGTGATGCCTTCCGGGTCGGGCACGACCGAGGTCGCCGCGATCTCGGCGAAGCGCGCGCGGCGGCCGGCGGCACCCGCCGGCACGGGCTGCCCGGCGTAGCGTTCGGAGAGCCGGCGGTAATAGTCGAGAAGCTGGGGATCGATGGCCATGGCTGCTTGGGACTGGATTTAGGGCGGGATTGAGGACGAGATTCGGGGCTGGCGTGACTAGTTTAGCGGGATCAGGCGGCCTGGCGCATCAGCTCGATCTTGCTGCAGCGGTCCTGCACCGCCAGCAATCCGGTGGCGGTGGCCCGGGCAAAAGCCTCATCATTGACGATGCCGAGCTGCAGCCAGACGCCGCGGGCGCCGATCGCGATGGCATCCTCGAGCACCGGCGGCACATCGGCGGCACGGCGGAAGATATCGACCCAATCAATGCGCAGCCCGGACTTGGCCAAGTCCGCAGCGGCATCGGCCAGGCTGGCGTAGCAGGTCTCGCCCAGGATGCGCTCGCCCGCGTGGCGCGGATTGACGGGGACAATGCGATAGCCATGGCGCTGCAAGTACGCGGCTACTTCATGGCTGGGCCTGTCCGGGTGCCCGGACAGGCCGGCCACGGCAACCGTCTTCATTGCCAGCATGCCGCGCATGGCTGTCTGCATCTCGCTCACGTCGATTCCTTCTCGTTGGGTTCGGGGGACTTGTCGCGGCCGGTACCGGCCGGGCGGGCACAACTTCCCAGCCGCGCGAACGGCACCGCCACCTGGTAAGCACCCTGCGCAAATGGGCCAACCGCGTAGGGGGCATAGTGCAACACCACGCCACCGCGGTACAGGGTAAACGGGACGCGCGATTCCTGCAGCGCTTGTGCGTCAAGCACGCCACGCGCAGGCTCGGCTGCGCCCTGCCGCTTCAGTGCGGCTTGTAGCTCGTCGTTGAGTTTTTGCAGGCAGGCCTCGCCCGGCTGCAGGAGATCGGCTAGCCCGACCCGGCGATAGACCAGCTGGACAGTTGGCGCGGATGCCATTGCACCCGCCGGCCCGTAACGCCGCCACGTGCCACTCATGAAGTCGAGGCTGCCATGCGCGCCACCGCTGTAGCGCCAGGTGGTGCGCAGCAGGCTGACGTTGCCGGCATCCAGCCGCATTACCTCGATCGCGCTGCGGCACTCCTGTTCGCCCCGGCCGCAACTGCTGGCGCGTAGTGACGTAATCATGGCATCCACGCGCGGGCGGCCGGTTTCGGGATAGCGTTCGGTAAGACGCGCGCCAGCCACATTCACAGTGCGCTCGCGATAGACCGCCTTGCGCGTGAGCGTCAATGCCTGGCGGCGAGTACCGTCGGTATTCATCCATTCCCCACTGACACTCAACCCATCGGAGGAGACGGTGCCCTCGAAACGTGCACCATCGCGGGCTTCGGGATACTCAACAGGCGCCTGTCCGGCGGCGCGCTCGCGCACGCTCAGCCGTCCGTCGGATGTCAATTGGCCATCGAGTTGACGCGGCGCGGCGGCAAGCATTGAATCGTAACGGGCCGTGCCGTCGATCCCGTCAGTGCCCGCGCGAGGAAATATCGTCAGCGATACCTGTACGCGGCCGTCGAGCTCGCCTTGCCAGAGCGCACCGGCGGGGGCTTGCGGCTCGGCCGCGCCAGCCTGGCCAGCCGCCATGAAAGACGCAGCCAGCAATGCCGCCAGCCTATGCTGGACAACGCCTCTCGCCATATCCGCAGGGGCCTGGGCAAAGCGGTAAAACGGGGAAAAGGGGAAGGAAAGCGGCATGGCAGTGGATGGCCGGACCGCAAGGCGGATGGCAGGATCAGCGAAAGCTATCGGACCCGCGCCGCGTGGTGATGTTCCCGCCGCCTGACGACAAGTGCGGTGAAACGTGGCGTAACATGCCTGTTTAGACGCTTATTTGGTTACCGCGCTTTCAACTTCTTGCAAACCGATACATTTTGTTACTGCCATCCCCAAAAGTTTCCCCCACAATGCTTCAACACAATCAGTTTTTTGTGAAAGGCGTTACCTCCCCCAAACAGAAAGGGAGGACGTCATGGAAGAAAGCCTAAGGAAGCATTCCCACCCAGATTGACCGGATCGCAGGCGATGCCTGTGATCGGTGTACCAGGTTGAGATGATGTTGGCGCTTGCCGGTTCCGGCTGGTTAAATCGTCTGAATGCGATCAATACCGCCTGACCGAGTGCTGGACCACAAGAATGTGGTTAGCGCCTGTTGGTTGACCTGGACCTTACCCGTTCCTTCGAATTGACCCCTCGAAGGGATTTTCCCGTCCGCGCGGAGCCTCCCCGGCCCGCGCGCTTTTTTTTGTCCTGAGCCGACAGAATAGTCGCTGGCATAAAAAAAAGGCAGCCTCGCAGCTGCCTTTTTTTCGCCGCCGCCAAAAAACAACAGCTGCGGCGGCCCTGCTTTTCTTACCGTTTCCGGCGCAGGCGCGCGATGGCAGCCAGCTGTGCTGCTGCCACGGCAAGCTCGCTCTGGGCACGTGCCAGGTCGAGATCGCTGCTCTGGTTCTGCATCAGCTCCTCGGCGGCGCGCTTGGCTTCCTGCGCCTTGGCTTCGTCGAGATCGCTGCCGCGGATAGCGGTGTCTGCCAGCACGGTGACGTGCTTGGGCTGGACTTCGAGAATCCCGCCGGCCACGAACACGAACTCTTCGCTGCCGTCTTCCTTCTCGATGCGCACCGCGCCCGGCTGGATACGCGTAATCAGCGGCGTATGGCCCGGCAGGATACCCAACTCGCCCGACTCGCCCGGCAGTGCCACGAACTTCGCCTGACCGGAGAAGATCGACGATTCGGCGCTGACGACGTCTACAAGAATGGTTGCCATGTGAATTCCTTTAGTCCCTGAAAGCTTCGGCTTCCCGTTGCCAGGAAGCAAGTATTCCGCCGCCAGGCTAAGCGCGGCCGCCCCGGACGTTGCTGTCCGTGGCGGCCGCCACTACGGCGCTGGCAGCGAAAGACGCCGCTTACTGGAGCTTCTTGGCCTTCTCGAAGGCTTCGTCGATCGAACCGACCATGTAGAACGCTTGCTCCGGCAGGTGATCGCACTCGCCGTCCACCAGCATCTTGAAGCCGCGGATGGTTTCCTTCAGCGTGACGTACTTGCCCGGCGAACCCGTGAACACTTCCGCAACGTGGAAGGGCTGCGACAGGAAACGCTGGATCTTACGAGCGCGCGACACCGACTGCTTGTCTTCCGGCGACAGTTCGTCCATGCCCAGAATCGCGATAATGTCGCGCAGTTCCTTGTAGCGTTGCAGCGTTTGCTGCACGCGACGGGCCACGTCGTAGTGCTCTTGACCCACGACTTGCGGGTCCAGCTGACGCGAGGTCGAGTCGAGCGGATCGACTGCCGGGTAGATACCCAGCGCGGCGATGTCACGCGACAGCACGACGGTCGAGTCCAAGTGCAGGAAGGTGGTAGCAGGCGACGGGTCGGTCAAGTCATCCGCAGGCACGTACACGGCCTGGATCGACGTGATCGAGCCAGTCTTGGTCGAGGTGATGCGCTCTTGCAGCTTGCCCATTTCCTCGGCCAGCGTCGGCTGGTAACCCACTGCGGAAGGCATACGGCCCAGCAGTGCGGACACTTCGGTACCGGCCAGCGTGTAGCGGTAGATGTTGTCGACGAAGAACAGGATGTCACGGCCTTCGTCGCGGAACTTCTCGGCCATGGTCAGGCCGGACAGTGCCACGCGCAGACGGTTGCCCGGCGGCTCGTTCATCTGGCCGAACACCATGGCCACCTTGTCGAGAACGTTCGAGTCCTTCATTTCGTGGTAGAAGTCGTTCCCTTCACGGGTACGCTCGCCCACGCCGGCGAACACCGACAAACCGCTGTGCTGCTTGGCGATGTTGTTGATGAGCTCCATCATGTTCACGGTCTTGCCGACGCCGGCGCCACCGAACAGACCCACCTTGCCGCCCTTTGCGAACGGGCACACCAGGTCGATCACCTTGATGCCGGTTTCGAGCAGGTCAACCGAAGGCGACAGTTCGTCGAACTTCGGGGCCTTCTGGTGGATCGCGCGCAGCTCGTCCGAAGCGATCGGGCCGGCTTCGTCGATGGGACGACCCAGCACGTCCATGATGCGGCCCAGCGTGCCGTGGCCGACGGGCACCGAGATCGGGGCGCCAGTGCCCTTCACTGCCATGCCGCGGCGCAGGCCGTCCGACGAGCCGAGGGCAATGGTACGCACCACGCCGTCACCCAGCTGTTGCTGCACTTCGAAGGTCAGGCCCTTCTCGGCGAACGAGGCTTCGTTGCTGTCTTCCAGCACGAGCGCTTCGTAGACCTTAGGCAGCGCGTCGCGGGGGAACTCGATGTCCACCACGGCGCCAATACACTGCACAATATTTCCGATACTCATTTCGTATCTCCGATAGCTTGAATACTTGACGCCTTAGACGGCTGCGGCACCGCTGACGATTTCCGACAGTTCCTTGGTAATCGCTGCCTGACGGGTCTTGTTGTAGACCAGTTGCAGTTCGCCGATCACGTTCTTGGCATTGTCGGATGCCGCCTTCATGGCCACCATGCGCGCCGATTGCTCGGACGCCATGTTTTCGGCCACGGCCTGGTACACCAGCGCTTCGACATAGCGGACCAACAATTCTTCCACTACGGTCTGTGCGTCGGGCTCGTAGATGTAATCCCACGAGTAGGCGCGCTTTTCATCTTCGGTCTGGGCAAACTTGTCGGCGGGGAGCGGCAGCAGCTGCTCCACCATCGGCTCCTGCTTCATCGTATTGATGAACTTGGTGTAAGCCAGGTACACAGCATCGATTTCACCATTGGTGAAGGCGTCGAGCTGGACCTTGATGGCACCGATCAGTTTTTCCAGATGCGGGGTGTCACCGAGGTGCACCACGTGCGAGAGCACCTTGGCGCCGATGCGGCCCATGAACTGCAAGCCCTTGGAACCAATGGCGGTGCTCTGCACCTCCACGCCGCGGCTTTGCAGCTCACGCAGCTCATTGGTTACCGCACGCAGCACGTTCGTGTTCATGCCGCCGCACAGCCCCTTGTCCGTCGTCACCACGATCATGCCGGCGCGCTTGATGTCGCGTGCCACCATGAAGGGGTGCTTGAACTCGGGGTTGGCCGCAGCCAGGTGCGCCGCGATATTGCGCACTTTCTCGGCATAGGGACGGGCGTTGCGCATCCGTTCCTGCGCCTTGCGCATCTTGGACGCGGCGACCATCTCCATCGCCTTGGTGATCTTGCGCGTGTTTTGCACGCTCTTGATCTTGGTTCGAATTTCTTTCGTTCCGGCCATATCTTCCTCTCCATTCGTGCCGCACCGGCACCGTCATGGCAACGGTGCCGGCGCAGTTTCGTGGAATTGCGCGGTTAGAACGCGGCGGACTTCTTGAAATCCTCGATCGCGGCACGCAGGGTGGCTTCGTCTTCCTTCGACAGATCCTTGGAATCTTCGATGCGGGTGACGAGGTCGGCGTACTTGGTCTTCAGATGGTCGTGCAGGCCCTTCTCGAACGGGAGAATGTCCTTCACTTCCACGTTGTCGAGGAAGCCGTTGTTGGCTGCGTACAGCGACGCGGCCAGCTGCCACACCTGCAGCGGCAGGTATTGAGCCTGCTTGAGCAGTTCCGTCACGCGGCGGCCGCGCTCCAGCTGCTTGCGGGTGGCATCGTCCAGGTCGGAAGCGAACTGCGCGAACGCAGCCAGTTCACGGTACTGGGCCAGGTCGGTACGGATACCGCCGGACAGCTTCTTGACGACCTTGGTCTGGGCGGCACCACCAACGCGCGACACCGAGATACCGGCGTTGATTGCGGGGCGCACACCTGCGTTGAACAGGTCGGTTTCCAGGAAGATCTGGCCGTCGGTGATCGAGATCACGTTGGTCGGCACGAAAGCGGACACGTCGCCAGCTTGCGTTTCGATCACGGGCAGCGCGGTCAGCGAGCCGGTCTTGCCGGTCACTGCGCCCTTGGTGAACTTCTCGACGTAGTCGGCGTTCACGCGGGCTGCGCGCTCGAGCAGACGCGAGTGCAGGTAGAACACGTCGCCGGGGTAAGCTTCGCGGCCCGGCGGGCGGCGCAGCAGCAGCGACACCTGGCGGTAGGCCCAGGCTTGCTTGGTCAGGTCGTCATAAACGATCAGCGCGTCTTCGCCGCGGTCGCGGAAGTACTCGCCCATCGTGCAACCAGCGTAGGCAGCCAGGTACTGCATGGCGGCGGAGTCCGATGCCGTAGCAGCAACGACGATGGTGTACTCCATCGCGCCCAGTTCTTCGAGCTTGCGCACCACGTTGTTCACGGTCGAAGCCTTCTGACCGATTGCCACGTAGACGCAGAAAACGCCCTTGCCCTTCTGGTTGATGATCGCGTCGACAGCAACGGCGGTCTTGCCGGTCTGGCGGTCGCCAATGATCAGCTCGCGCTGGCCACGGCCGATCGGCACCATCGCGTCGATCGACTTCAGGCCGGTCTGCACCGGCTGGCTGACCGACTGACGTGCGATCACGCCAGGGGCAACCTTTTCGATCACGTCGGTTTCTTTGGCGTTGATCGGGCCTTTGCCATCGATCGGCTGACCCAGCGTGTTGACCACGCGGCCCAGCAGTTCCTTGCCAACCGGCACTTCCAGAATGCGGCCGGTGCACTTGACCGGGTCACCTTCGGAAATGTGTTCGTACTCGCCCAGCACCACGGCGCCGACAGAGTCGCGCTCGAGGTTCAGTGCCAGACCGAACGTGTTACCGGGGAATTCCAGCATCTCGCCCTGCATCACGCCAGACAGGCCGTGCACGCGGCAGATACCATCGGTCACGGAAATCACCGTGCCGGTGTTGCGCACTTCAGCGTCGGCGCCAAGACCCGAGATGCGGGACTTGATCAGCTCGCTGATTTCTGAGGGGTTCAGTTGCATCACAATGCTCCTAATTCTTCAATCCGTCGGCTGGTGCGCTTCTCGCGCATCATGCGGTCAGCGCCACTTGCATTGCTGCCAGGCGCGCACGCACGGAGGTGTCGAGCACTTCGTCGCCGACCTTGACGCGCACGCCGCCAATCAGCGACGGGTCCACCGCAACCGAGGGCTGCAGCTTGCGGCCGAACTTGCGTTCGAGCGCGGCGACGAGGTCGGTCAGGCTTGCGCCCTCAAGGGGGAAGGCACTCGTGATCTCGACATCAGCCGACCCTTCACGGTCGTTCTTGAGCGCATGGAACTGCTCGGCGATTTCCGGCAATACCGACAGGCGGTGGTTATCCACCAGCAGGCTGACGAAGCGCTTGGCTTCGTCGTTGACCGGAGACTTCAGGGCCGACAGGAACAGTGCGCTCAGCTTGTCGCCGTGCACGTTCGGATCGCCAGCCACCGCCTTCATGTCGGGATTGGCGGCAACTTGCCCCATTTCCGACACCAGCTCGGACCATGCATCCAGATTGCCGCTCGATTCGGTCGCGACGCGGAACAGCGCCTCGGCGTAGGGACGGGCAATGGTTGCGGTTTCAGCCATGATTAGAGCTCAGCCTTGAGTTGATTGAGCAGATCCGCGTGGACCTGCGCGTTCACTTCGCGCTTGAGGATCTGCTCGGCACCCTTGACGGCCAGCACGGCGACCTGGTCGCGCAATTGCTCGCGCGCGCGGGTAACTTGCTGTTCGGCTTCGGCCTTGGCCTGGGCAATGATGCGTGCGGCTTCTGCCTGGGCGTTTTGCTTGATCTCGTCAGCGGTCAGCTGAGCGCGCTTCTCGGCGTCAGCGACGCGTTGAGCGCCTTCGGTGCGGGCTTCGGCCAGGGCCTGGTCCACACGCTTGTTGGCGAGTTCGAGCTCAGCCTTGCCTTTTTCGGCGGCGGCGAGGCCATCGGCGATCTTCTTTGCGCGTTCGTCGAGCGCCTTCACCAGCGGCGGCCAAATGAATTTGGCAACTACCCACCACAGGATGAAGAACACGACCATCTGCGCAAAAAACGTTGCGTTCAGATTCATGGTGTGTTCCTTTCGGTAATCAAACTACAGATAAATGCGCAAGGGCGGCCAGGCTAAGTGGCCCGCGCCGCCCGTCAGCATCATGCAGACCGAAAAGAATTACTTGATGACAGCCAGCAGCGGGTTGGCGAATGCGAACAGCATTGCAACGCCCACGCCGATCAGGAATGCCGCGTCGATCAGGCCAGCCAGCAGGAACATCTTGGTTTGCAGCGGGTTCATCAGTTCAGGCTGACGTGCGCACGCTTCGATGTACTTGCCACCCATCAGGGCGATACCCAGGCAGGCGCCGATTGCGCCCAGACCGATGATGATGCCGATACCGATGGCGGTCAGACCCTGGATGTTGGCGAGATATGCTTGCATGACTACTCCTTTAATTGAGAAGAGACTTAGAACCAAAAAACCGAAAAACCGAAAAACTTAAATCAGTGGTGATCGTGTGCCTGGCCGATGTACACCAGCGTCAGCATCATGAAAATGAAAGCCTGGAGCAGAACGATCAGGATGTGGAAGATCGCCCATACCGTACCGGCCAGCACATGACCGACGAAGCCCAGCGCGGTGAGGTCCGCACCGAACGTCCAGATGGAACCCAGCAGCGCGATCAGCAGGAACACCAGTTCGCCGGCGTACATGTTGCCGAACAACCGCATGCCCAGCGAAACCGCCTTGGCCAGGAATTCGATCAGGTTCAGGATCAGGTTGAACGGGGCCAGGTACCACTTGGCGCCGAACGGAGCCGACAGCAGTTCATGGGCGAAGCCGCCCACGCCCTTGATCTTGAAGCTGTAATAGACCATCAGCACCAGCACTGCGCACGACATGCCCAGCGTACCGTTCAGGTCGGCCGTGGCAACCGCGCGGTGGTGCGGCAGATGGATGTGGAAAATGCCCAGCAGGCCGTTCAGGCCGGTAACCCAGTCGACCGGGATCAAGTCGACGGCATTCATCACCGTGATCCAGCAGAACACCATCAGTGCCAGCGGAGCGATGAAGGAGCGGTCGCCATGGATGATGCCCTTGGCCTGGTCGTCGACCATCTCGACGATCATTTCCACGAAAGCCTGGAAGCGGCCCGGCACGCCGGCGGTCGCGCGGCGCGCGGCGGCGTACAGGAAAATCACGGCGATGGCGCCGCACAGCACTGACCAGAACACGGTGTCGTAGTTGAGGACGCTGAAGTCAACGACGGAGGCTTGCTTGCCGCCAACCGTGTTGAGGTTCTGCAAGTGTTCGGCGATATAGCCGGAGGGGGTGAGGGCCTGTTCGGCGCCTTGAGCAGCTGACATGTCGAAACGAACCGTAATATTGCGAAACCAGTTGCCGGCATTTTGCCGGTACGCTTCTTGCACCGCCTTCAGCACACTTTGCTGGTCACCGCGGGCAAGCTCGTTTGAACCTTATCCACGCCGCGCTTCACTGTTGTGACGCGCCACGCAAAAACATCTTGATATTCTGTTTTCGTGCCCCACTTCGACGAGAAGCACACTTATCCGACTTACCGCGCCTGGCCGCCCACCCTGGGGCACAACCTCAGCGAATCGCCAGCGCGACCCAGTAGGTCTTGAGCACAAGCAGGAACGTGACCAGCATCGGCACCCAGCGCAACTCGCTGTACAGCACCACTACCAGGACGAACAACCCGGCGGTGGCAAACACCTTGATCGCCTCGCCGACCACCAGTCCGCTGATCGAGGGACGCTCGCGCGCCATCCAGAGTCGCAGCGCGAAGAAACCGCTGGGCACGAAACACACCGTGCCACCGAATAGTGCCGACCAACCCGCCGCGCCGGCGTTGCCGCCAGCAAAAAGTCGCCAGGCAATGGCCGACAACAAAGTAACCGCAACCTGCGCCAGCACGACCCTGCCGGGCGTCATGCGCGAAGGGCGCAGCGCGCGCTCGCCGAACAGCGTTTCCGCCTCGACGCGCGACAGCGGATCGACCGCCTCCTCTTCACGCTCTGCCTCGTCTTCCCAGGCATCGCGCGTCTGCCAGTCGGTTTTCCGACCAGCATCCTGACGATCTGAAACCACCTGCTATTGCCTTTGCTCGTTGCTGCTTGTTGTTTAATCCGCCCCGGAACTTTTCTGGACCGGCCGGAATTCAAACCGCACGATTTTACGAGGAATGCACCATGCGAGTCAATCTGCTTACAGACGCCTTGCAACAGTCCGCATTTCACTTGCAATCGCCACGAACCCATAGTGCGTGCGCGGCCGACGCCCGGCAATAACGTGCCAGGTAATTGGACTACCCAAGGCTGGCGGCGCACTATAGTCGTCTATCGGCCTTGCACAGACCTTACACAGGCGTACGCGCGCCGGGGCAGAGCCGGCCCGGCATCAAATTGCACCGGGCCGCTGCACAGCCGCGTCGACCGTTAATCGCGCACTATTTTCGGGAAATCCCGCTCAGGCGGGTGACTGGCTTTCGCCGGGCTCGCGCAGGCGTGTCAGCACACCGTCGAGCGCATCATTGCTGGTGAAGTGAATGGTGAGCTGGCCTTTGCCCCGCACGCCCAGCTTGATCTGTACCGGCAGGCCAAGCACGTCGGATAGTTCTTCCTCAAGGCGGGCCACGTCGCGCGCCGGCGCGCCATTGTTCGGCTTCTGCAACCGGAGGTCAAAGGGCTTGAGGGTGGAGGCTACCAGCTTTTCGGTCTCGCGCACCGATAAACGTTTGTTGACGATCTGATTGGCGAGCGTGATCTGGTTGGCGCCGTCGGCGGAGAGCAGCGCACGGGCGTGGCCCATGTCGAGGTCTCCTGCCATCAGCATGGTCTGCACCGGCTGGGCCAGGTTCAGCAGACGCAGCAGATTGGACACCGCGCTGCGCGAGCGCCCTACCGATTCCGCTGCCTGCTCGTGGGTGAAATTGAATTCGCGCACCAGGCGCATGATGCCCTGCGCTTCTTCCAGCGGGTTGAGGTCTTCACGCTGGATATTCTCGATGAGCGCCATCGCGGCCGCGGCTTCGTCGGCCACGTCCTTGACCAGCACCGGCACCTCTTCGAGCCCGGCGATCCTGGAGGCGCGGAAGCGGCGCTCACCGGCAATGATCTCGTAGCGATCCGGCTCTGCAACGCGGCGCACCAGGATCGGCTGCATCAGGCCTTGGGCACGAATGCTCGCGGCCAGCTCCTGCAGCGCGCCTTCGTCCATGCGCGTGCGCGGCTGGTACTTGCCGGGCTGGAGCTGGTCCAGGCGGAGCACGGAGGGGGCGCCCTCCTGCTTCACGGCATCGACGATCTCGGCTGGCCCACCCAGCAGGGCTTCCAGTCCGCGGCCCAGGCCCTTCTTCTTCGCGGTGCTCATCTCGGTATCCTGTATTCGGTGACTCTCAACCCGGTGACTCTCAGCCCGGCGTTCAGTCGAGTTGCTTGACGCGCGCGATCATCTCGGCGCCGAAATCGAGGTAGGCCTTGGCCCCCTTGGACGACGGATCGAACGCCACGCCAGGCATGCCATAGGACGGTGCTTCCGCCAGCCGCACATTGCGCGGGATGACGGTCTTGAACACCTTCTCGCCAAAATGCGACTCAAGCTGGGCCGACACCTGTTGCTGCAAGGTGACACGTGGATCAAACATCACACGAAGCAAGCCAATCACCTTCAGGTCACGATTGAGGTTGGCGTGCACCTGCTTGATGGTATTGACGAGATCGGACAGCCCTTCCAGCGCGAAGTATTCGCACTGCATCGGCACGATCACGCCGTTGGCCGCGCACAGCCCGTTGAGGGTCAGCAGCGACAGCGATGGCGGGCAGTCAATCAACACGAAATCGTATTCGGCATCGACCTCGGCAATGGCGTTCTTGAGACGTTTCTCGCGCTGGTCCAGTTCGACCAGTTCCACTTCCGCGCCGGCCAGTTCGCGGTTGGCGGGCAGCACATCGTACTTGCCGGATTCGGAATGCTGGCGTGCCTGGCTCACCGTCGACAAGCCAACCAGCACCTGGTAGACGCTGTGCTCGAGCGACTGCTTGTCGATGCCGGAACCCATCGAGGCATTGCCCTGGGGATCCAGGTCGATCAGCAACACACGCTGGTCCTGTGCCGCCAAGCCGGCGGCAAGGTTCACCGTGGTGGTGGTCTTGCCGACGCCGCCCTTCTGGTTTGCGATCACGAATACCTTGGCCATATGTTCCTGCTGCTCCTGCTTGATTTCTACCTGCCGGGGGTGGGCGCCGGCGACAACCACCGGCCGGGTCAGCGGCGCGACAGCACCACCAGGTGACGTTCTGCGTCCAGTTCCGGTACGGTCAGGCGTGGTATTGCCTCGACCTGCCACTCGGCCATCAGGCCGGCCGCTTCCATGCGATCGAGTTCGGGCTGAGGATAAACGCCCTTCATGGCAATCAGCTTGCCGCCCGGCGCCAGCAGGTGGCCGGCAAGCGATACGAAATCGCTCAGCTCGGCAAACGCACGAGACGTGATGACCGCGTAGCCCTTGCCGTCTTCCAGCTTTTCGACCGGGCCCCAATGGGCAGCCGCGTTGGACAGGCCAAGCTGTGCCCGGCATTGCGTCAGGAAGGCGGTTTTCTTTTGCACGATGTCGACCATCAGCACCGACAGGTCGGGACACGTGATGGCCAGCGGCAGACCAGGCATGCCGCCGCCCGAGCCCACGTCCAGCACCCGGCCACGCGCGCCCTCCTCCACCTCCGCGGCGCGAGCCGCTTGCGCCAGCGCCGGCACGGCGGCCAGCGAGTCGAGCATGTGATGGGTCAACATCTCGTCGGGATGACGGATGGCGGTCAGGTTATAGATGGCATTCCATTTGCGCAGCAGTGCCAGGTAGGCAAACAACTGATCGATCTGGCTCGCGCAGACCGCCAGGCCGATGGCGGACAAGCCGGCCTCCAGGCGGCGGCGCTGGTCGGCGTCGTCCACGGCCGCGTAACGTTGGTTCCTCACTCAGGCGGCCTCTTGGCTGGAGTCGGACTTGGTACGCCCCATGCCCTTCTTTTTCAGATGGACCAGCAGCAGCGAGATCGCAGCCGGCGTCACGCCAGAAATACGCGATGCCTGGCCGAGGGTCTCGGGCCGGTGCTGATTCAGCTTCTGGCCAACCTCGATGCCAAGGCCGCGCACTTCCGTGTAGTCGAAATCTTCAGGCAGGCGAGTGGATTCGTTGGCTTCGAGCTTGTCCACCTCCGCGGCTTGCCGGGCGATGTAGCCGTGATATTTGATGCCGATCTCGATCTGCTCGCGAATCTGCGCGACCAGCAGCGGGTCGGCATCAAGTGCCTGGGCGGGTGCGAACTTCCCTTCCTGCAACGCCATCAGCGCTTCGTACGTGACAGCGGGACGGCGCAGCAGATCGGCGAGGTTGTACTCGCGCTCGATCGCTTTGCCCAGCAGCGGCACAGCATCGGCTTCTGGCAGGATGCCCGGATTGACCCAGGTACTCTTCAGCCGCTCTGTTTCACGTGAAACAGCGTCGCGCTTTCGGTTAAATGCATCCCAGCGCACATCATCGACCACGCCCAGCTCCCGACCGGCCTCGGTCAATCGCATATCGGCATTATCTTCCCGCAGGCTCAAACGGAACTCGGCGCGGCTGGTGAACATTCGGTACGGTTCCGAGACCCCACGGGTGATCAGATCGTCGACCAGAACCCCAAGATAGGCTTGGTCCCGCCGGGGCGTCCAGGCATCGCGCTCCCGAACGAAGCAGCCGGCATTGATCCCGGCCAGCAGGCCCTGGGCCGCGGCTTCCTCGTAGCCGGTGGTGCCATTGATCTGCCCGGCAAAGAACAAGCCGCTGATGGCCTTGGACTCCAGCGAGGCCTTGAGGGCGCGCGGATCGAAGTAGTCGTACTCAATGGCGTAGCCCGGGCGCAGGATGTGCGCGTTCTCCATGCCGCGGATCGAGTGCACCAGGGCAAGTTGCACGTCGAACGGCAGGCTGGTGGAGATACCGTTGGGGTAGAACTCGTTGGTCGTCAGCCCTTCGGGTTCCAGGAAGATCTGGTGGCTGTCCTTGCTGGCAAAGCGGTGGATCTTGTCCTCGATGCTGGGACAATACCGCGGCCCTACCCCTTCGATCACGCCGGTGTACATCGGCGAGCGATCCAGGCCGCCACGGATGATGTCGTGGGTTCGGCTATTGGTATGCGTGATCCAGCACGGCAGTTGCTGCGGGTGCTGATCGGCACGGCCCAGGAAGGAGAACACTGGCACCGGATCGAGATCGCCCGGCTGCTCATCCATCACGGAGAAGTCGATGGTGCGTCCGTCGATACGCGGCGGCGTACCCGTCTTCAGTCGGCCCTGCGGCAGCTTGAGCTCCTTCAGGCGCGCCGAAAGCGAGACCGACGCGGGGTCGCCCGCGCGACCGCCAGTGTAGTTGTCCAGCCCCACGTGAATCTTCCCATCGAGGAAGGTACCAGCGGTCAGCACCACGGCGCGTGCGCGGAAGGTGATGCCGACCTGCGTGACGGCGCCGACAACGCGATCGCCCTCCACCACCAGGTCATCCACGGCCTGCTGGAACAGCATCAGGTTGGGCTGATTCTCCAGCCGCGCGCGAATCGCCTTGCGATACAGCACACGGTCCGCCTGAGCGCGGGTGGCACGTACGGCCGGGCCCTTGCTGGAATTCAGGATGCGGAATTGGATGCCCGACTCATCCGTGGCCGCCGCCATGGCGCCGCCCATTGCATCCACCTCCTTGACGAGATGGCCCTTGCCAATGCCGCCGATGGACGGATTGCAGCTCATCTGACCAAGGGTCTCGATGTTGTGGCTCAGCAGCAGCGTCTGGCAACCCATACGCGCCGCGGCGAGTGCAGCTTCCGTGCCGGCGTGGCCACCACCGACAACAATGACATCGAATTCTTTTGGGTAAAGCATGGAGGCACCTCCTCCGGGAGGCTAGCGGGAATAAATCGGGATGCCGAATTATAACGGCAATCTCCGTGGCGTCCCTGCGCCGCGGCATGTTTCACGTGAAACATGCTTCATGAAGAACTTGGGTGTGTTCCACGTGAAACAAAAAAACCGGGCGCAATGGCCCGGCTTTCTTGTGCGCACGGCGGGGGGCCGAAGCACTTACGGTCTGCGTTGCTCGCTCAGATAAGCGCCGATGCGCTCGACAAGTCGACCAAGATTTGTCCGGAGTTCGTCAAAGCCACCGTTACGCTCACGCGTCACTTCATCCATGTACAACGGCCGGCGAATCTCGATCTGCAAGCTGTTACGCCGCTCGGCCGGGCGGCCGATCTGTGCGATCAGTTGCACGCCCTTGTATGGATCGTTGCGTGCCACGGTATATCCCAACGCGCGCAGTTCCGACGCCACCAGCCCGACAAAGCCAGCCTCGCAGGTGGCCCCATCTCGGTCGCCCAGCACGAAGTCCGCCAGCGGGTGTGGGCTCTGAATCTTGAGACGCTCGTACGCATTGTTTGGCATCGAGTGCAGGTTCAGATGCCAGACCGACCCGAAGCGCCGATAGGTGTCCTCCACCGCTTCCGACAGCGCCTGATGGTAGGGGCGATAGTAGGTGTCGATCCGGTCGCGTACCTCTTGCAGCGAGAGCTTGCGGTCATAGATCGGGGTGGCTGCATCCATCTTGCGCCAGATCAGCCCGTAGCCGAGGCGAGTCTTCTCGCCCGGCGCCAGCGGCTCGGGCCACGTGCCATCCAGCAAGTCGGGGTCCAGATCATCGAGCGTGCGATTGGGATCGATGTAGACACGCGGAAAATTAGCTGCGATCAGCGTACCGCCAACGCGCGGCACGGATTCCCACAGCGCATCGATGTGCGTGTCCTCGCCGGCACGCAACCGCTGCGTGGGGATGGCCGCCCGGAAGTCTTGCGGATAATGGGTGCCACTATGCGGTGAGTCGCACACCAGCGGCAGCGTCTGGGCCGAAGGCGCGAAGCGGACGAAGGGCTCGAAGTTGTCGCTCATCGCCGTCAGTCCAGCTTGATATTGGCGGCCTTGGCCACGCGTGCATAGCGCGCCATCGCCTGCTGGATTTGCACCTTGAACCCGTCCGGCGTGGTCGGTACCAGCGTGCCGCCAGACTCCTCCACCTTGCGCTTGAACTCTGGATTCAGCATCGCCTTGTGGATGGCGTCGTTGAGCTTGGCGACGATCGCCGGCGGCGTGCCGGCAGGTGCGACGATGCCGAACCAGCCACCATCGCCCATTTCCTTATAGCCCAGTTCCGCATAGGTCGGGACGTTGGGCAGCTGCGGCGAACGGGCGGAACCGAGCACCGCCAGCGCTCGCAGCCGGCCCGATTTCACGTGGGGCAGCGTAGACGAAAGGTTGTCGGTAATGGCGTTGACCTGCCCTGCCACCGCATCGTTGAGTGCCAGGCCGGCACCCTTGTACGGCACGTGCAGCATGTCGATCTTGGCCAGCATCATGAAGTTCTCGATGTTCACATGGCCGAGCGAACCAGCGCCGGGAGACGCAAAGCTGTACTTGCCGGGATTGGCGCGGACAAGCGCGACGAATTCCTGCATGGTCTTGGCCGGCACGCTGGGGTGCACGGCGAATACGCTCGGGATGGCGATGACGTTGGTCACCGGCGCAAAATCCTTGATCGGATCGTAGTTCAGCTTGGGATAGACAGCCGGGTTCGAGCCATGCGTGCTGACCGTCGCCATGCCGATGGTGTAGCCGTCCGGCGCCGCGCGGGCAACCTGCTCCATGCCCAGCGAGCCACCGGCACCCCCCTTGTTCTCCACCACGATGGACTGGCCCAGCTCGCGCCCGCCGAACTCCGCCACCAGGCGTGCCGACAGGTCGGTCGAGCCGCCCGCGGCAAACGGCACGATCAGGCGAATCGGCTTGTTCGGATAGTTGGCCTGCGCTTGCGCGCCACCGGCTACGGCCAGGCTGGCGCATGCCGCCAGGCAAGACAAGACAAAATGCCGGCGCGGCAGTTGGGCT
Source organism: Cupriavidus basilensis (assembly GCF_000832305.1). Lineage (NCBI taxonomy): Bacteria > Pseudomonadati > Pseudomonadota > Betaproteobacteria > Burkholderiales > Burkholderiaceae > Cupriavidus > Cupriavidus basilensis. Next base: position 4,375,206 of record NZ_CP010536.1, read on the forward strand.
CGGATCATGCGGACTTCTCCTTGGATTTCTATGAGTTGGCCCGCCAAGTGTCGGGAGTTTACCGAGTCCGCACAAACGACTATATTGCACGGTTGCATTACCAAAGATCATTCTCGGCACACCCACCTCCACCGCATGCGGCTACGCTCGCCCTCGATGTCCGAACTCCATGCCTTTGCCGCGGTCGCGCGGCTGGGCAGCTTCACGCGCGCGGGCGAAGACCTGTGCGTGACCCAGGGCGCGATCAGCCGTGCAATTGCCCGGCTGGAATCCCACTTTGGCCAACCCCTGCTCCAGCGCAATGCGCATCGACTGACGCTAACCGATGCCGGCAAGCAGTTGCTGGAGGCCGTGGCCGGCCCGCTGGCCGCCATTGAGAATGCCAGCGCCGCCCTCCTCGCCCGTGACCGCCAGCACCACCTGACGCTGTCGGCCGTGCCCACGCTGGCCAGCGTATGGCTGGTGCCCAGGCTGCCGGATTTCCACCGCCGCTACCCCGACGTCCGCCTGGACTTCGTGCCCTACCGGCGCGATGAGGACTTCTCAGGTCCCGCGCCCGATGCCGCCATCCTGCCGGGCACGCCGGATCGCTGGCCAGGCCTGCAATCCGACTACGTGATCGGCCGTGAGATGGTGCCCATCTGCCACCCTGAGCGCGCCCTCGCCCGCCATGAGGCCGGCCGCTGGTCCGAGCCCGCCGAACTCCTCGGTGAGCCCCTGCTCTATCACACCACCGCACCGGCAAACTGGCAGCACTGGCTATACGCCGCCGGCGTACCCAGTGCTGCGCCAACGCTCTCGAAAGGCTTCGACCAGGTCTCGATCCTGGTGCAAGCGGTCAAGGCGGATATGGGCGTGGCGGTATTGCAGCGTTGCCTGGTACGGGATGAGATTGCCGCGGGGCGCGTGGTGGCGCCGTTCGATTTGCCGATCCGGCTGACACGCGGCTACTTCCTGTGCGTACCGCGGGAGCGGCGGGACCATCCGGCGTTTGCGCAGTTTCGCGCATGGTTGCTCGGTGTGGCGGCACAGGATCCGGATGTGCTTCAGCTCAATGAAGAAAATTCGCCAGAAAAATAGAAATAGACTCTATTTGCCGGATTGCATCCATCAGGTACATAAATCTCAGCATCCGGCAACCATCACATCAGCACGACGAATATTAATAGCAAGTTTTAGTCTAAATACATTTATCTTGTGAATTCAAAGCGTACCAGCTGCTGCGCTATCCTGCTGACAACGTCACCAACAATCCGGTTGCATCTTGAAATGCACCTCAAGAATAATAACGTCAAACATTGCCAATCATTATTTTTCTCGCGAATTCCGACAACAGGAAGCGTTGACTAGGCCGCCTTCTTCGCCAACCCCAGATACGTCTCGATCACCTTCGGGTTAGCCGCAAGCTCGCCAGCCGGCCCCTCCATCGCCATATCCCCCGTCTCGATCACGTACCCGTAGTCCGCCACCTGCAGCGCAGCCCGCGCGTTCTGCTCGATCAGCAGCGTCGCCACCCCCGTCTTGCGCAGGTCATTGATGATGTGAAAGATCTCCTTGACGATCAGCGGCGCCAGCCCCAGGCTCGGCTCGTCCAGCATCAGCAGTTGCGGCTTGGCCATCAGCGCACGGCCTACCGCCAGCATCTGGCGCTCGCCCCCGGACAGCGTACCGGCGTCCTGCTTCGCACGTTCCTTCAGGCGCGGGAACAGGCCGTAGACCACTTCCATCTGGTCCAGGAAGTTCTTCTCACCCGCACGCTTGCGGCGATAGGCGCCCAGCACCAGGTTGTCCGCCACGCTCATCGAGCCAAACAGTTCGCGCTTCTCCGGCACCAGGCACATCCCGCGCGCCACGCGCCCTTCCGCTGGCAGGCCGGCGAGGTCGTGGCCGAGGTAGGTCACCGCGCCGGTGGACGAACCGCTCACCGGCAGCGCGCCCATGATGGCGTTGAGCATGGTGGACTTGCCCGCGCCATTGGGGCCGATCACCGTGACGATCTTTCCTGCTTCCACTTTCAGGTTGGCACCGTGCACGGCTTCGACCTTGCCGTAGCGCACGTGCAGGTCCTTCACTTCCAGGATAAGGCTCATTGTCGTTTCCTTACTCCACGCCACCGAGGTAGGCCTCGAGCACCGCCGGGTCCTTCTGCACGTCCTCGGGCACACCTTCCGCAATGCGCGTACCGAACTCCATCACCACCAGACGGTCCGTCAGGTTCATCACGAAGTCCATGTCGTGCTCGACCAGCAGCACGCTCATGCCCTCGCCCTTGAGCTTCTTCAGCAGCTCGGCCAGCGCCTGCTTCTCCTTGTAGCGCAGCCCCGCCGCGGGCTCATCTAACAACAGCAGCGCGGGATCGCAGCACAGTGCGCGCGCGATCTCCAGGATGCGTTGCTGGCCCAGCGCGAGGCTGCCGGCTTCCATGTACATGCAGTCGGCCAGGCCCACGCGCTCGAGCTGGCGCGCGGCTTCGTGCAGCAGCTTGGCCTCCTCGTTCTTGTTCATGCGCAGGATCGCTGCCGTCACGCCGCCCTGCGGCGCAAAGTCGCCGCGCAGGTGCGCGCCGATGGCCACGTTCTCCAGCACGGTCATGGTGGGCAGCAGATGCACGTGCTGGAAGGTGCGGCCGATGCCGCGCTTGACGATCTCGCGCGAGGGCAGTCCGGAGATCTGCTCGCCGCGATACAGCACCTCGCCGCGCGTGGCGGGCAGCACGCCGGTGACCAGATTGAAGGTGGTGGACTTGCCCGCGCCGTTGGGACCGATCAGCCCGATGATCTCGCCCGCGCGGACCTGGAAGCTCACGTCGTTGACCGCCACCAGCCCGCCGAACTCCTTGCGCGCGGCTTTGACATCGAGGATCAGTTCCCCGGCCTGCGGCTTGGCGCGCAATGGCAGCGCGCTCGCTTGCGCCGGCGCCATCACCGGCGGCCCGCTGGGGAACAGCTTCTTGATGAACGGCCAGAGGCCATCGCGCGCGTATTGCAGCAGCAGCACCATCAGCACGCCGAACACGATGGTCTCGAAGTTGCCGTTGGCGCCCAGCAGCTTGGGCAGCACGCCTTGCAGCACGTCCTTCAGGATGGTGAGGATGCCGGCGCCGAGCACCGCACCCCACACGTGGCCTACGCCGCCCACCACCGCCATGAACAGGTACTCGATGCCGTAGTTCAGGCCAAACGGCGTGGGGTTCACCGCGCGCTGCAAATGCGCGTAGAGAAAGCCGGAGATGCAGGCCAGCATCGCCGCCACCACGAAGATCACCACCTTCATCCACGCGGTGTTCACGCCCATCGCCTCGGCCATGGTGCCCCCGCCCTTCAGCGCGCGGATGGCGCGGCCCGGGCGTGAGTTGAGCAGGTTCTGCATGGCGATCACCGACACCAGCACCACGGCCCAGATCAGGTAGAACATCGAGCGCCCGGAGGCCAGCTCGATGCCGAGCACGTGCAGCACGGGAATGCCGTTGAGGCCGTCGTACTTGCCGAGGAATTCCAGGTTGCCGAACAGGAAAAACAGCGACAGGCCCCAGGCGATGGTGGCGAGCGGCAGGTAGTGGCCCGACATGCGCATGGTGATCAGGCCGATCACATAGGCCGAGGCCATCGTGATCACCAGCCCGACCAGCAGGCCGAGCCAGGGCGACAGCCCGAACTGTGTGGTGAGGTAGGCGGTGCTGTAGGCACCCAGCCCGACGAAAGCGGCCTGGCCGAACGAGGTCATGCCGCCCACGCCGGTGAGCAGGACCAGGCCGATGGCGACGATGCTGTACAGGCCGATGTAGTTGCCCAGCGTGATCCAGAATTCGGGCGTGGGCAGCACGGGCAACAGCGCCAGGACTACCGCGAAGGCCAGCAGGAAGAATCGGTTCTTGAGGTTGGTGTTCATGGCGTGTCCCTTATTCCTCGTCTTCCACATGCTTGCTGGTGAGCGAGCGCCACAGCAGCACGGGCAGGATCAGGGTGAACACGATGACCTCCTTGAACGCACTGGCCCAGAAGGACGAATACGATTCGAGCAGCCCCACCAGGATGGCGCCGGCGGCCGCCACCGGGTAGCTCACCAGACCACCCACGATCGCACCGACGAAGCCCTTCAGGCCGATCAGGAAGCCAGATTCGTAGTACACCGTGGTCAGCGGTGCAATCAGGATCCCGCACAGCGCGCCCATTGCCGCTGCCAGCGTGAACGAAAGGCGCCCGGCCTGCGTCGTGCCGATGCCGACCAGCCGCGCGCCCAGGCGATTGACCGCCGTGGCACGCAGCGCCTTGCCGACGATGGTGCGTTCGAAGTAGAAATACAGCCCCGCGATCATCAGTGCCGATACGCCGACCACCCAAAGGCTCTGACCGGAGATCGTCAGGCTGCCCACTTCAAAGCGTGCCTCGGAGAAAGGCGCGGTGCGCGAGCCCTCGGCGCCGAACATCACCAGCCCCAGCCCCACCAGTGCAAAGTGCACGCCCACCGAGACGATCAGCAGCACCAGCGTGCTGGCTTCGGCCAGCGGCTGGTAGGCAAGGCGGTACAGCATGGGTCCGAGCGGAATCACGATCAGCAGCGTCAGCGCGATCTGCGCCAGCATAGGCATCGACTGCCCATCGAAGTTCTGCGCCAGCAGATGCACGGCCAGCGGGAAGACCAGGTATTTGCCGGCCAGCACCGCGATCCGCCTGGGTGCGGTCCGGCGCAGTTCGGCGCTGCGCAGGATGGTGACCGTCTCATAGACAAAGGTGAGCACGCCCATGACCAGCAGCAGCCAGCTGCTTTGCGGCGCATGGCCAGACTGGATCGCCGCCAGGGTCAGCGCGCCATAGGCGACGAACTCCCCTTGCGGAATGAAGATGACGCGGGTCACCGAGAACACCAGCACCAGGGCCAGCGCGAGCAGCGCATAGATGGCGCCCGAGGTGATGCCGTCCTGCGCCAGGATGGCGGCGATCGAGAGGTCCATTGTCTCCCCGTATTGTTGGTGAGTCCGGCCGGCGGAGGGAAGCCGGCTGGCTTGTGAAATTACGAGTTACGAAATATGAAACAACTTACGCATAGCGGAAATCCCGACGAACCCTTAGATTCCGCAGTGCCGCATCGGTAATCTGGCACAGCAGGCGGGAAGCTATGCCTATGACGGGTGCAGCATATCCGCGGCGCACCATGGCAGTCATCCCGTCTCGCTTGCCTTGGCAAACGCCAATTTCATTAACACGTTAAAGATCTCGCATGGCGGATGCGGTGTCAAGTGCGGGATTGCCAGTAGTCGCGCAGTGGCGTGGGATGGCATGAGACGACATGAGACGGCATCAACAAAAAGGGCGCATGGCTGGCCATGCGCCCTTCTTGCGTCAAATGCAGCCAGTCGTGCCGCTTACTTGGTCTGCAGCTTCCACTTGCCGTCGACGATCTCCACCATCACGCGCGCGCGCTGGTCCAGGCCAAGGTGGTCGGTCGGCGTCATGTTCATGATGCCGTGGGAGATCGGCAGCTCCTTGGTCTGCTCCATGGCATCGCGCAGCGCCTTGCGGAACTCCTTGGTGCCCGGCTGGCCCTTTTTCAGCGCCTCCGGGATGGCACGCTGCAGCAGCAGGCCGGCATCCCAGGCATGGCCGCCGAAGGTCGAGACCTGGCCGCCAAATGCCTTCTCGTAAGCCGTCTTGTAGGTGATGGCGGGCTTCTTCACCGGGTTGGTGTCCGGCAGCTGCTCGGCCACCAGCAGCGGGCCGGCCGGCAGGAAGGTCCCTTCGCAATCCTTGCCGCACACGCGCAGGAAGTCGGCGTTGGCCACACCGTGGGTCTGGTAGATCTTGCCCTTCCAGCCACGCTCCTTGAGCGCCTTGGCGGGCAGCGCGGCGGGCGTGCCCGAGCCCGCGATCAGCACGGCGTCGGGGTTGGTGCCCATCATCTTGAGCACCTGGCCGGTAACCGAGGTGTCGGTGCGCGCAAAGCGCTCGTTGGCCACCACCTTGATCTTGCGCATCTCGCCGACCTTGGCGAACTCTTGCGCCCAGCTATCGCCATAGGCATCCGCGAAGCCGATAAAGGCAACCGTCTTCACGTTGTGGTTGGTCATGTGCTCGGCAATGGCGGTGGCCATGTGCGAGTCGTTCTGCGGCGTCTTGAAGACCCAGGCGCGCTTGGCATCCATCGGCTCGATGATGCGGGCCGAGGCGGCCAGCGTGATCATCGGCGTGTCGTTCTCGGCGACGACATCCACCATGGCCAGCGAGTTGGGCGTCACGGTGGAACCGACTATCACATCGACCTTGTCTTCGCTGATCAGCTTGCGCGTATTCTTGACCGCCGTGGTGGTGTCCGACGCATCGTCGAGCACGATGTACTCGATCTTCTTGCCAGCGATCTCCTTGGGCAGCAGCGAGATGGTGTTCTTCTCGGGAATGCCCAGCGAGGCGGCGGGCCCGGTGGCCGATAGTGTTACCCCGACCTTGACCTGTGCGCTGGCGGTGCCGGCGCACAGGCTGGCGGCGGCGAGAGCCAGCAGGCTGGCGCGCTTGAATGTCATCGTGTCTCCTTCCATTGCGGCAAACGGAAGAGGCATCCGTGCCGCCTCGCGGCCAGTCGGATGCCTCAATCTGGTCTTCTGGTCTGTCTTGTCCTGGTGGATCTTATTGTGCCGGTGCCCTTGCGGTGCTTTTCAGGCCCGTATCCAGGCGCAACGCCGGCGCCTGCCTGCTACCCCGGGGCGATGGGCGAATCCGTATCCGCCCTGCCCCAATCTCCCGTCCTGCGCGTCATCCCCGGCGGCGCTCGGCAGGGCTCGCCAGGCAATGCCATGGTGCGCCACGCCGGCCGCTCATTCACCGACCGCTCGGTCGGGAATGCGTAGCGAGTCTAGCAACAGGCATATCGCCGGGCTAGCGGGATTAACCCGCATCGCAGCATGCAAGCGACACGGCTGCGAACCGGCGCTCAGCGGCCGAACGCATCCCAGGCGGTTTTCACGATCAGTGCCGCCACCACCACGATGAACACGCGCCGCACAAAGGCGCTGCCATGCTTGAGCGCGAGGCGGCTGCCAATCTGGCTGCCGCCCACGTTAGCCACCGCCATGACCAGCCCTAGCTGCCACCAGACGTGCCCCTTCGCCGCCAGCAGCAGCAAGGCTGCCAGGTTGGTGGCGAGGTTGACCACCTTGGTCGATGCCGAGGCGTGCAGGAAATCGTAGCCGAACACGCGCACGAACACGATCATCAGGAAGCTGCCGGTGCCTGGCCCGAACACGCCGTCGTAGAAGCCGATCACGGCGCCCGCCAGCAAAGCCGCGGCGCGCTCCTTGCCGCCGCGAAGCGACGGTGCGTGCTCGGTGCCGAGGCTCTTCTTGGCCACCGTATAGACCAGCAGGGCCACCAGGATAAAGGGCAACGACTTGCGCAGCGGCTCCGCGGGAATCAGCGTGAGCGCGTAAGCGCCCGCCATCGAGAAGGCAAAGGCCGACAGCATCGTCGGCAAGGTCGCGCCCCAGTAGATGCGCACGCTGCGGCCATAGCGCAACGCCGCATTGGTGGTACCAGCGAGCGACGCCACCTTGCTGGTGCCGAGCAGCGTGGCCGGCGCCATGTTGGGATAGGCCGAAAACAGCGCGGGGATCTGCACCAGGCCACCGCCGCCGGCGACAGCATCGATCAGGCCGGCGAGAAAAGCGGCAACAGCAAGAAACGCGAATTCCATGGACGCGGGCAGGCGAAGAAAGAGAAAACGGAGGGAACGAGGGAAGGAGGCGAACCAAGCGCGGCAGGCGCGCTGGAAGCGTCAGCCCAGTATCTTGGCGGCTGGTGACAAATTGAGATGCCACAGGCCGCTGGCATGCGGGGCAAAGCCCGCCGGTGCGGCCTGCGCCGCCGTCAGCAGCGCTGGCGCCAGCAACAGATGGCGCACGCCATGCGCGCTGCACCAGTCGGCCAGCAGGCCGCAGCAATCCAGCAGCAAGGCGGCACTCCTGCCCGCCGGCACGTCACCGGCCCACCATTCGGTGGCAAGCGCCGCAAGGCCGGCAAGTTCGAGATGCGGTATCAACGTAACGGGCAGGCAGCCGAGCAGATCCGGGCCGGCGCTGGCCTGCGCCACCACACAGGCCCCGCGCTCCGGCCGGGCAAGCAGGCCCTCCAGCAGCGCCTGCCTGGCACGCGCCGCCGCGACAGGCAATGCGTGCCGTGATTGCAGCCAGGCGCCCAGGTTTTGCGCATCGCCAGTCCCGGCCAGGCGTATCGAGGTCGGGGGCACAGCGGGTTCAGGCGAGGAGGGAATGAGAAAGGGGGAATCTGACGGCATGGCGGGCCCGGTGGCAAGGCCGCATTGTCGCATGTGCAATCGGTGGCTTTGACGACGATTCCGCATGGCGAAAACATCACGCACCAGGAACGGGCATACCACCCGGAAATTAAAAAAGGCGTTGCCGAGGATCACCCGGCAACGCCCTTATCTTATATTGACACTGCAGCCTAGTGACTGCGCGCCTGTCGTCTCCTCGCTTCCGCCTCCATTTAACCTGCGAAAACCGTATATGGAATGTAACGAAGCGGTGCGTTTCGAGCAAGCTAGAAGAAACCCTAGCCCCAAAATCGGGCATGTCGCCCCACGATCACTCCCGAGCCTTCCCAAAGCGGGCAAGAAGCTCGCCCATGATGCCGCGGCGGAACGTCAATACGCAGATCACGAAGATCACGCCGGTCACCATTGTGACGGATTCGCCCAGTGAGTTGAACCACTCGATGCCCGTCGTCGAGGCCAGGAAGGTGCCGATGTCGCCAAGCTTGTTTTCCAGCGCCACCACCACGAAAGCCCCGACCAGCGGTCCCGAAAGCGTGCCCAGGCCGCCAACCAGCGTCATCAGGATCACCGAGCCCGACATGGACCAGTGCACGTCGGTCAGCGTGGCAAAGCCCAGCACCAGCGCCTTGATCGACCCGGCCAGCCCGGAAAGCGCCGCAGACAGCACAAACACCATCAACTTGAAGCGGTCCGTATCGTAGCCCAGCGAGATGGTGCGCGGCTCGTTTTCCTTGATCGCCTTGAGGATCTGGCCGAACGGCGAATGCACGGTCCGCACGATCAGCGCGAAGGCCGCCACGATGATCGCCAGCGCCACGTAATACAGTGTCAGATCGTTGGCTAGCGACAACACACCGAACAGCTTGCCGCGCGGAATGCCCTGCAAGCCATCCTCGCCCCCGGTGTACGGCACCTGCAGGCAGAAGAAGAACAGCATCTGCGCCAGCGCCAGCGTGATCATCGAGAAATAGATGCCTTGCCGGCGAATCGCGATGTACCCGACCACGTAGCCGATCAAGGCACCCGCCAGCGTGCCCAGCACCAGCCCGACCTCAGGCGTGACGCCCCACGCCTTCATCGCGTGCCCGGCCGTATAGGCCGCGCCGCCAAAGAAGGCCGCATGGCCGAACGACAGCAGCCCGGTATAGCCGATCAGCAGGTTGAAGGCGCACGCGAACAGTGCGAAGCACAGCACCTTGAGCACGAACACCGGATACGCTCCGGCCATCGGCGCCAGGACCAGCGCTGCCAGCAACAATCCGTACAACAGTTTCTTCTGCACGCCCCGCCCCTGTCTTGTCTGCCCCGCGGCCACTGCCGCGCCGGTTGGTTGGTTCATCACTTCTCCCTCCCGAACAGTCCGGCCGGGCGCAGCATCAGCACGATCACCATGATGAAGAACACGACCGTGGAGGAGGCCTCGGGATAGAACACCTTGGTCAGGCCCTCGATCACGCCCAGGCCGAGGCCGGTCAGGATCGAGCCCATGATCGAGCCCATCCCGCCGATCACCACCACCGCGAACACGATGATGATCAGGTTCTGCCCCATCAGCGGCGAGATCTGGATCACCGGTGCCGCGAGCACGCCGGCAAATGCCGCCAGCGCCACGCCGAACCCGTAGGTCAGCGTCACCATCAGCGGCACGTTGACGCCAAAGGCTTCAACCAGCTTGGGGTTCTCGGTGCCAGCGCGCAAATAAGCGCCCAGCTTGGTCTTCTCGATCAGGTACCAGGTGGAGAAGCACACCACCAGCGAGGCAGCCACCACCCAGGCCCGGTAGTTCGGCAGGATCATGAAACCCAGATCCGTGGCGCCGCTCAGCGCCTCAGGCGCCGAGTACGGCAGTCCCGACACCCCGTAGATCGAGCGAAAGATGCCTTCGATCACCAGCGTGATACCGAGCGTCAGCAGCAGGCCGTAGATATGGTCGAGCTTGTAGATCCAGCGCAGCATGGTGCGCTCGATCACGATGCCGATCAGTGCCACCGCGAGCGGCGACAGCACCAGCATCACCCAGTAGTTGAGCCCGGCGTACTCCATGCCCATCCAGGCCAGGACCGCGCCGAGCATGAACAGCGCCCCGTGGGCAAAATTGATGACGTTGAGCAGTCCGAAGATGACCGCAAGGCCAAGGCTCAACATCGCATAGAAGGCACCGTTGACCAGTCCCAGCAGTAACTGGGACAGCATGGCGGGCAGAGGAATACCGAAGATGTCCATCGCAGGCGTTACCGTTTGCGCACCAGCCGGGATTCGTCGTTCCCCGCCAGGCAGGCGCTGTCAAAATGAAGCGAAGAAAGACACTGGCCCCCGCTGCCGAACCCGGTCAACATGCAACGGTCCCGGGCGGGGGCGCCATACCTCAATCAACTCTACGCAACTCAACTCAGTTCAAACGCTTACTTCTTCATCATCGCGCACTTCGATTCCGCCACCGTGGTGAAAGCCTGCTCACCCGGGATCGTGGCCACCACCTTCAGGTAGTCCCACGGCTTCTTCGATTCGGCCGGCGACTTCACCTGCATCAGGTACATGTCGTGGATGCCGCGGCCGTCCTGGCGGATGTAGCCCTTGGTGTAGAAGTCGTTGATCTTCATCTTCTTGAGCTCGGCCATGACCTTGTCCGGGTCATCCGTCTTGGCTGCCTCGACCGCCTTCAGGTAGGTATGCGCGGCGGAGTAGTCGGCGGCCTGCAAGCTGCTCGGCATCTTCTTCATCTTGGTGAAGAAGCGCGCAGCGAATTTGCGCGTATCGTCGTTCATGTCCCAGTACCAGCTGTCGGTCATCAGCAGGCCTTCGGTGTTCTTCAAGCCCAGGCTGTGGATGTCGTTGATGAACATCAGCAGGCCGGCGATCTTCATCGTCTTGGTGATGCCGAATTCCTTGGCCGCCTTGATCGCGTTGATGGTGTCGCCGCCGGCATTGGCCAGGCCCAGGATCTGCGCCTTGGACGCTTGCGCCTGCAGCAGGAACGACGAGAAGTCGGAGGCCGACAGCGGATGGCGCACCGCGCCCACCACCGTGCCACCGTTGGCCTTCACCACGGCCGCGGTATCGTTTTCCAGCGAGTGGCCGAAGGCATAGTCGGCGGTCAGGAAGAACCACGACTTGCCACCCTGCTTGACCACCGCACTGCCGGTACCCTTGGCGAGCGCCACCGTGTCATACGCATAGTGCACGGTGTAAGGCGAGCACTCTTCGTTGGTCAGGCGCGCCGAGCCGGCACCGATATTGAAGTAGACCTTCTTCTTCTCCGAGGCCACCTTGTTCATGGCCAGGCCGGTGGCGGAATTGGTGCCGCCGATCAGCACGTCCAGGCCCTGCTGGTCCATCCACTCGCGCGCCTTCGAGGCGGCGATGTCGGCCTTGTTCTGGTGATCGGCCGAAACCAGCTCGATCGGCTTGCCCAGCACCTTGCCACCGTTGTCCTCGATCGCCATCTTGATGGCTTCGAGGCCGCCCGGGCCGTCGATGTCGGCGTACAAGCCCGACATGTCGGTGATGTAGCCGATCTTGACGGTATCGCCCGAGACCTGCGCCGATGCCGAACCCATTGCCACGCCCGTTACGATAGCCGCCAGAGCGACCGCCAGCCGAGTCATCTTCATTGCCTGTCTCCTTAGTTTCGGCGGCACCTGACGCCACCCGTTCCTGCCCTAAAACAATGCCTGCGATTCATGACAGCGCCGCGCGCCGATTCGAATCAGACCCCAAGCAACTCGTTGAGCACCGGCATCTTGGCCTGCAGCTCGGCAGCCGCGAAGCGCTCGACGATCGTGCCGTGTTCCATCACATAAAAACGGTCGGCCAGCGGCGCGGCAAAGCGGAAGTTCTGCTCCACCATCACCACCGTGTAGCCCTTTTTCTTGAGCATCAGGATCATGCGCGCCAGCGCTTGCACGATCACGGGCGCAAGACCCTCCGAGATCTCGTCGAGCAGCAGCAGGTTGGCGCCGGTGCGCAGGATGCGCCCGACGGCCAGCATCTGCTGCTCGCCGCCCGACAGGCGCGTGCCCTGGCTCTGGCGGCGCTCCTTCAGGTTAGGGAACATCTCGTAGATCTCGGCCTCGCTCATGCCGGTGACCGCGCTGGTGCCCTGCCCTTTCAACAGCGGCGGCAGCATCAGGTTTTCCTCGCACGACAAGCTGGCGAAGATGCCCCGCTCTTCCGGGCAATAGCCGATGCCGCAGTGCGCGATCTTGTGCGTCGGCATGCCGATGGTCTCGGTGCCGTTGACGCGGATCGAGCCCTTGCGCTGGCCGGTCAGGCCCATGATGGCGCGCAACGTGGTGGTGCGCCCGGCGCCGTTGCGCCCTAGCAGGGTCACCACCTCGCCGGCATTCACGGTCAGGTCCACGCCATGCAGGATGTGCGATTCGCCATACCAGGCGTGCAGGTCCTTGATTTCTAGTGCGGGCGTTGTGCTCATCCTGGCTCCTCAGTGCGCGCCCTGCAGTTCGGCCTCGACAGTGCCCATATAGGCCTCCATCACGCGCGGGTCTTTCGATACCTCGGCGTACGGCCCCTCGGCCAGGATCGCGCCGCGCTGCAATACCGTGATCTTGTCGGCAATCGACGAGACCACGTTCATGTTGTGCTCCACCATCAGGATGGTGCGCCCCACCGCCACCTTGCGGATCAGCTCGGTCACGCGCGCCACGTCTTCATGGCCCATGCCCTGGGTCGGCTCGTCCAGCAGCATCATCTCCGGCTCCATCGCCAGCGTGGTGGCGATCTCGAGCGCGCGCTTGCGGCCGTACGGCAGGTTGACCGTCACCGTCTGCGCCACATCGCTCAGCCCGACCTGCTCCAGCAGCTCCATGCCGCGCGCGTTCAGCGCATCGAGCGTGGTTTCGCTGCGCCAGAAATGATAGGAAGTGCCAAGTTGCCGCTGCAGCCCGATGCGCACGTTCTCCAGCACCGTCAGGTGCGGGAACACGGCGGAGATCTGGAACGACCGGATCACCCCGCGCCGGGCAATCTGCGCCGGCTTTTCGCGGGTGATGTCGATGCCGTTGAACAGGATCGTGCCCGTGGTAGGCTCGAGGAACTTGGTCAGCAGGTTGAAGCAGGTGGTCTTGCCGGCGCCGTTGGGGCCGATCAAGGCATGGATGGAGCCGCGCCGCACCTTGAGATTGACGTCGCTTACCGCGGTGAACCCCTTGAACTCCTTGGTGAGGTTCCGCGTTTCCAGGATCGATTCTTGCTGATTCATGGTCTCCTGCCCGCCCTCTTGCTGCGGCGCCGGCTTCTGGTCGGCACCGCCAAATGGTCAGAACTGTGGTGCCAGTCGCACCACCACGGCACAGGTCGCGCCAATCCAGTTGCGCTCCCCGTGGCTGTTGCGGCCCTCGCGCCGCTTGTATTTATTTGCTGCCTTTATTGCTGCCTGGATGTCCGCCGTGCGCGCCCCTCCCGGAACGCGCGACGCGCCCTTGTCGGGGCGCGCCAATGTGAGCAGTGCTGCACGGCATCTCGGCGTCTATTGTGTGCGTCTGCTGCGTCGCAAAACATCCGGGTTTGCACTGATTATGAAACATGAACCAGATGTCAGGTTGGTGTCAGGTTTGCCGCGCGTTCGCGGCAGGCGGCATACTCAGGCCTGGGTTGTGGCTCCCGCTTTGCTGGCCGGCTCAGCCCCCGCCGGGGAAACGGCGCCCTGCGCGACCCCTTGCGCCACGCCGCTCGCGCGCCGGCGCCGATCCTCCCGGATCATGTCGCTGGCGCGCTCCGCGATCATGATGGTCGGGGAGTTGGTGTTGCCCGAGGTGATCAGCGGCATGATCGATGCATCGACCACACGCAAGCCATCGATGCCGATCACGCGCAGGCGCTGGTCCACCACGGCCTGCGGGTCATCGGGACGGCCCATGCGGCAAGTGCCCACCGGATGGAAGATGGTGGTGCCGATCTCGCTCGCGGCCTGGGCCAGTTGCTCGTCGGTCTCGAACGCCGCGCCCGGCAGCCATTCCTGCGGCTTGTAGGGCGCGAGCGCGGGCGAGGCCACGATGCGCCGCGTCAGCCTCAGCGAATCCGCCGCGACCTTGCGGTCGGCGTCGGTCGTCAGATAGTTGGGCGCAATCACCGGCGCGTGGCGGAAATCCGGATCGGCGATGTGCACGCTGCCGCGCGAAGTCGGGCGCAGGTTGCACACGCTGGCGGTAAACGCATTGAAGCGATGCAACGGATCGCCGAACTTGTCGAGCGATAGCGGCTGCACGTGGTACTCCAGGTTGGGCCGCGCATACGATGCATCCGAGCGTGCGAAGGCGCCGAGCTGCGACGGCGCCATGCTCATCGGGCCGCTCTGGTTGACCGCGTACTGCAGGCCGATGCCAAGCTTGCCCCACCAGCTGCCCGCGCGCGTGTTGAGCGTGCGCACGCCCTGCACCTTGACCACGCTGCGCAGCTGCAGGTGGTCCTGCAGGTTTTCGCCCACGCCGGGCAACGCATGGCGCACCGCGATGCCCGCCGCCTGCAGCCGCTCGGGCTGGCCGATGCCGGACAGCTCCAGCAGCTGCGGCGTATTGACCGCGCCCGCTGCCAGGATGACTTCCTCGCGCGCTGCCGCCGTGAATGGCTTGCCGCCGCCGAGATAGTCCACGCCGGTGCAGCGGCGTCCCGCGAACGTCAGCGCGCTCACCTGAGCGCCGGTGACGATCGTCAGATTCGGCCGTTCCGCCGCGCGGCGCAGGAACGCCTTGGCGGTATTCCAGCGGATGCCGCGTCGCTGGTTGACCTCGAAGTAGCCCACGCCAAAGTTATCGCCGCGATTGAAGTCATCGGTGCGCGGGATGCCGGCCTGCTCGGCGGCATCGATAAAGCGCTCCAGGATGTCCCAGCGCAAGCGCTGCCCTTCCACCCGCCATTCGCCACCTGCGCCGTGAAATTCGTCGCCGCCGCGATGATGGTCCTCGCTGCGCTTGAACAGCGGCAGCACATTGTCCCAGCGCCAGCCGTCGTCGCCCGTCAGGCGCGCCCAGTCGTCATAGTCTTCACGCTGCCCGCGCATATAGATCATGCCGTTGATCGAGGACGAGCCACCCAGCACGCGCCCGCGCGGGTAGCCCAGCGAGCGCCCGCCCAGGCCGGCTTGCGCCACGGTGCGGTACATCCAGTCGGTGCGCGGGTTGCCGATGCAATACAGGTAGCCCACCGGGATGTGAATCCAGTGGTAGTCGTCGCGCCCGCCGGCTTCCAGCAGCAGCACGCTCACCTCGGGATCCTGGGTCAGGCGGTTGGCCAGCACGCAGCCGGCCGATCCGGCGCCGACGATGATGTAGTCGTATGTCTCCATGCTTTCTCTTGTCAGGCCTTGCGCCACGTTTGGAAAGGTTGATGATGAGCCCGAGCGGGAATATCCCGCCGGGATGGCAAATGCGTGCGTCCGTGCGCGGCATGCCGAACTTGGGCCACGGCTGCGCGCAATGGTTCAGGTGATGGCAGCCAGGGACACATCATGCGCGCTCACGCCGCCTGTGGCTGCAGATGCTTGCGCAGCCAGCCGGTGAGCGCGGCCAGTACCTCGCCGCGCAGCGGCTGTGCCTCGTTGAAGATCTCGTGGTAGCCGGTGTCGAACCAGAGCGCGTCGCGCAGGTCGGGCGGCGCGTTGTCGAAGAAGCGGCGGCTGCCGGCCGGATCGACGATGCGATCGTCGCCCGCCACCAGCATCAGCATGGGTGCTTCCAGCATGGGCGCATCGGTTTGCGCTTGCGCCATGCCGCGCACGAAGGTCTCCAGCACGCCGGCGCTGATGGTGCCCTGCACCAGCGGATCGGCGCGGTACTGCGCCACCACCGCGGCGTCGTGCGACAGGTAGCGCGCATCGATCGGGTTGGGCACGCGCAGGCGCGGCACCAGCGTCAGCAGCATGCGGTGCAGGGCCAGCATCGGGGCGGACAGCCTCAAGGCCAGCGCCGGCGATGACAGCACGAGCGCGCGGATGGGCCGCACGCGCGCGGTGGCAAAGCGCGCTGCCACCAGCCCGCCCATGCTGTGCCCCAGCAGGAACGGCAGCTCCCGCCACTGGCCCACCGCGGCGTCGTGGATTTCGGTGAGGTCTTCGACGAACACATCCGGATGCTCCGCCACCATGCGCGGGCCGCCGCTGGCGCCATGGCCGCGCTGGTCGTAGGCGCGCACACGCAGGCCCAGGCCGCACAGCAGTTCCGCCACGTGCTGGTAGCGGCCGCAATGCTCGGCCAGGCCGTGCACCAGCAACAGCGAACCGGCGGGCTCCGGGAACAGCTCGGGATCGGGCTGCCAGGTGCGCAGAAACAGTTCCGTGCCGTCGCGCATGCGCTGGCGGCTTTCGACGGGGGTGGCGGTCCGCGCGGGGGCCGCCACGGCAGGGCCGCCAACGTCGGTCGGCTCGGCGGGAGCAGCGGTACTCGGTCGATCCATTCGGTTGATCTCCAACTGTGTTCCGCTACGATGCCGCCGTCCCTCCCTGACTAGGAGGCCGCGGTGCTGTCCTCGTCGTGACGATGGCAGGCCGGCACCGCGCCATCGCTGTTGCCGCCCGCATCCGATTCCTCCGCCGCCAGGCCGAATCCCGCCTGCGCCATATCCGCGAGGATCGGGCAGTCGGGCCGCGCATCGCCGCTGCAGGCCTCGGCCAGCTGGCGCAGCGTGTCGCGCATGGCGGCAAGCTCGGCAATGCGCTGCTCCAGATCCGCCACGTGGCGCAAGGTGAGCGCCTTGACGTCGGCGCTGGCTCGCGCGCGGTCGTGCCACAGCGACAGCAGCCCGCGTATCTCGTCCAGCGAGAACCCGAGATTACGGGCACGCCGCACGAAGCGCAAGGTGTGCACCGCGCGCTCGTCGTAGCGGCGGTAACCGCCCTCGCTGCGCGGCGGCGGCGCCAGCAGGCCGATGGACTCGTAGTGCCGGATCATCTTGGCGGTAACGCCGGAAGCCTGTGCCGCTTCGCCGATATTCTTGCCGATACTCATGCTTGCTCTCCCGCCGGCTTCCAGCGCCGCAGCAGCAGCGCATTGCCGACCACGCTCACGCTGGAGAAAGCCATGGCCGCGCCGGCCACGACCGGGTTGAGCAGGCCGGCCGCCGCCAGCGGGATGCCGATCACATTGTAGAAGAAGGCCCAGAACAGGTTCTCGCGAATCTTGCGCACAGTGCGGTGCGAAATCGCCAGCGCATCGGCCACCAGCGCCGGATCCCCACGCATCAGCGTGATGCCGGCAGCATGCATGGCCACATCGGTGCCGGTCGACATGGCGATGCCGACATCCGCCGCGGCCAGCGCCGGCGCATCGTTGATGCCGTCGCCAACCATCGCCACCGCGGTGCCGTCTGCCTTGAGCCCGTTCACGCGCTCGGCCTTGTCGGCCGGCAGTACTTCCGCCTGCACCTCGTCCAGCCCCAGCGTCTTGGCCACGCGCGCGGCGGCGCCCTGGTTGTCGCCGGACAGCATCACCGTGCGCACGCCGGCGGCGCGCAGCCGCTCGATCGCGCGCCGCGCACCAGGCTTGATGGCGTCGCCAAAGGCAACCAGTCCCACCACGCGGTGTTGCGCGGGCGACGCATCCCCCGCGCCCATCTCGATCAGCCAGGACACCGTGCGGCCCGCTTGCTGCAGTGCCTGCGCCTGCGCTTCGAGCGTACCCGCCGCTGCGCCCAGCGAGGCGCGCAGCCGCTCGCTGCCAAGCTGCAATGCCACGCCATCGACCATGCCGGACAAGCCCATGCCAGGCAATGCACGCACATCGGTAGCGGTCGGCGCGTGGATGCCGCGCGCGCGGGCCGCTGCCAGCACCGCGTGCGCCAGCGGATGCTCGCTGCCGGCCTGCAGCGCGGCCAGATGCGCCAGCAAGCGCGGCTGCGCATCGTCACCGGCACCCGCCGGCACCGCCAGCGCCACCACTTCCGGCTTACCCACCGTCAGCGTGCCGGTCTTGTCGAAGACCACCACCTTGACCCGGTGCGCCACTTCCAGCGCCTCGGCGTCCTTGATCAGGATGCCGGCGCGCGCACCCGCTCCCGTGCCCGCCATGATCGCGGTCGGCGTGGCCAGGCCGAGCGCACACGGGCAGGCGATCACCAGCACCGCCACCGCGTTGAGCAAGGCCGCCTCCCAGTTGCCGCCGAACAGGCCCCAGCCTAGCAGCGTGACCAGCGCGATGCCCAGCACCACCGGCACGAAGACCGAGCTCACGCGGTCGACCATGCGCTGGATTGGCGCCTTGGCGGCTTGCGCGTGCTCGACCATGCGGATGATGCGCGCCAGCACCGTCTCCGCGCCCACCGCCACCGTGCGCGCCACCAGGCGGCCTTCGTAGTTGATGGCGCCGCCGGTCAGCAGCGCGCCGGGTGCCTTCGGTACCGGCAGGCTCTCGCCGGTCAGCATGGATTCGTCCGCATGGCTGCTGCCTTCGATTACCTTGGCATCCACGGGTACGCGTGCGCCCGGCAGCACCACGATCTCGTCGCCGACCCGCACCGAGCCCAGCGCAACGCTTACCTCCGCGCCGTCGCGGCGCACGATCGCGCTATCGGGGCGCAGCGCGGCCAGCGCGCGGATGGCATCCGCCGTCTGGCGCTTGGCGCGCGTTTCCAGCCACTTGCCCAGGCGCACCAGCGTGATGACCACCGCCGCGCTCTCGAAGTACAGATGCGGCATATCGTGCGCGCCACGCCACATCAGCCACAAGGACAAGCCATAAGCCGCCGAGGTGCCGAGCGCGACCAGCAGATCCATATTGCCCGCGCCCGCGCGCACCGCCTTGAAGCCAGCCTTGTAGAAACGCCAGCCAAACACGAACTGCACCGGCGTGGCCAGCAGCCACTGCACCCAGGCTGGCAGCATCCAGTGCACGCCGAACCATTCGGCCACCATGGGCGCCACCAGCGGCAACGATAGCACCGCCGAGATCGCCACCGGCCACGGCCCGGACCAGAAGCCTTCGCCAGGCACCGCCCCAGCCGGCAATTCGCCGGTGACCGGCACTGCGCCATAACCGGCGCGCGCCACCGCAGCGGCCAATGCTTCTGCATCCACGGCACCGCGCAACACGGTCACCTCAGCCTGCTCCGTGGCCAGGTTGACCTGCGCCTCCACCACGCCGGGCACGGCCTTCAGCGCACGCTCGACGCGGGCCACGCAGGAAGCGCACGTCATGTCGCTGATGGACAAGGTCATGGCCTGGTGCGGCACCTCGTAACCGGCAGCCCTCACGGCCTCGGCGGCCGCCGGCAGCACGGCTGCGCCATCGGCCTGCAGCGTGGCTTCTTCGGTGGCGAGGTTGACGGCGACCTGGCGCACGCCAGGCACCTTGCCCAGCGCAGTCTCGACGCGCCGCACGCACGAGGCACACGTCATGCCGCCGATCGGCAGCCGCCATTCGGAGGCCGGCGCGCCTGCTGCGGCGCCGGATACGGGAAGGAGTCGGGAGTTAGCGGGCATGGCAGGGATCGGGTCCACAGTGATGACAACCACATCATGGACCTTACCATGTTGGGAAGGTCAAGCCCGCGCAAGCAGCGCATTCATCACGTGTCGCACGCGAGAACGTTTGGAAAAGGCCTTGCGCTTCCCACGGTGGGAAGGTGCAAACTTCAGGGGTAGACCAAAGTCCGGCCCGGCCAGCGCAGCGACAGGTACGCTTTTTGGACGGCCGGACGCTCACCTTGATTCCTTACCCCAGGTACCAGCAGGAGATTGCAGATGATCCAGTTCCAGGTTGAAGGCATGTCGTGCGGCCATTGCGTGGGCGCCATCACCCGCGCCGTGCAAGCGCTCGATCCCGCCGCGAAGGTGTCGGCCGACATCCCCGCACAGGCAGTCACGGTAGAAGCCACCGCCAGCGGCCAAGCGCTGCGCGAAGCCATCGAGGCCGCCGGCTATCCCGTCAAGGGCAGCACCCAGGCCGCGGGCTGAGCCGGCAGCGGCACAAAGCAAAACGGGCGCCAGCAATGGCGCCCGTTTTGTCGTCTGGTGAGTCGCTTCTTAGAAGCGGTAGCCGACGTTCAGGAAGGTCACGACCGGATCGATCTTGATCTTGGTATGCGACACAACGGTAGCATTGCCCGCCGCACCCGCGTTCTGCGTGGTGAGCGTGGCCGTGCTGGACAGCGGCAGGTAGGACACCGACAGGCCGACGAACCAGTTATCGGTGATGGCGTAGTTCGCGCCAACATTGAACACCGGATTCCACGAGCTCTTGGCGCTCGCCGTCATCCTGGCGTTCGGACCAAACTCGGAGCGCACGAAAGTCTGGTTGTTGATGGTCTCGTCGGTGAACCACGTGTAGTTCACGCCAAGGCCCACATAGGGGCGGAACTTGGTCTTCGCTTGCCCGAAGTGGTACTTCACCAGTACCGCCGGGCTCCATTGCCGCACATTGCCCAGCGTGCCGTATTTGGCAAACGTGCCAGCGCCCTCCACGTCGTGCTTCGGCGGAATCCCCGCCACGATTTCGCCTGCGATATTGTCGGTAAAGAAGTGCGTGAACGCGATGCCAAGCGTATCCGCGGACTGGATCTTGGCACTCGTGCCGGCTTCGGTGTGGTTGATGGGGACGCCACCGATGCTATCGACGACCAGCGCATCGGCCGAACTCGTCGGCATCACGCGGAACCAGCCCAGGCTGACGATATTGCTGCCGGCACTCTGCGCTTGCGCGGCACCAGCAACTAGCATGGCTACGCTGGCCAGCAGGATCTTCTTGGGGGACATGCCTCTTACTCCTTGTATTGACTCTCTACCCGGGGCAGGCATTATCCGGTCTGGTGTGACCCGTCTGTTTCAAACGCTTAATACTTTTGTAGAAGCCTGCCCCTAAAGCACGGGTTAACCATTAGAAACGCAGGCAAACAAACCAAACTGGCCAGGGAATCTGTATGCAATTCGCGACGCTCGCCGGCCAAAAAACCTACTGCACGGTATAGGCCTACTCGTCGCAAGGGAATTACGCTGTGCCGGCGCTTGCGAGCACGCACGCCGCCAGGTCCCACAGGGCATAACCGACACTCTTGAAGACCAGCGGGCTGCCGCCGCGCGCGCGCAGTGCGTCCTCGGCGAGGATGGCGCGCTCGAAGGGCTGCACGGTAGACCAGGCGATGCCCGCCTGCAGCAGGTCGCCCGCCTCCTCCTCGATGCCGAACAAGGTATCGGCCAGCAACCGGCCGTGCGCCGAGGCCGCCTGGCAGAGCGCCGGCGGCAGCTCGCACATCTCCGGGCGGAACGCGCCCACCGCGGCGATGAAATGATCGTCGCGCCACAGGCCGCTATCCAGGTCCGGCAGCACCGGCACCAGGCTGGACGTCACCGTCACCACCATCGACACGCGCGGCAAGACCGTGCGCACGTCATCCACCGACTGCGCCTCCACGCCCAGCGTGCGCGCATGCGCGGCGAGGGCTTCGGCCTTGGCGGCCGTGCGCGAATGCAGCCACACCCGGCGCGGCGAGAGGCCGGCGGCAAAGGCTTCCAGATGGGTCAGCGCCTGTACGCCAGCACCGATGATCAACAGCTCGCCAGCGGGATCCGGCGCGAAGCTCTGCGCCGCCAGCAGCGACACGGCGGCAGTGCGCCGGCCCGTCACGGTGGGCCCGTCCAGCAGCGCCAGCCGGCGTCCGGTATGGGCGTCGGCCACCACCACCTCGCCGAGGATATTGGGCAGGCCGCGTTGCGGATTCCCGGGGTGCACGGTGATGTTCTTGGTCATCACCAGCTCCCGGTTGCGCGCCGGCATCACCAGCAGCGTGCCTTCCCCGCCGGCGGGGTCCCCTACGGGCAACGCAATGCGCGGCGGCGCCATGGCCGTGCCCGCGCGCAACTCGGCCAGCATGGCGGCAATGGCACGGGCCAGCGCGGGGTAAGGCAGGCGGGCCGCGGTCTGGGCGGCGTCTAGCAGGGCAACGGACATGGCGGGTGGCTCCGGAGGCGGTTCGCGATGCTGGATTATCGGCGAACTCGCCGCCGGCCTGCCCCCAAGCTCCACAGCTTCAGGCGGTTCAGCGTGCCAGCAAGGACATCACCTGCCCCGGATAGCGCGTACCCGCTACTGCGTCTGCCGGGAACACGGCGTCGATGGCCGCCATGTCCGCCGCGTCCAGCACCACGTCCAGCGCGCCAAGGTTGTCGTCAAGGTTGGCCACGCGCCGCGTGCCGGGAATCGGCGCCAGCATTTCGCCACGCGCCAGCACCCACGCCAGTGCCAGTTGCGCCGGGCTGCAGCCCTTGTCGCGCGCCAGCGCGTTCACCTTGTCCACCAGCGCCAGGTTGCGCGCGAAGTTCTCACCCATGAAACGCGGGCTGGTACGGCGGTAATCGTCCTGCGCGAAATCCTCAGGGCTGCGGATGGTCCCGGTCAGGAAACCCCGGCCCAGCGGGCTGTATGGCACGAAGGCAATGCCGAGCCGCTGGCACGTAGCGAGAATGCTCTGGTCACCACCTGCCTCCACGTCGCGCGTCCACAGCGAATACTCGCTTTGCAGCGCGGTGATGGGATGCACGGCATGCGCGCGCTCGATGGTCTGCGCGCCGGCCTCCGACAATCCCAGCCAGCGTACCTTGCCCGCCTTCACCAGTTCCGCCATCGCGCCCACGGTTTCCTCGATGGGCACCTGCGGATCGACCCGGTGCTGGTAGTACAGGTCGATATGCTCCACCCCGAGCCGCTTGAGGCTGGCATCGCAGCTGGCTCGCACATATTCGGGCCGGCCATCCACGCCGCGCGCCACCAGGTTGGCGGCGTCGCGCACGATGCCGAACTTGGTCGCCAGCACCACGCTGTCCCGGCGCGCCGCGATGGCCCGGCCTACCAGGCTCTCGTTGGTGTATGGCCCATAAATATCAGCCGTATCGATAAAATTTACACCATTATCAATTGCGTGATTGATAGTGCGAATAGATTCGGCGTCGTCATGCGCGCCGTAGAACTCGCTCATGCCCATGCAGCCCAGGCCAAGGGGGAATACCTGTGGGCCATGCCGGCCCAGCTTGCGTAGTGCGGTCATGCGGAACTCCTTGGTTGAGGAACCTCGGCAGTATCGCCAAGGCCGGGGCACGGAAACAGCCGGCTACGCCGCATGCGTCATGAAGCACAGCTTCACAATCGGGTTACCCTCTTAAGCTGGACACCATGGGCGATGGGAAGAGCGATGGGAAGGGGCTCTCATCCCGGGTTCTCCCGGCGGGACAGGAAGTCAACCAGCACCCGCAGCTTAGGCAGCATGTGCCGGCTCGATGGCCACAGCATCCAGAACGTGCCCTGCACCACGTTGTATGTGTCCAGCGCCGTCACTAGCCGCTGCTCGTGCAGCGCCTCCTGCGCCACGAAATCCGGCACGTAGCAAATGCCCAGGCCGCCGATCGCCGCGGCCAGCACGCCTTCGATGCTGTTCAAGGCGAACGTGGCCGGCAAACGGACTTCCTCGCCGCCGGCATCCTGCGTCAACACCCAATCCTGCAGTTTCCCGCTGGAGGGGAAACGATAGCGCAGGCAAACATGGTGCTCCAGGTCCTTCGGCCGCACGGGCATGCCGCGCAGCGCGAAGTAGTCCGGCGCCGCGCACACCACCTGGCGAAAAGGCCGCAGGCGCCGCGCCATCAGTTGGGAATCCACCAACTCGCCGCTGCGGATCACCAGGTCGAAGCCCTCCTCCACCACGTCCACCATGCGGTCGCTGAAATCCAGGTCGAACTCGATCTCCGGATAGGCGGCGCAGAACGCAGCCAGGTCGGGTAGCAACAGGCGATAGCCGATCGCTGCATGCGCGAATCGCGCGACCCCGCCGCCAGCGGGCTCGACTGGCCACGCGGGCGCCCTTACCGGCGCGCTAAGCCTGTTCACCTATGCCGTGCTGCGCGCGCCAGACAGCGGCTGGGGCAACTTGCCGGTGATCTTGCTGCTGGCAAGCGCCGCCGTGCTGATGCTGGCGTTCGTCATGATCGAGCAGCGCGTGCGCACGCCTATGCTGGACCTGTCGCTGTTTCGCTATCCGCGCTTTGTCGGCGTGCATTTTCAGGCGGCCGTGCCCGCGTATTCATACGTGGTGTTGCAAGTGCTGCTGCCGGTCCGCCTGATCGGCATCGAAGGCTACAGCGCGATCGAAGCCGGCCGCATGATGATTGCGCTGTCCGCACCGATGCTGGTGGTGCCGCTGCTGGCCGGGCATCTGACCCGCTGGATCTCGGCGGGCCTGATCTGTGGCCTGGGCTTACTGGTGTGCGCCGGCGGCCTGCTATGGCTGGCCAGATGCGCACCGGCTCGCCATGGGCGACTTGCCCCGCGCCATGGCCCTGCTCCCGCAGGCGGGCGAGCAAGCGCTGGTGCAAGGCTATGACGACGCCTTCCGGGTCCTGCTGTATATCCTCGCGGCGATCACCGTTGCGTCGGCGGCATTGGTGTTCGGCTTGCTCAGCCGTTCACGGTTGCCGCATCTGCCAGGATCCGCACCGCAAGCCGTACGGTAGCGACGCGCCACCGCACGCTTTGCGGCAAGGCGCGCCATGCTACCCTCGCCGCATCATGAAACCTGACGTCTGCCTTGACCCCGACCTGCTGCCTGCCATGGCCGCCTTCGTCCGCGTGGCGCGCCTGGGCAGCTTCACCGCCGCCGCCGCCGCGCTGGCGGTGAGCCCATCGGCCGTCTCGCAGACCATCCGCCAGCTTGAGCAGCGCCTGGGCGTACGCCTGCTGCAACGGACCACGCGCCGGGTCGGCCTGTCCGAAGCCGGCGCCGCGCTGCTGGCCCGCGTGGAGCCCGCGCTGACGGAGATCGGGGCGGCGGCCGACGACGCGCGCCAGCAGCGCGAAATGCCTGCCGGCACGCTGCGCATCACCACCTCGCACTCGGCTGCGGCCACCGCGCTGCAACCGGTGCTGGTGGAGTTCATGCGGCTCTATCCGTCGATCTGCGTCGACGTCGCCGTCGACGACCGCTTTACCGACCTGATCGCGGAGGGCTTCGATGCAGGCCTGCGTCTGGGGGAGGCGTTGCAACGCGACATGGTGGCGATTCCCATCACCGGCCCGATGCGCATGGTGGTGGCCGGCACGCCGGACTACTTCGCGCGCCATGGCAAGCCCAAGCTGCCGCGCGACCTGCAGGCGCATGCCTGCCTGCACTACCGCTTCGGCCCCGCGGGCCAGGTCTATCGCTGGGAGTTCATGCATGCCGCGCGCCAGGCCACGGTCGATACCGGCGTCGCGCTGATCGCCAATGACAAGGCCCTGCTGCACCAGGCAGCGCTCGCCGGGCTCGGGCTGCTTTACGAGTTCGAGGCCTTGCTGCGCGCACCTCTCGCCTCGGGCCAGCTGGTCACGGTGCTGGACGACTGGCTGCCGCCGTTCGATGGCTTCTACCTCTACTACCCGGGCCGCCTGCTGATGCCGGCCAAACTGCGCGTGTTCGTCGACTTCCTCAAGGCGCGCGCACCACTCGCGCCGGCATAGTCAGCCGCCTAGTCAGCGGCGCGGCACCTTGGCTACGGCGCCGCGCACTTCGATGCCGATGCGGTCAACCACCTTGCCCGCGGCATCCAGCAACTCCACCTCGTGCCGGCCAGGCCAGGGCAGCCAGGAGAGCTGGCCGCCGTGCCCCAGCGGCTTGCCGTCGATGCGCCAGCTCACGCGTTGCGCGGTCTGTCCGCTGACACCCTCGGCATGGAACCAGACGCGCTGCGCCGCCGGCGGGATATCGGGATCGAGCGCGAACACGGTGCCGTCGGCAGGGCTGGCGATGGCGGTCACGCGATCCTTGGTGACACGCACGCTATCCGCGCTGGCAATGTTGACAACGCGCATGGCAGTACCCGCAAGGAAGACCTCATCGCGCGCGGGCTCGAGGTCATCGGCGAAGCGCAACGGCACACGCTCCACGCCGGCGGGCATGGCCGGCGCCACGCTCGGCACCGAGCGGTGCAACGCCTCCATGATCTCGTGCCACACCGGCGCGGCGCCGGACACACCCGAGACCTCATGCATGCTTGCGCCGCTGGCGTTTCCCACCCACACGCCAACCGTGTAGCGCTGCGACCAGCCCACGCACCAGTTGTCGCGCATGTCCTTCGACGTGCCCGTCTTGACCGCGGTCCAGAAGCGCGTGGTCAGCGGGCTGTCCAGGCCAAACGTGCGCGCCCGCGCGTGGCGATCCGACAGCACGTCGGCAACCAGATAGCTCGCCGCAGGCGACATCACCGCGCGCACTGGCATCTGCGGCGCATCGGCGCGCAGCCGTGCGCCCCCATAGCGCCCGCCGTTGGCGAACGCACGATAGGCATTGGTGAGCGCGATCAGCGGCACATCGGCACTACCCAGCGCAAGGCTGTAGCCGTAGTAATCGCCGGCCTGCGCCAGCGGCAAGCCGAGCGCGGTCAGCCGCTGGTGAAAGCGAAACGGCGTGACCATCACCAGCGTGCGCACCGCGGGTACGTTCAACGACGACGCCAGCGCGGCCCGCATGCTCACCCAGCCCGCATATTGCCGGTCGTAGTTCTGCGGCACATAGAGGCCACCGCCGCCGCCCGTGGGCAGGTTGACTGGCCGGTCGTCCAGCAGCGACGCCGTGGTCAACCGCCTCCCCTCCAGCGCCTGCTCATAGAGGAACGGCTTGAGCGTGGATCCGGCCTGGCGCGGCGCGGCCGCGTGATCGACCTGCGCGGCCGCCGACAACACGCCCGACGAACCAACGTAAGCCAGCACGTCGCCACTCGTGTTGTCGATCACCACCACCGCGCCGTCTTCCACATTGCGCCCGGCAAGCTCGCGCAGATGTCGATCCAGGCTCGCCGTGGCGATGCGTTGCAGGCCGGCATCGAGCGTGGACGTGATGGTGGCAGGCACCGGCCCGCCGGCACGGGCTTGCGATACCAGCAAGCGCGCCAGATGCGGCGCGAGGTTCGGCGTCGATGCTGTGCCCGCAGTGCTGCCGCCGCTGCGCAGCAACGCCAGTTGCGCGAAGCCGTCCAGCCCATCGCATGCCTTGGGCAATTGCTGCTCGCGCAGGATGCCGCATGCGCGCTGCGCCACCTGCGGCGCACGCGCGTTGGGCGCACGCACCAGCGCGACCGCCAGCGCCGCCTCACGTGCATCGAGGCCGCTCGGATACTTGCCGAACAACGCCTGCGACAGCGCGGACAGGCCGACCAGCTCGCCGCGAAACGGCACCAGGTTGAGATACGCCTCGAGGATCTGGTCCTTGCTCCAGTTACGCTCCAGTGCCGTCGCGCGCACGGCCTGTGCCATCTTTTGGCTCACGCTGCGGCCGCTGTCGGCACGCCGCAGGTCCTCGTCGAGCAAGCCGGCGAGCTGCATGGTCAGGGTGGAGGCGCCGCGCGTGCGCGTGTTCCACAGGTTGGCCCACGCTGCGGCCGCGACACCCTGCCAGTCCACGCCGCTGTGCGCATAGAAGCGACGGTCCTCCGACAGCACGATCGCGGTACGCACAGCGGGCGATATCTCCGCCAGCGTGACCCAGTCGCCGCGGCGCGCACGAAAATCGTCGCGCACCCGGGACAGCGTTTCGCCGTGGCGGTCGAGCACCACCACATCCGCGCTGCGCCAGCTGGCGCGCACGCTGTCGTAAGACGCTAGCGCAAGCGCATGCGTAGGCGCGCAGGCCACGCAGGCCGTCACGGCCATCGCGGCCACCACACGCAGGCCTGCGTTCATTTGTCCCGCCCGGCCGCCACGCCGGCCACCAGCAGCACTTGCGCGGCCGCGTAAGTCCACCAGATGCCGAGCGCAAAGGTATCGAACGGCGCGAGGAACCGCGCGGTGCCAAGCAAGCCGTCTGACACGGCAAAGCACAGCGCACCGATTGCCGCCAGCGGCGTCGGCAGTTTCGCCAGCAACGCGGCGCAGGCCATCGCCGCGAGCGCGCCGACATAGACCGAGACCGGCACCGCCAACGCGCCCAGGTTGGGCCAGAAGCGCGCGAGCATCACGCCGGCCGCGCCCACGACCACGCCGCAGGCGATCAGGCGATGCGCGCGCCAATCTCCCGCCATGGGCACGAACAAGCCGAGGTAGGCGAAGTGCGCGATCAGGAAAGCCCCAAGGCCGCCGATGAAGGAGAACGACAGCCACGGCATCGCCAGCAGGAAGTCCCCCACCGCGCAGAACAGCAGCGCCGCCATCAGCCAGCGCCGCTCGCGGCGTAAGGGATGGAAGCGCGCGGCGCGTACCAGCAGCAGCGCCATGGCGGTCTTCCACAACGGCTGGAAGGCGATCTGCCCGTTCAGCGGCGCGCCGGGCGGCGAGTCCATCGCAACGGTGACCAGCAAGCCGCCGTAGACCAGTCCGGCCATGGTGCCGGCCAGCCACCACTCGCGCACCCGCGCGGGCATCATCATTGCAAGCCAGCTCAAGGGCGTTCTCCTACGGTCAGTCTGGCATTGGGTTGCGCGCCGAATACATCCGGCGCGTACATCGCCTCGACCCGGGTGGGCGGCAAGGCAAACTCGCCGGCATTGTTCAGGCGCACGGTGTATTCCACCGTGGCACTGCCGCGCGGCATGTAGGCGTAATACTCGCGCAAGGCCTGCGGGGTGCGCTCGGTGAATGCAGGCCATGCGCCCTTGCGCCGCTCGCCGCGCGTGGCGATCTCCGAGTCGCGCCCCAGGCCGCTGCCGAGAATGGTGGCGCCGGCGGGCACCGGGTCGCTCACCACCACCCAGGTCATGTCGGCCTGCGCATCGATCTCCAGCTTCACGCGATACGTGTCGCCGCGCGACCACCTGCCCGCCACCGCCTGCTCCACCGCCGTTACGCTGCGCGTGATGCGATAGCCCGCCGAGAGCGGCGCGGCGAGCGGCACCGCCGCCAGCGCGCGCACCGTGGCCCAGGGTTTGCCGGCGCCTTGCTGCACGGCCTGCAGCGTGGCGGACTCGCCCGCGCGTGGCCACGGCAGGCTGATGCCGCCGCTTGCCACGCCATCCACCTTCCCGGCGCGCGCCCAGTCGAAGCTGCGCGATGCATCGGGCACCCCCTCCAGCGTCACGCGCGTCGCGCCCGACACCGGCGTCTTCTCGAAGGCTTGCGCAAAGCGCGTGATCGCCAGCGAGCCCCAGGCGTTGGCCGTGGTCGTGCCCCAGGCACCGCGCATCTGCCGGCCGAGCAAGCCGGTAGCGAGTTGCGCGCTTTCGTCCTTCCAGCCGGGCAGATCGAGCGACAGCGCCAACAGGCGTGCGGCATTGAGATCGCCGCCGCTCATCAGCCACCACCAGTTGTCGCCGCGCTCGGTGGAAAACGCCAGCCGCGTGCCTTGCACCGTCAGCCGCGAGCGCAGGATCTGCTGCGCTTGCGCGAGGCGCTCTTCGCGCTGCGGGATATCCTGCACGCGCGACAGCACGGCAATCCAGTCGAGCAGCGCCGAGGTGGGCCACTGCGCCGGCAAGATCTGGATCGAGCCCAGCATGCGCGCCTGCGCGTGCCCGCTGCGCGAGAGCGCCTCTAGCGCCGCCAGCTTGCGCACCTCCAGGTCTTGCGTCGGCGCCCAGCGTTCGCGCTTGATGCGGCCCTCGATGAACGCGGCCAATCCGCTTTCCATACGGGCCCGCGTTTCGTCGGGCAGGCGCAGCGGCAGCCCCGCGCGCACGGCTTCGTCGGACACGGCCAGCAGGTAGGCGGTCAGCACCTCGCTGCCGGCGTTACCGTCGTTTTGCAGCGGAAAATACGAGGCCAGCCCGTCGTTGTCGAGATAACCAGGCAGTTGCGTAGTCAGTGCATTCCACTGCGCCGCATCGCCCAGCCCGATCGCGCGCGAGGCGCGCTGTTCCAGGCACGAGAACGGATAGTTGCGGAACCACTCGCGCACGCCCGGCATGCCACCAGCCAGCGAGGCTTGCAGGTTCACCTGCAGGCCACCGCGAGGCTGCCCCGCGCCATCGGCCAGCGCACCCTGCGGTGCGCGTACCGGCACCGACAGGTTTGGCGCGAGCTGCGCCAGCGTGGCTTGCTGCACGGTGAGCGGCACCGCCGGCACCAGTTGCTGCGAGAGCTTGACGCGGTCACTGGCGCCGCCCGTCTTGCCGGCCTCGGTAGCTTCCACCTCCCATTGCACCGTGCCGTCCTGGGCCGACGAACCCGCCGGCAACAGCGGCGCGGCCGCGTCCCAGCCAATCTCGCGCGATTCGCCCGCGGGGATCTCCACCGTCTGCGCGGCCAATGCCTGCGGCTGCACGGACTGTCCCGGCGGGCTCACACGCGCCACGGCCTGCACCGTCATCACGCGCTGCGTGGTATTGCGCAGCGTAAACATAGCGCGATAGCGGTCTTCCTCGCGCACCAGCGGCGGCAGTCCGGAGATCAGCTGCAGGTCCTGCGTGGCAGCAATGGTCGCGCTGCCGTTGCCGAAGCGGCCCACGCCCAGGTCGGCCACGGCCACAATACGGAATCGCGTGAGCGAATCGTTGAGCGGCACCGTCAGCGTGGCGCGCCCTTCGCCGTCAAGCTGCACGCGCGGATTCCACAGCAACAAGGTATCGAACAGCTCGCGCGTCGGGCTCTTGCCGCCGCCGCCGCCCGCCGGCACGGCCTTGCGGCCGTAGTGGCGTCGGCCGATGATTTCCATCTGCGCGGTGGCGGTCTGCACGCCATAGCTGCGACGGCGCAGCATGGCGTCGAGCAGATCCCAGCTTGTGTTCGGCATCAGCTCCAGCAGGGCTTCATCCACCGCGGCAAGTGCAACTTCGCCATTGGCGGCAGGCCTGCCGTCGGGCAGCTTCACCTGCACGGCTACCTGCGCCTTGCCGCGCACGGGATAGCTCGTCTTGTCGGGCGTCACCTTCACGTCGAGCTTGTAACCCTCGTTGCCCACGCGAATCTCCGCCAGCCCGAGGCGGAATGCCGGCTTGGACAGGTCCACCAGCGCGCTCGGCGCGGCATACTCGCGGCCCTCGCTGCGAAACGCCTGCCACCACTCGGTTGGCTGGCGCCAGCCCCAGGTGAAGAACGAATACCAGGGCACCTCGCGCAAGCGCCCGCGCAATGCCAGCACCGACACATACACATTGGGGCCCCACTCCGGCCTTACCTTGACCCGCACCGTGGGATCGCGCCCGTTGAGCTCCACCACGCTGGTCTCCAGCACGCCCTCGCGCTCCACCGCCACCAGCGCGGTGGCATGGCGGAATGGCATGCGCACCTGAAACACGGCGGTCTCGCCCGGCGCGTAGGCCTTCTTCTCGGGCAGCAGGTCGATGCGGTCGTTGTTCTCACCGCCGAACCACAGCTCGCCCTGGCGCGTCACCCAGACCGAGGTGGCGGCCTGCGATACGCGTCCCGCGTTATCCCGGGCCTGCGCGATCAGTTCCACCTGGCCGGCCTCGGGCAACGTCACGTCACATTGCATGCGGCCTTGCGCATCCGTTCGGCCTTCGCACACGATGCCCAGGTCCTTGTTCTCGTTGCGGTTGTCGTAGCGATAGAAGCCACCCACCACCCGCTTGCGCACCGAGGTGGTGATGCGCGCCTGTGCGCGCAGCGAGATCGGCACGTTGGCCTGCGGCCGCCCCTGCGGATCGAGCGCCACGGCATGCACGGGAAGCTTCTGCCTGACCGAGACCCAGCTCTCGGTGCGGATGCCCGCCACCACGCCCGCCGGCCACATTGGCACCGTCTGGCGCAGCGTCTGGATCTCACCGTTGGGATCGGCAAAGCCCGACTCCACCACCAGGTCCTTGGGCGCGTCCAGCCTCGGCACGTTCTTGAGGGTGAGCGTGCCGCCGCCGTTCTTGTCCAGCTTCAGCGGCAGTTTGTCCGCCACCAGCTTCTGCGCATCGTCGCGCGGCGTATTGCCATCCTCGCCCTCGTCCTCATCGCCGCTGCTGTCCTTTTGCGCCTTGCGCGGCGCGGTGAAGGCATAGCTGTCGTAGTCGGCAAAGCGCACGTACTTGTCGCGCAGCAGCGCCGACACCTGCACCGGCAAGCCTGCCGCGCCACCGCCCGAGACGTAGTGCACTTCCAGGTTGAGCGGCACCTCCGCCGGGGCCACCAGCGCCCCGCCGCTGCCGGCCTTGAGCGTGCCCGCGAGCACCGGCAGGCGGAAGGCTTCGACGCGGAAGCTGCCGCTGTCCAGCACATGGTCCTTCCCATCGCTGAACGACACCGTATAGACGCCCAGCTTCGCCGCTGCGGGAATCGCGAACGTGCTCTCGGCGCTGCGCCCACCGGTAGCGGTGCTGCGCCATTGCACCGGCTGCTCGTAAGTCTGGCCACTGCCTTCATGCTGGATGACCAGCTTTTCCGGCAAGGGATCGCCCGCGCCCGGCAATGCGAAGCCATTCGCAGTCTCGGTGCGGATCATGTGCTTCATCGACACGGTCTCGCCGGCACGCAGCAAGGTACGGTCGAAGATGGTGTGCACGCGCACGTCCGGCACCGCGCCGGTGTCGGTCGGCACGTTGAAGCGCCAGCTCTCGATGCCCTGGTTCCAGTCGGACATCACGAAAGCCATGTCGGCCTGGCCACGTGCCTGCGGATGGTCCGCGGCGATGCGCGCCGAAACAAAATAACCGGACAGCCCGGTGTCGTCGCAACTGCGCTCGCGCACGTCGTCCAGGCCGTTGAAACTCGCTAGCCCGGCGGCATCGGTGCGGCCCGAGGCCAGCAGCTTGCCGCTGCAATCGCGCAGCGCCACCGCGGCGTTGGCCACCGGCTTGCCGTCGTCGAGCGTAGTGACCCACGCCAGCGCGGTCATCTTGCCGGGGCCTCGCGCGAGCTTGAAATGCACGCCGAGGTTGGTCACCAGCGCGGCAGTGCGCACGTACATGGGCGCGGGCTTGCCGAGCAGCGCCTCGCCCAGCATCGGCGAAGCGATCTCCACCACATGAAAGCCGGCTTCGGGCAGGGGAATGCCGACCACCTCGAACGGGCGTGGCGCCTTGCCGCCCGGCTCAACCAGCTGCGGAATGGCGAGCTTGCGCGCACCGGCCACGCCATCGAGCAGCGAGATGGAGCGGGTCTCGATGGAAGGCGCATTGCGTGGGTTGTTGACCGCGGACGGCGAGCGGCCGGCAAGAATGGCATCAAGCTCGCCGCGCGTCCAGCTGCCTTCGTGCAGCCGGCGAACCAGCCCGTACCAGCGCAGCACCGCGCCATCGTCGTCCACCTTCAGGCGGCGTACCGTGCCGGCCTGCGCGCGCACGCCTTGCGCCGGCAGGTCGGCCTCGACATTGCGCAGCGTCACCGGCAGCAGCGCCGGATAATCGACCGCTGGCTTGCCCTTGGGCAGCTCGCCAAAACGCTCAAGCACGCCGAACGGCGCGGCCGGGAATTTCGCCAGCGGCGGCATCGCGGCCATGCCCACCTTGAGCGGGAACAGCTCCGCATTGGACAGCACGCGGCCACTGTCGTCCTTCAGGCCAGCAGGCACAGACAGTGTCAACTCGGTCTTCTCGGCAAAGGGTGGCTTGAAGCTGACACTGCTGATGGGCGCGTCGCGCGCCGCTTGCGGCTCGAACTGCGGGGCGCGCGGGCCTTTGGGCGTGTTGAGCAGGATATGCTCGGCGTCCTTGCGCGAAATCGGCGCGGAGAACGACAGCGAGATCGGCCGCAATGGCGTGCAGGGCGACTGCGCGCGCTCTCGCTCGCAGGTAAAGCTCGCGGTGAAGGGCTCGCGCACGGTGTAGTCGAAGCGCCGTTCGTCGCGCGTGACCAGCCCCGATGGCGTGGCCACGCCGCTGCCCAGCACCAGTTGCATGCGCGCGCCGGACGGCAGGCGCTGCTGGCAGGCCAGCAGGTGGACGGTATCCACCTCGTCGGCCTTCAGCTTCCAGTGCAGCGCGCCCAGCACGGCGTCGCGCTCCTTGCCGGCAACGAGACGCACGGGGATGCGCTCGCCCAGGCCTTGCGCCTGGCACCAGGTGGCGTTGCGCACCGAGCCGGCGGTGGCCGGGCCGTTGAAACGCAGTGCAAAGACCTGGTCCTCTTCGATTTCGCCGCCGCCGGGACGCGCGGAGACCACGGTTGGCCCGCCGGTCTCGAAGCGATACTCCGGCTTGCCGGCGTATGCCTTGCCGGCCTCGCTCTTGAGGCCAGGCGCCATGCGCACTGTGCATTTGACGCCTGGCGGCAGGTCACGCGCAAAATCGAATGCCCAGTTCTTCGCGTCGATCCAGCGTGCCTGTCCGGTGATCGTGCTGCCATTGCAGGACACCGTGGCGGGCGGGCTCGCCTGCAAGTCGCCCAGCGGCACCATCGCTTCATCGAAGCGGATCGCCACCTGCCGCACGCGAGCGACCTCGCCCTCCGGCGAGAAACGCACCACCTGCGCCGCCTGGCCGGAGCCCGGCATGGTCGCCAGCACGGCCTGCAGGCAGGCTGCGGCAGCCCACCAGTACCCACGTCTCTCACGCTTGTCCATCCGCGCGACGATCTGCGTCATCCTGCCCCCTCCCGATTGCGGCACCCGGCGAGGGTGACATGCGCCGATGGCAAGCGCAAGCCCGCGCGCGCTGCGAGCGGCCCGCAGGCTAGCGCAAATGCGACAGTGGCAACGGCCCGTCGCGCTTGAGCGCGGTCAGCACGATGTTGGAACGCACGCTTTCCACACCCGGCACGCGCATGAGCTTCTTCATCGTGAATTCGGCCAGCGTCGGCAGGTCGGGCACCATGATGCGCAGCAGGTAGTCGGCCTCGCCCGCCACCGAGTAGCACTCCTGCACTTCCTCCAGCAGCAGGATGTCCTCGCGGAAGCGCTCGACGATGGTGTCACCGTGGTGGGCCAGCTTGACGCTGGTGAACACCATCACGCCAAGCCCGAGCGATGGCGGCGACAGCACCACCCGGTAGCCGGTGATCACGCCGTCGGCCTCCAGCCGCGCGAGCCGACGCCCGATCTGGCTGGGTGAGAGATGAATGCGCTCGGCGAGCTGCTGGTGGGTGGAGCGGCCGTCGGTCTGCAACGCCGCCAGCAGCGCGAGGTCGAATGGGTCGAGATTGATCATGGTCATGTCGCTTCGGTCGCTTCGGTCGCGTTGGACAAGTTCGACGCGTTCGGCGCGCTAGGCGCGTTGGTCGAGTCGGAATCGCTTCTTGTTGTGCACCAGGCGCGGGTAGGAATGCTACCCCCGCCGCCGCCTGGCGGCGCGCCGATTGTCGACGGCAGCGCACCCGCGCACATTTCCCGCAGACAATACCAAATTTTTGCGCGATTGATGCATCGCATGACGAAACAAAGCCGTTTTTGCGGGCCATTTGCGTCACGCCCTGGCTAAACTGTGCGGTAAATCCGCAGGAGATAAAACATCATGGACGCAATGGCTACCGCCACCCACGCTGGCGACGCCCAGGCCAGCTTTTCCGGCACCCTGACCGACAAGCTCAAGGAACAATTCGACGCCGGCCTGCTGTCCGGCCAGGAATTGCGCCCCGACTTCACCATCGCGCAGCCACTGGAACGCTATACGGACACCGACCACGCGGTGTGGGCCAAGCTCTATGACCGCCAGGCCTCGATGCTGCGCGGCCGCGTCTGCGATGAGTTCCTGCAAGGCCTGTCCACGCTGGGCATGGAGCGTGACCGCGTGCCCAGCTTCGACCAGCTCAACGAAACCCTGATGCGCGCCACCGGCTGGCAGGTGGTGGCGGTGCCCGGCCTGGTGCCGGACGCGGTGTTCTTCGAGCACCTGGCCAACCGCCGCTTTCCCGCCAGCTGGTGGATGCGCAAGCCCGAGCAGCTCGATTACCTGCAGGAGCCCGACTGCTTTCACGATGTGTTCGGCCATGTGCCGCTGCTGATCAACCCGGTCTTCGCCAACTACATGGAGGCCTACGGCAAGGGCGGGCTCAAGGCCGCTTCGCTGGGCGCGCTCGACATGCTGGCGCGGCTGTACTGGTACACCGTGGAGTTCGGCCTGATCCGCACACCGGAAGGCCTGCGCATCTACGGCGCGGGCATCCTGTCGAGCCAGGGCGAATCGATCTACAGCCTGGACTCGGCCAGCCCCAACCGCATCGGCTTCGATGTGCGGCGCATCATGCGCACGCGCTACCGCATCGACACCTTCCAGAAGACGTACTTCGTGATCGACAGCTTCGATCAGCTGTTCGACGCCACCCGCCCCGACTTTGCGCCGCTGTATGAGGAACTGCGCGCACAGCCCACGCTGGGCGCGGGCGACGTGGGGCAATCCGACCTCGTGCTCCAGCGCGGCTCGCGCGAAGGCTGGGCCGACAGCGACGACGTCTGACACGCGCTACCGGCGCTACCCGCGCGCATCCTTTGTGAAACAATGACGGCGTGCCTGCTCCGCCCCCGCCTCCCTGCACATCGCAAGGGCCGGGAGGCCGGGCAGGCCGGCCGGCATTGCCCTTTGCCCACTTCCTTTTCAACCATCGAGCCCCTCATGTCCCCTGCGCCCGTCGTGCCCCTAACACTTGAAGAACGTGCACCGCTGCTGGCCAGCCTGTCCGGCTGGAGCACCGTCGATGACCGCGATGCGATCCACAAGCGCTTTACCTTTGCCGATTTCAACGCCGCCTTCGCCTTCATGACGCGCGTGGCGCTGGCCGCGGAGAAGGCCGACCATCATCCGGAGTGGTTCAACGTCTACAACCGGGTCGAAGTCACCCTGTCCACCCATGACGCCAACGGCCTGACCCGGCGCGACACCGATCTGGCCGCCTTCATGGACCGCGCGGCTGCTTCGCTGGCAAAAGCCTGAGCGCGCACGCGGCAAGCCAGGACACGCTGGAGACTGTAGGCAAACCGAAAGCTCGCCGGCGGTCGTGCGCTGTACAATCGCTGGCTGACCGTTTGTAACTTTCGTTACTCTCCCGATTCCTTTCCTGCCCCCCAGCCTTCCACCATGCGTATCCTTCTGATCGAGGACGACCGCCAGATCGCCAGTGGCGTCGAAGCCGGCCTGGCCCAAGCCGGCCATCAGGTGCGCGTGGTGCACGACGGCGTCTACGCCACCGAGCACCTGCTGCGCGAACAACACGACCTGGTGATCCTCGACCTGGGCCTGCCCGGCATCGACGGCATGACCCTGCTGGCGCGCTACCGCGCCCGCAACCGCACCACCCCGGTCATCATCCTGACCGCGCGCGACGAACTCGAAGACAAGCTCTCTGGCCTGAACGCCGGCGCCGACGACTACCTGGTCAAGCCCTTCGCCCTGCCCGAGCTGGAGGCGCGCGTGCGCGTATTGCTGCGCCGCAGCCAGCACGGCGAGGCCGCGCCCGAGCGCGACGTGCGGCTCGGCCGGCTACGCCTATCGGGCAACGACCGCCGCATGTTCATCGATGGCAAGCCGCTGGAGCTTTCGCCGCGCGAATTCGCCGTGCTGGAGCTGCTGCTGCAGCGCCAGGGCCGCGTGGTCAGCAAGGCGCAGCTGCAGGACCATCTCGCCACTTTCGCGCATCCCGCAGGGGAAGGCGGCGACACGGTCGGCGATACCGCCATCGAGGTCTACGTGCACCGCGTGCGCAAGAAGCTCGAAGAATGCGACGTGGAGATCGTGACCGTGCGCGGCTTCGGCTACCTGCTGCAGATCCGCGCCGGCACCTGACGCCGCGCCCAGGGAGAAGCCCGCCATGTGGCTGCGCCCACGTCCTCCCCAGCCTCCCAAGGCCCTGACCGATGCCGCCGGTGGCGCATCCGGCAAAGCCGCAACGCCCGCCGCGACGCCATCCGCGCGCTCGCCCTCCACGCAAAGCCTGCGCGTGCACTTGCTGCGCGCACTGGCCACGCCACTGTTCGCGCTGGTGCTGACCAGCGGCTCGCTCTCCTACTGGCTGGCGGCGCACTACACCACGCAGGTATTCGACCGCGCGCTGTATGGCGTGGCCAACAATATCGCCCAGCAGATCCGCATTGCCGGCCCCCGGCTGGAGCAAGACATCCCGATGATTGCGCAGACGCTGGTCGAGGCCGAAGGCACCGACCGCATCTACTGGCGCATCCACGGCCCCGACGGGCTGATCGGCGGCATGGACACCTGGCTGGGCTACGGCACCGGGCAAACCTCGCTGCACGATGCGCGGCTCTTCTACGCCTGGTTCAGCGGGCGCCAGGTGCGCGCCGTGCGGCTACCGGTCAACCTGCCCAGCCCGGCCTCGGATGAACTGGCCACCAGCGAAGCCGGGCGCGTCCCGCGCGGGCCCATCGTGGTGGAAGTGGCTGAACTGCTGGATCGGCGCGAGACCGCCGCCAACGAAATCCTGCTTTCGGTCTCCGTGCCGCTGATCCTGCTGCTGGTGGTGGGCAGCCTGATCCTCTCGCACGTGCTCAAGGAAGAGCTGGTGCCGCTGCAGATCCTCACCGACAAGCTCAATCGCCAGACCGCGCGCTCGCTGGCGCCGCTCGATGAAACCCAGGTGCCGGCCGAAGTGGAGCCGCTGATCCGCGCGCTCAACGCGCTGCTGGCCAGGCTGCGCGATGCGCTGGACGCGCAGCGCAAGTTCATCGCCGATGCCGCGCACCAGTTGCGCACGCCGCTCACCGCCGTCAAGCTGCATGCCGACCGTGCGGTGCAGTCGGTGGATCCCGCGGTGACGGACCACGCGCTGCGCGAGCTGCAATCGGCGGCCGACCGCGCGGTGCGCCTGTCCAACCAGTTGCTCTCGCTGGCCCGTGCGGAGCCTGGGCTGTCGCTGGAGCGGCTGGGCCCGATCGAGCATTTCGACCTGGCCACGCTGGCCTTCGAGACCGGCGCCGAGTGGGTGCCGCAGGCGCTGGCGCGCCAGATCGACCTTGGCTTCGAGACCTTGCCCGGCCCCACCTTTACCGGCGCGGCGCCCTCCACGGTACGCGGCAACCGCTTGCTGATGCGCGAAGCGCTCAGCAACCTGATCGACAATGCCGTGAAATATGTGCCACCCGGCGGGCGCATCACCGTGCGTGCCGGCGGCGAGGCGCTTGGCCATCGTGGCATGGCGGTGGTGATGGTGGAAGACAACGGGCCAGGCATTGCGCTGGCGCGCCGCGAGGAAGTCTTCAAGCGCTTCTTCCGCGGCGACCATACGCCGGGGCCCAATGCACCGGCGCAACCGCCCGGCGGCGCGGGCCTGGGGCTGGCGATCGTGCATGAGATCATCGGCCTGCATCAGGGCACCATCCGCATTGAGGATGTGCCCGCCTCCGGGGAGGAGGTTGAGGCACGCGGCATGCGCTTTGTGATCCGCATCCCGTGCGAGGCCGCCGGGACGGTCTGAGGCAGGACAAGCCGCGACGCGGCTCGCCCTTCTCTTTTCAAGCGCCCTGCCTAGCCTTCTTTTCCTTCGGCGCCAGCATGGTGCCGCGGCATTTCGGGCTGCCGCAGCGGCACTCGAACTCCTTTTTGAGCTTCTTGGTGTAGCGCGCGTCGATCACCAACCCATAGTCATAGAACAGCTCCTCGCCGCCGGCGATGTCGCGCAGCGCGTGGATGAACACCCGCCCCTTCTTCTCGCGCGCCTCGCAATTGGGCTCGCAGGCGTGGTTGATCCAGCGCGCGCGGTTGCCGCCGAACTTGGCGTCGATCACGTCGCCGTCTTCCAGGCTGAAGTAGAAGGTATGGTTGGGATCCGCCGGATCGTGCGGATGGCGCTTGAGCGCTTCCTTCCACGAGATGTGCTCGCCCTTGTATTCGATGATGCGCTCGCCCTCGGCAATCGGCGCGTTCGCATAGACGCCCTTGCCATGCACGCCAGAGCGGCGCACTTCCACGCGGTCGGACGCGGTCTTGCGCTTGCCTTGCTTCGGACTCTTGACGCGCCTGGCGTCTTTCGCGTCAGTCCCTTCCTGCTTCAATTCCGCTTGCTTTGCCTGTTCCGCCATGTGCCATCCCGTATAGATCCGCCTGCCACCCCGCGTGGCTGCGCGCCGCCCGGGCGCGATGGCGATGATACCTGCCCATATTGGCCGCGGCATCCCCTTGCCGGCAAATAGGCGTATACGGGCAAACCGCCTGAACCTGTACACGTCAGGCCAGGTATACGTCACGCTGGTTTACGGGGAGACCCGCCGTCAAAACAGCCTCAATCAGCACCCCTGTGTTTACGTATACAACCGCGCCCCCGCTGATCATCTGTGGATAACCCGGCAAAAATCTGGGGATAAAGACATGCAATTCATGTGGGCTGCCTGGGGTTGGCATGGGGATGCATCGGGCATAAGTAGGAGGGTTGCACCCGACACCCTCCGCCAGAAGGATAAGTCATCCACGTCCGCCAACACCGGGTCCCACCACTTCTGCTTCTTGCAACACGCTGATTTTAAAGGTGTTAATTGGGTTATCCACAGAAAAGGCAGCCGTTTACCTACTACTACTATCTGTATACATTAAAGAAAGAAGTAAACAGAAAGGACTGCGTCCGGCGATCGGTGCGCAAAAAGAACCCGGCAAAAAATAAAGGGCTGAAAAGCCGCTTCAGGCGTGGCTTCTTTTTTGAGCAGAGGGAATTTGCTGGCCGCGGCACGGTTTACTGCCGCGCCTCCATGGTTTTTTGACGAGAAAGACCGCGTATACGCCTCGTCTCCATGCTGGGCGTGGACGTATACGTGCCGCTTGGCGGAGGTATACGTCCACGCAGCCCGGCGCGTAAACGCGCACCGTTCACTGCGTCGATTGACGCATGCATGAGGCGAATAGCCTCAAGATCCCGACCTCGCTTGCACATCAAGCATCATGCACAATAGTGCATAGCCTTCCCTGGCAGTCCCACGAGCCTCGCTGCTACGCTGCAATGGGTACGCGGCCCCGCAGCTCGGCGCCAGCGAAAGAAGCGCTCATAGCGCCCATAGGGCCCCTTTACGAGCGAGCGCAGCCGCTGCGCGACGGGCAACTGCCGTTGACGCCCGACCGGAGCCCGGGCGTCAGAGGAATTTCGCGCTGCGCGTACCGGGCCGCGCTACGGCAATGCAATGCCCCTGAGAGGGCCTACGAGGCCACTGGAGCCGTTTTTCGGGCATGGATGCCCTGTGGGACACCTGGGCGCGTTAACTCGCCTGAGGCCCATCCTGAAGCCGCCGAAGTCCCTGCTTATCTCCCCTAATCCCCACAAAGCCCCAGCCAGCGCGGCCTGGAGCGGGATGCGCTGTAACAATCTGTTCCCGGTTGACGTGGCCCGACACGGTATGATGTGGCCCGCGGCGCCTTTGCCGGCGCCGGTGCGCAGTGCGCCGGCCCAGCCAGGCGTCCTTGTTTTATCAACTCGACACGGAGTGAAGCATGACGAAAACCGAACTGATCGACGCCATCGCGGCCGGCGTGGACGGCCTGACCAAAGCCAAGGCAGAACAAGCGCTGAACGTGACGCTTGGCGCCATCATGGAAGCCGTGGCCAAGGGCGACACCCTGAGCTTGATCGGCTTTGGCACCTTCAGCCAGGGCGAGCGCGGCGAACGCATGGCGCGCAACCCGCGCACCGGCGAAGAAATCAAGGTCGAAGCCGCCAAGACCGTCAAGTTCAAGGCTGGCCAGAAGTTCAAGGACGCAGTGAACCAGTAAGTCCCGCGGGCGGTTTCGTGCCAGCCCCGTTGGATCAACCCCGCCGTGCCGCCACCAGTTGCCTGATGGCATGGGTGAGCGCCAGGCGGGGCGCGTTATCCACAGTGTTTGACCCGCGGTTATCCTGCCGCTTCGCGGTATACGCCGCACCCTCCGCCAGCCCGGTAAGATAGTGCCCTATCGGCGCCTTCCCTCTGTAAATACAAGGGTCTAGGACGTCCTGCTCAGTAGGCCTCTCATGCACCTTCGTTCGCCGCGCGGCAGATTTCCACAGCTTTATTCACAACGTTTCCCACAAAATTTTCCACAGGCACGAGCGCTTGGCCTGAGCCTGCTGATGACGCTCGCGCTGGTCTCGGGTTGCACCACGCCTGCTCCGCCCGCCCGGCCTCAGGCGATCCCCCTCCCCGATACGGAAAAACCCGTCACAACGCCCGGCGCCACGCAGCGCCAGCGCATCGTCGAGATCGCCTGGCAGGAATGGCAGCGCTGGGGTGGCCAGACCGTGCGCCTGGGCCGTGACGACACCGCGTGCGTGGCCGACAGCCCGCTGCCGGCACCCGTA
Organism: Cupriavidus basilensis; assembly: GCF_000832305.1. Lineage (NCBI taxonomy): Bacteria > Pseudomonadati > Pseudomonadota > Betaproteobacteria > Burkholderiales > Burkholderiaceae > Cupriavidus > Cupriavidus basilensis. The sequence goes on from NZ_CP010536.1 coordinate 4,417,457, forward strand.
TTACCCGGCATGCCGGTGGCGGGGGGCAATGCGGATGGTGCGGATGCCGCAGACCGCTCCGCCGATCGCGAGGAAGAAGAGAGCGGCGAGTCAGCCTGCCTGCACTTTCCCGATGGCACCGGCATGGAGGCCACGCCGCAGGGCTGCAAGCTCGCCCAACGCTACTGGGCCATCGTGGGCAAGGCCGTCACCTGCCGCCAGATCACCCAGGGAAACTGGGCCTGGTCTGCCGTATTCATTTCCTGGGTGATGCGCAAGGCGGGCCTTGACGATCGCCAGTTCCTGACTGGCGATTCGCATTCGATGTACGTGGTGGACGCGCGCGACGGCATCCTGCCCGCGCCGGCGTTCCGCATCGAGCCGTTGCCCGCCATGCCCCGCCCGGGCGATGTGATCTGCGCCGCGCGCGGGCGCGACAAGTACCTCGACAGCGCGGCCGAGATCGGCTTTGGCACCACGCCCATGCACTGCGACATCGTGGTCGAGGTCGACCCGGCGGCACGCCTGGTCAAGGCCATCGGCGGCAATGTCCAGCAATCGGTGTCGATGGAGCTAATCGAGCTCGGCGATTCGGGCATGATCGACGGCGTCACCAACTCGCACATGCCGTGGCTGCTGATCATGCGCAACACGCTGCCCTGAGCCTGAGGCGCTGCGGGTAGCCCCCGGCTTGACCAGTACCGCAAAATCATTAACATGGTAATTAATCGAGCAGCGGGATGGGTTGCCCCGCACTAACATCCCGGCCCGACCCCACCTGAACCGCATTCCGAAAGCGCGCGCACCGACGCCGCGAGCAACGCGAGAGGAGACCTGCATGGCTGTTGCCAACTGTCATCCGGCGGAATGGGAGGCGCGCGTCAAGCTCGCCGCCTGCTACCGCATCTTCGACCGGCTGGGCTGGACCGAGCTGATCTACAACCACATCACCTTGCGCCTGCCGCCGGAGGCTGGTGGCGACGGCGGCAATCCCCATTTCCTGATCAATCCCTTTGGCCTGCGCTATGCGGAGGTCACGGCTTCCAACCTGGTGAAAATCGATCTGGCGGGGCAGGTCATCGGTGAGAGCCGCTGGCCGGTCAACCCGGCCGGCTTCACCGTGCATGCGGCCATCCACGCCGGCATCCCGGGCGCGCACTGCGTCATGCACACGCACACCACGGCGGGCATGGCGGTCGCCTGTTCGGCGCAGGGCCTGTCGATGAGCAACTTCTACGCAGCGCAATTGTTCGACAAGGTGGCCTACCATCCGTTTGAGGGCATTACCGTGCACGACGACGAAGGGCCGCGCCTGGTGCGCAATATCGGCGACAAGCCCGCCGTGATCCTGCGCAATCATGGCCTGCTAGCCTGGGGCGACAGCATTGCACGTACCTTTTCCACGCTCTGGCTGCTCAACCGCGCCTGCGAGATCCAGCTGGCTACGCTGGCCATGGGGGCGGCGCTGCCGGTGCCCGAGGAGATCCAGCGCAAGTGCACGCGCGACTCGCTGCAGTTCAATCCCAAGTTCGGCGCGGGCGAAGATGTGTTTGCAGCACTGACCCGTGAAATTAACCGTATCGATAAATCGTATCGTGATTAGTAATCATTGATTCGTTGTATGAATAAAAATACAGGAACAAGGCAGTCATGACATCCCTATGCATCGTCGGCGCAGGTGCCGTCGGCGGCTTTATCGGCGCACGGCTCGCCCGCTCCGGGCAGGCGCTGAACGTCCTGGCGCGCGGCCAGACGCTGGAGGCACTGCGCTCGCAAGGCCTGACCCTGATCGAGGGCGAGCGCACCGAGACGTTTCCGGTCAACGCGCAAGGCGATCCCGCAGCGCTAGGTACGCAAGATGTGGTGATCCTGGCAGTGAAAGCCCCGGCATTGCCGCAGCTGGCGCAGACCATCGGGCCACTGATCGGCCCTGATACGGTGGTGGTGACGGCGATGAACGGCGTGCCGTGGTGGTTCTTCGAGCGGCCCGGCCCGCATGCCGGGTTGTCGCTGCGCACCGTGGATCCGCAAGGCGCCATTGCGCGCGCCATTCCTGGCGCGCAGGTGATCGGTTGCGTGGTGCACCTCACCGCCTCTACGCCGGCCCCGGCCACGGTGCGCCACGGCTTTGGCGCGCGCCTGATCCTGGGTGCCGCAGGTGGCGCTACGGGCATGGCAGCCGGCAAGCTCGAGGCCGTGGCCAGCCTGCTCGCCAGTGGCGGCCTGGAGGTCGAGCGCAGCGCCGCGATCCAGCAGGACATCTGGTTCAAGCTGTGGGGCAATATGACGATGAACCCGGTCTCCGTGCTGACCGGCGCCACCTGCGACCGCATCCTCGACGATCCGCTGGTCAATCGTTTCTGCCTGGCTGTGATGGCAGAAGCCAGCAAGATCGGCGCGGTCATCGGCTGCCCAATCGCGCAGAGCGGCGAGGAGCGCAACCAGGTCACGCGCAAGCTGGGCGCTTTCAAGACTTCGATGCTGCAGGATGCGCAGGCCGGGCGGCCGGTGGAGATCGATGCGCTGGTGGCATCGGTGCGGGAAATCGGCGAGCACGTCGGGATCGCGACCCCCAACATCGATGCGCTGCTGGGGCTGGTACGGCTGCATGCGCAAGTGCGTGGGCTTTACTGACCCGGTGTGTCCGGATAACGGGGTTTGGTATTCCCGCTACTAATCAAAGTGACCTGTCTGTTTTATTTTTAATAAATGGCAGGAATTTTTTTGACCTGAATCGCCAGGACTTGGCCCACTGATTGTTGAGTGAACTGCTTCGACGACACGAAAATTATTCGTTTGATGAATATTTTATATTGTTTATCGGTCGAGTTCATTGTTGGTAAAAATAAAAAAGGGCCTCCATGAGGCCCTTTTTTTACCCTTGCGGCGCCAGCTTCGCGCGCTGGCGCCCCGCCCATATCCCCTCGACCGCATAAACAACCAGCGATATCCAGATCATCGCGAAGCCGATCTGCTTGCTGGCCGGGAACGGCTCGTTCCAGAGCCATACGCCGAGCAGCAGCTGCAGCGTCGGGCCGGTGTACTGCAGCAGCCCCAGCAAGGACAGCGGGATACGCCGCGCGCCGGCCGCAAACAGCAGCAAGGGGACGGCGGTGACCGGCCCGGCAAGCAGCGCCAGCAACTGCACCCCGCCGCCCACCCCGGTGAAGTCGGCCTGGCCCGTCGCGAACAGGTAAGCCAGAGCGCTTGCCGCCAGCGGGAACAGCAGCATGGTCTCAAGCGAGAGGCCTTCCAGCGCGCCCAGCGTGGCGGTCTTGCGCAGCAGCCCGTAGCCGCCGAAGGTGGCGGCCAGCGCCAGCGCAATCCATGGCAACTGGCCCGCGGCCACGGTCAGCCAGACCACGCCTGCCGCGGCCAGCGCAATGGAGGCCCACTGGCCGGGACGCAGCCGCTCGTGCAGGAACAATACGCCCAGCAGCACATTGAACAGCGGGTTGATGAAGTAGCCCAGGCTGGCGTCGACCACCCGGCCGTTCGATACCGACCAGATGTAGAGAAACCAGTTGCCGCTCAGCAGCAGCGCACTGGCGACGAAGCCGGCCAGCAGGCGCGGATTGGTCCAGACTCCGCGCAGCCAGCCCCAGTGGCGCCGCCAGGTCAGCACCAGCCCCAGGAACACCAGCGACCACACCATGCGGTGCAGCAGGATCTCCATAGGCGCGATGCCGTGGAGGGATTTGATATAGAGCGGCAGCAAGCCCCAGATGATGTAGGCGAGCAGCGCGTAGATGATGCCGGTTTGCATGAAGAGTCCCAAGGAATCGGGGGATTCTACCGGCGTAAAAAAACCCGTGCTGGGCACGGGCTTATGGCTGGCTTGCGCCACCTCGCGCAGACGGCTGCAGCGCGCTTACAGCTTGCGTGAAAAGCTGAACTGCGAGAATGCCTGCTCGGCCACGTTGAACCATGCTGCTTCGTTGTTGCGAAAGACGCGCCAGTCGTCGTAGATCTTCTTGAACGACGGATTCTTGGCGGTTTCCTCGGCGTAGGCGTCCTGGGTGGCCTTGAAGCAGGCTTCCATGATTTCCTTGGAGAACGGACGCAGCTTCACGCCGTTTTCCAGCAGGCGGGCCAGCGCTTGCGGATTGACCGTGTCGTACTTGGCCATCATGTTGGTGTGGACTTCGATCGTGGCCGTTTCCAGCGCGCGCTTGTACAGCGCGGGCAGCTTCTCGTACTCGGTTGCCGACGAGTAGAAGGACAGCTGCGCGCTGCCTTCCCACCAGCCAGGGTAATAGTAGTACGGGGCGACCTTGTAGAAGCCGAGCTTCTCGTCATCGTACGGGCCAACCCATTCCGCCGCATCGATGGTGCCTTTTTCCAGCGCGGGATAGATGTCGCCGCCAGCAATCTGCTGCGGCACCACGCCCAGGCGCGACAGCACCACGCCAGCGAAACCGGCGATCCGGTACTTCAGGCCCTGCAGGTCGGCAACCGTCTTGATCTCCTTGCGGAACCAGCCGCCCATCTGCGCGTTGGTATTGCCGCCCAGGAAATTGACGACGTTGTATTCCTTGAAGAATTCGCGCATCAGCTTCATGCCATTGCCCTGCATCATCCAGGCGTTTTGCTGGCGCGAGGTCAGGCCGAACGGGACGGTGGTGTCAAAGCACAACGTCGGGTTTTTGCCGAAGTAGTAGTAGCCGGCGGTGTGGCCGATCTGGACGGTGTTGTTTTGCACCGAGTCCAGCACCTGCAGCCCCGGCACGAGTTCGCCGGCGGCGAAGACCTTGATGTTGAATTTGCCGTCGGTCAGTTCCTTGACCCGTTGCGACAGCAGTTCGGCGCCACCGTAGATGGTGTCAAGCGACTTGGGGAAGCTCGAAGCCAGGCGCCATTCCACGGCCGGATTGCTGCCGATCACGGCCGGTGCGCTGGCACCGGCGGCGGCCGGCGCGGCGGCCTTTTCTTCCTTGCCGCACGCGGCCAGCGCACCCGTGGCGGCCACGGCCGATGCCTTCAACAGAAAGGAACGACGTTCCATGACTTCTCCTCTTTTATAGATTTTTAATGCGGCAGCAGGGGATGGGCACGCCCGCGTCATGCGCGGGCATTTCGCTCTGTACCGAGACGCGCAAGCAGCCAGGGTAAGGCCACCGCGCAACAATGAGCCTGTTACGCAGACACGCCAGGAATGTGGCGTATCCTGGCATGCCTTCGTAACAGGCTCGGGGGCGCCGGTCCGTACCCGTCGGACAGGCCAGACGATTATAGCGGTGGCCCTTTCGCCACGGGAGGCCGTGCAAGTGCGGGTTTTCGCTAGGAAAGTGCAGATTTAGGGGCGCCCGTACATCGTCCTGTCATCCCGTGCCGCTCCCATTAGCATGACCGCACCGTCGCATACCGGACGCCGCAAACGACGTATCCCATATGGTGAGAAGGACGCCCCGCCGCGGATTTTGTAACCCCGCTTGCGGTCCAATCGGTCGACTGTTAAAAAATCACGCCTTACTGGTCCTGCCCTATGTTGTTTGCCGTTTCGCCCGCCTCCGGCCGCTTGCCGGTGCTCCGCTCGCGTTGCCTAGCCGTTGTCTTGCTGGCCGCCTGGGGATTGAACGCGTGCGCGCAGACCGGACCTGACCTGGCGGCAGCCGATGTGCCGGCCGCGCCCATGGCGGCACAGCGTGCGGCTACCCCGCCTGAGGCTGACCCGCTGGCAGCGCTGATTTCGAACGAACAATCGGCTGCGGCCCCGATAGCCGGCGATGCTCCAGTCGCGGCAATCACGCAGGAAGCGCCCAAAGGCGCCGCTGCGGATGGTGCTTCGCCCGCCACCAGCACCGCCCCCCCCCCCACCCTGCCAGAGCCGCCCCCGCCTGCTACCTGGGCCAATGCCGGCCTGGACGACAACGGCATCGAGCTCGCCGGCCCGCCAGATCCACCCTTGCCTCCGGAACCGGTTGTTGCGCCTCCCCCGCCCGTGGTGCTCTTTCCCAAGCGCCTTGGCGAGTTCGTGGCGGAGGCCGTGCCGGAGGTCGCCACGCCTGCTGAGGGCGAGGTTGCCGACACGCCGGCGCTGGCTGGCGAAAGCTATGCACTGGTGTCCCAGCTGCCGGCCGATGATCCCGCCGGCGAGCAGGTCTGGCGGCTCGGCTACAGCGGTCGCGCCGCGTATGACGATCGCACCACCGCCACCCGTGCCTGCGCTGGCGGTGGCACCTTGTCCACCGGCATCGGCGGTGGACTCGCGTGCCGCAGCACCGGTGAGGTCAAGGTCAAGGAGTCCCTGTTCTCGCTAGACGGCGGCGCGCAGGTACAACTGGTGGCGCAGGCCAAGGGGACCGATGCCACGTCGATCAATGGCCGCCCGGCCGCGGTCGATCCCTATGCCCTGCTGCCGCAGATCTATACCTCGGTCAGCGGGCTGTCGGTGCTGGACGGCGCCACGATGTGGGCCGGCCGGCGCGAGAGCTCATCGTTCCTGATGTCGTCAGGGCTGCTGCCGCCCACGTCGCCGGCGATGCGTTTCGGCGTGGATAACGCCCGCTTTGGCGATATCGCGCTCAACTACCAGTACACCGCGCGCAATGACCTGAATGGCGCCAACCTGCCGAGCTATCACTCGCTGCGCACCGCGCCCATCGCCACCAATGAGAAAGGCTCGGTGCAACTGGGCTATACGCGGGTGGAAGCGCAGCCGTTGATCCAGCAGACCGGAAGTGCGTGGTGGGTGTCAGCCATGCACGAGCAGCAAGGCGTGCTCGCCGGCACCAACCGCTTCGGCATGCAGTTTGGTGAGGGCAGCCGTAACGCGTTGACCGGCTACACCGGCATGGGGCCCGCCTTGTCGCGGGTACGCGTGGCGGAATCGATGGAGTGGAAGCAGCGCTCGGGGCTGGGCCTGGCGGGTTCGGTCGAGTCCAGCATGCAGTTCGACCGCTCGCCGGTGGGCATGCTGCAATGGATGGCCACGCGCGTGCGCCCCGCCTATATCGCGAGCGACCAGTTCAAGCTGACCTTCGAGGTGGCGCACGATCAGATCTCTTCGGGCTTCGGTGCCAGCGGACAGCGCACGGCCGTGACCGTGGCGCCCACTTTCACGCTTGGCAAGGCAGCCGGCAATGCCAACCTGCGCGCCTTCTACACCTACAGCAAGGCCAGCGACGTGGACGGCATCGCCTTTGCCTCACCCGCCGATACCTGGGCTTCGCAGACCTCGGGCTCCATCTTCGGTGTGCAGCTCAATCGCCGCTGGTAGGCGCGATAGCGGCTGCGGCCGCTGCTCGCAGCAGCCAGTGGAAGACCAGCGTGGCGCTAAGCCCGCCCGCTAGCTGCGCCAGCACGAAGCCCGGCACATCGATGGCGCGAATGCCGGTGAAGGTTGCCGTCAGCGCGCACGCAAGGGTCAGCGCCGGGTTGGCGAATGACGTCGATGCCGTGAACCAGTACCCCGCCGTGATATAGCCGGCCACCGCGAACGGCACCAGCCCGGCCCGGCTGCGCCCGGTACCAATCGCTACGCCGATGAGGCCAAAGGTGGCAACAAACTCGCTCCACCACATCGATGGCCCGGTGCGGCTTTGCGCCGACCAGGCCAGCATCGGTTCGCCAAACATCGCATGCGCGCAGGCGACCCCTGCGATGGCGCCACCCATCTGCACTAGTCCGTAACGCCAGGCATCGCGCGCTGGCAGCGCGCCGCGCACCATCGCCGAGAGCGTGACGACCGGGTTGAAGTGCCCACCCGAGACCGGTCCCAGCGCCAGCAACAATGCAATCAGCCCGCCGCCCGTGGCCAGCGAGTTCGCCAGCAAGGCCAGCGCGACATTGCCGCCGGCCAGCTGCTGCGCGCGAATGCCCGAGCCTACCACCACCGCTACCAGCAGCGCCGTGCCGAGTCCTTCCGCGACCAGACGCTGGCAGAGCGTGCTCGCAGCCGCAGGTACGCTTGCGCTGTGCGGTTCGGCAGCGTGGGCCGGGTCGGCCATGGTATCGGGGGAAAGCGCGTGCATCGGGTTTGCTGTGATGGGCGGGAGCGCGCAGTGTTTCGTCTTTCGCCTTGCAGCGTCAATGCATGCTTGGGTTGTTTTGAATGAACCGGTGGTATTGAATGCTTGGCGTGCTTGGCTGAATCGCTATCGGGATGGCACGGACGGTGACATGACATCGCGAAAATCGGAGGTCAGGACCCAATGCGAAAAGCGGATTTCGGGGGGAATTGGCGTAATGCCGATAATCGCGGGCGCGATGGCGCTGGACGGACGAATTCGTGCCTGAACATTAGGCGGTGGCGGGCGATAGTACAAGGGTTTGCGTGCGCGGGGCGATGCCGCCGCAACGGAGGTGATTGACGCGTCCAGGCCGTGTTCTGAGCGGCGATATGCGTGTGGATGGGGGTACTAGTAGCACCCCAGGCTTGCGCCTCCCAGGCGCGCCGGAAGAAGGCCTGCAGGGCAGCGATGAAACGATGGCCACAATGAAAAAAGCCCAAGACCTTTTCAGATCTTGGGCTTTTTCGTAATGCTGGTGGCCTGGGACGGAATCGAACCGCCGACACAAGGATTTTCAATCCTCTGCTCTACCGACTGAGCTACCGGGCCAAAGAAGCGAAACTATAGCAGCGCTTTTCGACCCGGTCAAGCGCTGCGTGCATCACCGCATCATTGTTCCGCAGGTTCCGGCTTGTTGCGGCCGAGTTCCACGCCAAGCTGCTTGAGCTTGCGGTACAAGTGGGTGCGTTCGAGGCCGGTTTTCTCGGCGACGCGGGTCATGCTGCCGTGCTCGCGCAGCAAGTGGTATTCGAAGTAAGCGCGCTCGAACAGGTCGCGTGCTTCACGCAGCGGCATGTCGAAAGAGAAATGCATCTCGGCTTCTGGCAATCGTTGCGGGCTGCCATTGGCGGTCTCGGCGGCGCTTTCCGCGGCAATCGCCGCCGTGCCCTCGCCATTGCCGTTCGCGGGCAGCGCCGCGCCTGCGGCCACGCCCGAGCGTGGCCGCTCGATGCCACGCGCCAGGCCCTGCTCGACTGCCGAAAGCAGCTTTTGCAAGGCAATTGGCTTCTCGAGGAAATTGAGCGCGCCAATCTTGGTTGCCTCCACCGCGGTATCGATGGTTGCGTGACCCGACATCATGATGACGGGCATGGAGAGCAAGCCTTGGGCCGACCACTCCTTGAGCAGCGTGACGCCGTCGGTATCGGGCATCCAGATGTCAAGCAGCACCAGGTCTGGCGTATTGCCGGCACGGTACTCGCGCGCTTTCTGCGCGTTTTCTGCCACTTCGACCACATGGCCTTCGTCGCTGAGGATTTCCGAGAGCAACTCCCGGATACCCATTTCGTCGTCGACTACGAGGATGGTTGCCATACTTCCCCTCTTGACCCCACCACGGCTTGCCGGGTTCGGGGCCGCACATTGACTATGCCAGTTTAACGAACAGGATGGAGATCTGCGCCCCGATGATGTCGGAACCCTCCATGCGATTGCGCAACTCGATGCGTGCGCCGTGTTCGTCAATGATCTTCTTCACCATCGCAAGACCCAGGCCTGTTCCTTTGGCCTTGGTGGTCACATACGGCTCGAACGCGCGACTAAGGATACGCGGGGCGAAACCGGGACCGTTATCCGCAATGGTGAGCTTGACGGCCTGCCGGTCTTCGCCGGCAGAATCTTTGTATTCTACAGTCTCGGTGTGCAGAGCGATATGGGGCGCCGCCCTAGCCGCGCCGAGGTTGTCCGCCACCGCATCCTGCGCGTTTTGCAGCAGGTTGTGAATCACCTGGCGCAGCTGGGTCGGATCCCCCTTGATTTCGGGCAGGCTGGCGGCCAGCGACGGATGGATCACGGCATGTTCGTGCGTGCCGGTGTCGTCGATGCCGTAGAGATGCAGCACTTCGGCGACCAGGCCGTTGAGCTGCAGTGACTGCAACAGCGCCGGCGGCGTGCGGGCGTAATCGCGGAAGTCGTCGACCATGCGCTTCATGGCCTGCACCTGGTTGACGATGGTGGTCGCGCCGCGCTTGAGCACGTCGACGTCGGCACCCTCTAGTTTGGGCGAGAGCTTCATCTGCAGGCGCTCGGCCGAGAGCTGGATCGGGGTCAGCGGGTTCTTGATCTCATGCGCGAGGCGCCGTGCCACTTCGCCCCACGCCACCGAGCGTTGAGCGGAAATCACATCGGAAATGTCGTCGAATACCACTACGTAGCCGGGTTCGTCGCGCTCGTCGCCGTGCCCGCCCGGCAGGCGCGCGCCGCGCACCAGCAGTGTGAGCGCCTGTTCCTCGTCGCTCTGCGGCAGCTCGATCTGCTTTTGCCAGTGCTGCGCGCCGCCCAGCATTTCACTGGTGCTCTGCTCGGAGAAGGCCTGCCGCACGATGTCGCCGAACTCGCCGAGGGCCGGGATGCTGTCGATGGGCTGGCCCAGCTCGCCGGCGAACGGCTGGCGGAAGATGCGCTCGGCCCCGGGGTTGGCGGTGATCAGCACGAAGCGGCGATCGAACACGAACACGCCGGCGGTGAGATTCTGCAGCACGCTCTCGAGATACGCCGTCGATTTCTCGAGCGCGCTGCGGTTCTGCTCCACCGCGATGCGCGCTTCCGACAGCTGGCGCGTCATCATGTTGAACTGCTGGGTCAGCATGCCGAGCTCGTCGCGGCTCTTGAGCTCGCGTTTGGGCGAGAGGTCGCCCTCGGCCACTTCCTTGGTCCCTTGCAGCAACATCAGCAGCGGCCGCGCAAGCTGTCCGCCGAGCAACAGCGCCAGCATCACGGCAATGAACACCGCGAGGAACAGCGTGAGCGTCAGCGTGCCGATATACATCTTGCGCAGGCCGGTGCGGCCGAGCGCCTTTTCCTGGTACTCCTGGTAGGCGCGCTGGACTTCGTCGGCATTGCGCGCCAACGCTGCCGGCACCGGATGCACGACCTGCAGGTAGCGCTCCTCGCGCACCGTGTCGCCCACCAGCCCGAACCCGGACGATGCTGCGTCCTCGGGGCGGCGCTCGACAGACAGCCCCGACCCGGCCCAGCGGCTGGCAGCATTGAGGGCCGGCTTGCCCGCGGGCCGGCTGGCGCTATCCGAGGCTGAGGATGTGTCGGTTTGCGCGGTGGGCGCGGGGCCCAGCGGCACGATGACGCGCAGCCGGTACAAGTGGGCGCCATCGGTGCGCTCGGGCTGGTGATGGCTATCGACGGATGGATCGGCGCCCCCTTCCACCGCGGCATAGCCGCCGGCTAGCCGGGCCTGCTCGGCCAGCACGCCAGAGGGCAGGTCCGGCACCAACGACGCATAGTTGCTAGACGCCGTGGCGATCACGCGGCCGCTTCCGGTGAAGATGGCGGCTTCCTGCACACCGTATTGCTCGCGCAGCCGGTTGAGCTGCAGCGAGGTGGCGACATTGGGCGAACCGGTGAGCTGGTCGGCCATCAGCCGCGCCTTGCCTTGCAGGTCCGACAACGCGCTGTCGATGGTGGAGCGGCCAAGGTTGAGGCCGGCCTCGAGCGCGGTCTCGACGCGAACGTCGAACCAGGACTCGATGCTGCGCGAGACGAATTGCAGCGACACCAGGTAGATCAGCACGCCGGGCAGCACGCCGACCACGCCGAAGAACACGGCGAGCTTGGTCATCAACCGCGTGCCGAACTTGCCGCGGCGATAGCGCAGCCACAGGGTCAGCGCCAGCGCGCCGATGATCAGCACCAGCAGGATGCCGATCACCAGGTTGATCTTGAACAGCAGCGTGAAGTACCGATCGAAGAATTCGGTATTGGCCGAGGCGCCGGCGAGCAGTGCCACCAGCACCAGCGCCAGGAACACGATGATGCCCGCCACGACGCGGTAAAGCACGCGCCGGAACCGGCTGTCCCACAGGCTGGGCGGGGCGCTCATGGCTGGCCCGCGGCCGGCTGCACCAGGGTGGTGGGAGAGAGCACCGTCGATACAGTCTGCGCGAACGGCACCGCACGCGTTTCGCCGGCCACCGCGGCGGACGCGGCAGACGCCGGCGCCGGTGTCGGCACGGGCACCAGTTGTGGCGGCGGTGTGGGCGCGGGCGGCGGCGGGAATTCGCTCGGCACGGTGAAGTTGAAGCGCCGCCATTCCGATGCGAGATTCCACTCGCGGGTGTTGACGGCGTTGATCTGGAACGGCTTGGGCAGTTGCGTCAGGTCCAGGCGCATGCGCGCTTCGGCCTGGTAGGTCTCGCCCGGCTTGACCATGCTGCGCTCGAACACACGCCAGCCACGCACGCGCTGGATGAACTGCAGCGCGCCCTTCAGGCGCATGAACGGCAATTGCAGGCCGCCGGTGGACACGCGGTACTGGCGCGTGAGCGGATGGTAGGACAGCCGCACGCTGCGGCTGGCATTGACGGGTTTTTCATCGAACCAGTACCAGCGTGGGCGGGAAAGCTGGAAATCGACGACGAAATACAGCGAGATGCCTTTGTTGAGCGCGTCTTCAAGCGGCGGCGGCAGATCGAAATCGAAACTCGCGGCCAGATCGAAGCCGCCATCCTGGTACTCGATGCGGGCCTCGTTGACTTCAATGCCGTCGGCGCGCGCCGTGCCCGGCAGTGCGATCAGCGCCATCAGGATACCGAGCATGATCGTTGCCGCGAGCCACCAGGACGCCAGCCGCGCGCGCGCGCTGCGTATCGGGCTGGCGCCGGCTACTGAACCAGCTGCCCGAGCCGCAGCATGGGACACGCACGCACTGTCGTCTGGGACGCGAAGGACGAACAAGCGAAGCGGGTTCGGCATTGGGATCGATTGGGATCGGTCAGGGTCGTTTCTGGAAACGGGCGTAGAAGAAGCCATCGTGATCGGTGGGCAGGCCTTCCTGGCTGCCATTTCCGCCACCGGCCAACTGATCCATGCTGCCCGGCAGCATCTGGCCGGGCGCTTGCAATCGTATCGCATCTGGTAGCTGTGCACCAAACCAGCGCGCCTGCTCTTCGTTCTCCGTTGGGAAAATAGAACAGGTGACATAGACCAGGATGCCGCCCGGCTTGAGCAGGTTCCAGAGCTGCGACACGATGCGCCGCTGCTCGGTGACCAGCCGGGGGATATCCACCTCGCGGCGCAACCAGCGGATGTCCGGGTGGCGGCGCACGATGCCCGAGGCGGAGCACGGCACGTCGGCCAGGATGCGGTCGTACTGGCGGTTGTCCCACCAGTCCTGCGGGCGGCTTGCGTTGCCTACCACCACGGTGGCTTGCTGGCCCAGGCGCGCGAGGTTCTCGTCGATGCGGGTGGCGCGCTGCGCGTCGCTCTCCAGCGCGGTGACTTCCACGTTGGCGAGTTCAAGGATGTGGCCGGTCTTGCCGCCGGGCGCGGCGCACGCATCGAGCACGCGCTGACCGTCGGCCAGGTCCAGCAGCGCAGCGGCCAGTTGCGCGCCGGCGTCCTGGACCGAGACATCGCCCTCGGCAAACCCGGGGATCTGCGACACGGGAAACGCGCGCACCAGCCGCACGGCCTGCGGGCCGATGGCCACGCCCGCCATGCCGGCATTGAGCACGCGCTTGAGGTAGTCAGGCACCGAGACCCGCGCCGTATTGACGCGCAGGGTCATGGGCGGGCGCACATTGGCGCTCTCGGCCAGCGCGGTCCACTGGTCCGGGTACGCCTTGCGCAGCGCATCCAGCCACCACGCGGGCAGGTTCCAGCGCGCTTCGTCGTCCTGGCGCACCTCGGCCAGCAGTGCCTTGCGTTCACGCAGGAAACGGCGCAGCACCGCGTTCACCAGCCCGCGCGCGTGCGCGGTCTTGGGCTCGGAGGCTGCCGCGCTGACGGCCTGGTCGACCACGGTGAACTCGGTGTAGCCCCCTTCCCCCTGCTCGTCCTCGACCAGCAGCGCCAGGGCCACGGCCAGCAAGGAGTCCACCAGCGCGCCGGGCGGCCGGGTCACCAGCTTGGTGACCAACGCGCGCGCCGTGCCGAACTGGCGCATGGTGCGATAGGCCAGGTCCTGCAGGGCGCCGCGCGTGGCAGCGTCGCGCACGCGGTCCAGGCGGTACTGGGCGGCGGCGTTCTCGATGGCCAGCGGCAGCGCGCTGCCTTCGTTGACGCCGCGTACGGCAGCCGCGGCGGCGAGCATCTGGAAGGCGAGGGATTCGTGTTGCAGGCGCATGACAGTGGGGCAGTGAGACGGTAAAACGGGGTGGCAGGGGGCAAGCCGCAAGCGGCGAGGACTGGCGGCAAGGCCGGGCAAGGCCAAAAAAACACTGCCCGCCGCTTCCGGGGAAGCACGGCGGGCAGTTTACCCTGTATGTGGCAAGGACCGGCGTTTTTGCGCCTGGCTGGCCGCGGCGAGGGGGTAGCGCGGCGGCTTGGACCGCGCCTGGGCCGCGATTGGACCGTGCTTACACCGGATAGACGCCCGTCTGTGCCATCTGCATCAGCCGCGCCACCCGTTCCTCGGTCGCCGGGTGGGTCGAGAACAGGTTGGCGATGCCGCTGCCCGAAAGCGGGTTCATGATCATCATCTGCGCCGTGGCCGGGTGCTGCTCCGCGGTCTGGAACGGAATCCCCTGCGCATAGCGGTGGATCTTGTCGAGCGCCATCGCCAGCGCCTGCGGGTCGCCGCTAATGGTGGCGCCGCCGCGGTCCGCCTCGAACTCCCGGGCGCGGGAGATCGCCATCTGGATCAGCGACGCCGCCAGCGGGGCAAGGATTGCCACCGCGATGCTGGCAATGGGGTTGGAGCGGTTGCCGTTCTCGTCGCGCCCGCCAAAGAACATGGCGAAGTTGGCCAGCGCGGCGATGGCGCCGGCCATGGTGGCGGCGATGGTCGAGATCAGGATGTCGCGGTGCTGCACGTGAGCCAGTTCATGGGCCATCACGCCGCGCAGCTCGCGCTCCGACAGCACCCGCAGGATGCCGGTGGTGGCCGCCACGGCGGCATGCTCCGGATCGCGGCCGGTGGCAAAGGCGTTGGGCGCATCCTCGTTGATCAGGTACACGCGCGGCATCGGCAGCTGGGCGCGCTGCGCCAGCTCCTGCACCATGCCGTAGAACTGCGGTGCCGTGCTCGCGTCGACTTCCTGCGCGTTGTACATGCGCAGGACCATCTTGTCCGAGAACCAATAAGAGAAGAAGTTCATGCCCAGCGCCATGATCAGCGCGAACATCATGCCGCTGCGGCCGCCGATCATGCCACCGATGACGATGAACAGCGCCGTGATGGCGGCCATCAGCATGAAGGTCTTGACCCAGTTGAACATTGTCGTGATCTCCGAAAAAATCATCCTCGCGCGCGCCCGGTGGCCGGGCTGGCCGTGCTACGGAAAGCGTGACGCGGTGCTGTTTAGATAGTACCCCGCCCCGGAAATTCAACCGTCACCTGCCTAAAAAAAGGGCAGCCGGTGCCAGCGGCCGTTCGCTGCGCCAGCAGGTTCGGCAACTGTTCCTAGCGTTGGGCGAAGGCCAGGCGCGCGCCCAGCCCGATGAACGCCATGCCCACAATGCGATCCAACCAGCACTTCAGTCGCGGCGCCTCGCTGGCGCGGCGGGTCAGGGTGCCCGCCATCCATGCCACCAGGCTGTTCCAAAGCGTCGACATCGCCACCATGACGCCGCCCAGGGCCAGGAAGGCCAGGGCCTGATGCTCGGCGTTGCGATCCACGAACTGCGGGAAGAAGGAAATGAAGAACAGGATCACCTTTGGATTCAGCACATTGGTGAGAAAGCCCTGCATGAACAAAGCGCGCAGGCCGCGCGTGCCCGGCTGGGCAGCGGGGGCAGCGTGCGCGCCGGGGGGCGCGGATCGCTGCCAGATCAGGCGCAGCCCAAGCCACACCAGATAGGCCGCGCCGGCAAACTTGATCAGGGTAAAGGCGGTGGCCGATGCCGCCAGCAACGCTGTCAGGCCGAAGGCGATGGCCAGCGAGTGCACGCAGCAGCCGGCACTGACCCCGAGCGCCGAGACCACGCCTGCCGCCCTGCCCTGCGCCACGCTGCGCCCGACGATATAGGCGGTATCCGGGCCAGGCGTCACATTGAGCAGGAACACCGCGCCGACGAACAAGGGAAGGTCAGTAATGCCGAGCATGGTTGGCTGCCGGTGGGTGAGCTACGGAAATGGGGCGCGCAGCGCGCGCTGCGGCAAGTCAGCCACCACGGCTTTGCCGCAAGCGCAGGGCGATTATGCCGTGCCGCCAGCCACGGCGCAGCGGGTACCCGGCGGCAGCGGCATGCTCTGCAGGAACTGCTGGGCCGGCACGCGGCGCCCGCCCGGCTTTTGCAACTCGGTCACGCGCAGCGCGCCCTCGCCGCAGGCGATCACCACGCCATCGGCATCCGCCGCGAGCACGGTGCCCGGTGCCTGCGGGTGGCTGGCCGTGGACGCCAGGGGCTGGGCCTGCCAGCACTTGATGACGGTCTCGCCGACCTGCACGGTGGCGCCGGGGAACGGGTTGAAGGCGCGCACCTGGGCGGCCAGCGCCGCAGCCGGGCGGCGCAGGTCCAGCGGGGCTTCTTCCTTGGCGATCTTCTCGGCATAGGTCACGCCCTCGGCCGGCTGCGGCGTGCCGGTGAGCGGCTGGCCCGCCGCGAGGCGGCGCAGCGCCTCCACCACCATGCGCCCGCCCAGCGCGGCCAGCGCATCGTGCAGGGTGCCGGTGGTGTCGCCGGGGCCGATCGGCACGGTTTCGCCCTGGATCATCGCGCCCGTATCCAGCCCTTCGTCCATCTGCATCAGCGTGATGCCGGTCTGCGCATCGCCAGCCTCAATGGCGCGATGGATGGGCGCGGCGCCCCGCCAGCGCGGCAGCAGCGAGGCATGGATGTTCAGGCAGCCGTAGCGCGGCAACGCCAGCACCTCGGCTGGCAGGATCAGGCCGTACGCAGCCACCACCATGACATCCGGGGCGATCTGCGCCAGCGCGTCCACGGCGGCGCCGGCCTCTTCGGGATACTTGCCGTTGCGGCGCAGCGAGCGTGGCTGCAGCACCGGGCCCAGGCCCTGCTCCAGCGCGTACTGCTTGACCGGGCTGGCCTGCAGCTGCAAGCCGCGGCCAGCTGGCCGGTCGGGCTGGCTGAGCACCGCCACCACCGGGAAACCGGCGGCGTGGATGGCTTCGAGCGCCACGCGGGCGAATTCGGGCGTGCCGGCAAAGGCAACGCGCAGCGCTTGGGATGGGCTTGCGGCTTGGGACATGGCACGCTCCGGCATAAAGCGGCACCGGCCGCATCAGCGGCCGGTAACTTGATTCATCGGGAAGGCAATACGATAGCAGACCAGTGCTGCCGCACGGCCTGCCGCGGCTGCCTTACATACGGGTGCGTTCGCGCTTGTGCAGCTTGACCAGCTTGGACTTGATGCGCTGAAGCTTGAGTGGCGACAGGTACTCGACGAAGACCTTGCCCTTGAGGTGGTCCATTTCGTGCTGGATGCACACGGCCAGCAGGTCGCCGGCTTCGATCTCGAAGGGCTCGCCCTTCTCGTTCAGTGCGCGTACGCGCACATGGTCCGGGCGCTCGACCCGGTCGTAGACTTCGGGCACCGACAGGCAGCCCTCTTCGGCCACCTTGCGGGTGTTGCTGGACCAGACGATCTCCGGGTTGATGAAGACCTGCAGTTCGTCGCGGGTCTCGGAGATATCGATCACCACCACCTGTTCGTGCACGTCCACCTGGGTCGCGGCCAGGCCGATGCCGGGGGCTTCATACATGGTCTCGGCCATGTCCGCTACCAGCTTGCGAATGCGGTCGTCCACCACGGCAACCGGTTTTGCCACGGTATGCAGGCGGGGATCGGGGTAGGTCAGGATATCGAGTTTAGCCATGATGCTGGGGCGCAACGCCTGCCGCTCACACATGTGACCCGCGCGTTGCGGCTACGGGTGTTTACATGCAGAATCGGGGCGCAAGTACAAAAATTCAAGGCGCGCCGCAACAGGCACGCTCTCCAGGGTCAATCCGGCTGTTCTGCCAGCCGGTTCGAGAAAATGCGCGATCTTACCAAAGAACACCAGGCGGCGCCGGGCCGCAGGCCGTACGCGTTTGCCCGTTGGATGTTGTGTGCGGCCGGAATCACCGCCGCCACAGGGGCGCCAGTACATGCCGCCGATCTTACCGTCACCCCGGCCCAGCGGGCCCAGGCCACCGTTACCGCGCAGCAGGGCATTGCCGCCGCTGACCTGGCACCGGACGCCCCCCAGCAGTATGTCGTGCGAGGGGGTGACACGCTTTGGGGGATCTCCGGGCGCTTCCTGCGCCAGCCCTGGCGCTGGCCCGAGCTGTGGGGGATGAACCAGCAGCAGATCCGCAATCCACACCTGATATATCCCGGCCAGGTCCTGTACCTGATTCAGCGCGACGGCCGCGCCTGGCTTTCGACCAGCCCCGATGCCGGCGGCACGGTGCGGCTCACGCCAAGCGTGCGCAGCGAAGGCGGGCCCGGCGGCGCCATCGCCAGCATTCCCGCCAAGGACATCGAGCCGTTCCTGATCCGCCCGCTGGTGGTGGACCAGGGCACGCTGGAGACCTCGGCGCGCATCATTGCCCTGCCCGAGTCGCGGGTCTACCTGGGCATGGGCGACACAGCCTATGCGCGCGGCATTTCCCCGCCCGAGGCGGTGGTCGGCAGCGACTGGCAGGCCTTCAAGCCGGTCAAGCCGGTCAAGGACCCGGTTACCGGCCGCGTGCTGGGCTATGAAGCCGAGTATCAGGGCAATGTTCGTGTGTCGCGTCCGCCGGAAGGCTTCGACGTGGTAACTACCGTCAAGGTCACGGCGGCCCAGCAGGAAATGGGCTCTGGCACCTTGCTGATGCCCCAGCCGGCACGCGAGCCGGTGCGCTATGTGCCCCGCGCGCCGGATGTCATGCTCGATGGCCGTATCGCGGCGGTCTACGGCGGCGTGCAATTCGGCGGCGCCAAGCAGGTGGTGGTGCTCAATATCGGCACTGCCGCGGGCCTCGAGCCCGGCCACGTGCTTGCGCTGTCGCGCGCCGGCCAGGTGGTGCGCGATCGCACGGATGGCAACCGCGCCATCCAGTTGCCCGACGAGCGCTATGGCCTGGCCTTCGTGTTCCGCGTGTTTCCGGGCGTGGCCTACGCCTTGGTCACCGATGCCTCGAACGCAATCGAGGTGGGCGACCGCGTGACGTCGCCGCGTTGACCGGGCTGGCAGCAACCGGCGCCAACCCGGCGCCGGTGCCCACCACCACCCGCAGCGCTGCCGACATCGAGGCATGGCTGCGGCTGACCGGTGCCCGTGGCCTGGGCACAGGCGCCTTGCGCCAGTTGCTGGCCACCTTCGGGCTGCCGCACCAATTGCTGGCCCAGACCGTCAGCGCACTGGCGGCGGTCATCCCCGAGAAGCACGCCCGGGCGCTGCTGGCACCGCCCGATGCTGCCACCATGGCGCTGGTCGAGCGCACTGTGGCCTGGGCCGCCGAGCCCGGCAACCATGTGGTGACGCTGGCCGATGCCGCCTATCCCCGTCCCTTGCTGGATCTGTCCGACCCGCCGCTGGTGCTGTACGTCAAAGGCCGGCTGGGCGCGCTTGGCGGCCCGGCCATTGCCATGGTCGGCGCGCGCAGTGCCACCGTGCAGGGCATGGAGGATGCGCGGCGCTTTGCCCGCGTGTTGTCCGGCGCCGGGCTGACGGTGGTGTCGGGGCTTGCGCTGGGCATCGACGGCGCAGCGCACGAGGGGGCTCTGGAAGGTGCTGGCGGTACCGTCGCGGTGATCGGCACCGGCGCTGACCTGGTCTACCCCGCCCGGCATCGCGACCTGGCCCACCGCATCGCGGCGCATGGCGCCATCGTCAGCGAGTTCGCGCTCGGCATGCCCGGGCGCAGCCACCACTTTCCCCAGCGCAACCGCATCATCGCGGCGCTCGCGCGCGGCGTGCTGGTGGTGGAGGCGGCCGCGCGCTCGG
Source organism: Cupriavidus basilensis (assembly GCF_000832305.1). Taxonomy (NCBI): domain Bacteria; kingdom Pseudomonadati; phylum Pseudomonadota; class Betaproteobacteria; order Burkholderiales; family Burkholderiaceae; genus Cupriavidus; species Cupriavidus basilensis. The sequence continues at coordinate 4,437,282 of NZ_CP010536.1, forward strand.
GGTCGCTCATTACCGCGCGGCTGGCATCCGAGATGGGACGGGAGGTCTATGCCATTCCCGGCTCGATCCATGCGCCGCTGTCCAATGGGTGCCACCTGTTGATCCGCCAGGGCGCCAAGCTGGTGGAAACCGCGCAGGATGTGCTCGAGGAATTTGGCATGGCAGGGGGGGATGCCGCCCGGCCGGTGGCGCCTGCGCCCATGCCGGCGCTGGACGATGTCCTCGGCCTGACGCTCACCCACGACCCCGTCACGCTGGACGCGCTGTGCGCGCGTACAGCCCTGCCACCCGAGCAAGTGATGGCCAGCCTGCTGACACTGGAACTGGCGGGCGCGGTGGAGCGCCTGCCGGGTAATGCCTATCGCCGTGTAAGCTAGCGAGCGATCCTGGTACCGCCGGCCGAAATACGGTTTTCCCGGTGGCCGCTACAATCAAACGATTTCCCGTGCCTGAAAAGGCTCATGTTTCCCCCATCATGACCGTTTACTTTCCGGAGCAGGACCAGGGCGTCATCGCCCAGGTGTTGGCAGCGCGTCCGCAAGGCCGCCTGGTAGCCTGCCTGTGCGCAGCCTGGTGCGGCACCTGCGGGACCTACCGGGAGGCCTTCACGGCGCTTGCCGCCCGGTTTCCCGGCGATTGCTTCGTCTGGATCGATGTTGAGACCCACGCCGACCAGCTGGGCGACCTCGATATCGATAACTTCCCGACGCTGCTGGTGCAGCCGGTGGCGGGCGGCGCGCCGCAGTTCTACGGCACGCTGCTGCCGCATATTGAAGTGCTCGAACGCATGCTGGCGCGCGGCGCGGCGATGGCGCCAGCGGCCGGCGCCGCGGTGCCGAACGTGCTGGAGTGGCTGGCGCCGCACGCTAACGACGACTAACCCCGGTCATCGGCGCCCGGCGCAAGCCAGCGGCACGAGCGCCGGATTGCAGTCAAAAAACGAAGTGGGTGGCGGCTGTTCAGGGCCGGCCCGCATGCCGGCAGCGCCCGTTTGACGGCGACGGCGGAGGCAGCTTGCTTGCACCGCCGTTGGAACCGCGCTTATTATTGGCGCCTCAAAGCCCCAAGCTCGCTGTTTACATATAGTGCAGAGCCCTTAGTGGCAATAATTCGCAGGCCGCCAGAGTGCGGCCAGCAAGGACCCGATCCATGTCAAAAGCCCTCATCATCGCGGAAAAGCCATCGGTTGCTGCCGATATAGCCCGTGCCCTCGGGGGCTTTACCAAGCATGACGAATACTTCGAAAGTGACGATTACGTTCTTTCGTCGGCCGTCGGCCACCTGGTTGAAATCGCCGCCCCGGATGAATACGAAGTCAAGCGAGGCAAGTGGAGCTTCGCCAACCTGCCGGTGATTCCCCCGCACTTCGACCTGCGCCCGATCGTCAAGACCGAATCGCGCCTGAAGGTGCTCAACCGCCTGATCAAGCGCAAGGACGTCACCGGCCTGGTCAACGCCTGCGACGCGGGGCGCGAAGGGGAACTGATCTTCCGCCTGATCCAGCAGCATGCCAAGGCCAAGCAGCCAGTGCAGCGCCTGTGGCTGCAGTCGATGACGCCGCAGGCGATCCGCGACGGCTTTGCCCGCCTGCGCGACGACGCCGACATGCTGCCGCTGGCGGACGCCGCGCGCTGCCGCTCGGAAGCCGACTGGCTGGTGGGCATCAACGGCACGCGCGCGATGACCGCGTTCAACAGCAAGGGCGGCGGATTCTTCCTGACCACGGTTGGCCGGGTGCAGACCCCCACGCTGTCGATCGTCGTAGAGCGCGAAGAGAAGATCAAGAAGTTCGTCCCGCGCGACTTCTGGGAAGTGCGCGCCGAGTTCATCGCCGCCGCCGGCCTGTACGAAGGCCGCTGGTTCGACCCCACGTTCAAGAAGAGCGAGTTCGATCCCGAGGCGCGCGAGTCGCGCCTGTGGAGCGAGGCCGAGGCCAAGAGCATCGTGGCGGCCTGCCGTGACAAGACCGGCACCGTCACCGAAGAGTCAAAGCCGTCCACGCAGCAGTCGCCGGCGCTGTTCGACCTGACCACGCTGCAGCGCGAGGCCAACTCGCGCTTCGGCTTCTCGGCCAAGAACACCCTCGGCCTGGCCCAGGCGCTGTACGAAAAGCACAAGGTGCTGACTTACCCGCGTACCGACGCGCGCGCGCTGCCCGAGGACTACATGGACACGGTCAAGCAGACCATGGACATGCTGGCCGAGAGCTCGCCCAACTACCTGCCGCATGCCAAGAAGGTGCTGGCCAGCGGCTGGATCAAGCCCAACAAGAAGATCTTCGACAACAGCAAGATCAGCGATCACTTCGCTATCATCCCGACGCTGCAAGCCCCGAAGAACCTCTCGGAGCCGGAGCAGAAGCTGTATGACCTGGTGGTGCGCCGCTTCCTCGCGGTGTTCTTCCCGGCGGCCGAGTTCCAGGTCACCACCCGCGTCACCGAGGTGGCGGGCCATCATTTCAAGACCGAAGGCAAGGTCCTGGTCAATCCTGGCTGGCTGGTGGTCTACGGGCGTGAAGCCCAGGGCGACGATGCCAACCTGGTGGCGGTGGCCAAGGACGAGCGCGTCAAGGTCGACAAGGTCGACGGCGTGATGCTGACCACCAAGCCGCCCGCACGCTACAACGAAGCCACATTGCTGTCCGCCATGGAAGGCGCCGGCAAGCTGGTGGACGACGACGCGCTGCGCGAGGCCATGGCCGGCAAGGGCCTGGGCACGCCAGCCACGCGCGCGGCCATCATCGAAGGCCTGCTCGCCGAGAAGTACCTGGTGCGCGAAGGCCGTGAGCTGATTCCCACCGCCAAGGCCTTCCAGCTGATGACGCTGCTGCGTGGCCTGGGCGTGCAGGAACTGACCCAGGCCGAGCTGACCGGCGAATGGGAGCACAAGCTGTCGCAGATCGAGCGCGGCGGCCTGAAGCGCGACGAGTTCATGCGCGAGATCGCGCAGATGACGCAGCAGATTGTCAAGCGCGCCAAGGAATACGACAGCGACACCATCCCGGGCGACTATGCCACGCTGGCCACGCCGTGCCCGCAGTGCGGCAGCCAGGTCAAGGAGAACTACCGCCGCTTTGCCTGCACCGCGTGCGAGTTCTCGATCAGCAAGATCCCGGGTGGGCGACAGTTCGAGATCGACGAAGTCGAAGAACTGCTGCTGAAGAAGGAAATCGGTCCGCTGCAGGGTTTCCGCAGCAAGATGGGCCGGCCGTTTGCCGCCATCCTGAAGCTGGGCAAGGACGACGAAGGCCACTACAAGATGGAATTCGACTTCGGCCAGAATGACGACGACAACGACGGCGAGCCGGTCGATTTCACCGGCCAGGAAGCGGTTGGCGCTTGTCCCAAGTGCGGTGGCTCGGTCTACGAGCACGGCATGAAGTACGTGTGCGAGAACAGCGTGGCCGTGCCCAAGAGCTGCGACTTCACCACGGGCAAGATCATCCTGCAGCAGGAGATCTCGCGCGAGCAGATCGGCAAGCTGCTGGGCGCGGGCCGCACGGATCTGCTGACCGGTTTCAAGTCATCGCGCACGGGGCGCAACTTCAAGGCCTTCCTGGCCAAGCAGCCGGACGGCAAGATCGGCTTCGAGTTCGAGGCACGCGAGCCCAAGGCGGGCGCCAAGACGGCGGCCAAGGGCGCTGCGGCCAAGACCGCGTCCGCCAAGGCTGGCGACGACGATCAGGCTGCCGAAACGGTGAGCAAGGCCAAGGCGCCGGCCAAGAAGGTGGCGGCCAAGAAGGCTCCCGCTGCCAAGAAGGCCCCCGCAGCGAAGAAAGCCGCGGCCAAGACGCCAGCGGCCAAGCGCGCTACCGGCAAGTCCCGCGCCGACGACGAAGCCACGGCCGACGCCGAGGAAGAGTGAGTTGCTCGCGGAGCCGGCGTCCTGCTGGCTCCGCGCTTCCCTTCCCCCTTCAGTAGCCCTCGATCCTGCGTTCCCCTTATTGGTTGTCGCTGCGGATCTTGCCCTCTTCGAGCAGGAAATCGATAAAGGCGCGGACCTTGGTCGGCAGGAACTTGCGGCTGGGATAGACCACGCTGACATCGCGCTTCGGCAGTCGGTATTGCTGGAGGATGTGCGTCAACCGCCCCGCTTCGATATTCGGCCGCGCCAGATAGGCAGACAGCATCGCCACACCCATGTCGGCCAGCGCCGCCTGGTGCGCCAACTCGGCATTGCTGCACAGCAGGCCCGGGCGGATCGGTACCGTTACCTCGCCCTCCGGGCCCGACAGCGTCCATTCGTGCTCAGCTGTGGGGATGCGCATCGCGATGCAGCGGTGGTTGGTCAGTTCGTGCGCCTGGCGCAGCGGCGGGTGCTGGCGCAGGTAGCCTGGCGAGGCGCACAGGATGATCTCTGCCGAGATCAGCGGGCGCGCCACCAGGTGCGAGCCCAGCCCCAGGTCGGACAACACCACGCCTACGTCGCGCCCCTCTTCGACGATATCGACGATACGGTCCGATAACAGCACGTCGAACACCACCTCGGGATACAGGGCCTGGAAACGTGCCAGCGTGGCGGGCAGCAGGTGCAGGCCGAACATCACCGGCGCCACCAGCCGCAATGTGCCCGAGAGCGACTGGCTGCGCGCCGTCACCACCGATTCGGCCTCCTCCACATCTTCCAGGATCTGCTGGCAACGCTGCAGGTAGGTCTCCCCGGCGTCGGTCAGCGACAGGCTGCGGGTGGTGCGGTTCAGCAACCGCGTGCCAAGGTGGCTCTCCAGGTCGGCTACGTAGCGCGTGACCACGGCATTGGACATTTCCAATTGTTGCGCCGCACGAGCAAAGCTGCCCAGTTCAACCACTTTGGAAAAGACGCGCATCGATTGCAACCGGTCCATGACATAGTCTCCAGTCTTGCCCGCGAACTTTTACGGAAAGTGCGCCATTTATTGTTAAAACTACAACTAATCATTGTCGGAGGCAATCTTTATTCATATCAGGGAAATGCCTAATATGACGCCATCGGATGCCGCATTGCAGCGAAGGCTGCTGAGAAAACCAGGTGTCCCGCCTGTGGAAAGGATTCAATCATGAAAAGCCAACGTTTCGCCCTGATCGCCGCTGCCACCACGCTCGCAGCCGCCCTGACTGCCGCCCCCGCCTTTGCCAAGGCCGGCAAGTTCGACCCATACACCGATGGCGCCCGCGCCACCCAGACCTCGGTCTACAGCAACGGCGGCCGCGCCGGCAAGTTCGACAGCTTCACCGACGGCGCCCGTGCCGGCAAGTTCGACGCGTTCACGGACGGTGCCCGCGTTGGCAAGTTCGACCCGTACACCGACGGCGCTAAGGCCGGCAAGTTCGACGTATTCAGCGACGGCGCTGCCGCCCTGTAATTCAGGCGCCCTGTCGGCGGGAACCACGTCCCAAAGTGGTTCCACCCCTTTCGGCTGATCTCCACAGGCCGACGGGGAGGGTGCGAAAGCGCCTTCTCCGTACTAACTGGAGGACACGCCCGTACCGCGCCGGTACGGGCGTGTTTGCTTTTAGGGCACCGCGTTGTTGTACACGCTTACGGGTGTCGAGTGATGCATGATACCCCCGGCGAGGTTTTCGGGCCGCGGCGGCATAAATCACGGCACAAAAAAACGGGCCAGTCATGGCCCGTTCTTGTTGCCGGCATCGCAGTCCGGCCGCCGGCGGGCGGGGGATGATCCCCGCCTGCGCCAGGCAGATCAGTCGTCGTGATGGTGGTGGCCACGGCCGTGCTTGCGCTTGTAGCCGCTGCGGTAGTAGCGGTCGTCGCGGTAGCCGCGGCCGCGTTCGTCAGCGTAGGAGTTGCTGCGCGAGACGTTGCCGCCCAGCGCCGCGCCTGCACCGCCGCCAACCGCTGCACCCAGCAGGCCGCCGGTGCGCCCACCCATGGCGTTGCCCGCTGCCGTGCCCGCGCCGCCGCCCAGCGCGCCGCCGATGATGGCGCCAGTGCGCTCGCGGCGGTTGGACGTAACCGCGCCGCCTGCGCCGCCGCCAACCGCGCCGCCGATCACCGCACCGGTCGAGCCGCCAAGCGCGCCGCCAACCGCCGCGCCAGCGACACCGCCGAGTGCGCCGCCGAGGGCATTATTCATATCGCCCGCAAACACCGGCAGCGCGGATGCCGCCAGGGCGATGGCCAGGGTGAAACTGCGAACGGGATGCCGAGACATGTTCTTCTTCCTTGGGTTGAGCAACTGTGGCGCAAGTGTAGAGATGTAGCCGCGAGCTTGCTGTAACCACGTGTAAGACCCTGTAACCGCTGCAGAAACGTAAAAGGGCCGCCAGAATTGGCGGCCCGTTCTTTAACGGCGTGAAGCGCGGAGTTACTACGGCGTTAGGACTGTTGTGCAGCTACGCGCACACGCATCCGCCCTAAGCGAACCCCGCGTGCCACGTGCAGATCAACAACATTTTCCCTGCCCGCCGCCGTAGCGGGCCTCCTGCCGTTCGCGAAAGAACGCCTCGTAGGTCATGGGCTCGCGCTCGGGGTGGGTGGCCTCCATGTGCGCCACATAGGTCTGGTAGTCCGGCAAACCCACCATCAGGCGCAGGGACTGGCCCAGATAGCGTCCCATGGTTCCAAGTTGCTCGAGCATGATGGATCTCCTGTTTCCAAATCCAAATCCAAATCCAATCCGGATATCGGGTCGGCGCTGGCCGGTGGCCAGCGCACGCACTCAATGCTGCGCCGAAGCCGAAGCCGGCATCGGTTCGAACGGCGTTTCGCGGTCGGTTGGCCGGTTCTCCGCGCGTGCCTTCATCGCGGTCTTGAAGCCGTAGAACACGATCGACAGCACCACGAACATGAACAGCGCGCACAGCCCGGCATCCAGATAGTCATTGAAGACGATGCGGTGCATCTGCTCCATCGACTTGGCCGGGGCCAGCACCTTGCCCTGGGCGATGGCGTCGCTGAATTTGGCCGCGTGGGTCAGGAAGCTGACCTTGGGATCGGCGTCGAACAGCTTTTGCCAGCCGGCGGTCAGCGTGCAGATCAGCAGCCAGATGGTGGGCACCAGGGTGACCCAGGCGTACTGCCCGCGCTTCATCTTGACCAGCACGCAAGTGCCGAGCACCAGCGCCACCGCAGCCAGCATCTGGTTGGAGATGCCGAACAGCGGCCACAGCGTGTTGATGCCGCCAAGCGGGTCAACCACGCCCTGGTACAGGAAGTAGCCCCAGAACGATACGGTCAGCGCGGTGGCGATCAGGTTGGCCGGCAGCGAGTCGGTGCGGCGGAACGAGGGCACGAAGCTGCCCAGCAGGTCCTGCAGCATGAAGCGCCCGGCGCGGGTACCCGCGTCCACCGCGGTCAGGATGAACAGCGCTTCGAACAGGATGGCAAAGTGGTACCAGAAGGCCATCATGGCCTGGCCGCCCACCACCTGATGCAGGATGTGGGCAATCCCCACCGCCAGCGTCGGTGCGCCGCCGGCGCGCGAGATGATGGAGTTCTCGCCAACGTCCTTGGCGGTCTGGATCAGCACATCCGGCGTGATCACGAAGCCCCAGCCTGACACCACCTGTGCCACCGACTCCGGCGAGGTGCCGATCACGGCTGCCGGGCTGTTCATGGCGAAGTACACACCCGGCTCGATCACCGAGGCCGCGACCAGCGCCATGATGGCCACGAACGATTCGGCCAGCATCGCGCCGTAACCGATAAAGCGCATATGCGCTTCGCTCTCAAGCAGCTTGGGCGTGGTGCCCGAGGAGATCAGCGCGTGGAAGCCCGACACCGCGCCGCAGGCGATGGTGATGAAGAGGAACGGGAACAGGTTGCCCGACCACACCGGGCCGCCGCCCTTGGCGAACTGGGTGAACGCCGGCATCTTCAGCTCCGGCGCCACGATCAGGATGCCGATGGCCAGCGCGATGATGGTGCCGATCTTCAAAAAAGTGGAGAGATAGTCGCGCGGGGCCAACAGCAGCCACACTGGCAGCACGGCGGCGATAAAGCCGTAGATGATCAGCATCCACGTCAGTGCCTTGCCGTCGTAGGTAAACAGCGGCGCGAGCACAGCGCTCTCATGTACGTACTGGCCACCGATGATGGCCAGCATCAGCAGCACGAAGCCGATCACCGACACCTCGCCGATGCGGCCCGGGCGGATGTAGCGCGTGTAGATGCCCATGAAAAGGGCGATAGGAATCGTCACCCCCACCGTGAACGTGCCCCAGGGCGAGCCCGCCAGCGCCTTCACCACGATCAGCGCCAGCACCGCCAGGATGATGATCATGATCATGAAGCAGCCGAACAGCGCGATCATGCCCGGCACCGTGCCCATCTCGGACTTGATCAGGTCACCCAGCGAGCGGCCGTCGCGGCGCGTGGAGATGAACAGCACCATGAAGTCCTGCACCGCCCCGGCAAACACCACGCCCGCCAGGATCCACAGCATGCCGGGCATATAGCCCATCTGCGCGGCCAGCACGGGACCCACCAGCGGGCCGGCGCCGGCAATGGCGGCGAAGTGGTGGCCGAACAGCACGGCCTTGTTGGTCGGCACGTAGTCCAGCCCGTCGTTGTGGCGCCAGGCCGGCGTCATGCGCTTGGGGTCGAGCTGCATCACCTTCTCGGCGATGAACTTGCTGTAGTAGCGGTAGGCGATCAGATAGATACAGATCGCGGCGACCACGATCCACAAGGCACTGACGGCTTCGCCGCGAGACAGTGCAACGGTGGCAAAGGCGAAGGCGCCAAGGATGGCGACGGCCAGCCACACCAGGTGTTGCCCGATGCGATTCATGATGAGGGTCTCCTCAGACCATTTTTAGGAATGCCGGCGGCGGCAGGTGCCGGAAGCAAGGGGGGGCGCCTGGGCGGCGTCCCCTGGTGGCGGCGGGCGGAGGGGTGGGTGGCGGGATGGTCCCTGCCATGTCTCCGTCGACGCCCGGTAAGTCTCGCAAGATCCGGATCTGGTCGTCGCAGGCGGGCGATGCAAACAGCATGACGCTAGCCGCACCCACTGCGCAGGACACATGCATTACGCCGCTTGCACGGCGCGCGCGCGTCCGGCGTGTAGTATTGACACCCGTCCCTGGCGGCACAAGCGCGGAACTACGCAGCGATGCTGCGTATTACTACGCAGATCGACGCTCGCATGCCGCTTGCGCGTCATCCGTGTTTACCCGGTCCCGATGAAACTCCGTCAGAAAATCCTGTTGTTGGCCGTCGCGCCGCTCGCTGTGGCCATGTTCGGCATCGCGCTGGCCGTGCGCTACCAAGCCACCCAGCTGGCAAGTCACGAGCGCGCCCTGGTCGAGGCGGCCTACCTGCAGAGCAAGGAGGTCGAGCTGCGCCACTACGTAGAACTGGCGCAAAGCGCGATCGCGCCGATGGTGCGCTCGGGCCACAACGATGCGGCCACCCGTGATGCCGCCATGCAGGCCCTGGCGCGCCTGGACTACGGCCCCGACGGCTACTTCTTTCTCTATGACCTGCAAGGCCGCAACCTGATGCACCCGCGCCAGCCTGAGCTGGTCGGACAGGATCTATGGAGCCTGCGAGACCCGCAGGGCGCGCTCACCATCCAGAAGCTGATCGCCGCAGCCCGCTCCGGCGGTGGGTCGGTGCGCTATATGTGGAGAAAGCCGTCCTCGCAGCAACTGGCCCCCAAGCTGGGCTACGTGGTCGCCGTGCCGGAGTGGAACTGGATGCTGGGCACCGGCATCTATCTCGACGACGTGGAGCGCACCCTGCGCCAGCTCGATGCGCGGGCGGAGACCGATATCCGCGAAACCATGGCGTGGATCGGGGTGATTGCCGCGATCAGCATCCTGCTGGTGGCCGCCAGCGGCCTGGCGCTCAATGTGAGCGAGCACCGCGAGGCCGACGCCAAGCTGCGGCAGCTGGCGCAGCGTGTGGTGCAGTCGCAGGAAGAGGAGCGCGCGCGGCTGTCGCGCGAGCTGCACGACGGCATCAGCCAGTTGCTGGTGTCGGTCAAGCTGCTGCTGGAGACAGCCGCCAACCGCCTGCGCATGGCCCCGGATCAAGGCCAGTCGGTGGCGCCCGTGCTCGGCACGGCGCTGGTCCGCCTGGATACGGTCTTCAACGAGGTGCGCCGGGTGGCGCGCAACCTGCGCCCTGCCCTGCTTGATGACCTTGGCCTGCTCGCCGCGCTGGAGCACCTGGCACGCGAGATGCAGGAAGGCAGCGGGCTGCGGATTTCCGTGTCGCACACGGGCAAGCCGCGCGAACTCGCCGACGAGCAGGCCACGGCCCTCTATCGCATCGCCCAGGAAGCGCTGACCAATGTGGAGCGGCATGCGCATGCGCGCCATGTCACGCTGGTGCTGGCGTTCGATGCCAGCGCTACCCGGCTGACCGTGCAGGATGACGGCGCCGGCTTTGACGTGGCGCGCATGCAGCTCGATCCGAAGCGCGGCATCGGCCTGCGCAACCTGCGCGAGCGCATCGCCGCGCTGGGCGGCGAGTTTGATATCGTCTCCGGGCCGGGCTCGACCCGGTTGAGCGCGGTGGTGCCGGTGGTGCCGGCGCAGTCGGCCACACGCCACAACCCGGATTCGCCGGATTCGCCAGATTGACAAGGAAACCCCCACTCATGACCTCCGCCCCCGCCCGCGTCCTGCTGATCGACGACCATGCGCTGGTGCGCGACGGCATGCGCATGCGCCTTGCCCTGCAGCCCGAGCTTGCGGTGGTGGGCGAAGCCGACGACGGCGAGGCCGCGCTGGCCTGGCTGGCGCGGGCCAGCGCCGAGCAGATGCCTGAACTGGTCATCACCGATATCGGCATGCGCGGCATGGGCGGCATCGCGCTGGCCGCCGCGCTGCATGAGGACTATCCGGAGCTGGCCGTGCTGATCGTGTCGATGCACGATAACCTCGAATACGTGCGCCAGGCGATTCGCGCCGGCGCGCGCGGCTATGTGCTCAAGGATGCGCCCGCCGACGAGCTGATGGCCGCCATTGCCGCGGTGCTGGCAGGCCGCGTCTTCTACAGCGCCCGCATTGCCCGCAGCATGGCCGAGCAAAGCCCGGCCGCCGGGCCGCTCGATGCGCTCACCCCGCGCGAGCGCGACATCTTCAACTGCATCGGCCGCGGCCAGGCCAACAAGGACATTGCCGCCGCGCTGGGCGTGTCGGTGCGCACCATCGAGACCCACCGGCTCAACCTGCGGCGCAAGCTGGGCATCGAAGGCCGCGCGGAGCTGGTGAAGTTCGCTGTGGAGCAAGGGAGCACGGAGGGCGGACCGGCCGGGTCCCAATGAAAAAAGCCCACCCCCGTTTGATGGAGTGGGCTTTGGCCTGTTCGACGGCTTCGGCGGATGTGCCTGTTATTTAGGCAGCCAGGCGCTTGGCCAGCGCGGACTTGGCATCCACCAGGGCTTGCGGCAGGTTGTGCTTGAGCTGCGTGAACAGCTCGTCATGCAGCGCCAGCTCCTGTTGCCAGGCGGCGCGATCGATCGAGGTGACCTGCTCGAACTGCTGCTTGGTGAAATCCAGGCCTTCCCAGTTCAGGTCCTCGAAGCCGGGCGAGGTGCCGAACACGTGGTCGGTGCCCTTGCCACGGCCTTCGACGCGGTCGATCATCCACGACAGCACGCGCATGTTCTCGCCAAAGCCCGGCCACACGAAGTTGCCGGCCTCATCCTTGCGGAACCAGTTGACGCAGTAGATGCCCGGCAGCTTGGCGCCGGACGCTTCCAGCTTCTTGCCCAGCGTCAGCCAGTGGCCAAAGTAGTCGCTCATGTTGTAGCCGCAGAACGGCAGCATGGCGAACGGGTCGCGGCGCACCACGCCTTGCTGGCCAGCGGCGGCGGCGGTGGTTTCCGAGCCCATGGTGGCGGCCATGTAGACGCCTTCGGTCCAGTTGCGAGCCTCGGTCACCAGCGGCACGGTGGTGGAGCGGCGGCCGCCGAAGATGAACGCATCGATGGCGACGCCAGCCGGGTTGTCCCAGTTATCGTCGATCGACGGGCACTGCACTGCGGGGGCGGTGAAGCGGGCGTTCGGGTGGGCAGCCTTGGCGCCGGTTTCCTTGGCGATGGCCGGGGTCCAGTCCTTGCCCTGCCAGTCGATCAGGCGCGCCGGGGCTTCCTTGCTCATGCCTTCCCACCACACGTCGCCGTCATCGGTCAGTGCCACGTTGGTGAAGATGACGTTTTCCTTCAGCGTAGCCATCGCGTTGAAGTTGGTCTTCTCGCTGGTGCCCGGGGCCACGCCGAAGTAGCCGGCTTCCGGGTTGATGGCGTACAGGCGGCCGTCCTGGCCCGGCTTGATCCAGGCGATGTCGTCGCCGATGGTGGTGACCTTCCAGCCTTCGAAGCCCTTGGGCGGGATCAGCATGGCGAAGTTGGTCTTGCCGCAGGCCGACGGGAACGCGGCGGCCACGTGGTACTTCTTGCCTTCCGGCGAGGTCACGCCCAGGATCAGCATGTGCTCGGCCAGCCAGCCCTCGTCGCGGCCCATGGTGGAAGCAATGCGCAGCGCGAAGCACTTCTTGCCCAGCAGGGCGTTGCCGCCGTAGCCCGAGCCATACGACCAGATTTCGCGCGTTTCCGGGAAATGGACGATGTACTTGGTCGGGTTGCACGGCCAGGCCACGTCTTTCTCGCCGGCAGCCAGCGGCTTGCCCACGGTGTGCACGCACGGCACGAACTCGCCATCGGTGCCCAGCACGTCGAACACGGCGCGGCCCATGCGGGTCATGATGCGCATATTGACGGCAACGTACGGCGAATCCGACAGTTCCACGCCGATGTGGGCGATCGGCGAGCCCAGCGGGCCCATCGAGAACGGCACCACGTACAGCGTGCGCCCGCGCATGCAGCCATCGAACAGGCCGGACAGCGTCTGGCGCATTTCAGCCGGTGCGGTCCAGTTGTTGGTGGCGCCGGCGTCTTCCTTCTTCTGCGAGCAGATGAAGGTGCGGTCTTCCACACGCGCCACGTCGGACGGGTCGGACAGCGCCAGGAACGAGTTCTTGCGCTTGGCCGGGTTCAGGCGCTTCATGGTGCCGGCGGCGACCATCTGCTCGCACAGGCGGTCGTACTCTTCCTGCGAGCCGTCGCACCAGTAGATATTGTCGGGTTTGGCGAGGGCCGCGAACTCGGCCACCCAGGCGACCAGCTTCTGGTGCTTGACCCAGGCCGGTACGTTGAGTGCGGGCGTGCCCTGCATGGCGGGGTGGTTCATACTGCTACTCCAAAGCGTAAAGGAAATCTTGCAAAGCCAGGCCGGTTGCCGCGGTCGGAAGACGGCTGGCAGCGCCCCATGACCTGGGCAGACCGCGGCAATTCGCCGCTGGTTCCGCACCGGGCCGGGTAGGGCGGCTCAGGCCAGGATCGTCACATCCCGTTACAACTGCGCAGCGACCGGAACTGCGCAAAAGGTCGCGACAAGCCCCGCTGCTGCGCTACAGTGGCGCTTCGCCTGTGGCAGGGCCGGGCAGGCTTTGTCCGGCGTGGCCCGGGTGACGGGAGCAAGGCTCGACCGACAATCTGGGGCGGCACCGGAACCGGCAAGGATACCACCGCCGCTCGCCGCTGTTTTTTGCTCCGCAGCAATGTTTGTGCGCGATTCCGGGCCATGCCGTATTGTCTCGTTTGTCTGTCCGCCGGCTCACTTTCGCGTCGCGCGGGATTGTTCCCGCTGCGTGCGGCACTCGGTGCGGTGTCGGGCGGCAGATGCTAAAACTATAACGTTGATGGGTGCGCGGCAATGTGGGTGTGCGCACCTTGCGATAGCCAAAATAGAGTTTCCGATGAAGATTGCCGTACTCGACGATTATCAGGATGCCGTTCGCAAGCTGTCGTGCTTCAGCCTGCTCGATGGCCATGACGTCAAGGTGTTCAACAACACCGTCAAGGGCGTTGGCCAGCTGGCGGCACGCCTGTCCGACGTGGAAGCCGTGGTGCTTATCCGCGAACGGTCGCGCATCAACCGGCAACTGCTGGAAAAACTCCCCAAACTCAAGATCATCAGCCAGACCGGTCGCGTTGGCGGCCATGTGGATGTCGAGGCTTGTACGGAGCGCGGCGTGGCGGTGCTTGAAGGCGCGGGCTCGCCCGTGGCCCCGGCCGAACTCACCTGGGCCCTGATCATGGCGGCCCAGCGCCGCATTCCCCAGTACGTGGCCAGCCTCAAGCATGGCGCCTGGCAGCAGTCCGGGCTCAAGTCCACCACCATGCCGCCCAACTTCGGCCTGGGCCAGGTGCTGCGCGGGCAGACGCTCGGGATCTGGGGCTACGGCAAGATCGGCAAGCTGCTGGCGGGCTACGGCCGCGCCTTCGGCATGAATGTGCTGGTATGGGGACGCGAGAACTCGCAGAAAGCCGCGCGCGAGGACGGCCTGGCCGTGGCCGAGTCGCAGGAGCAATTGTTTACCGACAGCGACGTGTTGTCGCTGCACCTGCGCCTGAGTGACGAGACCCGCGGGCTGGTCAAGCTGGCCGACTTCTCCCGCATGAAGCCCACCGCGCTGTTCGTCAACACCAGCCGCGCCGAGCTGGTCGAGGAAAACGCCCTGCTGGCCGCGCTCAACCGCGGCCGCCCCGGCATGGCGGCGGTGGATGTGTTCGAGTCCGAGCCCATCCTGCAGGGCCATGCCCTGCTGCGCATGGAAAACTGTATCTGCACGCCGCACCTGGGCTATGTCGAACGCGAAAGCTATGAGCTGTACTTCCGCATCGCTTTCCAGAACATCCTCGATGTGCTGAGCGGCAAGCATGACAGCATCGCCAATCCCAAGGCGCTGACCCCGGCGCTGTCGCGCTAAGCGCTAGCCCGCAGGCGCCCGCCCCGCAGGCGAGTGCGCTACGCTCAACGCGAACCGGGCAAAACCGCTACACTCGGACTTCCCGCGCGGCCTCTGGCCGCGTTTCTCGTCCTACCCACCGCCTTCTCCGCCCCCGTCGCCATGGATCCCAGGCTCATGATGCTGTGCCTTGGCAATTTTGTCATCGGTACCGGCGCGATGATCGTCACCGGCATGCTCAATGACATTGCCGGGGATTTCCAGCTTGGCGCCGGCACCGCAGGCCAGTTGATCTCCGTGTTCGCGCTGGCGACCTGCGTCGGCGCGCCCTTGTTCGCCACGCTAGGCTCGCGCATCGACCGCCGGCAGCTGCTGGCGGGCTCATTGCTGGTCTATGCCGCGATGCACCTGGCCGCGGCCTTCGCGCCGAGCTTTGCCAGCCTGATGGCGATCCGCTTGCTGAGCGCGATCGGCGCGGCCATCTTCACCCCGCAAGCCGCCGCCACCCTGCCGTTGCTGGTCAACGCGCAGACGCGCGGGCGCGCCATCAGCTTTGTCTTCCTGGGCTGGAGCGTGGCCAGCGTGGTGGGCGTGCCAATGGGGACGTGGATCGCCAGCACGCTGGGCTGGCGCTTCAGCATGGGGTTGGTGGGTTTGCTGGCGCTGGGCGCGTCGGTGGGTGTGTGGCGGGCCTTGCCGCCGCGGCTGTATGTGGAACCGGCGGGCCGGGCAGCCTGGGGCGCGGTGCTGCGGCACACGCCGATGGTGCTGGTGGTGGCCACCACCATGATCCAGTCGGCCGGGATGTTCACGCTGTTTACTTATATTGCCCCGCTGCTGCGCGACGTGCATGGCATCAGCGGCGGCGCGCTCAGCCTGATGTTCCTGGCTTACGGCGCCTGCGGCGTTAGCGGCAATGTGCTGGCGGCGTCGCGCATGGACCGGGCCACGCCCGCGCGCATCGTTCAGGCCGCCATGCTGACCTCGCTGGCGGCCATGCTGCTGTGGCCGCTGGCGACACTGGGGCCGGTGGCGCTGGTGCTGATCTTCATGCTGTGGGGTGTTGGCGGCTTTGCCACCAACAGCGCGCAGCAGGCGCGGCTGGTAGCGCTGGCGCCGGAGCGCGCGGCGGTATCGATTTCGCTGAACTCGTCTTCCATCTACCTCGGCCAGGCCCTGGGCGCGATGGGCGGTGCGGCGATCTACGCGACCGCTGGCGCCGACTCCCTGCACTGGGGGGCGGCAGCGCTGATGCTGCTGGCGCTGGTGGTGTCGCAGCGTGCTCGGGTGCTGGGGCAGCGCTGGTGCCTGCGCGAGACGGCGCGGCAGCAGGCCTGAGCCAGCCGGCTCACCAACCCGCTGGACAGAGCCGCCAGCCGTGCGGCGCCGCACACGCTGCAGCCGCTTGATACCTCTGTTTGGAAAACCCCGGCGCTAAGATGAGGGACACAGGATCAAGGAGACGGCATGAGCATATCCAACGGCATGCGCCTCATCGCCATCAGCGTTGGCAAGGCGGTCCCGCTCTTCGTGGCGGCGGTGGGCACCGAGGCGGTGGTGATGTCCGGGATCCGCAAGCATCCGCTCAGCACCTTGCTGCACCCACTGTCGGTGGCGGTGCGCCCGCTGGGGTTGGCGGGCGACGAACAGGCTGACCTGAGCGTGCACGGCGGCCTGGACAAGGCGCTCTACGCCTACCCGGCCGAACACTACGCCTGGTGGAACGCGCGCCGCCGGGAAGCGCGGCTGCCCGAGGCCGAGAAGCCGCTCGTGCCCGGCGCCATGGGCGAAAACCTGACCCTGGAGGGCGTGCTCGAGACCGATCTGTGGGTGGGGGACCTGCTGCGCATTGGCGACGTCGTGCTCCGGGTGGAGTCGCCACGCCAGCCCTGCTACAAGTTCAACGCCGTGATGGGCTACCGCCATGCCATCAAGCATATGGTGCAAAGCGGCTATTCCGGCATTTACCTGAGCGTGGTCACCCCCGGCGATCTCCAGGCCGGCGCCGCGGTGGTCATCGAGCCGGGACCGCGCGATGTGTCGATAGAAAGCATCAACACCCGGCAACGCAATGGCCGCCAGACCCCGCTTTTCTGATAATGTTTGGCTCTCGATACAAGCAGGCTCCTTCCGCGCTGTAATAGTTTGTAATGGCGTGGATTGCGCGGGCACTGGCCTTCAACGCCCCTGATCCTGTACTACTAGCGGTTTTCCGCAGCGCGGCACCGGTTTCCCAGAAGGCCGGGCCACCGGGGAGCGGGCGCATTTTGCGCGCACTGTAAGAGAGTCCTCACATGAAAACGAACGGGATCGACCAGGCCAAGGGCTTCGTCGACGCTAAGTGGAGTTTTTCCACGGGTACCGGCAAGGGTGTTTCGCCCTGGTTGCTCGGCGCGGTCTTGATCGCGCTGGCTGCTGGCGGATGGTTCGGCTGGCGTGCCTGGACGGCGCCCAAGCCGGCGGCCAAGGCGCCGCCCGTTGTGGTGGTGGCCACCGCCACGGTGCAGCAGGGCGACGTGCCGCTGCGGGTGACGGCCAACGGCACGGTGAGCGCGCTCGCCACGGTCGAGATCCGCCCGCAAGTGTCCAGCACCGTGCGCACAGTGCATATCAAGGAAGGCCAGACGGTCAAGCCGGGCGACCTGCTCTTCACGCTGGACACCCGCATGGACGAGGCCAACCTCGCCAAGGCGCAAGCCCAGTTGATGCGCGACCAGGCCGACCTCTCCGATGCCCGCCGCACGCTGGTGCGCAGCAATGAATTGCTGCAGCGCAATTTCATCTCCAGGAGCGCGGTGGATACGGCCCAGGCCAAGGTCGATGGCTTCGAGGCGACCATCCGCGCCGACCAGGCCGCCATCGAGGCCAGCCGCGTGGCGGTCAGCTATGGCGCCATCCGCGCGACCATCGGCGGGCGCACCGGCGTGATCAACATGTTCCCCGGCTCGCTGGTGCTGCCCAACAGCGCGCTGCCGATGGTCACCATCGCCCAGGTGCAGCCGATTGCCGTTACCTTCACCCTGCCCGAGCGCCAGCTCGCCGCGCTGCGCGAGGCCCTGCACGCCGGCCCCGTTGCCGTGACCGCGCTGCCCAACGACGGCAGCAAGACCCCCGTGACCGGCAAGATCAGCTTTGTGGATAACACGGTGGACCCGCAGTACGGCAGCATCCGCGTCAAGGCGCAGTTCGACAACGACGAGCAGCGCCTGTGGCCGGGGACGTATGCCAACGTGGACGCCGTGGTGCAGACCTTGAAGAACGCGCTGTCGGTGCCGCCGCAGGCAGTGGTGACGGGGCCGGAAGGCCGCTTTGTCTACGCCGTGCAGGCGGACAACCGCGTCAAGCCGATGCCGGTGAAGGTGCAGGTCTCCACCGCCAGCGCCGCCGTGATCGAGGGCGTGCCGCCCGGCACACGCGTGGTGGTGGAAGGCGCGCAGAACCTGCGCGCCGGCAGCATGGTGCGGGAAGCGACGCGCGCGGCCAAGGCCGGCGCGGCAAGCGCTGCCGCTGCCGCCGCCGCCGATGCCAACACCAACGCCAACGCCAGGCATTGAGCCCAGGGCACTGACACCATGACCCTGTCCGAGCTTTGTATCCGCCGCCCGGTGATGACGATCCTGCTATGCCTGGCAGTGATCGTCACCGGCATCGCGCTCTACCCCACCATCCCGATCGCGGCGTTGCCGTCGTTCAACTCGCCGGTGATCCAGGTCACGGCCACCTTGCCCGGGGCCAGCCCCGAGACCATGGCGGCCTCGGTGGCGACCCAGCTGGAAAAGCAGTTCGCCACCATTCCCGGCGTGTCGGTGATCAGCTCGTCGAACACGCTCGGCAACTCCAGCATCACCATCGAGTTCAACAACGACCGCGACATCGACGCCGCGGCCGTGGACGTGCAAGCGGCCCTGTTCCGCGCGCAGCGCGCGCTGCCGATCGAAATGACGGTGCCGCCGTCGTACCGCAAGGTCAACCCGGCCGATGCGCCGGTGCTGCTGCTGGCGATCAACTCGCCGGCCATGAGCCTGGCCGAGCTCAACGCCTTCGGCGACAACCTGATCTCGCCCAGCCTGGCCACCTTGCCAGGCGTGGCGCAGGTGCAGGTGTTCGGGCAAAAGCGTTTCGCCGTGCGCGTGCGCGCGCACCCGGACGCGCTTGCCGCGCGCGGCCTCACGCTGGATGAGCTGGCCACGGCGCTCAACCGTGCCAACGCCAATACACCGGTCGGCACGCTGGACGGCGCGCGCCAGACGCTCACCATCCAGGCCAACCGCCAGCTTGCCAGCGCCGACGCGTTTCGCAACATCATCGTGGCCAGCCAGCCCAGCGGCGCGCTGGTGCGGCTGTCTGACGTGGCCGAAGTGGAAGACAGCGTCGAGACCATCAAGACCGGCAGCTGGCTCAACAACGAGCGCTCGATCGTGCTGGCCGTGCTGCGCCAGCCGGATGCCAATACGGTGGCGGTGGTGGACGCCATCAAGAACGCGCTGCCGCGCCTGATCCAGCAGATGCCGGATTCGGTCAACGTGGCGGTGGTCAACGACCGCTCGCAATCGATCCGCGAATCCATCCACGACGTGCAGTTCACGCTGGCGCTGACCGTCGGGCTGGTGGTGATGGTGATTTTCCTGTTCCTGCGCCGCGCCGCCGCCACGCTGATTCCCACCTTGTCGCTGCCGATCTCGCTGATCGGCACGGTGGCGCTGATGAAGGCCTTCGGCTACAGCCTGGACAATGTCTCGCTGCTGGCCATCACGCTCGCCGTGGGCTTGGTGGTGGACGACGCCATCGTGATGCTGGAAAACATCGTGCGCCATATCGAGGAGGGCGTGCCGCCGCTCAAGGCCGCGCTGGTCGGCTCGCGCGAGATGGGTTTCACCATCCTCTCGATCTCGATCTCGCTGGTGGCGGTGTTCATCCCCATCTTCTTCATGCCGGGCGTGATCGGCTTGCTGTTCCACGAGTTCGCAGCGGTGGTCTCGCTGGCCATTCTGGTATCGGCGCTGGTGTCGCTCACGCTGATCCCGATGCTGTGCGCGCGCTTCCTGTCGGCCGAGAACGTGCCGATCGACGAGTCGCAACATGCCTATGGCGACCACGCGGATGCCGGCCACGCGCCGGCCATCGTACAGAAGCAGACTATCGGGCTGCGCTCCACCCAGTGGTTCGAGAACCTGTTCGAATTCACGCTCCACCGCTATGCGCGCGGGCTTGACTGGTGCCTGGCGCACCGCAAGTCGGTACTGGCGGTGGCCGGCCTGACCTTCGTGCTGACCGCGGTGCTGTTCGTGATGATCCCCAAGGGCTTCTTCCCGGAAGAAGACATCGGGCAGATCCAGGTCAATGCCGAAGGCCCGCAGGATATTTCCTTCGACGCCATGGCCGACCGCCTGCGCGATGCGGCAGAGCGCATGCGCAAGAACCCAGCGGTGCGCAGCATCGTGATCTCGATTGGTGGCGGGCCCTCCCCCGCCATCAACACGGGCCGCATGTTCATCGAGCTCAAGCCGCTGGGCGAGCGCCCCAAGATGGCCAAGGTGGTGGAGTCTTTGCGCAAGGACGTCTCGGGCATCGCCGGCCTGGCCGTCTACTTCTCGCCGGTGCAGAACCTGCGCCTGGGCGGGCGCCAGAGCAAGAGCCGCTACCAGTACACGCTGCAAAGCGTGAAGGCCGGCCAGCTGCAGGAGTACTCCGATAAGCTGATGGGCAAGATGCGCGCCGATACGCTGTTCCGCGATGTCACCAGCGATTCGCAGCAGTCGGGCCTGGAAGCGCAGCTGTCGATTGACCGCGACAAGGCCAACGCGCTGGGCGTGCAGATCCAGGACGTGCGCCAGGCGCTGTACTCCGCCTTTGGCGAGCGCCAGGTGTCCACCATCTACACGCCGATCGACAACTACTACGTGATCCTGCAGGCGGCCGATATCGACCGTGCCGACGAGACCGCGTTCTCCAAGATCTACGTGCGCAGCAAGACCGGGCAGATGGTGCCGATCTCAGCCTTCGCCACTACCGAGCGCCGGGTCGGGCCGATTGCCGTGAACCACCAGGGCCAGCTACCCTCGGTGACGGTGTCGTTCAACCTCGCGCCGGGCGCGGCGCTGGGCGCGGCCTCCGCCAAGATCGATGCCTACAAGCAAGAGATCGCCATGCCTGGCTCGATCTTCACGAGCTGGGGCGGCGATGCGGCGGTGTTCCAGTCGTCCCAGGCTACGCAGGTGCTGCTGCTGGTGGCAGCGCTCGCGGTGATCTACACGCTGCTGGGCGTGCTGTATGAGAGCTACATCCACCCGCTGACCATCCTGGCCGGCCTGCCGTCCGCAGCCGTTGGCGCGCTGCTGACGCTCTTCCTCTTCGACGTGGAGCTGTCGCTGATCGCCACCATCGGCGTGCTGATGCTGATCGGGATCGTCAAGAAAAACGCCATCATGATGATCGACTTCGCGCTGGCGGCGCAGCGCGAGCAGGGCATGGCCCCGGCGCGCGCGATCCGGCAGGCCTGCCTGCTGCGCTTCCGCCCGATCATGATGACGACCTTCGCCGCCGTGATGGGCGCGTTGCCGCTGGCGCTCGGCCTGGGCGCGGGCGCCGAGCTGCGCCAGCCGCTGGGCCTGGCGGTGGTGGGCGGCCTGCTGTTCTCGCAGGTGATCACGCTGTTCATCACGCCGGTGATCTATCTGGCGCTCGATCGGTTCTCGGGCACCGGCCCGCTGCAGATCGACGAGCAAGGCAATCGCCTGCCGGCCCTGGTGGGCGGGGAGGCTGCGCACTGAGCGTGCTGCCGTAGCCAATCGCGACGCCTCGGGGGCGGTGCCGGATCGGTTGGCACCGCCCTTTTTGTTTCGGCATCGTTCCGGCTTCGTTGCCGCATTGCCACTAATCGCGGCGCTTTGTACGCAGGCGCATGGATTGTGGTGATCCATGCTTTACAAATGGTTACTTATTGATAATAATTCGCATTCTCAATAATGCGTGGCCGGGTTCGCCGAGCCACGCCTGACCACGCGAGCGAGCCACAGTTTTCGCACTAGCCAGCCAGCGTTCCGCTTTCTTTGGGGAAATTCCATGAAACGCCGCTGTCTGGCGCGCTTGCGCGCCTCTGCCTCTATCCGGGCCACGCCCATCGCCGCCGTTTGCGCTGCCCTTGGCGGCCCCGTCCTGGCTGCCGAGCCGGCCGCCGATCCGGCCCGCCACTTAAGCGAGGTGGTGGTCACCGCCACTCGCACCGAGGAGCGCGCCGACGCCGTCGCCTCCACCATCACCGCCATCGACGCCAGCCGGATCGAACGCGCCCAGCCCGCTGACGAGGCCGCCCTGTTCGCCGATGAGCCCGATATCGACGTGCCCCGTGACCGCCGCCGCTTTGGCGCCGGCAGCATCAATATCCGCGGCATCGAAGACAACCGTGTGCTGCTGATGGTCGACGGCGTGCGCCTGCCCGACTACTACAACGGCGGCGGCCCATCCAACCTGTCCAGCGCCACGCGCGACGCGCCCGAGTTCTCTTTCCTCAAGCGGGTCGAGGTGCTGCGCGGGCCGGCTTCCAGCCTGTACGGCTCGGACGCCATCGGCGGCGTGGTGTCGTACGTCACCAAGAATCCCGAGGACATCATGCGCGGGCGCGCGGTGGGAGGCGAAGCCGGCCTGTCGTGGAACGGCATCGACCGCAGCTTCGGCCAGACCGCGGGCGTGGCCGGCGGCAACGAGACCATCAAGGGCTTGTTCATGTACGCGCACCGCAAGGGGCACGAAGTGCGGAGCATGGGTGGCAACGACACCACGTCGACCGGCCGCACCAAGGCCAATCCGCAGAACAGCGAGACCAACGCCTGGCTCGGCAAGATCGTGCTCGACCCCGCCGCGGGCCATCGCTTCAAGCTGACTTACGAGCATCGCGACAACGACACCTTCACCGATATCCGCCGGCTATCCACCGCGCTGCCGCGCGTGACCTCCGCCAACGGCACCGAGGACCTGTCGCGCAACCGCGTCAGCCTGGACTACGAATGGAAGCCGGCCAGCCGCGTCATCGATCGCCTGAGCGCGGCGGTGTTCTACCAGGAGAGCGAGTCCAACACCGTGACCAACCAGGTACGCAGCCGCACCAGTTCGGGTTGCTCGGGCTCCACCGCGGGCACCAGCCTGTGTGACGTCAACCTGCTGTTCGGTTTTCGCCAGCAGCAGACCGGCTTCAACGTGCAGGCCGACAAATCGTTCAACACCGGCGTCGTTGGCCACCGCCTGATCACCGGCGTGGACTTCCTGCGTACCCAGACCAGCGAGATGCGCGACGGCACCACCTACAACCGCACCACCGGCGTGGTGTCCAAATCGCTGGCCGGCGACAACTTCCCGATCCACGATTTTCCCAAGGGCGAAGCGCGCCAGACCGGCATCTTCGTGCAGGACGAACTGCAGTTCGCCGGCGGCCGCTTCACGCTCACGCCGGGCCTGCGCTTTGACCACTACTCGCTCGGCCCGGACGACGACAAGCTCTACAACAGCGTGGCTTCCAAGCCCGCCACCAGCAAGAGCGATTCGGCGCTGTCGCCCAAGCTCTCCGCGCTGTGGCAAGCCACCGACCGCATCAACCTGTGGGCCCAGTACGTATTCGGATACCGCGCGCCCAACTACCAGGAGATCAACGGCAGCTTCCGCAACACCATCCAGGGCTACGGCGCCGCGCCCAATGGCGACCTGAACCCGGAGAAGAGCCGCTCGTTCGAAATCGGCGCGCGCTATACGGATGAGCGCGTGCAGACCAGCGTCGCGGTGTTCGACAACCGCTACAAGGACTTCATCGAGCAAGTCGCGCTGCGCTGCCCGTCGGACCCCGCTTGCCTTGCCGGCCTGCGCGCGACGTACCAGTACCGCAACCAGAGCAGCGTGCGCATCTACGGCGCCGAGTGGCGCGGCAGCTACCGCTTCCTGCCGCAATGGCGCGTGGACAGCGCCGTGGCCTACGCGCACGGCAACAACGAGCAGACCGGCCAGCCCCTCAACAGCGTCTCGCCGCTGCGCGCCAGCGCCGCGCTGACGTGGGAGCGCGGCAGCAGCAGCCAGGGCCAGGGCGCAAGCCTGCGCTGGCGCGGCGCGCGCGCCGTGACGCGCACCGACGACACTTCCTTCGCCTACTTCAAGCCGGGCGGCTATGGCGTGGCCGATATCCAGGGCTGGTGGCGCTTTAACCGCTACGCCAGCCTGGTGCTGTCGGTGAACAACGTGTTCGACAAGAAGTACTGGCTGTGGGGCGATGTGCGCCAAGGCAGCGTGGCCGCCAGCGAGCCGGGCCTGGACTTCTATACGCAGCCGGGACGTACCTTTGCCGCCAGCGTGAAGCTGTCGTTCTGACCGGAGGCGAATCGACCGACATGTCCCCACAAGATAAAACCACGATGCGGATTCTCCGTGCGCTGTGCCTGCTGTGGATAACCTGGCTGGTGCTCGGCATGCAGCCAGCGTCGGCAGCGCCGCGCATCGCGGTGCTGACCACCTCGCCGGTGCCCGCCGGCAAGTTCGAGCCGCTGCAGGCCATGGCGCGCGCGCGCGGCATGACGCTGGACGCGCGCTACCTGGAGCGCATGAGCGCGCAGGATATCGCGCCGTTTATCGACGGCGCCGGCCTGCTGATCCTGGATGCGCCGCGCGACCATATCGTCACCGAGATGCTGGCCAAGCTCGGGCCGCTGTGGACCCATGCGCGCGTGCCGCGCTTGCTGATTGCCACTGACCGCTTCGATGCGCACGGCGTGGATAGCGCGCTGGGCGCGAAGCTGCAGGCGTACTACGTCAACGGCGGCCGCGCCAACTTCGACGCGATGATGCGCACACTGGCCGCGCAGCAGTTCAAGCTGCATGCGGACAACGCCATTCCCGCGCCGGTTGTTTTCCCCAAGGCCGCCTACTACCACCCGCGGCTCGCCAGCGTGGTCACCGCATCGCCAGACGACGCGCTCAAGGTGTCCGGCCATGCGGGCGAGCCGGTGATCGGCGTCGCCATCCACCAGGCCTACGTGTCGGGGCTGGACAGCGCCTTCATCGACGACCTGATCACGCGCATCGAAGCGCGCGGCGCGCGCGCGCTGGTGTTCTACAGCGGCGTAATGGATGCGCACGGCGTGCTGCGCATGGCCGCGCCCGGCGGCAAGCGCATCGTCGACGTGCTCATCAACGGCCAGATCATGCTCAATGCGGCAGGCCGCAAGGCGGAGTTCGAAACGCTCGGCATCCCGGTGCTGCAGGTCATGCCCTATCGCAAGGGCGACGCGCAGGACTGGGAGCGCGACCCGCACGGCATCAGCCTTACCGACACGCCCTTCTACCTCGTGCAGCCCGAGCTGGCCGGGGTGAGCGATCCCATGCTGGCCGCCGCCACCTCGCACAAGGACGGCAGTATCGTCAGCCTGCCGGCGCAGCTCGATGCCGTGGCGGACAAGGCGCTGGCGCTCACGCGCCTGCAGCGCACGCCGAACGCCGACAAGCGCGTGGCGATCCTGTTCTACAACTATCCGGCGGGCGAGAAGAACCTGTCGGCATCGTTTCTCAACCTGCCGCGCAGCCTGTCGTCCACGCTGGCCGCATTGCATGCGGCCGGCTACCGTACCGACGCTGCCGATGCGCTCGCGCTGCAGCGCGATCTGGGTGCATTGCTCGCCCCCTTCTATCGCGATGGACAGCTCGCCGCGCTGCTCGACGCGGATCGCGCGGTGTGGATGCCGATGGCGCAATACCGCCGCTGGTACGACGCGCAACCTGCGGCGTTTCGCGCCGAGGTCAGCGCGCGCTGGGGCGAACCCGAAGCCTCGTCGATGGCGATCAGGCGCAACGGCGTGGCCGGCTTCGCCATCCCGCGCCTGCAGCTCGGCAACGTCGCGCTGATGCCGGTGCCGCCACGCGGCGAGCGCGACGAAGCCGCCGAGAAAGCGCTCTATCACGCCACCAAGACGCCGCTTAACCATTTCTACATGGCGGCCTACCTGTGGGCGCGCGAGGGGCGCGAGGCGCTGGTGCACTACGGCACCCACGGCACGCAGGAGTGGACGCCGGGCAAGGAGCGCGGCCTGTCCGTGACCGACCAGCCCTACATGGTGCTCGGCAGCGTGCCGGTGATCTATCCCTACATCGTCGATGACGTGGGCGAGGCGCTGCAGGCCAAGCGCCGCGGCCGCGCCACCATCGTCAGCCACCAGACGCCGCCGTTCAAGCCGGCGGGCCTGCACACCGATCTGTCGGCGCTGCACGACCAGTTGCACAACTACCTGCAACAGGACGACGGCGCAGTGAAGGACACGCTGCGCGAGGACATCCTCAAGCGCAGCGCGCGCATGCACCTGCTCGACGACATGGGCTGGCCGCAAGCCCGTGCGAGCGCGCAGTTTGCCGGATACCTCGATGCGCTGCACACGCATCTGCACGAGCTAGCCGGTGCGTTGCAGCCCTACGGCCTGCATACGTTCGGCCAGTCGCAGGATCCCGAGCTGCGGCTGTACACGGTGATGGCCATGCTCGGGCAAGCGTGGCTCAAGCGCGTGTTTCCCGACGAGCCGGAAGAACTGTTCGCGCTCGACTACAAACAGCTCGCGCAATCGGCGCCGTACGCCATGCTGCGCAAGTACGTGATCGACGGTGCGCCGCTGGCCAACCTTGCCGACGCCAGACAGCGCGAAGACATGCAGCGTGCCCGCACGCTGTACGCTAGCCTGGATGCCGCGCCGGAGAGCGAATCCATGCTCACCGCGCTGGCGGGTCGCTACGTGCTGGCGGGCACCGGCGGCGACCCGGTGCGCAATCCCGACGCACTGCCGACCGGGCGCAACCTGTATGGGTTCGATCCCTCGAAGGTACCGAGCCGCGAAGCGTGGCAGGCCGGCCAGGCCGCGGCCGAGAGCATGATTGCCGACTGGCGCAAGCGCCACGGCAAATGGCCCGCCAAGCTGGCCTTCTCGCTGTGGAGCGTGGAGACCATGCGCCATCAGGGCATGCTGGAGGCGCAGGCGATGGCCGCCATGGGCATCCGCCCGAAGTGGGACGGCGGCGCCCGCGTGGTCGGCGTGGAAGCGATTCCCGCCGCCGAGCTCAAGCGGCCGCGCGTGGACGCGGTGCTGTCCGCGACCGGCCTCTATCGCGATCACTTTCCCAACCTGATCAAGTGGCTGGCCGAAGCGGTCAAGCTCGCCGCCGCGCAGCCCGAGCCCGACAACGCCGTTGCCGCCAGCACGCGCGCGGTCAGCGCGCGGCTGGCGCAACTCAAGGCTGCGGACATGACCCCGGAGCGCATCGAGTCGCTGGCGCTCACGCGCATCTTCGCCAGCGAGACCGGCAACTATGGCACGGGACTGAACGACGCCACGCTGGCCAGCGACAGCTTCGGCAGCGGCAAGGAAGCGGACGCCAAGCTGGCCAAGCTCTATCTCGCGCGCATGCAATACGGCTATGGGCCCGACGAGAAGACGTGGGGCGAGAAACTGCCACAACTGAATCTCTACGCGGAGAATCTCAAGGGCGTGGAGGGCGCGCTGCTGGCGCGCAGCTCCAACCTGTACGGCATGCTGACTACCGACGATCCTTTCCAGTATCTCGGTGGCATCGGCCTGGCCGTGCGCCACCTGACGGGCAAGGCGCCGGAGCTGCTGATCTCCAACCTGCGCGATGCGAACAGTGCGCGCACGGAAACGGCGGCGTCCTTCCTTGCCACCGAACTGCGCACGCGCTATTTCCATCCTGGCTGGATCGAAGGCATGAAGGCCGAAGGCTATGGCGGCGCGCTCAACGTGCTCGATACCGTGAACAATTTCTGGGGCTGGACCGCGGTCGCGCCGGAGATTGTGCGCGACGACCAGTGGACCGAGTTCGCCGAGGTCTACGTCAAGGATAAGCACAAGCTCGGCCTGGACGCATGGTTCGAGAAGAACGCGCCACAGGCCCAGGCGCAGGTAATCGAGCGCATGCTGGAAGCCGCGCGCAAGGGCTACTGGAATGCCGATCCCGAGATGCTCAAGACGCTGGCCGACAGGTGGCAGGCGCTGTCGCAGCGGCACGGTATCCGCAGCGACAACCGCAGCTTCAATCGCTACGTGCAGCAGCGGGCCACGGCGCCCGGCGCCGCGGGCTATGGCACGCAGGCTCCCGCGGCACCGCCCGCCGGCGCGCCGAAGGCAGCAGCCCCGCAGGCAGCGCCGCGTCCTGCCCGGCAGCAAGCGCAGGCGCAACCCAAGCCGCAACCCAAGCCGCAACCCGAGCCCAAGGCACAGCCGCAAACGGTGCCGGTGCAAGGCATGCAACTGGTCGAGAAAAGGCCTCCCGCGGCGGCTCTCGTCCCCGTGCTGTCGTGGCTTGCCGGCGGCATCGCACTGGCCGGCGCCATGCTGGGCGGCGCCCTCAGCGCGCGCCGCCGCGCTGGCGCCGCGCTTGTCTTCCAAAAACAATCCGAAACCCGCTGAGGCATCATGACTCCTACCCTGCTTGAAACCCTGATGTACGACGTCGGCCAGTTGTTCCTGTTTCCGACGCTGGCTCTGATCGGGCTGCTGTTCCTGTACGCCTTCTGGGCGCTCGGCGAGTTCGCCACGCAAGGCTGGCAACGCCGCCGTCACGGCATCGAGACAGGGCGCGGCTATGTGCTGGTGGCGTTCGCCCTGCGCCACCGCATCCAGGACCCGGACACGCTTGACGTCACCGCGCACCGCCTGCTGGAGTGGCCGCGCATTGCCACGCGCGTCGCGCCGATGCTAGGGCTGGTGGCCACCATGATCCCGATGGGGCCTGCGCTCAAGGGCTTGTCCGGCGGCAACCTCGCCAACGTGGGCGAGAACCTCACCATCGCGTTTTCCGCGGTGATTCTCGCGCTGATCGCTGCCAGCATCACCTTCTGGGTGGTCAACGTGCGCCGCCGCTGGCTCGCCGAGGAACTGGTGTGGCTGGGCAAGCATCAGCCGCAGTGGGAGGTGGACGCATGAAGTTCCTGGAGGAGAGCGAGGCCGATGATCCCATCCTGTCGGTGGTCAACCTGATCGACGTGTTCCTGGTGGTGATCGCCGCGTTGCTGGTGGCCATCGCACAGAACCCGATGAACCCGTTTACACACGCGGACGTCACCATCATCACCAATCCCGGCAAGCCCGACATGGAGATCGTCTCCAAGCAGGGCGAGAAGGTCGTGCGCTACCAGGCCAGCGGCCAGGTCGGCAGCGGCGACGGCATCAAGGCAGGCGTGGCGTACCGGTTGCAGGATGGCTCGATGGTGTATGTGCCGGAAGCCGCGGCCACGCGGTAAAACTGCGTAATAATGAGCACGAGCGAGCCATCGCAACCAGGATATTTAGTCATGCAGATTCGTCACAGCGTTGCCAGCCTAGCCAGCTTTGTCCCTACCCGCGCCGCCGGACTGGCGCTCGCCGCCGCCATGTTCGCTGCGCTCGCCGGTTGCGCGGGCACGCCGCCAGCCGCCGTGGCTGGCGATGTCGCGCATCAGTTCACCGGCAAGACCTATGTGCTGCTGGGCGAGGTCCACGACAACGCCGATGGGCAAAAGCGGCGCCTGCTGGCGTTGTCGGACGCACTGGCAGCCGGCTGGCGCCCGGCCATCGCGATGGAACAGTTCGACCGCGAGCGCCAGGCCGATATCGATCGCGCCCGCCGCGAGCGGCCCGGCGATGCGGCGTATGTCGTGGCGCAGGCGGGTGGCAAGAGCTGGCAGTGGGAGCTTTACACGCCGGTGGTGGCGCTGGCTTTGCGCTACGACCTGCCGCTGGTGGCGGCCAACCTGTCGCGCGCGGATGCGGGCAAGATCGTGCGCAGCGGGCTGGATGGCGTGTTCGATGCGACGCAGCGCAAGCGCCTCGGCCTCGCCGCGCCCTTGCCCGTGGACGTGGTGACCGAGCAGACCGCGGTGCTCGACCGTGGCCACTGCGGCAATTTCCCCAAGGCCATGCTGCCCGGCATGCTGGACGCGCAGGCCGCGCGCGATGCGGTCATGGCGGCCGCCATGCGCGAATACGCCGACCGCGGCGCGGTGCTGATTGCCGGCAACGGCCACGTGCGGCGCGATGTGGGCGCGCCGCGC
Organism: Cupriavidus basilensis; assembly: GCF_000832305.1. NCBI lineage: Bacteria > Pseudomonadati > Pseudomonadota > Betaproteobacteria > Burkholderiales > Burkholderiaceae > Cupriavidus > Cupriavidus basilensis. Next base: position 4,467,043 of record NZ_CP010536.1, read on the forward strand.
TGGCTCGCCGCCGAGCCGGGCGCGATCTACAGCGTGGGTTACCTGGAGCAGGCCAGCGGCCACGAGATCGGAGCCTATGACCGCGTGGTGCTGGTGCCGGTGCACAAGCGGCCCGATCCGTGCGAGGGCGCCAAGCCGGCGGCGATGGCCGAGCCGGCCTGAATCCGGCCGCGCGCCTAGCCGAACAGCTCCTCCGCCACGGTGGGATGCAGCTGCACCGTGGTCTGCAGGTGCGACAGCTTCACCCCGAGCCGCACCGCCACGGCAAACGCCTGCATGATCTCGGGGGCGGCGTTGTCCATCATGTGCGCGCCCAGCACGCGCCCGCTGCGCGCATTCACCACCAGCTTGACCATCGAGGCCTGCTCGCTGCCGGCAAAGCGATTCTCCAGCGAGACGAAGCGGCGTACCACGGTGTGGATGCGCTCCGGCTTGCCAGCTGCCGCGATGGCCGCATGCTCGGTCAGTCCCACGCTGCCGATAGCCGGCTCGCAGAATACCGCTGTTGGCACCAGGTCGAAATCCGCGCGGTCGCCGCGGCGGCCGAACAGCCGGTCGGCCAGCCAGCGGCCCTGGGCGCCGGCCACCGGCGTGAGGTGCAGGCCGTCGATGACATCGCCAATGGCATGGATCGAGCGCACCTTGGTGCGCAATGAGCGGTCCACCTGGATGCCGCCCTTCTGCGTTTTCGCGATGCCCAGCGCCTCCAGGCCGAGCCCATCCCAATGCGGGTCGCGCCCGATCGCCGCCAGCGCTGCCTGCGCGCGCACGGTCTGGATGCGGTCATTGCCATGCTGCCGGTAGCACACGTCGATGGCCCCGTTGGCCTGGTTCAGCAGCGTCACCTCGGCATTGAAATGCAGGCGTACGCCCTTGGCGGCGAGCGCCTCGGCCAGCGCCTCGGCCACTTCGTGGTCAAAGCGTGCCAGCAGGCGTTCCTCGCGCACCAGCATCTCCACCTTGACGCCATAGCGTGACAGGATCGAGGCTTGCTCCACCGCCACGTAGCCGCTGCCGATCACCACCAGCGAGGCTGGCAGGCTTTGCCAGGTGAAGACGTCGTCCGAGGTGCAGGCCAGCTCGCCACCCGGCACCGGCAACGCGCGCGGCCGTGCGCCGGTGGCAATCAGGATGCGTTTGGCGCGGATGGTCTCGGCGCCCACCTGTACCTGGTCGGCGGCGCTTACCGTGGCGTCGCCGCGCAGCAGTTCCACGCCGGCTTGCTGCAGCCGGTGCGTGTAGGCCACGTGCAGCCGCGCCATTTCGGCGTTGACGCGCACAATGGCATCGCTCCAGTCTTCCTTGCCACCGGTGTGCGAAAGGCAGCCTGACAGGACGGCCGCGAGGCTGGCGCCATACGAGAGCATTTTCTTGGGCACGCAGCCCCGGTTGATGCAGGTGCCGCCGATCGCGTCGCGCTCCACCAGCACCACGCGCGCGCCCAGCGTGGCCGCGCGCCGCGCAGCCGCCACGCCGCCCGAGCCGGCGCCGATCACCACGAAATCCGCTTCGCGCTGCGCGCCGGGCTTGCGCCTGCCACGGCGGGGAACATGCTCGACAGCCTGCTCGGTGCTGGCCCGGCGGGCGCTCTGACGCTCGGTCGTGGATCTTGCCTGGCGTTTCGTCATCAATGCCTCCTGTGGCGGCGCGAAGGCCGCATTGCACATCGTGATGACGGAGCCGCGAGCACGGCCGGCGCGCGGGAGCGCTACCCGGCGGTGCCAAGCTCCGTCTTCATGACAGACGGCCAGTCGCGTAAAAAGGTTTCCCCGTCGCGCCGGCCGAGTTCGTAGGCACCGATCATCGCGCCGGGCTGGGTATAGTCCCAGCTCGAGATCGGAACCCGTTGCGAAGGTTGTAGGTAGAGCCGGCGCTGCGCGCCGTGTTGCAGGACAAAGCGGCGCGGGCGCGGATAGAGCCGCGTCACCAGCACCAGCACGTTGCCGGGCGTTGCGTCGAGCGCGTCGACCGGCACATTGTCGACCATGCCGCCATCCAGCACGGGCCGGCCGTCGCGCCGCAGCACCGGCGTGAAGGGCGGGGTCGAGGACGATTGCAGCAGCAGGTCCGCCAGCTGCTCGGGCGAGCCGCAGTCCTGCGCGCGCACGAACTCGGGATGAAACCCCAGCTTGCGGCCCAGGCGCGGGTGCAAGGTCTTGAGCCAGTGTTTCTCGATGTTGTAGGCGACCAGCCCGGCCATCACCGCCAGCCGCGGGCCGCTCCAGCGCGGGATGTGGGCCACGCCGATGCGGATCTCCGGCGCCGTCTTCAGGTTTGCCAGGCGGCCCTCGCCGAAGATGTTCAGCAGCGCGGTGCGGTAGATGCCGTAATGCGGAAACACGCGCTGCTTGCTCAGCAGGTTGCCCCAGTACGCATTGCGCCGGTTGCCGGCAAGCACCTCGCCGTAGTACGCCATCACCTGGCGCGAGTCGTGCGTATAAATCATGCACGCCGTGGCGGCCCCGGCCGAGATCCCCGCGATGACGCGCGGGCGCAGCCCCAGCTCGGGCGCCACCGTATCCCACCATCCCGCCTGCCACCAGCAGCGGTTGCCGCCGCCGGCAAACACCACCTGGTCGAACGGCGAGGCGGTGGCGGGCTGGATAGGGGCAGGCGTCAGGCTGCGGGGCTCATGCATGGAGATAGCTTGGGAGATTGCGTGCAATTTGGCGTGCAATCGGGTGATGCGCTGCTCACAGCAGCGCGTAAGTGGTGGTGGCCTGCACGGCCAGCTTGCCGTCGGTGCCGGTCAGCTCGATCTCGCCGAACACCACGGTCCTGCCCAGGCGCAGCACCTTGGCGCGCACCAGCACATCGCCCTCGATCACCGGGCGCATGAAGTTGGTGGTGAGCGTGACGGTGGTCATCGGCCTGAAGGCGCCAAGTGCATTGGCGACGGCCACGATCATGGCGGTATCGGCCGCGGACATCAGCACCTGGCCGCACACCACGCCACCCGCATGACGAAATGATTCGTCAAAAGGCAGGCGCAGCGTTACGCCCTGTGCATCAACGAGCTCGGCACGCAACCCGAGCTGGCGCACCCATGGTGCCAGTACCCGCTGCAGGGTGTGGTCGATATCGGCAAGCGTGAAGCCGGATTCCGGCGTTGGTTCTAGCGTTGGCTCTGGCATGGCACGCCCGTTTGTCTGGGATGAGGCCGGGCCGGGTTGCTATTCCGTCTCCTGCGGCGCGGCACGATGTTTGAGCCAATGATACAGGGGGCCGGTGCACAGCACCACGAAGGCTAGTCAGGACACCAGAAGGCGGGGTTGTATTGGCATCGTATTCTGATAAAACTGGCTGCCCCTGTGTCAACTGGCCATAGTCGTTTCTCCTCGTCACGAGTCCTGCTTGATCACCGTGGCCAGACAACTTTCAACCGCTCTGGAAAATCCAATGTCTGAAGTCGAATCCAACTTCCTGGGAAGTTACAGACGCCCTGTCATTCGCGTGCTTATGGTGCTGGGCGCAGTCTGTGCGTTCTTTGGCGTGCTGAAGGCCTGGCCGCGCCAAAGCGGAATTCTCATCATGGTGGGCGTCCTCATCTATTGCGGATGGACGTTCGTACGGCGTCTCAGGGCGCTCCGTCGACAGGCCTCTTTCGCAATATTCCGCAGAGCTTGCGCGCTTATGCGGGCCGTACGAAGAGTGAATGCCATCACGCCAGAGGTCGAGGCACTCCAGATTCTGGCGCAGCTCCTCTGCATTGTCGCGTTTGGCATTTTGATGCTGCCGGGTTTTGCGAGTACCTTCGGTATCCTGAGCATTGTGGTCGCCGTAATGGCTTGTGTCGGTTCCTTGCTGGACTTGCTGCAAAAGACCGCGTCGTTCACGAAGTATGCCTGGGCTCGCGTAGCAGGTAAGGTTATGCTCGCCACCACCGGTAGTCTCGCGCTTTGCTTGGCGAACATCAGCGCGCGCCATGTCATCCACGCGATAACGCATCTGGACCCCAAATCGTTTCCCGACTTCCATGCCCTACTCGTGATTGGCTTGTTGCCCTTGATGTATGTGCTGATTGTGAGCGGAATGATAGTGATTTGGTGTGCAGCGAACATGATGCTGATGTGGGCCATCTGGTTTGCTGCACAGGTGTTGCAAGCACTGTGGCCTCCGCTCTGGGATGCGCAGACCAAAGAGCAACTGATATACCGGATATGGCATGGGAAGAGACTACCCGCTGCACATGCCGACACAAAGCAAACCGAAATGACCACCTATATCATGCGCTATGTCAGCGTGATCGGAACGGTCGTGTTCTTTATCGCCTTTCTTGCTCAGACTTTGGTGCAATGGGCTCCCGATGTGGAACGGGGATTGAGGTCGGTGCTGCTGCTCGTTGAGTACAAGGCTGACAGTCGATGCGAGGGCGTGGAACAGGCTGCCCGTGTTGCCTACCTAGACGGGAAGTCGGTATCAGTTGCACGCAAAAGCCCAGGCGGCTGGACATTCACGGAAGAGGAGTGTCATGTCGCACAACGAGCGTAGTTCGATTCTGAGCCGTTAAAAGGTTCCTGATGCCGTCGTTATGCCACCCTGTCGCACCGATGCGTTGCACTTTGTCAGTAGTTCTTACTCCGTCTCCTGCGGCGCGGCACGATGTTTGAGCCAATGATACAGGGGGCCGGTGCACAGCACCACGAAGGCCATCCGGATCACGTGGAAGGCGGTGACCAGGGGCACGCCAAGCTCCAGCACCTTGGCCGTGATGCACATCTCGGCGATGCCGCCGGGCGTGGTGCCAAGGATGGCGGTGGCGGGATGCACGCCGGACAGTGCCGACAGGCCCCAGCCGAACAGCGCGGAGAGCACCAGCGCCGCCAGCGTGTACACCGCCACGCCGCCGAGAAAGCGCGGCGCCGTATGGAGGAAGTCGCGCGAGAAACGCGCGCCCAGCGACACGCCGATCATCAGCTGGCCGGCGCGGCTCATCCACGTGGGGATGGCGGACAGCTCGAAGCCCGAGGCGGTCAGCACGGCGGCCGCCAGCAGCGTGCCGATCACGAAGGGATTGGGCAGGTTGAAGTGCCTGAGCACCAGCGCCACGCTGACCGTGATCGCGATCAGCACGGGCAGCCACAGGTAGTCCACCGTGCGCGGCCCGGGCACGTACGGGTCAAGGCCGTGGATGCCGCCGTACTGGAGGAGCGCGGGCACGGCCACCACCACCATCAGCACGCGCAGCGAATGCGCGGCCGCCACCTGGTCGATGCGCGCGCCGTTGCGCTCGGCCAGGTTGGCCATCTCCGACGCGCCGCCGATGGCGGTGGAGAAGTACGCTGTCTTGAACGCCACGCCGGTGGTCTTGCGCAGCACCCAGGCGCCGCCGCAGCCGAGCAGCAGCGCAAACAGCGAGCCTGCGACGATATACGGCAGGAACTCGATCAGCCGCGCCACCACGTCGGACGTGAAGTAAAGCCCGAGCGAGGTGCCAATGGCCCACTGCCCGGCATTGCGCGCCTGCGTGGGCGCGCGCAGGTCGGCGCCGCGCATGCGCGCGATGGCGACCGCCAGCAGCGGGCCGATCATCCATGGCAGTGGGGTGTGCAGCAGCGTGCAAACGAGCGCGGCGGCCAGGCCGAGCAGCAGCGTCAAGAGGACCGGACGCCAGCGGTGAAGGACAGAGGGCATGTTGCAGCGGCCTGGCGCGCCGGCGCGATGTTCTTGTGGTGGAGCGCAATGTAGAGACAAAGGCGCCCATGCGATGGCGCGACAAATGAAAAGGCCCGGCACCCTGGAGTGCCGGGCCTTGCCCGCATTTTGCGCCAATCAACCGGTGGCGTCAGCCACCTTGCCACGCGCCGAGCGCCGGGCCAGCCAGCCCAGGATGCGCGGGATCAGCACCACCGCCACCGTCATGGCCAGGATGGTGGCCGAGATCGGCTGGGTCACGAAGATCGACCAGTCGCCCTGGCTGATCGACAGCGCATTGCGCAGCTGCTTCTCGGCGATGGGCCCGAGGATCATGCCCACGATCACCGGCGCGGTGGGGAAGTCGAAGCGGCGCATGGCCATGCCCAGCACGCCGATGATGAACAGCAACAGCAGGTCGAACCACGACTGGCGGATGCCGTAGGCGCCCAGGCCCGCGAAGATCAGGATGCCGCCATACAGCAGCGGCGTGGGGATGCGCAGCATGCGCACCCACAGGCCGATCGCCGGCAGGTTCAGCACCAGCAGCATCACGTTGCCGATGTACAGCGAAGCCAGCAGGCCCCACACCAGGTCGCCCGAGGTCTGGAACAGCATCGGGCCCGGCTGCAGGTTGTAGTTCTGGAACGCCGCCAGCAGGATCGCGGTGGTGTTCGAGGTGGGGATGCCCAGCGTCAGCAGCGGGGCCAGCGTGGCCGTCACGGCGGCGTTGTTGGCGGCCTCGGGGCCCGCCACGCCTTCGATCGCGCCCACCGTGCCGAACTCATCCTTGTGCTTGGACAGTTTTTTCTCGGTGGCATACGACAGGAAGGTCGGGATCTCCGCGCCGCCAGCCGGGATCAGGCCGAAGGGGAAGCCGATGATGGTGCCGCGGATCCACGCCGGCACCGAGCGCTTCCAGTCCGACTTGGTCATCATGACCGAGCTGAGCTTGTTGAAGCCGCCAGCGGGCTGCGGGAAGAAGGCGTTGAACAGCGCCTCGCCCACCGCGAACAGGCCGACCGCGACCACCACGATGTCGATGCCGTCGTACAGCTCCTGCACATTCATCGAGTAACGCGTCTGGCCCGACAGCGAGTCCATGCCGATCAGGCCGATGCCCAGGCCCAGGAACAGGCTGGTCATGCCGCGCAGCAAGGACGAGCCCAGCACCGCCGACACCGTGGTGAAGGCCAGCAGCATGATCATGAAGTACTCGCCGGGCCCGAACTGCAGCGCCACGTCGGCCGCGACCGGCGCGAACATCGACAGCAGCACGGTGGCGATGGTGCCGGCGGCGAACGAGCCGATGGCCGCGGTGGCCAGCGCCGGGCCGGCGCGGCCGCTCTTGGCCATCAGGTTGCCTTCCATCGCCGTGACCATGGTCGACGACTCGCCCGGCGTGTTCATCAGGATGGAGGTGGTGGAGCCGCCGTACATGGCGCCGTAGTAGATGCCGGCGAACATGATCAGCGCAGCGGTGGGTTCCACCTTGGCGGTCAGCGGCAGCAGCATCGCTACCGTGAGCGCGGGGCCGATGCCCGGCAGCACGCCGATGGCGGTGCCCAGGAAGCAGCCCACCAGGGCCCACATCAGGTTGATTGGCGTGATGGCGATGGCAAAGCCATGCATCAGCAGATTAAGCGTATCCATGGATCATCAGCTCCGTTCAGAACCCGGCGACGGGCAGCAACGGCAAATTGATGCCGAGCAGGAATTCAAACAGTGCCCACATCGGCAACGTAATGCACAGGCCGATCAGGGCATCGCGCACAAAGCGCTTGCTGCCGTAGCCACGTGCCACGCAGACCATCAGCAGGGTCGACGCCAGCACAAAGCCCAGCGTGCCGATCAGCGCCATATTGGCCACCAGGCCGGCGGCCACCCACAGGAAGCCGCGGAAATTGTGCGGGGCGTCGGGCAGTTCGGCGTCTTCTTCCGGCATGTTGCGAAAGCCGCCGCGAATGCCTTGCCAGGTCAGCGCCGCGCCGCATGCGGCCAGGCCGATGGCAACCAGCGTGGGCATGAAGCGCGGCGACAGGCCGGCATAGCCTTCGTCGCCGGAGATGCCAGACAGGCCGACGAAGTAGAAGGCGGAGAGCAGCAATACGGCAATGCCGATCGCCAGGTGTGAGGGTTTCATGATTGGAAGTGGCTCCTTCAAGCGGTGCCTGCGGCCGTGTTGTCCGGCCCTTGGCGTCCCGCGGTTTGTCGTCCCCGCTCAAGGCGGGGGTCCGGCGATGTGTAGTTTGGTTTTTGGGTATCGCAGGTGGACACCGGACCCCCGCCTGCCGCATGCGCACCGAGCGTTACGGTGCGCCGCAGGCAGGGCCGACAGGTAAAACGCTGAAACGATCAAGCAGTGAAACGCTCGGGCGGGGCAGCTTACTTCGCCACGCCCAGCTCGCGCAGCGAACCGCCCAGGCGGGCCGACTCGCTGTCCACGAACTTGCCGAACTCGTCGCCGGTCAGCAGGAACGGAGTCCAGTCATTCTTGGCCAGCGTTTCCTTCCACAGGGGGGTCTCGGTCGCCTTGACCACCGCATCCACCAGCGCCTTGCGTTGCTCGGCGGTGATGCCCGGCGCGCCGTACACGCCGCGCCAGTTGTAGATCTCCACGTTGATGCCCTGCTCCTTGAGCGTCGGGATATCGGCGGTGCGGTCCTTGGAGGTCACGGCCAGTGCGCGCATCTTGCCGCTCTTGATGAAGGGCAGGAACTCGGACACGCCGGCCAGGCCGACGGTCACGTGGCCGCCCAGGATCGAGGCCGAGGCTTCACCACCGCCCTGGAAGGGCACGTAGTTGATCTTCTTCGGGTCCACGCCGCTTTCCTTGGCCACCAGGCCCGCCAGGATGTGGTCGATCGAACCCTTGGAGCCACCGCCCCAGCTCACGCTGCCCGGGTTGGCCCTGAGCTGCGCGGTCAGGTCCTTCATGGACTTCAGCGGCGAGTTCGCCGGCACGGTGATCACCATGGTGTCGGCGAACAGGCGAGCGATCGGGGTAGCGTTCTTCAGCGTGACCGGGGGATGGTTGGTTTCGATGGCGCCAACCATCACCGCGCCGGTGACGATCATTGCGTTGGGGTTGCCCTTGTCGGTATTGACGAACTGCGTCAGGCCGATGGTGCCGCCCGCGCCGCCCTTGTTGTCGTAAGAGGCCGTCTTGGCCACGCCGGCGGAAACCAGCGCCGCACCCAGCGAGCGGCCGGTCTGGTCGAAACCGCCGCCCGGGTTGGCGCCGATCATGAACTTCACGCTGTCGAGCGCGAACGCGGGCGCGGCGGCCACGGTGGCGGTGATCGCGGCCGAAGCCATGACGACGTGGGCAAAGCGATGAATCGAACGACGCATTACGGTCTCCTGTTCTTTTTCAGAGGATTGCCGGTGAACGGTTGCCGGCGTTGCTGGCGAGGACCGACCCGGAGGTGTCCGGCTGGCAGTGAAGCTGGCTGTCGGGGGCGGGAGAGTCGTGCGGTGCGCCGGCGCTGCGTGCGTTGACCGGGTGGCTCGGCGTTGTCTCCTGTCCCTGGCAGCGCTTGCATGCCGGACTTGTTCTTGGCTTTCTGACTTGGTCTGGCCGGTACAGCGGCCATGGCGCGATTCTAGGGGGTAGAAACTGTCAAAAGGCTGTCAATTTGTCAGGCAATGGGGTGGGGTTTACGTGGGGATGGATGTATGGACATTTGCTCTTTTAGACTTTTTGGTCTTTTTAGCGCCCTCTCATGTCCTGTCATGCCCTCTGATGTCCTGTCATTCCCCGGTCGGCAGCGTCAGGACCGCCCGGACCCCTTTGCCCTGCAGCCCAGTCCCCAGCGCTACCGTGCCTCCGAAGCGCGCCGCCATTTCGCGGGAAATGGCCAGTCCCAGGCCGGAGCCCGGCTCCACGTTCCCAACCCGCCGGTAGAACCGCGCAAATACTTTCTCGCGTTCCTCGGCAGGAATGCCCGGCCCGTCGTCCTCCACCACCAGGCAGGCGGCGTCCCCGACGCGCGCGGCGGAAAGCGTGATGCGGCTGCCGCGCGGCGAATACTGGATCGCGTTGTGGACAAGATTGGCAAAGGCTTCGCGCAACAGCGCGGCATCGGCCCGCACGGGCAGCGCCAGCCCCTGTGGCCGCTCCCAGCCAAAATCCTGCTGCTTGCCGCGCGCCAGCGGCAAGTAGTCCAGCGCCACCTGCTCGGCCACGGCCACGGCATCGATCAGCTCCAGCGGTTCGGCGTCGCCAGGCGCGTCGCTGCCTGGGTGCTGCCGTACCCGCGCCAGCGCCAGCAACTGGTTGGTCAGGCGCGCGGCCTGCTCCAGCTGCGTGACGATGCCGCCTACCGCCTCCCCGGCGGCATCCCGCGCGCGCGCCGGGTCGGCGCTGGCGCAAAGCTGGCGCTGGGCGAATTCGGCCTGCGTCTTGAGGATGGCCAGCGGCGTGCGCAGCTGGTGCGCGGCGTCGGCGATGAACTGCGCCTGGGCCTGCGTCATGGCGGCCGAGCGCGACACATGGAGGTTGACCGCGTCAACCAGCGGGCGGACTTCCATGGGCACATGGTCGAAGGCCAGCGGCGTGAGGTCGTCGGCGGAACGCGCCTGCACGTCGTCGCGCACGCGCGCCAGCGGGCGCAGCACATAGGTGATGCCGGCCACCAGGATGCCCGCGCTGATCAGGATCAGCAGCACGTCGCGCGCCAGCGCGCCGCGCCACACGGTGGCGATCAGCGCAAAGCGCGGCTCGGCGGTTTCCGCCACCTGCACGAGCACGCGCATGTGGGCGTTGGGACGATACACCGGGTGCGCCAGCACGGCGATGCGCACCGGGTCGCCGCGATAGTCGGCGTCGTAGAAGCGAGGCTGGTTGCTGGCGATCTCTCCCCTGGGCAGCGGCAGGTCGTCGTAGCCGGTGACGGTTTCGATCTTGCCGTTGCGTTCCAGCGAGACGCGGTAGAAGACATGGGTCTGCGCCGCGGTCTCGAACATCTCCATGGCGGCATCCGGCAGCGCGATCTGCACGCTTTCGCCGGCCATGCCGATGGCGTTGTCGATGGCGCGCACCGAGCCGTACAGCGAGCGGTCGTACGCCGCGTTGGCCGCATCGCGCAGCGTGCCGTAGGTCAGCCACGTGTCGAGCGCCATCATGGCCGCCAGCGCGGGCACGAGCAGCAGCAGCAACTGACGGCGCAGGCTGCCTTGCAGCCAGTGCCGCAACCAGTGCCGTGGCAGGCGGCTCAGCATCAGGGCTGTCCTTCCGGTTCCAGCAGGTAGCCGAAGCCACGCAGCGTGACGATGGTCACGCCGTGGCCCGAGAGCTTCTTGCGCAGCCGGTAGACCAGCACTTCGATGGCATCGGGGCTGACGTCGGCATCGAGCGAGAACACCTTGTCGAGCAGTTGTGCCTTGGTCAGCGGCTGGCCGCTCTTGGCCAGCAGCGCGCCCAGCAGGGTCGATTCGCGCGGGGTCAGCGCGAGCGGCGCGCCTTCAAGCGTAAAGCTGCGCGTTTCGCCGTCGAACACCAGCGTGCCGCACTGCAGGCGCGGATGGGCGCGGCCGCGGCTACGCCGGATCAGCGCCAGGATGCGGGCTTCCAGCTCGGCAATGGCAAAGGGCTTGGGCAGGTAATCGTCGGCGCCAAGGTTCAGGCCGCGCACGCGCTCGTCGAGCGTGTCTTGCGCGGTCAGGATCAGCACCGGGGTGCGGTCGTCGCGCCCGCGCATGGATTTGAGCACGGCCAGCCCGTCCTTGCCGGGCAGGCGCAGGTCCAGCACCACCACGTCGTATTCCTCGGCCATCAGCCGCGCCTCGGCCTGCAGGCCATCGGCCACATGCTCGATGACGAAGCCGCCCTGCTCCAGGGCACGCGCAACCCAGCGCGCCAGTTCAATCTCGTCTTCCACCAGCAATAAGCGCACGGCGGTCCTCCCCTGCCAGATAAGCGTCCGTTTGAAATCATGCGATGGCTCTGCCGCCATGGCTGGCAAGGCCGCCGCCCCCGCGAGGACACGCCGCGGGCGCTTATAATACCTCCGCCCCGGGCTGCGCGCGGCGAGTGCGCCATGGCCCCTTTTGGCCACCGATGTCACCACCGATGGGTCCCGCCTTGCGCAAGCTGCCCCCCTCCCCGTCCCCCTTGCCCTTTCCCTTGCCTTTCACGCCTGCCCCCATGGTTGCCGAACCACCAGCAAGCTGGCACCGGCGGCGTGTCCTGGCCGGCGCCGCCGCGGCCACGCTGGCGGGGCTGAGCCATGGCGTGGGTGCCCAGGCCTTGCCGCCGGTGCCGGCGGGCTATCCGGCAAGCTACGCCGAGATCATCGCGCGGGGCGTGCAGGAAGGCTCGGTCAACGTGCATGCCTCCACCGACGTGGAGATCGCGCGGCCGCTGCTGGCCGCGTTCGAGGCACGCTACCCTGGCATCAAGGTGCGCTATCAGGACCTCAACACGCTGGAGCTCAACGGCCGCTTCCTGGCCGAGAGCGCCGCGCTGGGCGCGGGCCAGGTGGGCGGCCCCGACTACGCCGATGTGCTGTGGAGCACGGCAATGGACCTGCAGATCAAGCTCGTCAACGATGGCCATGCCCTGCGCTACCCCTCGCCCGAGCGGGCCGGCCTGCCGGCGTGGGCCGCCTGGCGTGACGAAGCCTGGGGCACCACCTTCGAGCCCGCCGTGATCGTCTACAACCGGCGCCATTTTGCCGGCATGCGCACGCCACGCAGCCGCACCGGACTGGCGCGCCTGCTGCAGGAAAACACCCCGCGCTGGCGCCAGCGGGTGGTGACCTACGATGTGGAAAAGTCCGGGGTGGGTTACCTGCTGGCGCAGCAGGACGCGCGCATGGGGGGGGAGTTCTGGTATCTGGCCCAGGCGCTGGGGCGCTGCGGCGTGCAGTTGTCCGCGTCCACCGCGAGCATGATCGAGCGCATCGCCTCCGGCGAATTCGTGCTGGGCTACAACCTGCTGGGTTCGTACGCGTTGTCGCTGATGGAGCGCGGGGCGCAGATCGATGTCATCGCGCCGCGCGACTACACGCTGGTGATGTCGCGCGTGGCCTTCATCGCGCGCCGCGCGCCGCATCCCAACGCGTCCCGGCTATGGCTGGATTTCCTGCTCTCGCGGGCGGGCCAGACGTTGCTGGGGCAGAGCGCCTCGCAGCTCTACACGATCCGCACCGACACCGACAGCGAGCACACCGCCGCGGCGCTGTCGGAGCGGCTGGGCTACGCGCTCAAGCCGATCAGCGTCGGCCCCGGCCTGCTAGCAGCGCAGGACACGCTGCGCAAGCGCAATTTCCTGGCGCGCTGGCGCGAGGCCGTGCGCGGCTGAGCGGCTCGCGCGCCGCCCGCGGCGAGATCAGCCGGGCAGCGCTTTGGTGGCGAGTGCTTGCGCAGCCTGCCCGGTCTCGGCCTTCTTCTTGGCTTCCTGGCACATCGAGGCAACTTCTTCCTCCAGCTTGGGCACGGGACGCGCCACATAGCCCTGGCGCAAGGCCGGCGAGAACTTGAGGGTGTCGATGAAGGCATCGGCCACCCGCTCGGCATTGGTCTCGAGATCGAAATCCTCGGGGGCGAACAGCCAGTGCGACAGCATGCCGCCAATCGAGGCGTGGAACACATTGACGGCCAGGTCCAGGTCGAGGTCGGCCGGCAATTGCCCGCGGTCGACAGCCATGCGCAGGTGCTCGCGCATCTTCACCGTGCCCTCCTGGTGCGACTGGCGCTGCCGCTCGAAGATGGCGCCGTTGTCCGCCACCATCTCGCACTTGTGGAAAACGATCTCGAACACGCGCCGCCACTGCGGGTTTTCCACGGTCTGGCGCATCACAAAGGCGCAGATGTCGCGGATGCTGCCAAGCGGGTCTTCCTGGCTGGCGATGCGTCCCGGCTCGCACAGGGCCTCTAGCGGCAGGTGGACGCGGTCGGACATCGCGGCGAAGACATCGCTTTTGTTCTTGAAATGCCAGTAGATGGCGCCGCGCGTCACGCCGGCCGCCTCCGCAATATCGGCTAGCGAGGGGCGGGCAACGCCACGGGCGTGAAAAACCGCCTCGGCCGCGTCGAGAATGCGATGGCGTGTTTCAAGCGCCTCTTCCTTGGTGCGTCGGACCATGATGTTCTCTGCTGCCGGCCACGAAGGACCGGTCTGGTTTTGTCTCCCTGAGTGCTGGCGGTGAAGCCCGCCTTGCACTTTGCGCGCCACGCTGGCGCGTTAGGACGTGGTTTATATAGAGCGGCCTTCGCCGCGTTGCAACAAGTTCTTACATACATGCTTGAATGTATATATAATACGCGTTCGCCTGACTTTCGGCCAGCCCATCGGCGTGATGGGCTGGCAGACGGCGGCGCGCACCTCTGCACGGTTCACGCTGCCATGTCGGCATGTCGTTACTAATTTGCAACCTTTCGTCGCATGTGCCACGTCAGCGTTGCAAATTGTGGCTAGCATTACTCTTTTTGCCCGCCTCTGTGCCATCTGCCAGCGGTGGGCCGCGCCGTATCCGGATACGACACCGGGAGCGCATGCGGCCGATCTCAAATTGCCATCATGGGGTTATCGATGAGGAAGTCCCAACGTATCACTTGCGTTGCCGCTGCCGTGTTGTCGGCGCTTGCGCTGTCCGCCTGCGGCGAAAAGAAGCCGCAGGGCGGCGCCATGCCGCCGCCGGAAGTGGGTGTCGTTACCGTCACGCCTACGACCGTTTCTGTTATCAATGAACTGCCGGGCCGCCTCGAAGGCGTGCGCACCGCCGAAGTACGGGCGCGGGTTTCCGGCATCGTGCTGTCCCGCAACTACACGGAAGGCGGCGAGGTCAAGGCAGGCCAGTTGCTGTTCAAGATCGACCCGGCGCCCTACCAGGCACAACTCGAGTCGGCCAAGGCCAGCCTTGCCCGCGCCGAAGCCAACGCCGTGGCAGCCCGCCAGAAGGCCGAGCGCTACAAGCCGCTGGTCGCCGTCAATGCGGTGAGCAAGCAGGAATACGACGAAGCCGTGGCGGCCGCGGGCCAGGCCACCGCCGATATCGCCTCGGCCAAGGCTGCCGTCTCCACCGCCCAGATCAACCTCGGCTACACCGCCGTCACCGCGCCCATCAGCGGCCGCGTGGGCCGCGCGCTGGTGACCGAAGGCGCGCTGGTCGGCAGCGGCGAAGCCACCAAGCTGACCACGGTCGAGCAGGTCGACCCGATCCGGGTGACTTTCACCCAGCCCGCGAGCGAAGTGATGAAGCTGCGCCGCGCCATCGAGAGCGGCAAGGTCAAGGGCGTCGACGGTGGCGCCCGCGTCCATCTGTTCATCGAGGACGGCCGCGAGTACGAGCAAACCGGCAAGCTGCTGTTCTCGGACATGACGGTTGACCCGACCACCGGCGCCATCACGCTGCGCGCGCAGTTCCCCAACGCCAAGCGCGAGCTGCTGTCGGGCACCTTCGTGCGCGTCAAGATCGAGCAGGGCGTGGACGAAAACGCGCTGACCGTGCCGCAACGCGCGCTGATCCGCAATGCGCAAGGCGCATCGGTGATGGTGGTGGGCAGCGACGGCAACGTCGCGGCAGTGCCGGTCAAGGCGCCCCAGGCCATCGGCGAGAGCTGGATCGTCACCGAGGGCCTCAAGGGTGGCGAGAAGGTGATCGTCGAGGGCTTGCAGAAGGTCAAGGTCGGCGCGCCCGCCAAGGCCGTGCCGTTTGTCTCGAAGACCGCCGCCGCCTCGGCTCCCGACGCGCAGCCCGTCGCCAGCGGAGCCTCGGCTCCTGCCGCGGTGGCCGCTGACAAGGCCGACGCCAAGCAGGGCTAATCACAGCGCAATTCGAAGGGAGCCAGTGCTATGGCCAAGTTTTTTATTGACCGGCCGGTGTTCGCGTGGGTGCTCGCGCTGATCATCGTGCTGGGGGGCTTGCTGTCGGTGGTGCAACTGCCGATCGCCCAGTACCCCAACATCGCCCCGCCGACGATCTCGGTCACGGCGACCTATCCGGGCGCATCCGCCAAGACGCTTGAAGACTCGGTCACCACGGTGATCGAGCAAGAGCTCAACGGTATTCCCGGGCTGCTTTACTACAACTCCACCAGCGAAGCCACCGGCCTGTCGACGATCACGATCGCCTTCCAGCCGGGCTCCAACATCGACCTGAACTCGGTCGAGGTGCAGAACCGCCTCAAGCGCGTGGAAGCGCGCCTGCCGGCGGAAGTGCGCCAGCAGGGCGTGCGCGTGGACAAGGCCGGGAACAACTACATGATGTTCCTGACGGTCACGTCCAAGTCCGGGCAGGCCGACGCCATCCAGCTGGGCAACTACATCTCGTCCAGCGTGATCGATTCGATCCGTCGCGTGCCGGGCGTGGGCCAGGCCGACCTGTTCGGCACCGAGTACGCCATGCGCATCTGGGTGGACCCGGCCAAGCTGACCGGCTTCAACCTCACACCGCAGGACGTCACCGCCGCCATCTCGGAGCAGAACGTCCAGGTCGCCGTGGGCGAGCTGGGTGGCACGCCGTCGCCCAAGGGCACGGAGCTCAACGCCACCGTTACCACCGAGAGCCGCCTCACCACGCCGGAGCAGTTCGCCAACATCCTGCTGCGCACGAACCCGGACGGCTCCTCGGTGCGCATCAAGGACATCGGCCGCGTCGAACTCGGCGGCGCCGACTACTCCACGCTGGCCCGTACCAACGGCAAGGCGTCGGCGGCCATCGCCATCAAGCTGGCCCCGAGCGGCAACGCCCTGGCCACCGCCACCGCGGTGCGCGCCAAGATGGAAGAGCTCTCCAAGTTCTTCCCGGCCGACTACCAGTACACCGTGCCTTACGACACGTCGGCCTTCGTCAAGATCTCGATCGAGGAAGTGATCAAGACCCTGGTCGAAGCCGTGGTGCTGGTGTTCCTGGTGATGTACCTGTTCCTGCAGAACATCCGCGCGACCATCATCCCGACGGTGGTGGTGCCGGTGGCCCTGCTGGGCACCACGGGCATGCTGCTGGCCTTCGGCTTCTCCATCAACGTGCTGACGATGTTCGGCATGGTGCTGGCGATCGGTATCCTGGTGGACGATGCGATCGTGGTGGTGGAAAACGTCGAGCGGATCATGAGCGAGGAAGGACTCTCGCCACGCGACGCCACGCGCAAGGCCATGGGCCAGATCACCGGCGCCATCGTCGGCATTACGCTGGTGCTGACCGCGGTGTTCATCCCGATGGCGTTCTTCTCGGGCTCGGTGGGTAACATCTACCGCCAGTTCTCGCTGTCGCTGATCGCGTCGATCGCGTTCTCGGCGCTGCTGGCCTTGACGCTCACGCCGGCGCTGTGCGCCACCTTGCTCAAGCCGGTCGAGGCGGGCCACCACCACGAGAAGAAGGGTTTCTTCGGCTGGTTCAACCGCACCTTCGCGCGCGCCGCCACCGGCTACCAGAGCATGGTGGGCCGCATCCTGGCGCGCGCCGGACGCTACCTGATCATCTACGCCCTGATCGTCGTCGGCATGGTGGTGCTGTTCAAGCGCCTGCCCTCCTCCTTCCTCCCCGAGGAAGACCAGGGCTACATGATCACGGTGGTGCAGCTGCCCAACGGCGCCACCCAGGAACGTACCATCGGCGTGCTCAAGCAGATCGAGGACTACTACCTGCAGAAGGAATCCAAGGTGGTGGACCAGATGATCACCGTGGCGGGCTTTTCCTTCTTCGGCCGCGGCCAGAACGGCGGTATCGCGTTCGTGCGCCTGAAGGACTGGAAGGATCGCGCCGGCAAGGACGAGACCGCGCAGGCACTGGTTGGCCGGGCGTTTGGTGCGCTGTCCTTCATCAAGGACGCCATCATCTTCCCGCTTAACCCGCCGGCGATCTCCGAGCTGGGCAACTCCTCGGGCTTCGACTTCCGCCTGCAGGACCGCACCGGCCAGGGTCACGCCAAGCTGATGGAAGCGCGCAACATGATGCTCGGCATGGCCGCGAAGAATCCTGCGCTGGTGGGGGTTCGCCCCGAAGGCCAGGAAGACGCGCCGCAGCTGCAGATCGACATCGACCGCGAGAAGGCGCGCACGCTGGGCGTTTCGGTGGCCAATATCAACTCGACGCTGGCCATCGCGTTCGGCTCTTCCTACGTCAACGACTTCATCTACGAAGGCCGTGTGCGCAAGGTGATCGCCCAGGCGGAAGGCAACGACCGCAAGCTGCCCGACGACCTGACCAAGCTGCGCGTGAAGAACAGCAACGGCGACATGGTCGCGTTCGCTGCCTTTGCCACTTCCAAGTGGATCATGGGCTCGCCGCGCCTGGAGCGTTACAACGGCTTGCCGGCGGTGAAGATCGCTGGCCAGGCCGCTCCGGGACGCAGTACCGGCGAAGCCATGAAGATCATGGAAGACAACTTCGCCAAGCTGCCGCCGGGCTTCGGCTTCGAGTGGTCGGGCCAGTCTTATGAAGAGCGCCTGGCCGGTTCGCAAGAGCCGATGCTGTACACGCTGTCGCTGATTATCGTGTTCCTGTGCCTGGCCGCCCTCTACGAGAGCTGGTCGATCCCGGTCGCGGTGCTGCTGGTGGTGCCGCTCGGCGTGCTCGGCGCGCTGCTCGGCGTGACCCTGCGCGGCATGCCCAACGACGTGTACTTCAAGGTGGGCCTGATCGCGACGATCGGCCTGTCGGCGAAGAACGCCATCCTGATCGTGGAATTCGCCAAGGATCTGCAGGCCCAGGGCCGCAGCGTCATCGACGCTACGCTCGAGGCCGTGCACCTGCGGTTCCGCCCGATCCTGATGACCTCGATGGCCTTTATCCTGGGCGTGCTGCCGCTGGCGATCGCCAGCGGTGCGGGCTCGGGTGGCCAGCGCGCCATTGGTACCAGCGTGATCGGCGGCATGATCACCGCCACGGTGCTGGCGATTTTCCTGGTGCCGGTGTTCTTCGTGGTGATCCGTAGCCGCTTCAAGGGCAGCAAGCGCGAGCAGATGCTGAACGAGCAAGGGCTCGAACCCAAGGAAGGAATCTGACATGACAAAGACACTGACCACGCTGTTGCTGGTGGCGGGCGTCCTCTCGGGTTGCACACTGGCACCCGTTTATGAACGCCCTGCCCCGCCGGTGGCCACCAGCTTCCCGGCCGCGCCGGAAGGCTACGCGGCCGCCGAAGTGAAGACCGGCGAAACCCGCCGGGCGAGCGAGATCGGCTGGCGCGAGTTCTTCCGCGACCCGCGCCTGCAAGTGCTCATCGCGACTTCGCTGGAGAACAATCGCGACCTGCGTACCGCCGCGCTGCGCATTGAGGAAGCGCGCGCGCTGTACCAGGTGCAGCGCGCCGATCTGCTGCCCACGGTGAACGCCACCGGCGGTTTCAACCGCTCGCGTACCCCCGCCATGCAGTCGGCCACCGGCAAGCCCTACGTCTCCCAGTACTTCCAGGCGGGCGTCGGCGTGACGTCGTTCGAGCTGGACTTCTTCGGCCGCGTGCGCAGTCTGTCCAACGCGGCGCTGTCGCAGTACTTCGCCACCGAGGAAGCACGCCGTTCCGCGCAGATCTCGCTGGTCTCCGAAGTCGCGCAGGCCTACCTGTCCGAGCGCTCCTTCGCCGAGCAATACGAGCTCGCGCAGAACACGCTGAAGACGCGCGAGTACACGCTGAGCCTGGCCAAGCAACGCTTCGATGCGGGCGCCACGTCGGCGCTGGACCTGCGCGACAACGAATCGCTGGTGGCGCAGGCGCGCGTTTCCGCCGCGCAGCTGGCGCGCCAGCGTGCGCAGGCGCAGAACGCGCTTGAGGTGCTGGTGGGCAAGCCGCTTGGCACCATCGAGAACCTGCCCGCCCCGATGCGCCTGTCGGACGAGCGCATCATCAGCGACATCCCGGCAGGACTGCCGTCGGACCTGCTCGAGCAGCGTCCCGACATCCGCCAGGCCGAGCAGTTGCTGCGCTCCGCCAACGCCAATATCGGCGCGGCGCGCGCGGCGTTCTTCCCGCGCATCACGCTCACCGCCAATGCTGGCGCGATCAGCCCGACCTTCTCGAGCCTGTTCGACTCCGGTACCGGCGCGTGGTCGTTCGCACCGCAGCTGGTGCTGCCGATCTTCGACTACGGCCGGAACCTGTCCAACCTGGACCTGACCAACGTGCGCAAGAACATCCAGATCGCCAACTACGAGAAGACCATCCAGACGGCCTTCGCGGAAGTGGCGGATGCACTGGTGGCGCGCGGCACGCTGGAAGAGCAGGTGACCAGCCAGGAGCAGGTGCGCAATGCCGAAGCGGCGCGCTACGAGTTGTCGACGATGCGCTTCAGGAATGGCGTGGCCAGCCAGCTGGACCAGCTCGACTCGCAGCGTCAGCTGTTCGCAGCCGACCAGGCCCTGATCCAGGCGCGGCAACTGCGCCTGAACAATGCCATCGACCTGTACCGGTCGCTTGGCGGCGGCCTGAGCGAGACCGGTCCGGTGGCCTCGGCGGACGTCAAGCCGGCAGTGACCACGCAGTAAGGCAGAAGGGTTCATCCTGCCATCCGGTGCGGCCTGCCCGGATGGCCTCGAAGCGAAGCGCCAACAGCGCTTCGCTTTTTTCATTGCACGGCTTGGTGCCATGGCGCAGGCGGGAATTTCTCCGAATCGCAATGCACTGCGTTAGGATGGCGGTGCGCGCCGCGCAGATGTCTCTCCCACCATCCACACAAATCCCCAAGGAAGCCCGCCATGGAAATCCGCCCGCTTGGTGCCGATGATGTCGAGCTGGTCTGCCGTCATCGCGAGGCCATGTTCCGCGAGGCCGGGCGCAGCGAGGAGGTCCTGCAGGCCATGACGCAGCAGTTCCGGCCATGGCTTGTGCCGCGCCTGCGCGATGGCAGCTACTTCGGCTTCGTGCTGGTGGACCAGGGCCAGCCGGTGGGTGGCATCGGCCTGATGGCGATCGACTGGCCGCCGCATCCAGCCCATCCCATGCAGGACAAGCGTGGCTACGTGCTGAACGTGTATGTGGAGGCAACGCATCGCAAGCAGGGGCTGGGGCGCCGCCTCATGCAGCTGGCGGAAGACGAGTTCGCCCGGCGCGACCTGCAGTACGCGATCCTGCACGCCACCGAGATGGGCCGGTCGCTGTATGTCGCGCTGGGCTGGCATGCCACGAGCGAGATGGCGAAAGCCCTGCGCGCGTAGCGGGCTAGCCGTCCCGGCACCCCCGATCTTGCGCGGTCGAGCGCCCGATGCGCAGCCCGGCCAAGCAAAAGGTGCCATGCCTGTGGCGTTGCAGTGACTAGAATGAAGCAGGCCGGCGCCGCCGGCCGGGTCCACGCGCCCAGACGATTTCCAGGAGACAACGATGACCGTCACCAACGCCCGGTCGGGCACCAACGTCCACGAAATCGCGCACGGGATCTATCGGATCAATACCCCGGTCCACATCGACGGGGGCCCGGGCGGCTTCTCCTTCAACCAGTACCTGATCGTCGACGACGAGCCGCTGTTGTTCCATACGGGGCTGCGCAAGATGTTCCCGCTGGTGCATGAAGCCGTGGCCAGCGTGATCGCACCGGCCCGGCTGCGTCATATTGCCTTTTCGCACGTGGAAGCCGACGAGTGCGGCTCGCTCAATGAATGGCTGGCGGCAGCACCCCACGCATCGCCGCTGTGCGGCACCGTCGCCGCCATGGTGTCCGTCAACGACCTGGCCGACCGGCCCGCGCAGGGCCTGGCGGACGGGCAAGCCGTGCCGCTTGGCCACCATACCGTGCGCTGGTTCGATACGCCGCACTTGCCGCATGCCTGGGAGTGCGGGCTCATGATGGAGGAGCGCACCGGCACCTTGCTCTGCGGCGACTTGTTCAGCCAGGGCGGTGCCGAGCTCCCGTCCCTGACCGAAGCCGACATCCTCGGGCCGAGCGAAGCGTTCCGGCGCGGCATGGATTACTTCTCCCACACGCCGAACGCCGGGGCCATGCTGGAACGCATGGCGCTGCTGCAGCCGACCACCCTGGCCTGCATGCATGGCAGCGCCTGGCGCGGCGACGGCGCCGGCTTGCTGCGCGCGCTTGCCCAGGCTCTGGCGAACTAAGCACGGCTGGCGCGCGACGGTGGATCAGGTCTGCGGCGTGTCCCTGAACACGGCAAGGCGTTCGGCGGCGGCGCTGAACGCCGCCAGCGCAGGATACGCTGACGCCTCGACGCAGGCGGGCAGCATCAGCTGCGTGAAGCTCCACGCCACGGCGGCGGTTACGTCGGCCTGCGTGAGCAAGCGCTCGTCCGCGGCAAGCGCCGCCCCCGCCAGTTCTGTTTCCAGCGCCGCGCAGGCGGCATGCAACTGTCCCTGTACGCGCTCGATCCACGGCTCATGCTGCTTTTCCGCCGGGCGCAGGTTGCGCTCATAGACGATCTGCACCGTCTTCTCGCACGCCGCCAGCGCCAGGCCGATCACGCGCAAGGCATGCTGGCGCGGCTCGGGCTGCGCGGGCATCAGGCTGCGCGTGGCCAGCGTCTCGGCGTAGTCCAGGATCAGGCCGGACTCCATGAGCACCACGCCGTTGTCGCAAACCAGGGTGGGCGCCTTCACCACGGGATTGATCGCGCGAAACTGCTCGAACGTGCTGAACACCGAGACTGCCCGATGCTCGAATGGCAGGTCCAGCAGCCGCAGCGAGATGGCCACGCGGCGCACATAGGGTGAGTCGAGCATGCCGATGAGTTGCATATTGCCTCCGGAAGGATGTCGGGCTGCGCATTGCGCCGCACTGAGTTCCAGCATAATCGCAGCACGCCATCGCCATGAATGGCAAGGCATCGGAAATCGGCACCGCGCACCGATGAATCATCGGCGGCGCGCAACAGGTGCCATGGGAGACTGGGATGGAGCTGGACAAGAAAGACCGACTGATCCTGGAGGCGCTGCAGGCCGATGCCCGCCAGAGCCTGGCGGCGCTGGGCAAGCGCATTGGCTTGTCGCAGCCGGCCATGAGCGAGCGCGTGCGCAAGCTGGAGGACGCGGGCGTGATCGAAGGCTACGGCGCGCGGGTGAACCTGCGCGCGCTGGGCGTCGGCCTGCAGGCGATCATCCATATCGAGACCACGCACGCCTATATCCAGAAATATGTGAAGCTGTTCGAGAGCATGCCCGAAGTGCTGAGCGCCGATCGCGTGACCGGTGCGCATTGCTTTATCGTGCGTTGCGCCATCGCCGATCCTGCCGACCTGGAGCACGTGGTCGACACGCTCGCGGCCCACGGCTCGGTGACCACATCGCTGGTGCTCTCAAGCCCCGTGCGCAAGACCGTGACGGTACCGGCCGTCAGAGTTCGAATACCTTGATCTAGTGCTGGTTTGCTCCCCTCTCCCACTCGTTGTGAGAGAGGGAGTGACAGCCCTCGTCCTCGCAAGCGGCTTTGACCCCGTCAGAATTTATACGTCGCCGCCACGAACATGATCAGCGGGTTCGGGCTGATGGTGGCCTTGGAGGTGGACAACACCGTGCCGTCGGACGCCCTGATGATCATCGATGACGTCGTCTTGAGCGGAATGTAGGTGACCGATGCGCTCAGGCCCCACTGATCCGTGATCGCAAAGGAGCCGCCGATGTTGAACACCGGCGCGAACGAATTCGACGCCTTGGCCTCCACCGAAGTCGGCCCAGGCTTGCCGGCGCCGGCGGCCAGCGTGGCGCCCAGGTTGTTGTTGACCGAGGCGGCGAACGCCGGGTTGAGCTCGATGTTGGTGAAGAAGTTGTACGACACACCGATGCCAAGGAAAGGACGCACGCGCGCGGTAGGCTCGAAGAAGTGGTACTGCACCATCGTCGCCGGACTCCACTGGCGTGCGCTGGTGATGATCGGGTTCAGGCCGGGGTCGCCAAGCGGCTGCTGCCCCAGCGCGCCCGCAGGGCCCGGCGGGATCAGGTTGCCGTGGCCGTAGAGCTTGAACTTGGGCGGAATGCCGCCCACCGCCGTGAGCGCGATGTGGTCCGTGAAGAAGTGGCTGAAGGTCAGCCCCAGCGTGTCCGCGTTGGATGTGCTGATGCTGCTGCCCGGCGCCGTGAATGACGACGGCAAGCCCAGCGGGCCATTGATGGGCGCATCGATCACGCTGGTGGTGAACGGGCTGCTGTTGCCGCTGGTGTTGATGTGGAACCAGCCGGCAGCGACGACGTTGTCGCCGGCTTTCTGTGCATGGGCACTGGGCATGCCGCCCAGCCAGGCCAGCGCGGCGATCAGCAATGGCGCTGCCAAACGAAAGGCATTCTTCGTCATCTTGTCTTCCCGGGATAAGTTGGATTGCATGGCCGTCATTGCACGAAGGCGCCGATGGTGAAGTACGGGCCGGCGCTGCGCGACTCGAGGAAACCGAACACGCCGCCGGTGAAGATGAACTTGCCGGTGGGGCTGCCCGCCGCGCCATCCTTGCGCGTGGTGGTGACCACGCCGGCCAGCTGCTGCGAGAAGTCCAGCTTGAGCGCCGTGGCGAGCGAGGCGTCCGACGGGTGGAACGGGTCGAGCATGGCCGCGTCCGCCGCCACCAGCGCGGTGGTGCGGTAGTCGAAGTTGCTGTCCACGCCGACGTACTCGCCGTTGACCGTGCCCTGCGTCACGGCGATGGCCGGCGCCATCATGCCGATGCCGATCTCGTCGTCGGCGCCCAGTGCCATGCCGTTGGTGAGCGAGCCGTTGGCGTAGCCCACCCGGATCATCACCGGGACCAGCTGGCCGCGCAGCTTGCCCACGATCAGGTATGCGCGGCCCAGCGTGGCGCCGAGCGTGGGCGGATCGATCTCACCCTTGTAGTTGGCCGACATCAGGCTGCCGTTGGCCTGCGGCACAAAGCTCTTGCCCTTTTGCGAGCAGGTGCCGCCCGTCTTGTTGTCGCACACCTGGAACGAGCCGTCGGCCGCCAGCGCCATGCGGTAGTCCTGCGCCACCGTCTGGAAGTTCTTCGACGGCACCTCGTGAAAGCCGTAGCCGTTGTACTGGCCGGCGATCTTGGTGAGGTCGGTTTCGGTCTGCGCGAAGCCGATGAACTGGAAATACGGGAAGGTGGTGTCCGGCACCGCGCCCGCACCCAGGACACCATTGAACTGGATGCGCGCACCGGGAATGGTGCCGCCCGCCACGCCGTCGCCAACGAACAGCCGCGCCGGGCGATTCGGGTCCAGGCTCGCGCCATTGAGCTGGAACGCGCACTGGTTGAGCTTGTCGGTGGGCAGGCCTGTTTCCTGCGACAGCGTGCCCGTCATCACGTTCTGGCCGCCGGTGGTGTCGCTGCGGGTCGGCAGGACCGTGCCCGTGGTGCGCGGCACCGAGGAGTCGAGGAAGGTCACTTGCCAGGTCTTCCTGGTGGTGTCGATCTGCACCTTGACCAGTTCCCCAGAGCCGGTGCCACCGGTGAAGGTGGTGGTGTAGTCGAGCGCCGCGGGACACAGCCGCACCGGTACGGCCGGGGCGGAGCTGGTGCTCGCGGCAGAACCGCCACCGCCGCTGCCGCTGCCACCACCATCGCCTCCGCCGCCGCACGCGGCAACCATCGCGGCACCAAGCAGCGCCGCGCCGTAGCGCAGGAGCCGCTGCCCATGATGATTCCTCCACGGCGTACGCTGCCGATCCTGCCGATCCTGCCGGTGCTGCAAAGGATGCTGATGCATGATGCTTGTCTCCTGAAGCGCTGTGTCGCGCGTGGTGCCGCTTTTTTCTCTTGCGTGCCGCTATGCGTGGCAACGCATCGTCCTTTTCGGTGCAGCGACTCTCGCTGCCGAGGCAAGCGAGCGTCAATAGAGTGCGCGTTCCAAACATGGCGCGCCGTGCCCTCGCCACCGCTGCGCAAGCGCTCGCGCCGTTTGTTCAAACTGCTGTGCGTGTGCCCGCGCAAGCGGATTCAAACGCGCGCGGCGCTGCCTGTCGGGCACGGTGATGCAACATCAGAACTTGTAGTCGCCGTTTTTCGCATCGAAGGCGCTCGCGTCGAAGGTCTTGCGCACCGCCTTTTCGAAGACAATCTTCTCGACCATGTTGCCCTCGGCATCCCAGGCGGTTTCCACGCGTGGCCAAGGGTTCTTCAGGTCCAGCATCAGCTGCACGCGCTTGGCGTAGTAGCGTGGCGCACCGGCCGGCAGGTCCCAGGTGAGCGCGACCATGCGCGTGCCCTGCTCCTGCACGATGTCCGCACGCGTGAACTTCTCCGTGAGCCCGGCGGCGCGCAGCGACCTGGCATCGCGCTCGAGCATCGACACCACGTACTGGAAGCCCAGGTCGCGCACCGTGTGGTTGGACTGCGCGCGCGCGATGGTGCCGTCGAGCGCGATCCACATCGAGGTGAAGCCCAGCATGCCGCCGAGGTGGCCGTACATCTCATCCTTGCGCTGCGTCTCGTCGTAGATGATTTCCTGGCCGGCCTGGCTGCCGCCCGGCAGCCACTTCGCATAGAGCTGGCGCGGTGCGTGGCGGTAGCGGATCATCATGCGCGCGGGCTGGTCTTGCCACTGGCCGTTGAGGCGCTCCTGGCGCGTCATCCAGTACTCGTACTCGGGGTAGCGGTTCATCTCGGTCCTGGCCCACAGCAGCGCGGCCTCGGGCTGCAGCGCGTTGATGGCCGCAAGCAGCTGCTCGTCGGGCAGCTTCGCCAGTTCCCCGCTGGCGATCTGCCTGGACAGCAGCGCGGCTTGCTGCTGTGCCGTGAGCCCGTCATAGGCGGTGCCGGCGAGGCCCTGTGGCTGCGGTTGTGCGAGCGCCGGCAACGCGAGCGCGAAGATGAAGATGAAGGCGAAGGCGGCTGCGAGGTGGCGCAGCAAGGGCAATGGTTTTCTCAATGCGGATGCAGATGCGGATGCGCCAAGCGCATGGGAATACAAGGCTTTCACGATGCAGATCTCCTGTTGTGGCGTCGGCCCGCGCGCAGAACGCGGGCGGCGGCGGTCCACCGCGTGCGCCGGGCGCACGCGTGGTGTCGTTGAGAACGGAAGGCCTGAGTGCGGATCGCTGCGGAAATGCCGGGCCAAGGACGGCCGGATGCCTGGCGCAAGCGGGGCTCTCGCTACTCGGGTTCCTGGAGGCGGCCAGGCCCGCGCCGGCTGTTGACCGGCGCCAGCGCGCACTAGGTTCTGGAGCGGGTACGCATCCAGTCGTCGAGCGGATTGCTCGGGAAGACGATGGGGTGCTCGCGCGCGCCGCGCACCGCCATGCTGGTGACGGCGGCGCGTGTCGCGCCCTCGTTGCGTGCCGCGCGGCGTGTCTTGCGCACGGCAACGGAAAGGGTGTCGGCGCGTTGCGCCTGTTCTGCCGCCAGCGCACTGAGCGCGGCTTGCCCAGCATGCTCCTCGGCATGCTGGGTCTCACCGATCTGGAACACGTCCTGCAGCGCGCACAGTTGCTGGCTGGCGGGCACGGGTGCCTTGAGCGCGGCCACCACCATCGCGCTCAACTGGGCGAGCACGTGCGCGTCGCTCAGCGCCTTGCCTTGCGTGAAGGCCGGCAGCAGGTTGCCAAGCTCGTCGCCGGCCAGCACACCGGCCAGCGCCTTGAGCGCAAAGTTCAGGCGCCAGCCCAGTTCTTGCGGCGGGATCTCGGGCAGCGCGCGGGCGAAGGCATCGGAGAAGCGGCCGAACACCGGCGCGTAATGGCTGAGCAGATACGACTGGATGAATGGCGAGGTATCGGAATACACGCGCCCCAGCAGCCGCAGGAACGACGGGCCGCCCACTTCGGGCTCGCGCGCCATTTGCAGCGCGGGCACGAAGAGCGCACCCATCACGTGTTCGCAGCGGATCTGCGCGCCCGGCCAGCGTGCCTCGCAGGCATCGAGCAGCGCCAGGCGGCGCGTGTTGAGCGGATCGAGCCGGCGGCCCAGGACCGCCTGCATCATGATGTCTTTACTGCGGAAGTGATAATTGACCGCGGCCAGATTGACGATCGCGCGCGATGTCACTTGCCGTAGCGAGGTGCCTTCGTAGCCAACCTCGATGAACAAGCGTTCGGTGGCGTCCAGAATGCGGGCCTTGGTGTCTCCTGCCGTGCCTTTCCCGGTCTTCATAGGGGGCGTCTCTCTTATGGTCATGCCGTACAACCCCAGCAAAACTCCACACACTGCAGCAGCTCCCTGCTCTGACGGCAAACGGATGCTTGAAACAGATGTACGGAGCCTAGCGAGCGCTGCGCGCGTTTCACAAGTGCATTTTTGGAGCGTTGCCTCTAACCGGATTTGATTGTGCCTGCATGCCGCGCGCGCCATGCCGGATTTTGCTTCCCTGCTAAAGGGGGGGGCGGGCCCGGCGGGCCAAGGCCCGTGGCCGCGCGCAGCGGCGAGCGGCACTCATCGGGCCAGCTGCCCTGCCAGCGCCTGGGCGTTCTGCGCGCTGAGTGCAAAAACAGACAGTTGCGGATTCGCCCCTATGCTGGTCGGAAACACGGAGCCGTCCAGCACCGACAGGTTGGCCAGCTGGTGATGGCGGCCATGGCTGTCGACCACCCCGCCCTGCGGCTCGTCGCTCATGGCGCAGCCGCCCATCAGGTGCGCGGTAAACAGCGCGGCGCGGAACTTGGCCAGCGCCAGCGTGGCGATGCCCTGCCTGGCTTGCGCCCAGCTGTCGTAGTACGGCGCGTCCAGGTGGGCCGGGCGCACCCGCAGCGCGCCCGCGGCGAACTGCGCCTCGGCCATGCTCAGCCAGGCGCGCCGCATGCCGTCCCAGACATAGTCGCTGATGTCGTAGTCGAGCACCGGGCTGCCATCGTCGGCAAGGCGCACGCGCCCGCCTTCGCTCTGTGCAACAAAGCCATCGCGCAGCAGCGCCAGCATGGCGTTGGTATGCGGCAGCGCGGCCATGTCGGCGCGCAGCGCCTCGCCCACCTGATTGAACACGCCCGCGCTGATGCCGGGGAACAAGGGCGGCACTTCCAGCTTGTAGCCCATCGGGCCGGTGGCGCCATCCTTCCACTGGAAGTGATCGGAGGCGATCGATTGCGGCGCGCCGTAGTACGGGTCGACCTGTTCAGGCATCACCGCCACGCTCAGGTTGACCGGATGGATGAAGGTGCGCACGCCGACCCGCTGATAGGGGTCCGGCACGCGCGAGCGCAGCAACAGCGCCGGCGTGTTGATGGCGCCGCCGGCCGCCACGTAGTGCCGCGCGCGCACGGTCACCGCGATGCCCGAAGGCGTGCGGCCATCGGCACCCAGCGCTTCGCCAGCAAGCGTGGTGACCGTCTTGCCGTCATGCTCCAGCGCGCGCACCCGCACGCGGTGGAGCAGCGTGGCGCCTTTGGCCAGCGCGGCGGGGATGGTCGAGACCAGCATCGATTGCTTGGCGTTGACCGGGCAGCCCAGCCCGCAATAGCCGGAGTTCCAGCAGCCTTTCACATTGCGCGGGATCACGTGCGACTCCCAGCCCAGCTTGTCGCAGCCGCGCTTGAGCACATCGTTGTTGTTGTTCGGCGGCATGCCCCACGGCGCCACCGACAGCCGTGCCTCCATGCGCTCGAACCACGGTGCCATGTCCGCGGCGCTGTGGCCGCTCACCGCGTGGTGCGCGGCCCAGTGCGCCAGCGTTTGCCTTGGCGTGCGAAAGCTCGACGACCAGTTCACCGTCGTGCTGCCGCCTACCGAGCGCCCTTGCAGGATGGCGATGGCGCCATCGGACGTGGCGCGCGCCGCGCCCTCCTGGTACAGCTCGCGATAGGCGCGGCCCTCGTCCATGTCCTTGAAGCTGTCGGAGGTGCGCAGCGCGCCTTCCTCCACCAGCACCACGCGCAGACCGGCTTCGCTGAGGATCTCGGCGGCCACGCCGCCGCCGGCGCCGCTGCCGGCAATGACCACGTCGGCGTCGAGCGAAAGCGGCGCGGTCAGGGCGGCGCCGTCCACCACGTTCCAGCCGGCGGCGATGCCGGCACTGTAGATATCGGGAATGGCCATGAGTGACTCGCGTAATGGATTTCAGGCGTGCAGCGCACGAAAGACCGCGGGATTGGGGCCGGGATAGCCGCTGCCCGCCCACGCCGCCGGCAGCAGGTAGTAGCCCACGCTGCTGAGCTTGACCAGCACCACGGCGCCGGCATTCAAGGTGGCGAAGCGGCTGGCGCGCCAACGTGCGAGAAAGTGGCGCACCTGCTGCGTGTCGGCCTGCTTCCAGTCCCGGCTCACGCCGGCGAGTGCCCAGCGCAACGGCCCGATGGCGAGCAGGTCGAGCAGCTTGCGCAGTTCCGCGCGCGCGTTGGCATCCATGGCGGCGCATGTGGCGTCGACATTGCGCACGGCCTGGCCGAGCTGTAGCTCGCGCGGGCCGCGCTCGCGCTCGGCAAGCTCCGCCACCACGGCGGGCAGCAAGGCGGTGAACAACGCCACGTCGCCGTCGCGCAGGAACCGCATGCCGGTGGCGGGTTGCTTGTGCGCGGGCGAGCAGCCGGACAATGCCGGGACCAGGCCCGCACATGCGAGTGCAGCGGACAAGCCAAAGCCAATCTTGAGAAAGCCGCGCCGCGACAACGCGCACGCGGGCGGCTCGGTGGCTGGGGTGTGCATGGTGTGTCTCCTTTTTTGCGCTGATCCGTCTGCTTGCGGGTGCATTGCGCGGGCGTCGCGCAGGCATTGCGATTCGGCGTTGCCGATACCCCGCATTGACGCTCGCCGCAGTTTGGATAAAGATCGGGCCCCGGTCTTGATCCCGCATGACAGGTGATTTGATGCCACGCGCCAACGCGGCGCCCCCCGCCGCTGCTGTCACCGACATCGCCAGCGCTGCTTATGGTGTGCAGACGCCCGGCACCGTGTCGCTGCCCTACCTGCGCACCGTGCTCGACTACGGCGAGGCCGCCGGCATCACGCCGGCCGACCAGCTCGTGCTCGCAGGGCTCGATCCCGCCTTGCTCGACAGCGCGGCTGGCCCCGCCACGCGCATCGGCGTTGCGCACTACCTGACGCTGCTCGATGCGCTGGAGCGCGCCGCCGGCGATCCGCTGGCGGGCCTGCACGCGGGCGCGGCGTTCCGGCCGCGCCACTATGCCGAGATGGGCTATGTGGTGCTGACTACGCCCACCTTGCGCGAGGCCATCCTGCAGGGCATCCGCTACGAGGTGCTGGCCAACGATATCGGCCGCACCCGCCTGCATGAAACGCCGCAGGGCGCGTGGATGACGTGGGAGGCGCAGCACGGCCCGCTGTCGCGCCACGCGCACGAACTGCACATGGCCACGTGGATCTGCTTTTCCCGCTGGCTGCTGGGCGAGGGCTTCTTCGCCGAGCGCATCGAGTTTCCCCACGCGCCGCCACCCGGTGGCCACACCGGCGATTACGCGCAGGTCTTCGGCTGCCCGGTGGCATTCAACGCCGGCCGCCACGCCATGCACATCGATCCCGCGCTGCTGGCGCGCCCTTCGATGCAGGCCGATGCGCAAATGCAGACACAGATGACGCGCATCGCCCAGGCCCAGCTGCGCGCGCTGGAGGCGGACGGCGCTGGCGAGATCGCGCAGGCGCGTGCCTTTATCAGCGCAGCGCTGCATCGGGGCGAGGTGCCGATCGCGGCGGTGGCAGCGCACCTGCGCTTGCCGGTGCGCACGCTGCAGCGGCGGCTGCAGGCGCAGGGGCTGAACTACTCCGCGCTGGTCGACGGGGTGCGCCGCACGCAGGCCGAGCACCACCTTGCCGACCCCGCCATCAGCCTCGCCCAGCTGGCCATGCTGCTCGGTTTTTCGGAGCAGAGCGCGTTCAGCCATGCGTTCAAACGCTGGACGCAGGAAACCCCGAATGCCTGGCGCAAGCGGTTGCTGGGCCGCGCGCCGGGATAGCCACCGCCGCCTTTCGGCAATATCTGGCAGATGGGAGTCGGTTTCAAACGCAGCGGTGGGTACGCCCTCCGGTGCGGGAAATCGCGCTTTTTCCCCGTTTTATGCGCTCAAATCACCACTAAAATCCGTTAAAAATTAGAAGAACGATTCAAATCTCCGTGTTGACCCGGGGCGCTGGCGTACCTACGATGACATTCATCAATGTCACAATCAATGATGTTGCGACGCAATACGGCATGCCGCCGTGCACGCCCGCGACACGAGAGACAGCTTATGAATGCGCCAGCAGACCTGCCCCCGGAGTTATCCACAGCCCAGCCATCACCGGAGGGCCCCGGCCCCACCGAGCACGTCGATATCGCCATCATCGGCACCGGCTTTGCCGGACTGGGCATGGCGATCCGCCTCAAGCAGGCAGGCTTGCATGACTTCGCGCTGTTCGAGAAGGCCGCCTCGGTGGGGGGCACATGGCGCGACAACCACTATCCGGGCTGCGCCTGCGATGTGCAGTCGCATCTGTACTCGTTCTCCTTCGCGCCCAACCCCAACTGGTCGCGCATGTTTTCACCGCAACCGGAGATCCGCGCCTACCTGGAGCGCTGCACCGATCAGTTCGGCCTGCGCCCCCACCTGCGCCTGAACCACGAACTGCGCCGCGCCGCGTGGGACGACGCCAACGGCACGTGGCAGCTCGACATGGCCGATGGCAAACGCGTGCAGGCTCGCGTGCTGGTGTCGGGCATGGGCGGCCTGAGCCGGCCGGCGTATCCCGATATCCCAGGCCTGGCGCGCTTTCGCGGCGAGGCGTTTCACTCGCAGCACTGGAACCATGACTACGCGCTGGCGGGCAAGCGCGTGGCGGTGATCGGCACTGGCGCCAGCGCCATCCAGTTCGTGCCGCGGATCGCGCCGCAGGTGGCGCACCTGGACCTGTTCCAGCGCACGCCGCCGTGGATCATGCCCAAGCCCGATCGCAAGGTGTCGGCCGCCGAGCGCTGGCTGTTTGGCCGCCTGCCGCTCACGCAAAAGCTCATGCGCACCGGCATCTACTGGGCGCTGGAGTCGCGCGTGCTTGGCTTCGTGGTGCATCCCAAGCTGATGACGGTGGTGGCGCGCATCGCGCGCCGCCATATCAAGCGGCAGATCGCCGATCCCGCGCTGCGTGCCACCGTCACGCCGGACTACACCATCGGCTGCAAGCGCGTGCTGATCTCCAACGACTATTACCCCGCGCTGGCGCGCGCCAATGTGGATGTGGTGACGCACGGCATCGACCACGTGGAGGAAGACGCCATCGTGATGCGCGACGGCACCCGCCGCCAGGCGGACTGCATCATCTTTGGCACCGGCTTTCACGCCACCGACCCGATTCCGCGCGGCGCCATCCTCGGCCTGCGCGGCGCCGACCTGCTCGACGCCTGGCGCGATGGCGCCGAGGCGTACCTGGGTACCACCGTGGCCGGCTTCCCCAACTTGTTCCTGGTGGTGGGGCCCAACACCGGCCTGGGGCATAGCTCGATGGTGTTCATGATCGAGTCACAGGTGAACTACATCCTCGGCGCGCTCAAGGCCATGGGCCAGCAGCGTGTGCAGGCCATCGACGTGCGCCCGCCCGCGCAGCGCGACTACAACGCCGGGCTGCAGCGCAAGCTGGCGGGCGCGGTGTGGTCGGAGGGCGGCTGCGTGAGCTGGTACCTCGACCCCAAGACCGGCAAGAACACCACGCTGTGGCCCGGGTTCACCTGGCAGTTCCGCCGCGCCACCGCACGTTTTCGCATGGCCGACTACGAGGTCCGTGCGCTGACAGCCAACGCAGCCAGCGCAGCCAACCGGGCCATCGAGGCGTGAGCGCGTTGCGTGCCCGGCCGCGAACCAGACCAGAAGAACACCGAGGAGACACCGCATGAAGGATTTCAAGAACAAGGTGGCCGCCATTACCGGCGCAGGCTCCGGCATGGGCCGCTCACTGGCGCTCGCGCTAGCGCGCGAAGGCTGCCAGCTGGCGCTGTCGGACCGCAATGAAAAAGGCCTCGCGCAGACGGTGGCCGAGGTCATGCGCGCAGCGCCGGGCCTGGTTTTCACGCAGCACTGCGTGGATGTATCGGACCGTGCCGCGATGTATGCCTGGGCCGAGCAGGCCGCGCGCGCGCACGGGCGCATCAACCTGATTTTCAACAACGCTGGCGTGGCGCTGTCGAGCACCATCGAGGGCATGAGCTACGATGACCTCGAATGGATCATGGGCATCAACTTCTGGGGCGTGGTGCATGGCACCAAAGCGTTCCTGCCCTACCTGAAGGCCAGCGGCGAAGGCCACGTGATCAATACGTCGAGCATCTTCGGCATCTTCGCGCAGCCCGGCATGAGCGGCTACAACGCGAGCAAGTATGCGGTGCGCGGCTTTACGGAATCACTGCGCCAGGAGCTCGACATGCAGGCATGCGGCGTGTCCGCGACCTGCGTGCACCCGGGCGGCATCAAGACCAATATCGCGCAGGCCAGCCGAATCTCCGCGAACGTCACCGGCTTCCTGGTGCACGACGAGCAGCAGGGCCGCGACGAGTTCGAGAAGTACTTCATCACCACGGCGGACAAGGCCGCGCGCGTGATCCTCAACGGCGTGCGCCACAACCGCCGCCGCGTGCTGATTGGCCCGGATGCGGTTGCCGCCGACATGATGGCGCGCTTGCTGCCGGCGGCCTACCAGAAGCTGGTGGTGTTCGACGCGCGCCGCAAAGGCCCGCTCGGCAAGCCCGCCGCGGGCGTGCCCAGCACGGTGCCGGCCAAGGCCAGCGGCAATGGCGGAGATGCGCAATGAACCGCGTCGCCATGCCGGCGGACAGCCGCCTCTCGCAGCCACCTGGCGCGCTCACGCGCTGGTTCGGCCAGGGCCGCGTCGGGCTGTTCAGCCTGTCGCGTGAAACGCTCGCCAGACGCTATGCGCTGCCCGCCTCGCGCTGGGTGCAGGTCATGGGCACGCTGGTGCATTACACCGATGAAGGCGTGCCCGGCGGCGAGCCGCTGCTGCTGATCCATGGCTTCGGCGCCTCGCTGCACACCTGGCAAGGCGTGCTGCCTGCGCTCGCGCAACACTATCGCGTGCTGCGCGTGGACCTGCCGCCCTTTGGCCTGACCGGGCCGTTGCGCGATGCGCGCGGGCGCATTCTCACCATGGATGTGGATACGTACCGCCGCTTCATCGACGCCTTCTGCGACGCCATCTACCTGCAGCGCGCCAGCGTCATCGGCAAC
Source organism: Cupriavidus basilensis (assembly GCF_000832305.1). Taxonomy (NCBI): domain Bacteria; kingdom Pseudomonadati; phylum Pseudomonadota; class Betaproteobacteria; order Burkholderiales; family Burkholderiaceae; genus Cupriavidus; species Cupriavidus basilensis. The sequence goes on from NZ_CP010536.1 coordinate 4,501,616, forward strand.
TCGCTGGGCGGCCTGATCGCATGGGACATGGCCGCGCGCCATCCCGGGCGCGTCGACAAGATGGTGCTGATCGATGCCGCCGGTTTCCCGATGAAGCTGCCGCTCTATATCGCGCTGTTCAACCACGCGCCGGTGCGCTGGTCGGCGCCGTGGCTGCTGCCGGAGTGCGTGATCCGCGCTGCCACGCGCGATGTCTACGGCGATGCCTCGCGGGTGGACGAAGGCACCTTCCGCCGCTATGTCGATTTCTTCTACGCCGAGGGCAGCCGCGAAGCGGTAAGCCGCATGGTGCCCAAGCTGGATTTCGACGCGCTCGACACGCAAGCGCTCAACGCCATCCGCTCGCCCACGCTGGTGCTGTGGGGCGAGCGTGACCGCTGGATCCCGCCGGCACATGCGCAAGCCTTTGCCGAGCGCATCCCGGGCGCGCGGCTGCAGCGCTACGCGGGCCTGGGCCATATCCCGATGGAAGAGGATCCGCAACGCGTGGCGGCGGACCTGCTGCCTTTTCTCGACGCGCGCTGAGCCCGCTGTTGCAACACCCGACGCACCCGACGCATTCCACGAATCGACAGGAGTACTCATCATGATGCCAGTCCGACGCGATGTGCATCCCCACTTGCCCGCCAGCCGCATCGCTGACTGGCACGTGCGGGGCCGCCATGTCACCCACTTCGTCAACGCGCTCTCGATCTTCTTTCCGGCGGGCGAACGCTTCTTCATGGACAGCGTGCGCGCCTATCGCGACGCTGTGACCGACCCCGAGCTCAAGCGCGCCATCGCAGGTTTTATCGGCCAGGAGGCCATGCACACGCGCGAGCATATTCTCTACAACCGGCTGATGACGGATGCGGGCCTGCCCGCCGAGCCGCTCGATCGGTTCGTTGGCAAACTGCTCAACGTGCTGCGCAAGATACTGCCCAAGTCATGGCAGCTCGCGCACACCATCGCGCTCGAGCACTACACCGCGATGCTTGCCGGCGGGCTGCTGGCCGACCCGGACCAGATGGGCGGCTCCGAGCCCGGCTATCACCAGGTGTGGATCTGGCACGCGCTGGAAGAGACCGAGCACAAGGCGGTGGCCTACGACGTGTGGAATGCCGTGATGAAGCCGGGGCTGTATCGCTATCTGCTGCGCACCTTCACCATGCTCACCACCACCGTGACGTTCTGGGCGATGGTGTTCGTGTTCCACATCCGGCTGGTGATGGCCGATCGCGAGTGCCGCAACAAGCTCGGCGGCTTTGGCGGCGTGGTGCGTTTCCTGTGGGGCAAGCCCGGCGTGCTGCGCAAGATGATGCCGGAGTGGTTCGATTATTTCCGGCCGGGGTTTCATCCGTGGGATCACGACAACCGTGCGCAACTGGCGCGCATCGAGCCGCTGATCGCGCAGATCGAGGCCACCTCCGCGCGGGCCGGCGTGTCCAGCCGGGCGCCTTCGGTGAGGGCTGCGGCATGAAGATCTGGCAGTGCGAGATTTGCGGGCTGGTCTACGACGAAGCCGCTGGCATGCCGGAGCATGGCATCGCGCCCGGCACGGCCTGGAGTGCCGTGCCGGAAGACTGGAGCTGCCCCGATTGCGGCATGCGCAAGGGCGATTTCCAGATGGTGGCGCTTTAGGTAGTTGGCCCGCTCACGCCTGCGCGTACCTGTATCAGCGCCTGGCCTTGCGCGGCCCAGCCTTTGGCGCGTTGCCCGCGCCGCCGTCTTCCGGTGCGTCGTGCAAATGCTCGATGATGGCCGCCACGCGGTCGCCGAGGTATTTGTTGGCCGACTGCTCCATGGCCCGCATCATCTCCGCTTCCACCGCCACCATGGCCAGCGGGCGGATGCGCCACAGGATATCCACCAGCCGCGGCACGTCCTGCGGCGGTGGCAGCTTGCCTTCGCCGAAGCGGTCCAGCTCGCGCACCACCATGGCCACGATCCGGTCCGATACGGCTTCAAAGTGCCCGCGTGCGTGCTCGACGATGGACAGCACATCTTCCAGCGCAAATCCCGCGCGCGCGATCTCCACGCCGGCAGTCAGCATGCGCGGGCTGCGTGCGAGGTAGCCCATGCCGTCCGGCTCCAGCAGGCCAAGCGCGATGGCCTTGGCCAGCGCCGGGCGCGATATCGCGCGGCCGAACAGCCTGGCCAGCGCCAGGTAGGAATAGTGGCGCGGCGCTTCGTCGGTCCACGGGCTGCCGATAGCGGATTCCAGCCCGAGGATGGAGCGCAGGTCGTGCCCTTCCACGATGGCCTTGAGCAGCTCCTGGATATTGTTCAGCGTGTAGCCGCGCGCCAGCAGGTGGTTGATCAGCCGTAGCCGGCCCAGGTGCGTCTGCGTGTAGATGCCCACACGGCCGCGCCGCTCGGGCGGATCGATCAGGCCGCGGTCCTGGTAGGAGCGCACATTGCGCACCGTGGTGCCGGCCGCCCGCGCGAGTTCGTCGATGGTGTATTCCGGCGGCGTGCCGTTGCCGGAGCCGGAGCCGGCGGCATCGTGGGCGGTGGGCGCGGATGACGACGCGGACGACGGCGAGGAGGTGGGCGCAGCGCTGCGCTTGAAGAAGGCCATGGCAAAAATTCTACCCGAGTCGTGCGGCTGCCGTGTGTCGCATGCCGTGCGCCGCGCGCCGGGGCCCGTACAGCTACAGCTACAATAATCGTAGCGCCGCTCTTCGCGACGGCGGCATTTGCCCGGATCATCCCCATTCAACTTCTGCGCGCGCCCTGGCGCGAGTCCTTATGCATATCCGCTGGCTGGAGGATTTTGTGTGCCTGGCCCAGGCCGGCAGCCTCGCGCGTGCGGCGGAGCTGCGCAACGTCACGCCGCCGGCATTCGGGCGCCGCATGCAGGCGCTGGAAGTCTGGGCGGGCGCGCCGCTGATCGATCGCAGCGTGTTCCCGGTGCGGCTCACCGATGAGGGGCGGCAGTTCCTGGAGGCCGCGCAGAGCGCGCTGCGCACGCTGGACGAGACGCGCATGTCGCTGCGCGCGGCGCATCGGGCCGATGCCAGCACCGTGGTGATCGTCACCGGCAAGACGCTGGCGCGCTCGATGGTGCCGGCGTGGCTGGCCGGCCTGCGCCATGCGCTGCGCAACGACAAGGCGGCTGCGGGCTTTCGCACGCGGCTTTCCACCTTTGCCACGCACGACGCGCTGGCGATCTTCACCGAAGGCGACGCGGATTTCCTGCTTTGCTACAACTCGCCGGAGCAGCCGGTGACGCTGGACAGCGCGCGCTACCAGTACCACCTCGTGGGCGAGGAGCGCCTGGTTTGCGTGAGCGCGGCGGCCGATGGCGGCGGGCCACAGTACAAGTTGCTCGCCCGCGGCCAGCGCGCCCCGGTGCCGATGATCGCCTACGCGCAGACGCTGACCCTGGGCCGCATGGTCAACGGCGAGATCGCGCGGCGCGGGCTGGCCAGCCGGCTCGACGTGATCGCGGTCAGCGACTTCGCCGAATCCGTGCATGAAATGGTGCGCCAGCGCATGGGCCTGGCGTGGTTGCCCGCGCGGCTGATCGCCGATGACCTGCACGCCGGGCGCCTGGTGCGCGCCGGGCTGGAGGTAGGCGGCGAGTCGGACCTCGTGATGCAGATCCTGCTGTATCGCCCGCGCGCGCCCATGCGGGCACTGGGCGAGGCCTTCTGGCATGCGGCGGTGGCGGGCTAGCGCCACTCGCCGCGTCCGCCTTGGCGCGGGCCCCGGCCCGATCCCAGCCCTTGATTCCCCACCCCTTGCCAAAACGGCAAGCGCCATTGCCAAAGCCGCACGTTGCTGCGCCCGCATGCTCTCTAAGATCGCCGCATGCCTGCATACCTTGCCTGTCTGCATACGGCGCAAATCAAAAAACGGAGAGACCTGCCATGAACAAACTGCTGCGTGCGGCTGCTGCCGCATCCTTCTGCCTGCTTGCCGGCGGCGCCAGCGCCTCGGGCTGGCCGACCAAGCCGATTTCCCTGGTGGTGGGCTACACCGCGGGCGGCAGCGTCGACCTGGTGGCGCGCACCATCGCACCGGAACTGGGCAAGCGCCTGGGCCAGAGCGTGGTGATCGAGAACCTGGGCGGCGCGGGCGGCACCATTGGCGCGTCCAAGGTGGTCAAGGCCGACGCCGACGGCTACACGCTGCTGATGGGCTCGGGCAGCGAGGTCTCGATCGCGCGCCTGACCAACCCCGCCGTGCGCTACGACGGCGAGCGCGACCTGGCGCCGATCACCTTCGTCGGCACCCAGCCGATGGTGCTGGTGGGCAAGTCCGCGCTGCCGGCCAGGAACGCCGACGAGCTGATCGCGCTGGCCAAGGCGCAGCCGGGCAAGCTGGCCTATGCCTCGTCCGGCGTGGGTACGCCGCTGAACCTGGCCGGCGAGCTGATCAAGCAGCAAGGCAAGGTCAACATCACCCATGTGCCCTACAAGGGTGCATCCGCCATGTCCACTGACCTGCTCGGCGGCCAGATCGACCTCGCCGTGATGGTGCTGTCGTCGGCGCTGCCGCATATCCAGGCTGGCCGGGTCAAGGCCTACGGCGTGACCGAAGGGCACCGCGCCCAGGTGGCGCCCAACGTACCCGCGCTGGCGGAAAGCAGCACGCTCAAGGGCGTGGACATGGGTGTGTGGTTTGGCCTGATGGCGCCGGCCAATACGCCGCGCGCCGTGGTAGACCGCCTGAACACCGAGATGCAGGCCGTGCTGGCCATGCCCGACGTGAAGAAGAAGCTGGCCGAGGCCGGCGTGGAAGTGGCGCCGGGCGGCCCGGGCCAGTTCGCCAGCTTTATCAAGCGCGAGACGGTGAAGTACAAGAGCATCGTCCAGACTGCCGGCATTCACGAATAAGGGGACGGCGGCAGGCGTACCATTTGCTTGTCGCAAGCGGCGGCGCCGGCGGTTGCCGCCCGCCCTTGCTACTTTCGCTCCTCAGTCGCTATCACTGGCAATCTTGCCGACCCAAAAGACATGACGACCACTGCCCCCAGCTTCGACGCTTACCCGGTTGAAGTCGAATTCCCCGATATCTCCGCCTACGCCGCCGGCAACGCCGGCGTGGCTTACGTCCACACCTTCGACAGCGGCGTGCCCGGCCCGCACGTGATGGTCAATGCGCTGACCCACGGCAACGAGGTGTGCGGCGCCATCACCGTCAAGGCGCTGCTGGACCTGGGCCTGCGCCCGCGCCGCGGCCGCCTGACGCTGGCCTTCGCCAACGTCGACGCGTACCACAGCTTCGATGCGGCCCGCCCGGATGCGTCGCGCTATGTCGACCAGGATTTCAACCGCGTGTGGACGGCCGCCGTGCTCGACGACACCACCCGTGACTCGTCCGAGCTGCGCCGCGCGCGGGCCATGCGCCCGGTCATCGATACCGTGGACCTGCTGCTCGACCTGCACTCCATGCACGAGAAGAGCTTGCCGCTGATCGTGTCCGGCCCGCTCGACAAGGGCATCGCCCTGTCGCGCGCCGTGGGCGCGCCCGCCAATGTGATCGTGGACGAGGGCCATCCGGAAGGACGGCGCATGCGCGACTACGAAGGCTTTGGCGACCCCGCCAGCGCCAGGAACGCGCTGCTGGTCGAATGCGGCCAGCACTGGGAAGCCGCTGCCGTGGGCGTGGCCCGGGACAGCACCGCGCGCTTCTTGCTCCATGCCGGCGTGATCGACGCGGCCGACGTGCCCGCTGGCTGGCTCCTGCCCTTGGCGCCGCAGCGGGTGGTACGCGTGACCGAACCCGTGGTCGCCAGCAGCATGGACTTCCGCTTCGCCGGCCCATACACCGGGCTGGAAACCTTCGCCGAAGCCGACACCGTGATCGGCTGGCGCGACGGCGAGCCGGTGGTCACGCCGTATCCGGATTGCGTGCTGGTGATGCCGTCGCTGCGGCAACTGCGCCCGGGCGTGACCGTGGTGCGCCTGGGGCAGGTGGTAGGCTGAGCGGTTGATTCAAGTGCGCAGGCACGCACAAGCAAGCGCCCCCTGAAGAGGCGCCATTCGTGCGTGTCTGCGCGCCCCGCAAGGGAATAACGCCGCACTTCTCGCTGTCATGGGTACGCCATCGCCAAGGCGGCGGAGGCGGTCAGGCTGGCGTAGCCGGCGATTGCGGGGCGCCCGGCGCACCTGGCGTGCCGGCCGTGGACGGCTTTGGCCGCATGCCGGGCAGCAATTGCTCGAACAACTCGTCGATCTTCATCTCGGGCGGGACCAGGTTGCTCAGGTTGAGGCCACCGGCGCTGCGCAGGGCATCGTAGTTCGCCTTGCCGGCGCGCTCGCCGTTGATATAGACGATGATCTCCGCCGTACTCAGGAAATCGCGCCAGTAGGTCTGGCGTTGCATGTAGACCGTGGCGGTATAGGGGCACGACGCCACCGACGAGCCGGGCGACAGCATCTTGAACTCAAAACCGCGCTGCTGCACCGAGTCGCGGATGTATTCCGCATAGGCATTGCCGCCGCTGCCCGGGTTGGCGATCACGCAAAACAGCGTGCCGTCAGCGGGCTGCATGGAGGCGATACGGTCGCCGCGGTCGACCGGCACGACGGCCTGGTACGTGGCGCAGCCGGTGACCAGCAAGCCTAGGCTGGCGGCTAGCAATGCTTTTTTCATGATGTTCCTGGAAACGCTGGTGCAAGGGTGCCGAACCGGGTTGTCGGCAAGCGCGCCAGGCAACTTTAGGCCATTGCGGCCGCGGCAATCGTTGGAACAGAGCAGGAAAATCGGTCCAGCGCTGGTTCTGCGGCGGGTGGGCTCAGAGCACAATGGCCTGGCGGCGGCGTAGCGCCATCACCTGCGCCTCGAAGGCACGCGCGGCTCTGGCCCGATCGGCAGCCTTCGTCAGGCGCCTCAGGCTGCTTCAGGCCTTTGCCACCCCCCCGCTGGCCATCGTGCCCACCACCATCAGGCAGATCGCGGCAAGGAACACGCCCACCAGCAGGATCTGCAGGCGCCCCACCGGGCGGCCCTTCAGGAAGGCGTTGCTGATGAACGGTGGCGAGACCAGCCCCACCACGGTGACGATCAGGATGGTCAGGGCGAGTACGGAAAGCAGGGTTTGCATGCTGGATATCGATCTGGGTAAATCCGGGTAAGTCAGTGCTCGCGCTCAGTTGGCGCCGCCACGCACAAGGCAATCTTCGAGGACGGGCGAGCCTTCCACCTGGCCCGCGCCGGTGCATTCCACGGCCACCTTCTGTCCGCGCCGGACCATGGTTGCGCGTGCCTCGACCTCGCAGGTGCGCCCGGCGGGGCCGCAGATCTGGATCGGCAGGAGCTTGGCGCGCACCACCAGGGTCGGGCTATTGGAGCGGATATCCAGGAAGACCGTGTCGTTTCCCTCGCGCCTCGCGCCGCTGGCCACGCCCTCCACGATGAAATACTTGCCCAGGTAGCGGTCGTTGGCCGTGCCAACGTTCTCCTGGTAATCGTCGACAAGGGTGTCCGCCTGGTATTGCGGCAGGATGTCGGTGGAGCGGTTCGGGTCGATGCTGATCGGGTCCAGCGTGCCGTTCTTGGGCACGCCGCGCGCGCCGGCGTTGGGCTCCGGCACCGCCGCGGACGCTGCCGTGACCGGCTCGGGGGCCGGCTCTTCCTGCTGCGCTTCATGGTTGCCGGTGAGCCACAACATGCCAAGGACGGCAAGGGCGACAACACCGATAAGGATTTGCTGGGTACGGTTCAACATCCGGGGTTTCCTGCAATAGAAATAGGCCATTGCGCCGGCACGCTCGGCTCAGCTGCCAGCCCGCCTGTGGCAAGGCCTGGCGGCGCCAGGCCGGGCGCTCGGGCGGGGCTTGCCAAAAAGTTGCCCACAGCTTTGCCCACAGGGTTGTTCGGTCTTCTCCACAGACTTGTCCACAGCCTGGGCGAGGTGCCGCGTGGGGATCCGGGGGGAGGCATGCGCATGCGCTTCATGGCGATGGCGTGACGTAAAGCCGGCTTGCTGCGGGGCCGCCGGGCTGCGCCGCATCAAGGCGCAACCGGCAAGCCGCGCTCAGTGAAGGTGCCGCAGCCCGGTTTCGTCGTCGTCTTCGTCCTCGTCTTCCCAGTCTTCATGCTCGATCGGGGTGTCCGGCGCCATGTCGAACACCATCGAGTGGTGCTGCACGGTGAACCAGTCACGGAACTGCTGCAGCGTCAGCGTTTGCGGCCACAGGCTTTCGTCGAACCACTCCCCCAGCATGAATTCGAACAAGCCGCGCCAGCGCTGTTCCACCCACTGCAGCGCTTCCGACGTGGTCGAAACATCGTCCGGCACCAGGAACACACTCTGGTCCTCGCGCACATGCTCAAGGGTCAGCGTGGCTACCGGGTCGATATCCACGGCCATGATCCATTCGAAGAAAGGCTGCTGCGGCACCAGTACGACGAGCGAGCGATTGAGGGTAAAGCGGGGATGATCGGTCATGGCAGGGGCTCGTTCGCTGAAACGGCCCATTGTAGCGGTTGGCCGTGCCCGCATGCGATTCATCGGTGGGCCGGCGGCCCGGCACTGCCAGGCCGCCGCCCGCCGCGGATCAGCATGCCTAGATGATGGGCCGTCCGCGCCTGGCGGGGTCGGCGCCAAACGTGTCGCGCGCCGGCAAGGCGGCGGATGGCGGGGGCGGCGCCGGTGTGGGAACCCGGTTGGGGAACAGCATGTCCTTTAGCCCCAGGAAGCGCTTTTCGATCAGGTGCCAGCTCAGCAAGGCCGCTGCGATGGAGGCGCACAGGCACGCCGCCGAAAAGCCCAGCTGCCAGGGGATCTGGCTGCCGAACAACAGGCGCGGCTCGCCGAACACCTTGACCGCCGCCACGCGGATGATCGGGTGGAACACGTAAAGCGCGTAGCTGTACTTGCCCAGGAACACCAGGTACCGGTTGCTGAACACGGCGTGCCGGTCCGTGGCGCAGGCCGCGTAGATCAGGCCCACCGCCACCATGGCAACCACCGAGAAGCCCACGGTGTAGATCAGCGGGCTGGCTTCCAGCCGGGAGCCCATGGCCGCGAGCCCGCCCGCCAGCACCAGCAGCGCCAACGGCGCCGCCTTCACCAGCCAGGGCTTGAAGTGCAATCCGCGCCGGACCGCCATCGCCAGCAACGCGCCGGCCACCAGGCCATCCAGCCGGGCCGGCGTGAACACCGAAATGGCATCCGCGCTGAAGCCTTGCAAGACCATGCCGACGCGCAGCGCCAGCGTTCCCGCCAGCAGCACCAGGCAGAGCCGGCGCATGGCGGCCAACGGCAACAGCAGCACCAGCAACGGCCACACGGCGTAGAACTGCTCCTCGATGGCAAGCGACCACAAATGCCCCGCGCCCGCGCCGAAGAACGTGCCGGCCAGCGCCTGCTTGAGGTTGGACAGATACAGCACGAACCACGGCCAGCTGGCCTGCACCGCCTCCAGCTTGGCCTGCTCGTTGGCGCCGACGCGGTGCGAGATCAGCGGGAACAGCAGCACAAACAGGACGGCCAGGTAGAAGTAGTACAGCGGAAAGATGCGCAGCACGCGGCGCCCGTAGAACGCGCGCAGATAGTTGGGCGCGCCCTTGGTGCGCAGCAGGATGCCCGTGATCAGGAATCCCGACAGTGCAAAGAAGATATCCACGCCAATCCACCCCGTCATCGACAACTGGTAGAACAGGCGGTCGAGCGGCAGGTCCGACACCAGGCCCACATGGGCAAAGTGATAGAGCATGACGATCAGGACCGCCAGGCCCCGCACACCGTCGAGCGCGCAAAGGTGTGTACCGTCTCGGTTCATGTTCACTCCCTGCCTGGGATGGCCACGCCCGGCGCGGGCGGGCTCCCCCGGGGCTGCCGTGGTGCGATGTCAAAAGGTACCGCGCGGCCTGCCCCCTGTTGGTGTGGCAGCCAACACAGGCCAACACAGGCCAGCAGTGCAACGCCCACTTACAAGGCCTGCTGCGGCAAGTCCTGGAGCGGTTCCGCCTCGACGCTGTGCGCGGGCGCGCCGCCCTCCTCGCTCACCGCCTCCAGGGCTGTTGCCCGCGCTCGCCTGCCGAGCCAGCTCCTGAGCCGCAGGAAAGGCGCTTCGACCAGCAAGTAACTCAGCGCCGCGGCTGCCAGCGTCTCCAGGATGCAAAAGGGGAAGCGCAGCGCCAGCGGCGACGCCGTGCTGGTAAACAGCTGCTGCCAGACATACAAGCTGAACGAGATCGTGCCCACGAACACAAAGGCCTTGCTCCTGAGCAGGCGCGATATCCACAACTCGGGCCGCTCTACCACGGCAAGGATCAGCAGGCCGGCCGCCGCCGCCAGCGCCACCGGACCATAGGTCGCCGTCCAGATGCCGCCGGCCAGGGTGCCGATGACCGGCAGGCCCAGCAGCAGTGCCAGGATCAGCGCCGGCAACGCGAACGCGCCGGCAAAGCGTGCGTTCAGTTGCGCCTTCAGCCGCTCGCGGTCCAGCGCGATATAGCATCCCATCAGCACCGGGTCCACGCCCGTGTGCAGCATCAGCCCCAGCTGCCCGCGCAGCGAAGGCGTCGTGAAATAGCAGAGCACCCTCACCAGCGGCATCAGCATGATCACCAGCACCAGCCAACGCGGATTCCTGCCGCGCAGCAGCAGCAATAGCACTGGCGGCCACAGCCAGTAGAACTGCTCGTCCAGCGCCAGCGTCCAGAAATGGCCGAGCAGCCACGCGCCGGCGGGATGCACCATGTTGACGTTGCCCAGCCCGAGCATCTCGGAGTAATTCCAGAGGTGCGCGGCCGCAAACAGGAGCTGCCGCGCATCGACATCGATCAGCCCGACAATGCCGAACAGGCCCAGCGCGATCAGGTAGACATAGAAAGCCGGCCAGATGCGCAGCGCGCGGCGGCCATAGAAACGCATCAGCTTGATGGAGCCGCAGGCGCGCCACTCCGCCTGCAGCAGCTCCGTAATCAGGAAGCCGCTCAGCACGAACGAGATGAACACGCCGACGCCGCCGTTCGCGAAATACCGCAGCGGCGCGAGCAATCCCGTGTACCCCCCCTTGGCCATGTGCTCCGCATGGCTGATGACCACCAGCATGACCGCGACGCTGCGAAGCCCGGTCAGCTCTAGAACGCGACGGCTCATTTTTTCCTACCCCTCAAGGTGTCGGGGGGCGCAGTACTCTGCCATGCCGCCCTCGCTTGCCGCCGCGCCACAACGCTCTGCGGCGTCGCGGTGGCCGCGCGCGGCGCGCGCAACCAATGGGCATGCGCAACGAATCTAGCTGGCCCCGCAGGCGCGCTCTGTGCGCCGGCATACCAAGTGCGTGCTAACGTGCAAGCATGACAAACGCGCGGCTACCGGTTCGGCGGCAAGGAGGCAGGCGCCATGGGATTCAAGGTCGGAATGACGCTGGCGGCGGAGGGCCTGCTCTTTGCGGCCCTGCTGTTTGGCGCGGCGGGCACGCTGGCCTGGCCAGCCGCCTGGGCCTATCTCATCCTGTTTTTTGGCGGCGGCTATTGGCTCACGCAACGCCTGGCGCGGCACGATCCGGCGCTGCTCGCCGAGCGCATGAAGATGCCGCTGCAACGCGGCCAGCCGTTCTGGGACAAGATCCTGCTGCCCTGCGTGCTCGCGGCGTGGATCGCCTGGATGGTGCTGATGGGCCTGGATGCGGTGCGCTTTCGCTGGTCCGCAATGCCGCTGTGGCTGCAGTGCCTGGGCGCGGTGCTGCTGGTGCTGTCATTTCTCGTGATCGACCGCGTGTTTCACGAAAACACCTTCCTCGCGGCCGTGGTCAGGATCCAGGCCGAGCGCGGGCACCGGGTGGTGTCGAGCGGCCCCTACGCCGTGGTTCGCCACCCGCTCTATGCCACCATGCTGGTGTTCCTGCCGGCCAATGCGCTGATGCTCGGCTCCTGGTACGGCGTGGCCGCATCGCTGGTGCTCATTGGCGCCATCGTGTTTCGCACGGCAATGGAAGACCGCGAGCTGCAGCGCGGCCTCAAGGGCTACGCGGCCTATGCGGCCCGGGTGCGATACCGGCTGGTCCCGTTCGTCTGGTAGCTCGCCAGGCGTCAGGCAGGCAGCCGGTTTTTGCTGCGGTCTTTGCTGCGGTCATTGCCACTTATCGCAGGGGATTGCCGACGATCAGCGCATCGCAGCCTCAATGAATCTGCATTCCGCGCATGGCGTGGATGCGATCATGATGCCACTGTATGCCCTCGTACTGGCGCTGCACCACCGCGCGGATCTCGGGCGGCATGTCCCTCGTCAGTGCCGACTGGTACTCGCGCTTTGCCGTTTCCTCATCGCGCTCGCACAGTTGCAGCACCGCATCGTCATTGTGCGGCGCGATCACGTGCAACACTTCCATCCAGCCGCGATGCAGCGTGCCGCCCATGCTGCCGCGATCCCGGGGCTCCGCGCCCAGCGATGTCACCAGTGCCTGCAACTCCATCACCGAGGCGCGGCACGATTCCGCCGTGCCCGTGAGGATCGCGCGTATCTCGGGGTTATGCACCTCGCGGGCGCCGGTCGTGCAACTGAGCTCGCCGTCCTTGCCGACCTCGATCAGGTGGTTCAGGGTGCCGACGATTTGTCCTTGCGCGTTGGTCATGATGATCTCCTTGCCGGTCTTGCATGGACAGGAGCCCGTGCGAATTCTCGTGCGAGTTTTCGTGCGAGTTTTCGTGTGAACCCCCGCGTACATCCGCGCCGCACGCTACACGCCTGGCGTCGATGCCGGTCCGGGATTCAGGCCCCTGCTTCCTGTGCTTGCCTTGCCTGGTTGGCTTGCCGCGCGGCACTTGTGCTATTGGCTCGCGCGCTGGCAGCCGCGTGGACCAGCGCCGGGCGAGATAGGGGTGGGATTTCAGTATAGGAGGGCGTGCGGACTCGTTGGAGGGAGCGCTGACCGGTTTGTGCGCCGCAGCTTGCCGGAACCGACCCGCATGCGCTTGCCTGCACTTTGCGCCAGCCAAGCCACAAAAAAAACCGCAAAATCCGCAAACCGGCTGCCGGTAGATTGCACGCCATGGAGACCACATGAAGCCCGAGACCCGAATCCAGTACGCCCAACGCATGGAACCCGTCCTGCGGTGGCTGGCAAGCCACCCCGACGCCGACCCGCAGCTGTACCAGCTGGCCGACCTGGCCTGCCTGTCGCCGTATCACTTCCATCGCGTCTATCGCGCCATGATGGGAGAAACGGTGAACGCCACGGTACAACGCCTGCGCATGCACCGTGCGGCGATCGCGCTGGCCGGTACCGAAGCTTCATTGCGTGATGTGGCGCTGCGTGCCGGCTACGAGTCGGACGCGGCGTTCAACCGGGCATTCGGCGCGGCCTTCGGCATCCCGCCGGGGCGGTATCGCGCAGCCCGCTCCGGTCCCTTCAATCCTCAGGAGCCAGGCATGTACCCCATCACGATCGAAACCTTTCCCGGCACCGTTCTGGCCACGCTGCCCCATCGTGGCAGCTATCAGGAAATCGGCCCGGTGTTCACCCGCATCTTCATGCTGGCAGCCAGCCGGGGCCTTGCCAGCCCGGACGCCATCGGCTTTGGCGTGTACTTCAGCGATCCCGAACAGGTGCCAGTCGCGCAACTGCGCTCGCTGGCCGGCCTGTCGGTTGCGCCAGATGCCGACCTGGGCGAGGAACTGGAGCGATTCGAAATCCCGGCGGGCCGCTGCGCGATGCTGACTTACACAGGCCCCTACAACGAGATGAGCAAGGCGTACAACTGGATGTTCTCGGAATGGCTGCCGAGCAGCAGGGTCGTGCCGGCGAACTTTCCCATGTTCGAGCAATACGTGAACGATCCTCGCACCACGCCGCCCGCGCAGTTGCAGACGCGGATCTGCCTGCCGGTGAAGTCGGGCCGGCGCAGGAGCGAAGCAAGCCCGGACCAGGCGCAAACGAGGCTTACTTGCCAATACAAAACCGCGTAAAAATCGTCCCCAGCAGATCATCACTGCTGAACTCGCCGGTGATGCTGTTCAGATGGTCCTGCGCCAGGCGCAGTTCTTCGGCGAACAGGTCCAGCGCCTGCGCCTCTTGCGCTGCGCGCTCTTCGGCCAGGTCCAGGTGCGATTGCGCGTTGCGCAGCGCGGTGAGGTGCCGCTCGCGCGCGAGGAAGGTGCCTTCGTTGCCGGATTGCCAGCCCACCAGCCGCAGCAACTGGCCGCGCAGCAGGTCGATGCCGGCGCCGGTGCGCGCGGAGATCCATACCTCGGCCGGGTTCGGGCCGATGGCGGCCACCACGTGTGGGCGATCGGCGCCGAAGTGATGCTCGCCTACCTTGGGCGCCAGGTCGATCTTGTTGACCACGCGCAGGATCGGCGAGCCCGGCGGCAGGTGGCCGCAGAGCCGGTCGTCGATGGCGTCGTCGATCTCCGACAAGCCGTGTTCCACGTAGTCGGCCGCGTCCACCAGGTGCAGCACCAGGTCGGCGCGGCCCACGGCTTGCCAGGTGCGCTCGATGCCGATGCGCTCGACTTCGTCGGTGGCGTCTTCACGCAGGCCGGCGGTGTCGATGATATGCAGCGGGATGCCTTCGATCTGGATGGTCTCGCGCACGCGGTCGCGCGTGGTGCCGGGAATCGGCGTGACGATGGCGAGCTCCGCGCCGGCCAGCGCGTTGAGCAGCGACGACTTGCCCACATTGGGCTGGCCCGCCAGCACCACCGACAAGCCCTCGCGCAGCAGCGAGCCCTGCTTGGCCTGCGCCAGCACGCCGCCCAGCGCATCACGGATATTGGCCAACTGGCCGCGCGCGTTGGAGGCTTCGAGGAAGTCGATCTCTTCCTCGGGGAAATCCAGCGTGGCTTCCACCAGCATGCGCAGGTGGATCACCTGCTCCACCAGCGCGCGGATGGCGTCGGAGAACACGCCCTCCATGGAGCGCGCGGCCGAGCGCGCGGCGGCTTCGGTGCTGGCCTCGATCAGGTCGGCCACGGCTTCCGCCTGGGCCAGGTCGAGCTTGTCGTTCAGAAAGGCGCGGCGCGTGAACTCGCCGGGCTCGGCCAGGCGCAGGCCCATCTCGCGGCCGGCATCCAGGCAGCGCGCCAGCAGCATCTGCATCACCACCGGGCCGCCGTGGCCCTGCAGCTCCAGCACTTCCTCGCCGGTGTACGAGTGCGGCGCGGGGAAGTACAACGCCAGGCCGTGATCGATCGCTTTGCCGTGCGCATCCAGGAACGGCAGGTAGGTGGCGTGGCGGGCTTTCAGCGCCTGGCCACACACGGCCTGCGCAATCGCGCTCACGTCGGGGCCGGACACGCGCACCACGCCGATGCCGCCACGCCCGGGCGCGGTAGCAATGGCGGCGATGGGCGTGGTGCGAGCGGAGCGAGGCTGGAGGGAGTGGGTTGCGGTCATGGCGGTCGTGGCAGTCATGGCGATATTGTCGCAGATCGATCTGGCGCAACCGTGGTACCTGGCGCATCCGGCACATCCGTCGCATGCGCTGCATCTGCTGCATCTGCTGCATCCGCAGCGGGCATGTTCAGGCACTCCATCATCAGGCGGCGTGCCACGGCGCCGTCGATCAGGTCACCCAGGCTGCCTTGGCGCTTCACCAGCTTGCCGTGCAGGCGCTTGGCATAGCGCTTGGCCAGTACCGGCTCCAGCGCCTCGATCACATAGCGCAGCCGTTTGCTGCCAAGGCGAAAGCGATGCACGCGCGCCAGGTCTTGCGAGCGCGCGGCACGCGCCAGCGACTTCACGCGCTTGCACGCGCGGCGCAAGCGCCGGCGCGCAAACACTGCCAGCCGGTCCTGCGCGGCGGCGCCCGCCCGCGGCGCGCCGCCCGCGCCCAGGTGCGTGAGGTCGCGGTGCAGCACGGGCAGTGGCCAGTGCTGGTGTTCAGTGAGTTGCGCCAGCATGGTGGCGCGTGCGTAGTGGCGGCGCGTCATCGCAGTGTCATGCACCGCCAGCAGCACCGGATCCTCGGGCTGCAAGTCCAGCGCCGGGCGCAAGGTCGCGCTGATGAACACGTCCCAGTCGCGCACATCGCTGGCGGCCTGCGCCAGCTTGCGCAGGCAACCATCCCAGCGCGCGCGGATGGCCTTGGGCAGGGCCGGGGCAAATGCCCAGCATACGGCGCGCAGACGCCGCACCGCCACGCGCAACGCATGCACATCATCAGGATGGTCGCGCCGGTGCAAGGCATCCAGCTGATCGGCAACCGCCACCAGGCCCGCATCGCCGAGCGCGATGAAGGCATCGATGGCGCGCATGCGCGGGTGCAGCTGCATGGGAAGGTTGGCGGCGCGCATGGCGTATCGGCGTGGGCATAACTACCGGAAGCTACCGGAACAGCCTGATCTTGCGCAGGCCGGCTTCAGGGCATGTTTCCGGGCACGATTCAGGGCACGTTCTAGGGCACGTCTAACCAGTGTAGGCGATTGTGCCGGTTGCGCCGCACTCCATTGACAGCCTGCGCGCTTCGGGTTGCAATGCGTGCAGGCAACGCCAGCCGGCCAGCCATCACAAGGCCGTACCCGATCACCACCAGTGCGAGGAGCAGCGCCATGTCCACCGAACAAGAACGCCTTTTGCTGCGCGACACCATCGAGGCCGGCTTTCGCCAGGCTGCCTTTGTCGCCGACGTAGGCATCCGGCTGGTGGATTGCGGGCCAGGCTGGTGCGAGAGCGAACTGCTGGTCACGCCCCGCCACCTGCAGCATGGCGGCATCGTCCATGCCGGCGTGCAAGCCACCATCGCCGAGCACACCGCCGGCGCGGCTGCCAGCACCATGCTCGACACCGGGCGCCATGTGGTCACCGCCGAATTCAAGATCAACCTGCTGCGCGCCGCCCGCAGCGATCGCCTCACCTGCCGCGCCGACGTATTGAAATCCGGCCGCGCCATCATTGTGGTGGAGGCCGATGTCTTCGCCAGCGTGCACGGCGAGGCGGTGCTGGTCAGCCGCTTCAACGCCACCATGAGCGTGCTCGACCTGGCCTGAGCCAACACCGGGCCAACACAGAGCCAACGCCGGACTACAAAAAACACCCAAGGAGAAACTGCAAGATGATCGATCACACAGGCGTTGTCGTCAGCGATTTTGCCAAGAGCCGGGCCTTCTACACCGCCGCGCTGGCCGCGCTCGGTTTCATCAAGAACATGGAGTTGCCCGCCAGCGTGACCGGCCACACCGACGTGGCCGGCTTCGGCCCGCCCGAGAAGCCCGAGTTCTGGATCAGCAACGGCACGCCCAACCAGCCACCGCTGCATATCGCCTTTCGCGCGGACTCGCGCTCGCAGGTGGATGCTTACTACAAGGCCGCGCTGGCGGCCGGCGGCCGGGACAACGGCGCGCCGGGTTTGCGCCCGCACTATCACCCGAATTATTACGGCGCCTTTGTGCTGGACCCGGACGGCCACAATATCGAAGCGGTGTGCCACGCGCCTGAGTGATACGGGGGCGCCTGCGCCAGCCACATCGTGCCGCACTTCGTGGCCAGCTACGCCGCAACAGTGCTCAAGCTGCCGCTGGCGGGACTGGCGATGGTGTGTGAGACGGCGGGCAAGCGGCTGTATTGACGAGACGCTCCGATGGTCGCGGCGGTCACTTACCGTCTGGCAAGCGCTCTCGCGACGACAGACCTGGCCCTCATCCCCGAGCGCTGCGCACCCGCGCTCGCAGGGCGTCGAAGTAGTCGCTATCGACCGGCGCAGTCGGCGCCGAATCGGCACCCGCCAAAAGCAGGCTGCGAAGGTGCTGGCGATCCTGATCCTTGCGGATCAGCTCGCGCACGTACTCGCTGCTGGAGCCGTAGCCGCGCTGGTTGACTTGCTCATCGACAAAGGCCTTGAGCGTGTCAGGCAGAGAGATATTCATTGTGCTCATGGTTTCATGCTAGCGAGCTTGGCAAAATTTGGCCAACTTTCTGCCGTGGCGTCTTGCCGCCACGGCAACGCCACCTGGGCGAAGCACGCCGCAGAAAAGCAAAATCCCCCGCAAGCCGGAACTTGCGGGGGATTTCAGTGAGGCCGCCATTGACGCTTTGAGCGACCTCATGTGCCGGGCCGGCGCGGGTTTGCCACCCGCCGGTCCGGCTTCAGCGTCAGCCCTTGGCCACCGCCGCGGTCTTCGCCTTGTTCTTGCCAAGCATCCGGTTGATCTGCCATTGCTGCGCGATCGACAAGACGTTGTTGGTGACCCAGTACATCACCAGGCCAGCCGGGAAGAAGAAGAACATGAACGAGAACACCAGCGGCATGATCATCATGACCTTGGCCTGCACGGGGTCCGGCGGGGTCGGGTTCAGCTTGGTCTGCACGAACATCGACACGGCCATCAGCACCGGCAGGATGTAGAACGGATCCGGCACCGACAGGTCATGGATCCAGCCCAGCCAAGGCGCACCGCGCATTTCCACCGACGACAGCAGCACCCAGTACAGCGCAATGAACACCGGGATCTGGATCACGATGGGCAGGCAGCCGCCCAGCGGGTTGACCTTCTCGGTGCGGTACAGCGCCATCATCTCCTGGTTCATCTTCTGCGGATCGCCCTTGTGGCGCTCGCGCATCGCGGTCATGCGGGGCTGCAGGTCCTTCATCTTGCCCATGGACTTGTAGCTAGCCGCGGACAGCGGGAAGAACACCAGCTTGATCAGCACGGTCAGCCCGATGATCGACCAGCCCCAGTTGCCCAGCAAGCCGTGGATTTTCTCCAGCAGCCAGAACAGCGGCTTGGCCAGGATGGTCAGCCATCCGTAGTCCTTCACCAGTTCCAGGCCCGGGGTGATCTTCTCGAGCATGCGCTCTTCCTGCGGGCCGGCGAACAGGCGCGCATCGGTGGATACCGTGGCGCCCGGGGCGATGGCGCCCAGCGGCTGCTGCACGCCCACGCGGAACAGGTTGTTGTCGATCTTCTCGACGTAGAAGCTGTGCTCCTTGCCCGATTGCGGAATCCACGCCGAGGCAAAGTAATGCTGCACCATCGCCACCCAGCCGCTGCTACCGGCCGCGGGGACCGAAGCCTTGCCCTTGCCGATGTCGTCGAAGGTGATCTTGTGGTACTTGTCGGCGTCGGTGTAGATGGCCGGGCCGGTGAAGGTGCTATAGAACTGCGACTGCTCGACCTTGCTGCCGTCGCGCGTCAGTTCCATGTACAGCGTCGGCGAGATCGGCTTGCCGCTGTCGTTGGTCACGGCAAATTTCGTGTCGACAACGTAGCTGCCCTTGTGGAAGGTATAGGTCTTGTCCAGCTTGACCCCGTCCTTCTCCGCCGTCAGCGTCACCGACACCTTGTCCGAGCCAGCCAGGTCGCGCGGGCCCGCCGAAGCGGTAAACACCGTGGTGTGGTTGGGCAGGTCGCCACCGATCAGGCCGGAACGGGCCATGTAGGTGCGGGTCTGGTCACGCTCGAACAGCACGACCGGCTTGCCGTCATGGTCTTTGTGGTTCAGCAGTTCCAGGCGCGTCAGGATACCGCCGGCGGTATCGATCTGGGCACGCATCACGTCGGTGCTGACCACGATCTTCTCGCCGCTCGGCTGGGCCGCGGCGACCGGGACGGACGCCGCGGCGCCCGCGGCGGTGCCGGCTGTTGCATTGGCCTTGGGCACGTCGCCTTGCGGGGCCGAAGCGCCGCCTGCGGTTGCCGGAGCCTGCTGCGTCGCGCTCGGGAAGAACATCGACTGGTGACCGTTGGCGCGCTGCCAGTTGTCGTAGAGCAGCACGAGGGCCATCGAGAAGATGACCCAGAGTATGGTGCGTTTGATATCCATGTCTCGCTGTGGTCGGGGGAAATCAGGGGCGGGGTAGCCGGATCGTGACTGGATGGCCAGTCGCGGGGCGAGCCCGGTCTTGCTTTGTTGCCGATGCCGGTGGCACCGGATCATACCCGCCATCCGTGAACGGATGGCAACGGCATAGCCGGCAAGCGGCCAGCCAGCTGCCGCGCCCTGCGCCATGGCACAGGATCGCTTCGCGGGCGTAATCGGAACAGGTGGGCAGGAAGCGGCACTGCGAGCCAAAAAACGGGCTCAGGGCGATCTTGTAGATGCGCAGCAGGGCAAGCAGGATTCGCTTCATGGCGGCGGGCCGGTCAGGCAGGAGCGCCCGAGGGCGGGACTTCAGTGGGCGCAGCCTCGGCGGACTTTGCCGGCGACACCCCGGAAGGGGCAGCAGGGCGCGGGGCAAGCGGCTTCACCGCCACCTCGAACAAGCCGGTCAGCTCAGCCAGGCACACCCGGCGTATCGCGGTGCGGCTGGCAAACTCCGCGCGCGGAAACTTGGCCTGCAGGCGCAGCAACACATCGCGGCCCGCGAGTTTGTCCTGCCGCTGGCGGAACAGTTCCCGCACCATGCGCTTGACCAGGTTGCGCTCGGCGGCACGCGCGGCGAACTTCTTGCCAACCACCACGCCCAGGCGGGCTTGCGGCAGGCCGTTCTCGCCCACGTACAGCACGAAATGCTGGCTGCGTCGGCGCGGACGCAATGCAAAAACGGATGAAAACTCATCCGTTTTTGTGAGCCTCGCGGCTTTAGGGTAGGCAAAGGTAGTCACGCTAGGCAAAGCGAGCGGAAAAGCTGTGCTTGGCTGCTGGCTACCGGCCGTCCAAAAGGCGAGGCGAGTGGCCAAAGCGGCGCAAGCTGCTGCACCGCCGTGGCCGGTCGCCAGGCCCTTAGACTGCCAGGCGCTTGCGGCCCTTGGCGCGACGCGCGTTGATGACGGAGCGGCCGCCGCGGGTCTTCATGCGCACGCGGAAACCATGGGTACGCTTGCGGCGGGTAACGGAAGGTTGGTATGTACGTTTCATGTTGCACTCTCTGGTTGATCTGGGCTCGCCCGGCTTCCGGCGTTAAGCCGGGCGCCGCCGCGTATGGTTCGCATGGGGCTGCCGCGGTTTGCGGTGTTGCCGACTGCTGTGGTGATCTTGCTGCCGGCCGTGTATCTCGCGAATCGATGGCACCGACGAATCGGACATCGACGCCGCGCGACGCAGTTGTGGGAGGGAATCTTGCCGGAGCGGACGCGTAAAGCCGTAAACCAGCCCAACCCATCCGATCCAACCCCATCAGCCTGCCCGGCCCGCTGCCTGTTCCGGCCAATCCAGCTGTTTCCAGCGCGTTTCAGCTTAGTCAAATACCAAGGATACGCACCGGTTTTGCACGGAACAGGTCAGACCCGGCGATGCGCATACGTGATCCCCTGCGGCATCGCAGAACCCGCCATTTAA